>NZ_BDDQ01000035.1 GCF_002003465.1 Caenibacillus caldisaponilyticus | reverse complement strand
TTTGAAATTCCCCGTTTCGGTCTCTTGGAACCAAAAGACCCTCAATCCGGCCATATTGTGTATCTAGATTTCGCTGATAGTAGCCGTTTCTCATATTCGGCGTTCCAGCCTGTTCGATTTCGAGGAAATTTTTCATTTCTTCCCGCATAATCAGTTCTAATTTTTCTTTTACAAACTGACGAATGGCATTTTCCAGTTGATTTGCCCAGTCGACATTCGGTATACTTCTTTTAGACATAGGTAGGGTACTCCTTTCTCTGGAATGTGTTGTGGTCCAAATCAGAGAATACCCTACCTTTTTTCTTTTGTTCTAGCAAAATGCTTTACACAAAATTTTATACATCATCGCCAAAAACGGCGTCTGTGGATCGGACGGTATAATGGACGCTCTAGGTCATAACAGTGGGTCCCGGAATAGCGAAAGCGGCCGAAAACTTATCTATGCCAAAACCGCTGGAAAACCAAACCTATGCCGAAAAACTCAGAGCCGCCCATCAATGGGGGCATTCCGCGCCCAGCCGTTAAGCAAAAAGGATGGCGAGACCTGCGCTGCCGCCTTGGCCGTTCGGAACGCTCCCCTCTGGCAAACCAAACCAGAAAAGAGGATGAACCAAAAAGTCACCCTCGCTTAGCACAACCCTTTATAAGGGATCATTGCTTCCCTTTTAAAAATCGAAACACCTCATCAGGATGGTGGGTTTCAAGAACGATTTTTTTGTCATCAAAAATTATAAAATAAGGGGTTCTGGTGGTTTTGATGCTCGGCACAGTTTCTTTGGCAGACCTTAAACTGCTTTCATATCTAATCCGTTGCAGATTGTCGATTCCCCTTTTTGCAAACTCCTCATCGCTTATTTCGTAACCGATTTCAAAGATCGAAAAGTAACCTTTGTCATCGGCCAAAAAATCTTTGATAAACGGTTTCTCTCTGTATACCATGGTTTCCTTTAAACACCCTGACGCCATGAACAAAAGCAGGCAGAAAGCAAGAAGCGATTTTTTTATAACGGATCCCCCCTATTGTAGATATCATGAATGTTCAACGAAAAAAAAACGCCATCTACCTCAATCCATCCATAGCATTCATCCCGACAACCAATCGACGGAGCGGCACAAAAAAAGCTTGTCCGTTGGGATCGCGATAAACGATGGCCGGCTTGATGGCACTTTCCCGATAAGATCCATTAAGTCAATTCTAACATTTTGATTATAGAGCTTCCGATCAACAAGTTGCCTCCGCCGGTCACAAACGTGAGATCGACATTCTTTGCTGTGAAGGGTTTTGGTTTCCGCAAATGGGACCATGCTTTCATCCGCGAATTGATCGAGGAAGTGAAGAATGGGACAAAGACATGCATGAGGGCCATTTATAAAAAAATAGGCGGTTTGAAAGGCTCCGCAACATTGATCTTAAAATGAAAAAAATTCAGTGCCAGACAAACCGCTTTTGATTAAATTAAATAAAACCCCTGTTTCCAGGGGCCTCCTCGTGCGCAGCGATTAAACGGCCTTTGTACCCACATCGGGTAAACAACGCTTACGCCCTAATCTTCCATCTGGCAATACCGATGGCGACAAGACCGGTCCCGCCACTCAATGAATTTGCTTGCAGGCGCGAATCGCTTGATCAATCGCGTTGTTCGTCTGCGAGCGGTCTTGATGAGGTTGGTTAGCCGCGTTTTTCGCTTGTGCGACCGCGTTGGCCGCATCGTGCACCTGTTGAATCCGTCCGGGGTCATTCGTGCGCCTTGCCAAATCATAAGCGTCGCGCAAATCATGCCTGGCCCGGTCCAAATAGTCCGCGGCCTCGTTTGGGTTTTGAAAAGCTTGTTCGACGGCGCGCGTCGCGTCCTCGACCTTTTCTCTAAAGGATTGATCCATTTGCCATTCCTCCCGCTCTCTGATGTCGGCTTTAGGATGATCCTTTCGCGGCGTTTTATTCGCCGAGCGCCCGCATACGCCAGGATACTGAAAAAACGCTGACGCTTGCGGCCACCCTTTTTCCGACAAGCGCCGGCAAGCGGAGGCGGCACTTTGCACGACGGCGACGCCACGGTGCCGGCAGACAATGGTGCGGCTCGGTTTGCCGAACGACCTGCTCCACACCCTCTTTTCTTGTCCTTCGTTATTTCCGATCCATGGCTCCATAAGCCTTGGAGCGAATCGCTTGTCACAAACCGCCTCATGCCGGACAATAACAAATTAAGGAGGCGCACAACCATAAGGCGGCGAGCGCAGCGCTTGCGGACGGTAAAGGATTAAAAAATATCGTTTGTCCACGTTGTCAATCGGCCATTATCGCCCGCTACGTGCGCAACAGCCCTTGCTTGCTCATCAATAAAACGCGCATCCTTCCTTAAGAACTCATCCTTTGTGAATGGAATGTCGGCCGTGCGAACGCGCCTGCCAAATGGAAAAGCTCCACGTTCATTTAAAACTCGCGGCAAACGCTGGAAGCACAGAACCATCATGCGTTGGGAGGAAAGGAACGAGTGAAACCCTTGACAGCGGCAAAAAAGGCTTTCTTGCTGACGTTTCTCATCTTGGTTTGGGGGCTGAGCTGGCCGATATATAAAGTCACACTGCAATACACCCCGCCCGTCATTTTCTCCGGGCTGCGCGCGCTCGTGGGCGGCATCTTGCTCGGCATCGCCCTCTTGCCTTCGCTCAAAAAATTAAACCTTAAAAAGAACTGGGCCGTTTATAGCATCTCGGCCTTCTTCAATGTCGCCCTGTTCTTCGGCATGCAAACCGTTGGGCTCAACTATTTGCCGGAAGGTTTGTTCACCGTGCTTGTCTATGTCCAGCCCGTATTGATCGGCCTCTTTTCGTGGTGGTGGCTTGGGGAAAAAATGACCGTGCGGAAAATCGGCGGACTCATTCTCGGATTTATCGGAGTGGTGATCATCAGCATCGGCGGGCTCACCGGCCATGTTTCCGTGCTCGGCATCGTCCTTGCCCTCGCCACCGCCTTGAGCTGGGCGATCGGCGTCGTCTACGTCAAAAAGGTTTCGAATCGCGTCGATCCCTATTGGCTCGTCGCGATGCAATCCGCGCTCGGCGGCTTGGTGATGACCGCGGTCGGCTGTGGGTATGAACACGTCTCTTCCATTACTTGGAATGGCCTCTTTTTGAGCGGGTTGGCTTACGGCGCCATCCTCGGCATTCCCGCGGCATGGCTCGCTTACATTACCCTTATCAACGCCGGCGAGGCGAGCCGGGTGGCCGCGTTCACCTTCCTCGTGCCTTTGGTCGCCGTATTGTCGGGCACGCTACTGTTGCACGAACCGCTCACCGTCTCCTTGATCGTCGGATTAATCGCCATCGTCAGCGGCATCCTTCTTGTCAACCGCTCGCCTAAACCCGTTCCAAACACCAAGGAGAAAAGCGTCGGCCAAGGTTCATAGAAAAAAGTGAACGCGATGCGGTCCGCGGCGGAAAATGCTCGCGAGCAAAGGTAAAGCTCCTCCTAAACATTTAAAATAAAGCCATTTTTTTGCCGACTTTTATCATGTTATAATCATTGTAAAGCGGATGTTACATACCCGCACCGTCAATCAACGGGAAGGGGATGGACCATGGACGTGAAAAACAAAGACATGAAAGAGATCAAAGGCCCGAGGAAGCTCATCCTCAACACGTATTCGGCCTGGGAACGCCTATATTATCGGTTAGCCAAAGTCCAAGCGGACAATAAACAAGAAATGCTATACATAAGGCCGATCATTTATAAAGGGCCGACCATTCGGCTGGATGACGGCGTCACCATCGAAAAAGGTGACCCCGTGCTCCAATTGCATTTTAACAACCGCCTGCTCCTCGAAACGGCGCTGCAGTCCAAAAATACGATGCATATGATCACGACGATGCTCAAAATGCTGAAGACGACGTTTCACCATCTGAGCGAAACGGTCGCCCGCCCGGAATACGCGCACTACAAAGGATTGTACGGCATCTCTTTGATGCATCGCGGCGCCACACAGTTCGGGTTCAGCGTCATCGATCTGCCGAAGGGATTGGGGCGATCCTATCAGCAATTTTATTTGCGGATGTTGATGGGCATCATGCATCCGAACGGCCGGAAGCGATTGCGGCAAAAAACCGAACTGCTGTCGCCGAAAATCGTCGCCGTTTCCCGCCAACGTTTTTTGGAATACGCCGGCAAAAAAACTTCCGAACCGCTGCCCAAATCCAACCCCCCGATTAATTAACCTGTTTTGCGCCCGGTTTGCACACCCGGCTGTTCACAGCCGGGTTTCTTCTTGTTCGCCGCGCAAGATGGACCGGACTCTCGTGAACAAGCAGCAACAGCCGTCGGTCGAACGGATTCACCCTCATTTCAGCTCCCAAACCGCTTTTCAAATGCGTTCCTTAACCGGATATTGATCACATGCTTTTCCGATGAACGAGCGCTGATGCGATATTGACCACATTTTCTCTCCGGCGAACGAGCGCTTTTGGAAGCCGCCCGTTTCTCCGCCATCCGTCCCGATCATCCATTCCCAATCGGTCGAGCATACCATTGACGGTGCATCCGAATGTAGCGCCGAAGGATGCATTCCGACGACCATAGCCGCCCCCGCATCCGCTCGTTTCCGTTGCTCCTGATAGTTTTCAATGCTCTAAACGCCCCTTCTTGTATGTTGCCGAAGCCCTGCACCGTTTTGCCCCACGCTTTTCAATTCTCCACCTGTTCGCCTGCGCCATTTATCCAGAGCGTGGCCATCTTCTCGCCGGCCGGCACCGGCTTCTCAAGCCATGGGTGATACCGCCTTCCGCCCCACGTTTTTTAATATTTTTAAACAACATTGGCATACTAAGACAAGGATTCATCCACGTTGACGCTTTAGCGTTCGCGCTAGAGAGACGGGAACATCTCGCGGTATTTCCGACTGAAAGGAAGATGGCCATGACGGGAAGCAACTGGCTTGACGCCTTCAAAGGCAAACCCAAGCAACCCCTGACCGTCGCAGAGTTGAGCAATCTTTGGATCACCTATATGCGGGGTACCATGACCTTGTGCGGCTTGAAATATTTTCTCGCCAAAGTCGAAGATCCGGATATTGAAAGGATATTACATGAAGCGAAAAACCTTGCCTTATTTGATGTCCAAAAGGTGACCGATTTTTTTAGCTCGGAAAGCATCACCTTGCCCAATGGCTTTACCGACAAAGACGTCAATACGGATGCGCCGCGCCTTTATTCGGACGCTTTCTTTCTCGATTATATCTTGGACATGGCGAAATTTCTCTTGACGCAGACCGGCCTCATGCTCACCCAATCGGCGAGGCTCGACATCGTCGACTTTTACTCCAAAAGTTTGGTCATGGCGAAGGACTTACACCGTAACGCGAAAAAAACGGCCTTAGAAAAAGGTCTTTACGTTCGCCCGCCCTACATCACAAATTCGAAACAAAATCAGACTGTTGAAGAAAAGAGTTTTTTAAAGGGCTTGATCGGAAAAGCCCGGCCGCTCATGGCGCAAGAAATCACGAGCTTGGTATACAACATTAAAAGAAATACGATCGGAAAAGCCTTGTCGATCGGCTTCAGTCAAGTCGCGCAATCCGATGATGTCCGGGCGTATATGATCAGGGGCCGCGATATTTCCAAAAAACATATCGATGCCTTTTCGGATGTGTTGAACAAAGAGTTCCTTCGGGCCCCCATGCCTTGGGACGAACAGGTTTTAGATTCTACGGAACCCCCTTTTTCCGACAAGCTCATGATGTACCATATCGGCGCGCTTTCTGCATACGGAATCGGTGAATACGGCATGTCCATCGCTCAAAGCCCGCGCCCCGACCTGACCTTGCTCTATGCCCGGCTCGCGGCGGAAATCGGACGATTTGCCCACGATGGAGTGAAAATCATGCTCGATCACGGTTGGTTCGAGCAACCGCCGTTAACGGTCGATCGCGATGCTTTGACACTAAAAAGAAAAAATTGGTGAATGCCTGAGAACATTATTATTCAGGGGAAAGTGACATCCCTTTCTTGCACAAACGGTGGATTCAATCGGTAAAAGGTGAGACGCCGCCAATTTCGAATCATGCATTTAAGCCATTCGTCCTTTGCGAGGGTGAACCATGTTAGTAGCCGCCATGATCTACTCAATGTTTCCGATGTTTATACTCTTTTTCGTCGCGGTCCAATTCCGATGGGACGCTCTCGCCACCGCCTTGATCGTCGTCATCTCACTATGGCTGCTGGTTGTGCCGTTCCTGATGGTGCTCGCCGATGAATTGTCCAATCCACCGGAAAAAAGGAATAAGAAGGGCGGACACTCATGATGTGGTTTACGCGAAAAAGGAAAAAAAGGTCTATGGGCGATGAAACAGCCGGCCGGCAAGCGCCTGCCGATTCCGAACGCTCGCTCGCTGACTTGTTCAACGATTTGCGCCAATCAAAGGACTTCGTTTCCCGGGACCATGCCTTAAAAAATATGACGGTGCGCATTTCTTACGTCAAACCGCTCATCGACACCGAGACAATGCACCGCGATGTCACCCGCTATTTATTAAAATCGGAAGCGGCAACGCTCGAAGACTTGATTCCGGATTTGCCGTACACAACCGTCATTCACACCAAAGACGTCAAAGAAATGAAAGAAAAGCTGTTGCGGGGATACGTTCTGATTCAAGAAAACCAAAACGAGGCAAACGGGATCTTGTTAGAAACGGTCGCCAAAAGCGGCCGGCAAGTCGATGCACCGGAAGTGGAGTTCAGCGTCATCGGCCCGAAGGAAAGTTTCGTTGAATCGCTCGAGCCGAATTTATATTTAATACGCAAGCGCCTCCCGATCTCCGAGCTCAGAATCAAAGAAGTCGTCGTCGGTAAATTGACCAAATCGCGCATCGCCGTCATCTACATCGAAGGGATCGCGAATAAAGAAAACTTGAACACGCTCACGCAACGGCTCAAAGACATCCAATACGATCAAGTCATCGACAGTTCCTTCATCACGCAAATGGTCGCCGACAACAACCATTCCCCCTTTCCGCAGCTCCTCGACACCGAGCGGCCCGACCGGGTCGTTTCCGGACTGGTGGAAGGAAAAATCGCCATGCTCGTCGACGGCTCGCCGCTGGCGCTCATGGGTCCGACGACCATTGTCGAATTCTTCAGCGCGTTTGACGATTACGCGCTGACGTGGTATTTGGCGTCGGCGTTCCGCATGATCCGCCTGGCCTCTGTTGCGTTTTCGGTATTGGCGACCCCGCTTTATGTCGCCGTCTTAACCTATCATTATCAATTGATCCCGAAAAGCTTGATCGGCACGATCATTTCCTCGCGCATGGGCATTCCGTTTCCGCCTTTTGTCGAGGCGTTCTTCATGGAAATCACCATCGAAGTCTTGCGGGAAGCCGGTGTCCGCTTGCCGACCAAAGTCGGGCAAACAATCGGCATCGTCGGCGGCATCGTCATCGGCACGGCGTCGGTGCAAGCCAACTTGACGAGCAATATCCTGCTCATTCTCGTCGGCATGGGGGCGCTCGCCTCCTTTACAACGCCGAACTACAAGATGAACAACACCGTCCGCTTGCTGCGCTTCCCGTTTCTCATCGCCGCGGCCTTTTGGGGATTGATCGGCATCGGCGCTTGCTTCGGCCTGATCGTCGCGCATTTATTGACCTTGAAATCGCTCGGGCGCCCTTACATCGAACCTTTCTTTCCATATCGCGTCCGCGACTTAAAAGACGCCTTTGTCCGATTGCCTTACAACCAACAAGGCATCCGTCCCCAACAGCTCAGGCCCCTCGATACCTGGCGCTTAAGCCATAAAAAGAAAAAGGGCCGCGATATTGATGAATGACCGATCGCCCGGCATCCCGGCGTACCGCTCTGGCGCCTTCACCATGCGATGATCGACTGAGAACGCCTTTTTAAAAATGGAGTGAACATGGATGCGTGTCAAAGTACCGGAAGATCATCAAGTATCGCCGTTCTTTCTATTATTTCTCTTTGAGTCGGTCCTCGTAGGTGTCGGTATATTGGGTTACCAACGCGTGCTCAGCCAAGTGACCGGGAGCGACTCGTGGATGGTCGTGTTCATCGCCGGCTTTTGCGTCCAGATCATTCTCTGGATGATGTTTCGGCTTCTGGAAAGAGGCGGCGGCGATTTGATCACTCTCCACGAATCGCTGTTCGGCCGCTGGATCGGCGGTTTCCTCACTCTAGCGGCGGCCGGCTATTTCGCCCTCTCCGGATTGGTCGTGCTGCGCACGTATGTCGAAATCGTCACGGTCTGGATGTTTCCGAAAATGTCTTATTGGATGTTGAGCATCATCGTCGCCATCGTCGCCTATTCTTTTATTGCCGGCGGTTTTCGCTCGATCGTGGGCATCAATTTTTTAAGCGTCATCTATACGATGCCGTTGTTGTTCACCCTTTTCTTTCCGCTGAAAAACGCCGATTATTACAATCTCTTGCCGTACTTCAACCATTCCGCTGCCGATATGCTGAAAGGCGTGCAACAAATCACGTTGTGTTATGAAGGCTTCGAATTCTTGCTGATGTTTTACCCGTTTTTAAAAGAACCGAAGCAGGCAAGGAAATGGGGGCATTACGGCATCTGGACGGCCATCTTTCTTTATGAGCTCGTGCTGATCGTCCCCCAAGTTTATTTTAATGAAGAAGAACTGAACCATATTGTCTGGCCGTCGCTCGCACTATGGGAGATCGTCCAGCTGCCCTTTATGGAGCGGTTTGAATACATCGGGGTGACGATCTGGTTGTTCACCATCCTGCCGAACTTATGCTTGGCCATATGGTCGGCGTCGCGGGCGACGAAGCGCTTATTCGGGTTCAATCAACGCGTGACCGTCCTCATCATGCTCATCGCGATCGTCATCGCCGGCTATTTCTTTAAAAATCGCCAACTCGTCAACCAACTGAACATGACGCAAGCACTGATTGGATTTTACCTGCTGTACGCTTATATCCCCATCCTGTTCATCTATCAAACCATTCTGCAAAAAGTGAGGAAACGACATGGCCAAGGTTAAAGCCGCCCTGGCGATCCTGATGCTCATCCCGGTTTTGGCCGCATGCGAAGAACCGAAAGTCATTGATGACATCAAACTTGCCGAAGCCATCGGTTATGACTACGCGGGACAGGATAAAGTTTACGGCACGGTCGCCACGCCCGTCTACGCCCAAACCGGCGGGAGCGGACAAGTCCAATCGATGATCGACAGCTTTTCAGTCATCGTCTCCAAAGGCGTACAAGACCGGTCTCTGTTGGACTCCGAGTCGGAATACCCGCTTGAGATCGGGAAACTGCTCGTCGTCCTGTACGGAAAAGACTTGGCCAAACGCGGCCTTTATAAATACGCGGATCTCTTGAACCGTAATCCGGATATCGGCCGGGCATTAAATCTCGCCATCGTGGACGGCAGCGCCGGCGACATGTTAAAGGGACAGTACCGATCGGATCCGCTCGTTTCCATTTACTTAAGCAACTTGATCAGGAACAACATCAAAAGAAATTTCCCGTCGAACGACCTTCATGATTTCCTTTACAGTTATTACGGAAAAGGCATGGATCCGTTCATGCCGCTTCTCGAAAGGAAAGGCGACCATATCAAGATCAAGGGGATCGCCCTTTTTAAAGGCGACCGGTATGTCGACTACATCCCATTCGGAAAAGCGATGATCTTTAAGATGCTTTTCGAATCATTCAGAAGCGGATCGTTCGCCATTCCTTGGAAGAAGAAAGAATACATCACGTTTGAAAACATCGGTTCCAAGGTCAAATACCACGTCAAAAACGCCGATTCCCCGGCGCCGCTCATCCGTGTCGATATCCATATGCAGGGTTATTTACGAGAAACGGCCGTCCATTTCACCCCGCAGAAAATGAGGATTCTGAAAAAGAAGATGGAACAGACGCTCGAAAAAGAAGGCTTGAAAATGATCCGGCAGCTGCAAACCCTCGACGTCGATCCGCTCAGAATCGGCAACTACGTGCACAGTTATTCGCGCCACTGGGATCCGAACGATTGGAGGGATCGTTATAAAAACTGCCGCTTCGAAATCCACATCGACTTTAACCTAGCCCACGCCGGTCTCGTCGAATAAGCGCAGGCAGGCTGCGGTGCGATTCATTTTCGGAAGGGGATATTTTTATCCAGAGATCACATAATAAAAAAAAACGGAGTTTTTCGGGGGAATCGCACATCGATGCTTCGCTGCGGTCCCCGCATGATTCAAGAAACTCGCGCTGTAGTGCGCCTCCGGCGACCGAACACCACTAGCAAAGGATCATGGTCGTGAAAAAGTTCGAAAGATTATTTTGGTCCATCGCCTTTCCGGGCTTTGGTCAATTATTGAACCGCCATTTTTTCAAAGGCATCGTTTTTATCGTATTGGAAATGGTCGTCAATACCAACGCCCATTTTAACCGGGTGATTCAACTCAGCTTTAACGGCGAGATGAGAATGGCCGTTGCGGCAGCCGACATCGATTGGCTCATGTTTTATCCATGTATTTACTTTTATTCCATGTGGGACGCGTATAAAAACGCGGGCGAGCCGGTCGCGCCGCTCAGTTTTCTGCCCTTTGTGTTTTCCGCCTACAGCGTGACCGTCGGCCTCATCTATGCGGCGAGGGACAATTGGATTAGCGGGGCGATCGGTCCGGTATTTTTCCCGATAATGTGCGTCCTACCCGGCGTGGGCATCGGCCTTTTTTTAAAATGGCTTTTGGAAAAAATCACGGCGCCATCCCATCGCGATGGATGATCGCCTCGCTGCGGAAACCGTTCGTCGTTACACATGGAGTCGGAGGTCATTAAAAAACGGCGGACGCCTTTCTATCAGAATAAAAAATAGCCCTTCCGCCGGCTCGGAAAGGCTGTCCAAGATGAGTGACGGCCTGGCAATAGGTGATGATTACGCTTCGGTGAGGCGCCGCAAAAATTGCCGTGTCCGTTGGTTTTGCGCGCAGTCAAAGATATCTTCGGGCGTGCCCTGTTCGACGATGCGCCCGTCATCCATAAAAATGACGCGGTCGGCGACTTCACGGGCAAACCTCATTTCGTGGGTGACGACGATCATCGTCATCCCTTCGTTTGCCAAGTCTTTCATCACTTTGAGCACTTCGCCGACAAGTTCGGGATCGAGCGCCGACGTCGGCTCATCGAAGAGAATGACATCCGGATTCATCGCCATGGCCCGGGCGATGCCGACGCGCTGTTCCTGGCCGCCCGATAATTGGTGCGGATATTTGTCGGCATGCGCTTCCAGCCCGACCTTGCGCAAAAGGTCCATGGCGATTTCGCGCGCTTCTTCCTTCGGGCGCTTGAGGACGACGATCTGTCCTTCCATCACGTTTTCCAGCGCCGTTCGGTGCGGAAATAAATTATAGCCTTGAAAGACCATGCCCGTCCGCTGGCGAAAAGCCGTCACTTCCTTCGAACGATGGCGAATCCCCGGCTGAAACGTCAAAGCGCGGTCGCCGATTTGAATCGACCCGCTATCCGGAAATTCCAAAAGATTGATGCAGCGGAGAAACGTCGTTTTTCCCGAACCGGACGGGCCGATGATCACGACCGTCTCTCCTTTTTTAACCGTTAAATCAATGCCTTTGAGGACTTCATGGCCCTTAAAGGCTTTGTGCAAGTCGTGAATGGCGATCATGAGCGATGTCCTCCCATTTATTTGGCAACATGGCGGTCCACCCGTTTTTCCATTTGGGCTTGCATCACATTGAGGACCGAACAAAAGATGAGATAGATGAACGCCGCTTCAATGTACAGCCAAAACGGTTCATATCGTTCAGCGGCGATTTCTTGTGCTTTGCGGAACAGATCCCCCACGGTGATCGTTGCCGCCAGCGACGTGTCTTTGACGAGCGCGATGAAAGAATTGCCGAGGGGCGGAATCGCGACGCGCACGGCCTGCGGCATGATGATGCGCCACATCGCCTGCCTTTTCGTCATGCCGATGGCATACGCCGCCTCCCACTGACCGCGATCGATCGACTGAATCGCGGCGCGGATGATCTCTGAGGCATAGGCCCCCACGTTCAACGAAAATCCGATCACCGCGGCGAGAAAGGGATTCAGGAGGATGCCGATGCTCGGCAACCCGTAATACAAGATGAACAGCTGCACGAGCAGCGGGGTGCCGCGGAAAATCCATACATAAAATCTGGCGATGGCGGCCAGCGCCTTAAACTTCGACAAGCGGGCGATCGCCGTGAAAAACCCTAAAATAAGGCCGAGAATAAAAGTGATGAGGGTCAGCGGGATCGTAAAAACGATGCCCGCTTTTAACAACGGCCAAAACGAGTCAAGCAAAAGATGCCATACCTGCGTCGCGCGATCACTGAAGAACATGGCCGACCCTCACTTATTTCGACACGTCGGTGCCGAAATACTTTTTGGAGATCTTTAAGTAAGTGCCGTCTTTTTTCATCTCGGCAAGCGCTTTGTTGACTTGGTCCACCAGTTTTCCGCTTCCTTTGCGGAACATAAAGGCGCTTTGTGAGGCATGGCACAATTCATCGACCTTTTTCACGCCGATATTCGGCTGTTTTTTCAAAAGATCGTAATACGAGAGATTGTCGTTCACCGTCGCATCGACCCGCCCCGACGTGACCAGGCTGATCGCTTGGTCGAAGCCGTCGACCGGGGTGTTCACCGCCCCGTAACTCTCCGCGATTTTCACAAAGTTGCTCGTCAAGGACTGGGCGACCTTTTTCCCCTTCAAATCTTTAAACGAATGGATGGTGTGATTGTTTTTTGCGACGATCAACACCGCCCGCGATTTGATGTAGGGATCGGAAAACTCGTATTTTTTCTTTCGGTCCGGTGTAATGCCGACTTCATTGGCGATCATATCGTATCGTTTGGAATCGAGGCCCGCGATCATGCCGTCCCATTTCGTTTCGACGAACTTCGGTTTGACGCCGAGCCGCTTGGCGACTTCGCAGGCGAGCTCCACGTCAAATCCCGTAAGTTTTTGATGTTGGTCGCGGTACGTGAACGGCGGGTAGGTGCCCTCCGTTCCGATCGTGAGAACCCCTTTTTCTTTGATGGTATCATATAAGCTTTGTCCGCCCGTCTTGGCAGCGTTTTGACCGGCGTTCCCGCAGCCGGCGAGGCCGATGACGAGGAACAAAGCGGCGACAAACGGCATGAATTTTTTCATTCGTCTACCTCCCAGCAAACAGATAGGAATAGTGACTTTTAAACACACCCATCCAGAATAAACCGAGACACCCCCTCAGTCAAGGAATTTGAACACACCCATGCTGTATTAGGGTAACCTGAGCCTCCGCGTTTTATCGTCCGCCCGTTATCGTAACGGCGCTCCGCTTTGGCCGGGCCCATCGTCCGCACTCGAACCGTACAAACCACATGAATGTTACAAGATGACAGGCTTGTCATCGGAACGTAAACGACTTGTAAATGGAACGACCCTCAGCGATCCGGACGGGGGACGTATGATTATGACGGGTGATGCATAATGAAAAAAACAAAACCAATCATAGCGATGGCACTTGCTGTCGGTTTGCTGGCTCCCGGCGCCTCCGCGTTCGCCTATACGGCCAAACCGGGAGATTCGATGTGGAAAATCGCCAATGCGCACCACCTGACGCTTGACCAAATCATCCATCTCAATCCGCAAATCAAGGATCCCGATTTCATCATGGTCGGGGAATCCATTAACCTTGATACGAACAAAGTGAAAAAACCCGCTGGTGTAAATAGAGAAGCGCAAAAAACGGCATTATCCCCGTCTGACCGCCAACTGCTTGCCCAACTCGTGCACGCGGAGGCCGGCGGCGAGCCGTTTGAGGGGAAAGTGAAAGTGGCCCAAGTGGTCCTCAATCGCGTCAAAGACCCAAGATTCCCCGACACCGTCAAAGCGGTCATCGAACAACCCGGTCAGTTTACACCGGTGGCGACCGGCGCAATCCACAACACGCCGGCGCCATCCGATTACGAAGCGGTCGACCGGGCATTGGCGACCGAAAACCGCACCGATGGTTCGCTCTATTTCTACAACCCGAAAATCGCGAAAACGCGCGTCTTCAACAATATGACGACCACGGCGGTCATCGGTCATCACGTCTTTAAAAAATGACGCGGGCGCCCGGCAACTCTTGAGTTTCGAGCCGGGGCCGCAGCCAAACGCAAAGGGATTCAGGCAGAAGCTGCCTGAATCCCTTTTTTATCAGGTCCATTTAGTCAACCCCGCCGGCATTTTCCCATGGAAAAGCGAGGATTTTTTTACTCGCGGCTTACCGCGGTACATTTATAATACATTGCTATTAGCGCATTGCTTTCTTGTTGCGTATTATGAGGCCGGACAGGTCCCATCCTACTGCTTTCCATAAGCGCCGCGCGGCTCAGCGCCCCGCCGGCGCCGATTCCTCTTCGCCTTCGCGCAAGGCATCGCTTTCGCCTTGTTGCAAGGTGTACATTTTATGATACAACCCTTTTTTCGCGATCAATTCCTCATGCGTGCCGCGTTCGACGATTTCACCTTTGTGAAGCACGAGGATTTGGTCGGCATCGCGAATCGTCGACAGCCGGTGCGCAATGGCGATCGTCGTCCGCCCTTTTCGCATCTTTTTGAGCGCCTGCTGAATCGCCTCTTCCGTTTCCGTATCGACGCTCGCCGTCGCTTCATCAAGCACGAGGATCTTCGGTTGCAGCGCCATCGTCCGGGCAAACGACAGAAGCTGGCGCTCGCCGCTCGACAGCGTCGCCCCCCGTTCACCGATCGGTTCGTCGTATTGCTTCGGCAATTTTTGAATGAAGGCGTCGGCCTGCACGAACTCCGCCGCCCGCCTCACTTCCTCATCGCTGATCTCTTCATTGTTTAAGCGTATGTTGCTTTTAATATCCCCGACGAACAAAAAGGGATCTTGGAGCACGAGCCCGATTTTTTTCCGAAGCTCCTTGTCGTCGAAGCGTTCGAGCGGGACGCCGTCAATCGTAATGCGTCCGCGTTCGACCGGATAAAAGCGCATGAGCAGATTGACGATCGAACTTTTGCCGCTGCCGGTATGACCGACCAGCGCCACGGTTTCGCCGGGGCGGGCGACGAAAGAAATATGTTTTAAGACGTCGGTTTTCCCGTCATACGAAAAAGAGACATCATGAAATTCGATGAGCCCCTCGCGAATTTCCGGATGGTCGTGCCCGATTTTTTGCGGGGCCATATCGTCTTCGTCGAGAAGACCGAAGACGCGCTCGGCGCTGACGATCGCTTGTTGGAATCGGGTCAGCTGCACCATCATCGAGTTGATCGGCTCAAAAAAGCGGTCCAAGTAATTGACGAAAGCGTACAAGGTGCCGATTTCAATGACACCGCCGATAGAGCGGACGCCAAAAATGGCGAGCACAATGATGAGCGCGAGCAAATAAACCGAATAAACCGCTTGCCGTAAAAGCAAGCTGTTCAATCTTATCGCCCCGCGCTCCGCGAGGTAATGTTCCTGGTTGATCGTCCCGAATTCCCGGCGCAATCGTTTTTCCTGGCGCATCGCCTGAATGATGTTCATGCCTTGCAAGCATTCATTCAGTTTGGCGTTCAATTGGCTCAATTTTTGCCGGGTCGTCCGGTAAACCTTTGCGCTGAAATGCCGGTAAACCGCCATCTGCGCGATGATGAGCGGCGTGATCAAAAAGCAAAACGCCGCGATTTTGACGTCCAGGACGAACATGCCGATAAAAATGCCGACCATGAAGACGATGCTTTGCAGAAACGTCGACAGCACGTTGACGAACAAGTCTTTGATCGCTTCCGTATCGTTCGTGATTCGCGAGACGAGGCTGCCGCCCGGCGTCCGGTCAAAGAAGCGGAGCGCAAGATGTTGGACTTTGCCGAACACGTCGATGCGCATTTGCTGGACGATTTTCAGCGCCACTTTTTGAAAAAGGATCGTCGAGTAATAGCGCAAAACGACCGAGACGACATACAAAAGGACGAACGAAACCGCAAGCGCCGTCAGCGGGAGCGGATCAAAACGGCGCGGGGCCAGATAGTCGTCGATAAATATTTTCATCAAAATCGGTCCGAGCACGTCGCGCCGGTGCCGAGGATCAACATGATAAACGCGTAGGCCAACCCTTTCTTATGCGGCACCGCATAGCCGAGCAGTCGGCGAAAGACGCGCTGGCTCGTGATTTTCTCCTCTTTGAAAGCCGTGGTCATTCCGCCACACCTCCTTTGGCGACGAGCGATTCGAGCTGTTGCCGGCGGTACATGGCGCTGTACCAGTTGTCGCCGCGCATGAGCGTCTCGTGGTCGCCGCGGTCAACGATCCGCCCGTTTTCCAACACGATAATCAAATCGGCGTGTTGCACCGCGCTCATCCGATGAGCGGCGATCAGCGTCGTTTTATTGCGCCTCGTCGCCTTTAACGCGCTCAAGATCGCTTCTTCCGTATCGGCGTCGACCGCGGACAGCGAATCGTCCAGAATCAAAATTTCGGGATCCATGAGCAAGGCGCGCGCGATCGAGATGCGTTGTTTTTGCCCGCCCGACAGCGTCACGCCCCGTTCGCCGACGATCGTGTCGTAGCCGTCCTTGAAGCCGAGGATATCGTCGTGAATGCACGCGAGTTTCGCCGCTTCTTCAATCTCGGCCCGCGTCGCGCCCGGTTTGGCAAAAGCGATGTTTTCCGCGATCGTCGCCGAAAACAGGAAATGATCCTGGGGCACGTATCCGATCGCTTCCCGGAGCCTTGCCAGTTTATATTCGGTAATCGGCACGCCGCCGATAGCAATCGCGCCGTCATGCGCGTCAAACTCCCGGAGCAAGAGCTTCAACAGCGTCGTCTTGCCGCTACCCGTCTTGCCGACGATGCCGAGCGTTCCGCCTTTTTCCAGTTCAAAGCGGATATCAGACAAAGCCGGTTCCGCCGCCCCGCTGTAAGTGAAAGCGTTCAAATTGTAAGTGATCTTTCCGGACGGCACTTCGTCGCGCGCCCCTTCTCGATCGGCGATGTCCGGTTCTTCAGCGAGCAAGGTTTGGATGCGGTCGTGCGAAGCGCGGCCGCGTTCCACAATGTTGAAGAGAAAACCGAAGGCGAGCATCGGCCAGACGAGCTGGCCCAAATAGAGCGTAAAACTGGTGAGCTGGCCGATGGTCATCGTGCCGTGGACGACGAAGACCGCTCCGAAAGTCAACGACAAAAAGTAACTGATCGCGACGATGAAGGTGATGGTCGGATCGAAAAGGGCGTCGATTTTGGCGACGGCGATGTTTTTCTTGACGACATCTTCGGACAGCGCGGCGAACATCCGTTTTTCCGCTTCTTCTTGGCCGAAAGCCTTGATGACGCGCATGCCGGAAACGTTCTCCTGAACCTTGTCGTTCAAATCCGAAAACGCTTGTTGTGCCAGGTGAAAGCGTTCATGGAGCATCGAGCCGTACTTGCTCGTCGCCCATGCCATAAAAGGCATCGGAATCAAGGCGATGATCGTCAATTTCCAATTGAGAAGACCGGCCATCGCTCCGATGACCATCGCGCCCATGGTAAACGAATCGACGAGCGTCAAAATGCCGTCGCCCGCGGCGTCTTCGACCGCGCGAATGTCGTTGGTCGCGTGCGCCATCAAATCGCCGATGCGGCGGTGATGATAAAAGTTCGGCGACAAGCGGGTGAACAAGTGGAACAACTTATTTCTAAGAAGTTTTGAAAGCCGGACCGCCGAACCAAAGATCATCTGCCGCCACGCATACCCCGTCCCGTAGTAGACGGCGCCAACGGCGGCAAGAAAAAGAAGCCATTTGGCGAGAACCGCTCCCGTCAACGTGCCGGAGCGCATCTCGTCCACGACGAGCCCGACGACATACGGCGGGATCATTGACAAAAAACTGGAGCTGATCAAAAAGATAATGCCGAGAAGATACTTCCATTTTTCTTGTTTGAAATACCACCAAAGATCAAGAAATAAACGCATAGGAACCTCCTGACAGAATTTCTCTATATTTAAGCGACTTTTTGCCGCCGGCAAAAAATCGGCACGCCCCGCGTGCTTCCTAGAAAAAAATAACGCCACGGGTCAAAGCAACCCCGTGGCGAGAGACACCTAGCACCGATCTTCGGAATGCGGACGAGGACACATGTTCTCATCCGCCGGACGGCATGGGGGTTGCGCGGAACAGACCGACCATTTTCATGCTTTTTTTTGCGTCTGCGTGAAGTAAAATCATGGCACAACACCCCCATCGCTTGATTTGCTTAACTATTATATAAAATAACAAAAGAAAAAGTAAAGGATTTTTTTATATCTTTATTCCTCTTTTGCATTGGCCTCCGTTTGTCCCGCCGACTTCCTCCCGGCCGGCGCCCCGTTAATCAAATTTTAAGAAAGGGCGGATAGACTGGAAAGCGATGAAAGGAGAGATGGAGGCGAGAACATGAAAAAACTGCGCAAAATCCATTTATGGATCGGACTGGTGACATCGGTGCTCTTGCTGGTGGAAGCGATCACCGGCTTGATCTTGGAAGAGCCCGGCTGGTTCGGGATGAAAGGGGAACGTCCCGCGTTCAACCGCAACAATATCCAAACCGAACCGTTTATCGGCAACCCTTCAGACGGGGCCACGGTCAATAACGGCAGCCAAAACAACGGAACGGATTCAGGGACAACGGGCCGTTCCGGAGACGGAAATTGGCTAAACGGGCGGGAGAACATGGGACAAGGCGTTTTTCCCGGCCGCAGGGAAGGCGGATCGTTTCGAAGTTTTGTTGAACAGCTTCATCGCGGTGTCATCAACGGCGTGGATGTCCACTGGCTCATGGACGCGGCGGCTATCGCCATCATTCTTTTGACTTCCACAGGCATTTATTTGTCCATTCGCCTGTTGCTTGCCGAAAGGCGAAAACGAGCCGTCCTGAAGCGCCGCAGCACCCTTCAAGCCACCGACGGACAAAATTGAGGTTCCCCTTTCTTAGTTTTCATGTTGCGAGGTCTTACTTTACAAGCCTATCGATTTTAAAAAACAAAAAAACACCCCCGGAATCGGGTAAAACATCCGGAGTCGACCGGGGGTACTTTCGTATATAAAAATCGCGTGATTTCGCGGCAAGGCCTTCGCCGCTTGACCGCCTCGTGCACGCGCTTGGATTAGCGAAGCGGTCATGCTTTATATTTGGGAAAGGCGATTTGAAAACGCGTGCCCTTGCCGGGTTCGCTTTCCACCGAAATTTTCCCTTTATGCTGATCGACGATCCATTTGGCAATGGAAAGGCCAAGCCCCGTTCCTTCGCGGTCCGTCCGGGACGGATCCGCTTGAAAAAACCTGTCAAAAATGCGCGGAAGATGCTCCTTTTTAATGCCGATGCCGTCGTCGGCGACGCTCATGAGGACCGCGTGGTTTTCCAATGTGCAAGTGATCAAGATATGGCCGCCGCTCTTTGTGAATTTCATCGCGTTATCGACGAGAATGACGAGCAGTTGATGGATTTTTTCCGCATCCCCGAGAATGGTCATCGGCTGATGGCCCATGTTAAGGGACAGGTTTTTGCCTTGGAAATCGGCGATTTCGGCGAAATGTTCAAAGACTTGCCGGACGATGTCGTTCAGAAGCACCGGTTCTTTTTTGATTTCCTGACGGTCGGCGTCGGAGCGCGCCAAGGTCAAGAGATGGGAGACCAGCTTCGACAACCGCCTCGTTTCCTTTAACGTGGCCGAGATGTCCTGAACCCTGTCCCGGATCGTCGCCTGCGGCGCTTGAAGCAGCCGTTCTATGCGCGTCTGAATGATGGAGAGCGGCGTTCTCAATTCATGGGAAGCGTCCGAGACAAACTGCTGTTGTTTTTCCCAAGCCGTTTGGATCGGTTCCAACGCCCGGCGCGCCAGGAAAAAGCCCGCAGCGACCGCCAAAACCGTCCCGGCGCCCAAGCTCGTTAAAATGATGATCAACAGCGTATTCAACAACGCTTTTTCCGGGTTCACGTTGGCGATAAACTGAACGATGACGAAGCCTCTTGGCGTAAAGGCGCGGGTGGCCAGCCATCGGTAATGGACGTCGTCGACCTTGCGTTCCTCCATGCGATCGAGCGCCCCGGGTTTTAATTTCGCGATCACTTCATCCGATATGGGAAATTGCCCTTCCGGACCGATGAACCGTTTCTGGTCGTCCCAATAAAGGACCCATATTTCCCTGGGGCCCTGAAAACCCGGGATGCGCGCGCGCAAGGTCATGTCCTCGGCGCGATGGATCACGCGATCGACCGAGCGATACAAGACGTTCGCCGTATAAAGGTAAACCGCCGCGCCCAACACGCTGATTAAGATGATGAAAATGCCGGCATTTAAAAGCGTCAACCGGATCAATGTTTTTCGAAACACCCGTTTCGTCTCCTTAGGTTTCCGACAACATGTAACCGATACACGGCGGAGTCCTCCCAATCATAGATTCGATAGAGACTTAGGTTTCCGACAACATGTAACCGATACCCCGGATCGTTTGGATGTCTTTGTCATAATGATAAGGGGCCAATTTACGGCGCAGATGATGGATATAGACCTCGACGATCCCGACCGTCGTTTCGGAATCGAATCCCCAGATCCGGTCATAAATTTGCTCCCGCGTCAAAATTTGATCTTTGTTCTGGATCAAGTACTCCAAAAGCTCGTATTGCTTAATCGTCAGCGCAATGGGGTCCCCATCGATCGTCACTTTCTTTTTCTGCAAATCCATCACAATGCCTTTATAAGACAACGTCTGATCGATCATCATGCTGGCGGTTCGGCGGAGAATCGCCCGGATACGCGCCTTTAATTCCATGTTTTGAAAAGGTTTGACGATGTAATCGTCCCCGCCGAGATTCAACCCTCTGACGCGATCTTCTAAAGCATCCTTGGCCGTCAAAAACAGCACGGGGGTGTGGACATGGGCTTCTCTCAAGGCTTTTAGCACTTCAAACCCGTCCATTCCCGGCAGCATCACATCAAGCACAATCAAATCATAAATGTTTTGTTCGGCAAGAAATAACGCATCGTCGCCCCGTGTCGCCGCATCAACGGAGTATTCATCCGACAACAATTGAACAATGGAATCCAACAAGACTTCGTTATCCTCAACGACCAATAGGCGCAAAGCCAAACCTCCCTCCCTTTTATTTTTGAATAAATAAAGCAAAAAAGCCACCGTATAAGCGAAAATATACGATGCTTTTTTGCTCGATGCCCATCAGTCGAAGCGCAACGCCTGAATCGGCGGGAGCTTCGCCGCCTTATTGGCGGGAAAGACGCCGAAAATCACGCCGATCGCGACGGAAAACAGGAAAACGAATCCGATAACGGATAACGAGAGCGATGGCGCCGTGCCAGTGGCCATGCCATAGAGTTCAGATGCGAAAATGCCCAGTCCGACGCCGATGAGCCCTCCTAGCGCGCTTAACACGCTCGCTTCGATCAAAAATTGGAGGAGGATGTTTTTCCGCTTCGCCCCGATCGATTTGCGAATGCCAATCTCTTTCGTCCGTTCGGTGACGGAGACAAACATGATGTTCATGATCCCGATGCCGCCGACGATTAAAGAAATGCTCGCGATGCCGCCGAGCAAAAGCGTCAATGTCCGATTGACGGAGGCCATCGTGTCCATGACGTCCTGCTGATTGAAGACGCTGTAATTGTCGGTGTCATAATTGAACACTTGCGCCATATATCGTTCGATATTCAACATCGCAAAATCCAGGCGCTTCGCGCTGTCGGCCTGCGCGTAAAACTGTTGAATGTACGTCGTATTCAAAAACCTCTGTGCGGTTGTAAACGGAATGATCACCGTTTCATCGATGTTTTGCCCCATCGAGCCCCCTTTTGAAGCGAGAACGCCGACTACGGTATAGCGATCGCCGTTGATAAGCAGGCTCTGGTCAATGGGCGAGCGGTTGCCGAACAAATTTTGTGCGACGGTCGAGCCGATGACGGCGACCTTTTGGCGGAACTTCATATCGATGTCGGAAATAAAGCGCCCTTGAGACACCGATAAAATCCGGATGTCTTTATAAGCGGGATCGGAACCGAGCAGGTTGACCTCTTCGGTCGTGTCTTCATTATTATTTTTTAACGTGACGCGTCCCGACACGACGGGTGAAACGTTTTTCACCCCGTTGAGCTTTTTGATGGCGTTGATGTTGTCGAGCGAAAACGGTGGGTCGGTCGTCGTGATATTCACGGTGATGAGGTTGGTTCCCAGATTGTTGATGCTGTCGGTGACCGACCGGGTGGATCCTTGTCCGATGGCGACGAGGACGATCACGCTCGAGACGCCGATGATGATCCCGAGCATCGTGAGAAACGCGCGCAGTTTATTCCCCTTAATATTTCGCAACGCCATCTTAATGGATGTGATGAATCCCATGATCCGCCTCCTCTCCGGCATAAAGGCGGCCGTCGACGATGCGCACCGTTCGCTTGGCCCGCTGGGCGACCTCCATATCATGCGTGATCAAGATGATCGTATGCCCGTCCGTATTCAGCTTTTCTAAAATGTCCATGACTTCCTTTCCCGTTCGCCGGTCGAGCGCGCCGGTCGGTTCATCCGCGAGCAGAATCGGCGGCGTCCCGGCCAGCGCGCGGGCGATGGCCACGCGCTGTTGCTGACCGCCGGATAGCTGGTTCGGCAAATGGTTGGCGTATCCGGCGAGTCCGACTTGTTCCAAACAGGCCAAGGCGATTTCCCGGCGCTGCTTCGCGCCCCATCCTCTATAAATCAAGGGAAGCTCCACGTTCTCCAAAGCGTTCAAATTGCTGATCAAATTAAAGTTTTGAAAGATAAACCCGATTTTTTGGTTGCGAATGACGGCCATCTCATTATCTTTTAATTGATTCACCTTCCGCCCTTCCAAGATGTACTCGCCATCGTCCGGCAGATCCAGGCAGCCGAGAATGTTCATCAAGGTCGACTTTCCGGAGCCGGAGGGACCGGTAATGGAAAGAAATTCACCTGAATGGACAATCAGGTTGATATGATCCAAGGCTTTCACGACATGATCGCCCATCTTATAAGTCTTCACGACATCCTGAAGGCGGATGATTTCGTCAGCCATTTACCGATCCCCTCCTCGGTTGGTTCCCCCGTTCATCCTGTATTGCCCGCCGAATCCGCCAAATCCGCCCATGTTTCCGCCGAACATGCCGGGCATCCTTTGGCCGTTCGACGATTGATTTTGATTGGCATTGCGGACGATCTTCGGCAACAAAACGACTTGCCCTTGCTTCAAGCCGGAAACGATTTCGATATAGTTGTCATTATGCAAGCCCGTTTTCACAACCACCCGGCGCCCGTTCCCTTCATAATCCGCCGCGGAGCCGCTGGCCGCCGCAGATTCAGTGTTTTGTTGGGCAGTGTCTTGGACATACACAAAATACTTTCCGTTCAAAGAATGGACCGCTCCAATGGGAACGTAAAGGGCGTTTTCCTTCTTGGCGATGATGATGTCTGCCGTGGCCGTCATTCCGGCTTTTAGATTTTTGGAAGACGACAGATGAACGGTCACATCAAACTTCGACACCCCGTTGGTCACCGTTCCTTCTGAGGCGATTTCCTTTACAACGCCCTCATACTTTTGCTCGGGAAAGGCGTTGACGATCACCTCGACGTTTTGGCCCGCTTTGACTTTGGGGATATCCAATTCGTCCACTTGAACGACCATATTGAGATCGCTGTAATTCGTCAAATGCGCGATGACCTGGCCGGCGTTGACGCGGCTGCCGTCATAGACGTTAACGGACGTGATCGTGCCGTCGTGGGGCGCCTCCAGCACGCTGCCGTCGGTAAAGGTGACCAAATCCTCGCCCTTTTTGACCTTTTCGTCTTTTGAAACAAGCACTTCGTTCACCGTTTTGTTTTCCGCCACTTTCAGATTTTCATCAATCGCCGGAGACAAACTGCCGGAACCGCTCACTTTGGATTCCAGCGGACCTTTTTGAACGACGGCCGTGGGAGTGATGGCCTCCGGTTGCTCCGCCTTGCCTTTGTTCATATACCAGATGATGCCGCCGCCCGCGGCGACCACAACCACACAAAGAACGATGATGAACCACTTTTTCATGCGCGAACCTCCTTGACCCCGTTTTTGGACGTTTCCACAACCACCCCCAATTATGAGCGGCGATTCTTAAATTTTTCTTAAAATGCCCGTCCAGCCTTTTCTGCCTAGACAAAGGAAAAGGCGGTGTTTTCTCCAAAATAAAAAAACCTGGCGCATGCCAGGTTGTAAAAGGAGCGGATTGATCCGATCAAGCGGATCGGATCCAGTCGATGAATTTGTCGATGACGCCGTCCAGGAAGTTGAGCGTATTCTCGTCGATGAGCCGCCCGTCGGCATCGAATTTTTCACTCGCAAAGTTCACCAACACTTCATTGCCGGCCGGCGGCAGAACACGCGCCGACAAGCCGGGAGCGGAGAGAATTTGCCGCAAGTGCAACTGCGCCCGCACCGTGCCGAGGGTCACCGGCGAAACACCGGCGGTCATCACCGGCTTGTTGATCAGCACGCGATCGACGCGGGACAACCAATCCAAGGCGTTCTTGAGCACGCCCGGAATCGACCAGTTGTATTCGGGCGTAATGATGATGACGCCGTCCGATTCCGCCACTTGCTTTTTAAACGCTTTGACGACTTCCGGCGGGTCGAGTTCCTCATCTTGGTTGTAATGCGGCAATTGCCCGATATCCGCGATCCGGACTTCCAATTTATCTTTGTAACGCTCTTTTATGTTT
This sequence comes from Caenibacillus caldisaponilyticus, assembly GCF_002003465.1. Lineage (GTDB taxonomy): Bacteria > Bacillota > Bacilli > Bacillales > Sporolactobacillaceae > Caenibacillus > Caenibacillus caldisaponilyticus. The sequence goes on along the minus strand of NZ_BDDQ01000035.1, from coordinate 36,076 downwards.
TGAGCGAGCCACATATTGTAGGAATCTTTGCGCAAACTGCCGACGATGGCCGTGATTTTCATGTTCCATCAACCTCTATCTTTCTTTATTTTGACTGACTTGTCGCCCCAAAATGACGGCGACAACGAAAAAGGGGCACCGTAAGCACGGACACCCGTTTTTCAAGCGGTGCATACCGCTCGGCCGGCTGAACCGCTCCCCTAACCGTTCATGAGGAGGCCGGTTCATCCGCCGCCCTCAGGAGATCCCTCAATGAGAAAGCGGAATCCACATGCGGGCGACGCATGCTCTGGAGCCGGCTCAGCCTTTAGCTTTTGCCCCGAAGCGTCTTTCCCGTCCGATCAGGCGGCTCGGGACGCTTCGATAACGATGGAGATTTGGACTTCGTCGCCGATCAAAAATCCGCCGGTTTCAAGCGGCGCGTTATAGGTCACGCCGTAATCGCTGCGCTTGATTTTTCCTTCGGCGCTATAACCAAATTTGACATTGCCCCACGGATCCTTGCCTTCGCCGAGGAACTTGACTTTAAAGGTTTCTTTGCGCGTGTTGCCGCGAATCGTCAAATCGCCGGTGACGTCGTATTCGCCTTCGCCCGTTTTGACGATTTCCGTGGCGCGGAACGTCATTTTCGGATAATGTTCGACGTCAAACAGATCCGCCGAACGCAAATGATTGTCGCGATCCGCATTGCGGGTATCGATCGAGGCGATGTCGACCGAAAATTCGATGTCCGCGCCGGTTAAATCGGCGGGATCGGCCGTGATGTTCGCCTCGAAGTCGTGAAACGAACCTCTGACGGTCGCGAACATCATGTGTTTGATCGAAAACTCCACGCTGCTGTGCGCTGGATCGATGTTCCATTTTACTTTGGCCATTTCGACGCCTCCATTTCAGCAAATTTAAATTTACTCACTTACTTTAATATAGAAACTAAAAATAATATATTTAATATTGTTCGGATTGTCAAGAAGATTCTCCAAACCGCCATACGCTCTGGCTCAAGGTGCCGTAACGGAAACTGCGGTGCAACAATTCAGCCTTTCGCTCGTCATCGGCGGCGCCCATTGCATAGAAAAGGGGGATAAAATGCTCCTGCCCGTGGAACGGAACGGCCCGTTCCGCATGCGGGGCCAATGTTCTGAACCGAAACAGACGCTCCACATCCCATGCGGTGACGGCGTCTTCCAACCAGTTTTCAAATTCGAGAGCCCAGGCTTCCGGGACGTCGGAGTGGTTCCGCATGTCAACGGCCGCCAAATTGTGAACGGTCCCGCCGCTGGCGATGATCAAAACATCCCTTTTCCGCAATTCCAACAGCGCTTTGCCGATACGGTACTGCTCCGCCGGAAGTAGATGGGGATTGACAGACATCGCGACAACGGGGACATCGGCGTTCGGATAGAGCCTCTTTAGAACGACCCATGCGCCGTGATCGAGACCGCGTTCTTCTTCCGAACGGTTGGCGATCCCCGCATCGCCAAGCCGTTGCATAATGTCATCGGCCAACTCAGGAGCGCCTTTGGCCGGATAAACGATCCGGTAAAGTTCTTCCGGAAAACCGTAAAAATCATAGATCGTCGAATAGGCGTCCACACGGCTTACCAGCTGAACCGGGCTTTCCCAGTGTGCCGAAAAGAGCAAGATCGCACGCGGCCGGCCGAGGTCGTTGCCCAGCCGGTCGAGAAAACGCGTGTACGCATGATCTTCCAACGCGAGCAATGGCGCGCCGTGGGCGACAAATAAAGCCGGCGTCAAAAACACCCCTCCTTGAAAGTGAACGAAAAGCGCTCGGAAAAACGATGACGCCTGTTTCCCGATCGTTGACGTCTAACTTTTATTTTTAAACAGACTTACTTAATGTAAGTAATGGCTGCAAGAGTTACGATAATATAGTGACTTACTTTTGTCAAGAACAATGTTATAATGAAGAATAGAGAATGGAGGTTTGACACATGGTTGATCTTAAGATGTGCCCCAAATTCGAATCGGCTTTTGAATTGCTCGGAAAACGGTGGACCGGTCTGATCATCCACGCGCTTCTTTCCGGCTGCCGCCGGTTTTGCGATATATCCGAAATGATCCCGCACATGAGCGACCGCATGCTCGCGGAGCGTTTAAAAGAATTGGAAGCCGCCGGCATCCTCAAGCGGATCGTTTATCCCGAAACCCCCGTCCGCATCGAATACGAATTGACGGAAAAGGGGCACGAGTTAAAGCCGGTGATGGATGCAATCCAAAAATGGGCGGAACAATGGATTTCGCCCGAAGAAAAACAAGACGCTTCCACATGAATATGAACGTGTTTTGATTTTCGGCCGCTTAAGCGGCCGATTTTTTCATTGATCGCCGTCTGTGCGCTCCTCTTCAAAAAACTCCTGGCTCCACGCCGCCCGCGCCCACTCGTACCGTTTAAACAGTCGTTGCCAATAGGCTTCAAGCGCCTGGACGACGTGGACATCGGACCGGCCGGGCGTCATGTCCATCAGGCGCAATCGGTAGTCCGGATCATGAATGACTTCCCCGGAACGCTGTTCGTCGGGGTAAAGCCCCCACACTTCAAGGACGGGGTTGATCCCGAAAAAAAAGGGATGATCGGGCGCTCCAAAAAGAAACCGCGACCGACACGCGTTTCCGTAATCGATCAGCTGGGCCATGACTTTGGGACGGACTCCCGTTTCAAGCTGCTCAGGTTGCCAGATATAAGCGCGGGGACGGTATTTAAAATCCACCAATAAACTGCCGATATACACCGCTTCCACGTAAAAATCCAGGCGCGCATCCGGACGGTTGTGGCCGTGGGTCATGAAAAGCGGCAAGCGGTTCGGATCCGTCGGCCCGCTCGTCCTCGGCAGTTTTTCATCGTAGACCAAATGAATACGGGCCGCGCCCTTCTCAAAAACAATGCGCGTCCCCTCCGGCAAATCCTGAATGGCGCCGGAGTCCTCCTTCCCGTCGAACAACCATCCTTCAATCGGCCGGAAGCCGAGAGGACCTTCGCTCAAACAGCGAATCAATTTGATGACGCCCCAAATTTCATAAAGCTTGTCGGTCCGTTTCCACGGCCCCGCCGCCTCGCGAGGCGCCGCAGGCTTGAACCATTCCTCGTACAATCGGACCATGACTTGGTAACGGCTGTCGCTGAGCGCATGGGGCGAGGCGGAGACGGGTTTCGTCGCATCGACTTTTTTCATCCAAGGGGCGTTGTAAAGCCGCTGCAAGGCCTTTTTCATTTTTAGAAGCCGATCCGCCCATTCCTGCTCGTCAATGCCGCGGGCCGGATCATCCGTTGCCCCCTCCCTCGCGCCGGGCCAGTCGTCCGGTTCCGTTCCGTTTCGCTTCCCTTGTCCGGGATGGTCCGCCAAAACGGCCATCCAGGCGCGGATCAAGCGTTTTAACATTTTATTTTCGATGAGATCGTAGTCGATTTCCCGTTGCGGCACTTTCAAACGCCGCATTTCTTCCGGATGGCGAAGGCGATGGCGGATCGTCGCTTCATCATAAACGGCGAACCGTCCGGCCGGGACGCGCGTATAAATTTTTTTGATCTTCCCGCGCGGCGCCCTGTAAATGTCGTGAATGGCGGCCATGATCGACGCATAGCGCTGTTTGACGGTCGTCAGCATGCGAACCGCTTGCGGCGACAATCCCTCTTCTCCGAGCGGGACGCCGACCGTCGCTTGGCGCCCGAAGTCGCGGGCAAGCCCCGTCAAAACCGCTTCGATTTCATCGCGCATCGCCTGCCACGCCGCCCGGTCGACTTGTTTCGGCGCAATCGTCATCCACGAGTAATACGTGCGGCCGCGCGCCGCAACCTCGATGCGATAATGGCCAGGAATAAACGGATAAAAGGCTTCGGTGTTCTCATAAAGAACGACGGGGTGGGGCGACGGCGCGAGATACGCTTCGCCGGTTTCGTCATCTTCACGAATTTGCCGAACCGGCAAAGCGTCAAGGCCGTCCATGTAAAAACGGGCTTGATCGTCGTCGGATTCGAACAGCACCGTGAGCGGCACGTTTTCATACAAAACGGTTTCCGGCAGGCGGTCCACCGCGTCGTTTTCGCTGAAATCCAAGACCGGCACGACCCGGTACCCCTGTTTGAACGTCACTTTAAAGGGTAAAGCCATTGTCGTTCAGTTCCTTCATTTTTTGTAAGGCCACCCGGCGCGTCTCCTTGAAATCGGACAGCGCCTTGAATTGATCGAGCCATTCGATAAACCGGCTCACCGCTTCCGTCAGCACCCCGTTTTTCTTCGGGCCGAAAAAGCGGCCGAGCATTTCATCCGTCCCGCGCACTTTCGTGAGCACGCGTTGCACGACTTGCAAATCCAAGGCTTCCGCGCGCGTCAACACGCCGTTCTTCGGGATGTTTTTTAAATAAGCGTCAATCTGGCGGATGACCCGCGGCCCGATCCCGAGCTTCGTCGACAGATTTTGCAATTCTTGGTGCAGCGACCAGAAAAAATCGATTTCCGCTTCGGTCAATTCAAAAGCGGCGCTTCGGTTTTTCATGCGTTCATAAGCCGCCGAATCAACCGCTTCCCACGATTCCAAACCGCTTGTCCGCGGCTCTTTTTTCAACACCGAATACGGCAGCACTTTTAATTCAATCACATTGGCGCGGTCCAAAACTTTATCGGAAAAATGAAACGTCGATTCATCGAGATTGACCGTGCCGACGAACAACACGTTGTCGCCGATGGTCACCGTCGGTTTGTAATGGGCGGCGTTTTTTTAACGCGCCGGCGAGCTCGTCGTTGTACAGCCGGAGCACGCGGTTTGGACCGTCCATTTCGAGCACGGACAAAAATTGGGAAAAGTAGTGTTCGACGCGGGCCAGATTCATTTCATCAAAGCAGACCATAAACAATTTATTGCGGTTTTCTTCTTTCTCCGCTTCAAGCAAAAGGTTGACGAGATCGGCGTCACCGGGGCGGTAGACCCCGTGAAGCGTGTCGGGATAGCCCAGCAAATCGGCATCGTCCGTCCATGACGGGCGGACCGGGATGAAGGCCAACCGATCCGGTTCGAGGCCGAGCGCCTTGGCGTAAGCGTGAACGAGCCGCGATTTTCCCGTCCCGCTCATCCCCGACAAGATGACGAGGCCGGAGACCTTCATGGCCGTATGGAAGTTGTACAAATCCTTCTCTTCATAAAACAATCCTTGCGCGCACGTCAAAGCGACCAAACGATCAAGAAATGCCTGTTCGAGCTCATCGTCTTCCGTCCTTGGAAAGGCGCCTTCTTCGGAAACGCGGGCGGACGCCGGCGGCAGAGCCGTCGCCAAACGCCCCGAAAACGCCGGATGTTCGGCGCTTTTTTTATCGATGGCCTCAATAATTTTTAACGGGACATAAAGAAGATTTCCAATCTGGTAAGATTTAAACAACCACTCTTCCTCAAAAGGGATGACCTTTATCCGGCCCGCCTCAATGAATTTGAAGCCGCCGTAGGCGTGATGATGGTGCTCGAACCGTCCGCACGCGTAAAAATTGTCGTTTTCATCCTTCCATAAAATATAAGGCGGCGTATCTTCCGGTTCATTGGATATGAAATCGATATGGCCGAGATACTTGCGGTTTTTTAAACGATCGAAAAATTCATCGGTTTCATAACCGTGCGCGGCCCGGCTGAAGACGGGCAGGCCGACGAGCACGTCTTCCGTCCGGTAATCTTCGGATTTCGGGATCACCCGTATGTTCTGTGCTACGAATACGGTTTTATTTTCTTGCACGAGGCGCCGTTCCGGTTGAAAGACCACGAGCATATCGTCCAAAAATGACCGCAGGCGGGCGATGCGCGCTTCGTCTTTAAGATAGACATTATCTTCAAACCCCCATTTTTCCAAATCATGACTAAATCCCGTAAAATATTCCACATTGGGAAATTGGTTAGGCGGTCGGCTGATCATTTTTAAATTGAATTGAATCACATTCATATGATTGCGAAAGACCGAATGTTTTCCGAATTTTTCCTGAAAACGGCGATCATCGGGCAAAACGCCCACCATATCAATCGGCCACAGTTTGTTATTCATCAGACAATCCTTTCTTCATATGTTTTTTTAAAGCGATAAAATGATTAAAACTGACGAGGCGGTCGACCTTGACGCGGCGCTTGACCATCCGCTGGTAAACGAGCGGCGTCCGATAGGTCAAGAGCCACACTTCATCGACGTCGTCAAAGCGCTTTTCCGCCAATGCCTTTTCCAGTTCCGCCGGTTCGATCATTTCAATGTCGAAACCGGCGGTTTGTTCGATGGACGGATTTTTCGGGTTGCCGATCATGGCGATTCGGCGCACGGTCCGCTGAGACCGGATATCCGCGCTCTCCAGCGCATCCTTCGCCGCGGCCACTTCTTGCTGCCGCTCCCATTCTTCTTTTTTGTCTGCCGTTCGGCGCATTCGTTCGTCATTGGCCGCCTTCAACCGCTCGTTTTCTTCTAAAAGTTTGGCGACTTCATGATGAAGGCGCCCGACGGTTTGTTCGAGCCGGATCATTTCCTGTTTCAAGGCTTTAACCTTTTCGGCGTTCTCCCTTTTCAACTGGAGGTAATCTTTTTCCGTTTCCTCCAAGCGCTGCTTTAACTCGAGGTTTTTGGCTTCCGATTTCTCCCACATCTTTTGGAGCCGCTGAAAGGCGTTGGGATCCACCACCTTTTCTCCCTTGTGTTTCTGAACTTGCTCCCGCGAGGCGCTGGCCTCCGCAAAACGGCGGGCCCATTGCGACAACTTCAAAGGCGTGATCTCGTGAAATAAGCGTTGCGCCCGCTCGCGCGTTTCCGCGTCTTCGCCGGCCGCCAGCGCCGCCATGGTCATCACTGGTTCCAAGTGGCCTTCTTCAAGCCTTTTCTTTATGATGGACAGCTCTTCGCCTCGGAGGCCGTCTCGATCTTTCGCGGTCACTTGTCGAAAACGTTCGATGAGCTTTTCCCGGTTGGCGCCCTTGACCGCTTCCGCAACAATTTTTTTCTTCGCCTTGCCGATCGTCTTCGGCGTGATCCTTCGAAAACCCGGAATCGTCAGATCGCCGCGGTTGACTAACGCCATGAGCCGGCGGTCGTCCATGTGCTCCAAAATCCATTTCCATAAGTTTACGTTCATCCCTTCCCCCCCTTGCTTTTGCCTGCCCCTCTGCGGCCCGCCCCGTTCAACGCGCGGTCAAGGAGGCTTTGCCGCATCGAACGGCGGTCAAGTCTGGCCGCACCCCTGCGCCTGACGCCGACGAACCAGAAGCCGCGCAGACGTTCAGGCCATGGCCACGATAGAGAATCTACCGGCGCGCCATCCCATCAAGCCGCAGGCGCGTGCCATCGCGAAAGAATAACGCCATGATCGAATTGTTTTTTTTTATGGTATTCGTATTCTTATAAACATTCGCCATGGCCTACCGCGAACCCTTTCTTATGGATGAATAGAAAAAACCGGAAAGCGCGTTCGATTGCGCAAAAAAACAACGCCGGGTTACCGGCGTTGGGTGTTTGTCGCCTTTTGCGCCTGCGCGATCCGCCAAATTCCAAAACGTTACGCGGATGCATCGGTCAGTTCCACGATGGCGACATCGTTGACGATAAAACGAACCTTGCCTTGAAGCGTTTCCTCAAACGTGTCATAAATCCTTCCGGCGCTATGGCAGCCTCTCGGCACGGTATGGACGCTGTTGGCAATATAGCCGACCTTGCCGATCGGAACGATTTCCGCTTGGATCGCTTCGGCGTCGTGGACGTTCTCTTTATCTTTCCGCAACACGACGGTCTGATCCAGTTGAAACACTTTGGCGCCGAAATAATACTGCGTACCGACAATCGCCACGAATCGAGCAGAAGCCATCGCCATCCCCCCTCGTTTTCTGCCGTTTTTACGAAGATGGGCCGATCGCAAACCTTTATCGGCCTGTCGCTTCCTCGATCCTACGCGCATGTCCCGGAAACAGCGAAGGCGCGCGAAACCTCGCGATAACAACCTCCGCCCGGTCTGCTTTTATTTTAAAAAAACAGCTGATCCGCTTTTGGATCAGCTGTGATAGAGGTGATACATTTTTTCCGTCCGTTCCTTCAGCCGTTCGATCAGGGCGTCGGGCGCGAGCACCTTGACGTCGCTGCCCCAGCTGAGCAGCCATCCGATGAGCCCGTCGCTCATCGCCGCCTTGGTTTTAAAGACAAAGGAGTCGTCGTTCTTCTGCGTGATGTTGATGTCGAGTCCGAACCGGTCCAACATCACGTTGAACAAATGGTTGGAGACTTGGAGTTCGATCCACTCTTCAGGCCCGGTAAACATTTGAAACGACTTCTTCACGTATTCGCCAATGTTAATCGTCGGCCGCTTAAAGGTTTCTTCCTTGACCGTGACGCGGCGCATGCGGTCGACCCGGTAATGCCGCACTTCCCCAAGTTTTTCGTATTCGCCGACCAAATAATAAAAGTCGTTATACCAGATGAGCGAATACGGTTTGACCGAATACCATTCCCCGTCGCGATGAAGCACGAACTTTTTGTTCACGTCATAGGTGCCATACTGAAACAACACCTTCTTGTTTTCCGATATGGCGTTGTGGAGCTGGTCAATGTCGTACTTCAACGTGTCGCTTTCGCTTTTTACCGTGTCCTCGACGTACAGATTTTGATTGAGCTTTTTCGCTTCGTGACGGCTTGCCAATTTTTTGATTTTCGAAATCAACCGTTTCGCATCTTTCTTCGTAATAAATCGGGCGCTTACGACCGCGTCGATCAGCATGCGCAACTCGTAACGTTCGAACAACCTTTCTTGGAAACTGTAATACTTTTTCCCGTGCGGGCCGTTGTTGACCGTCAGGGACATGAGCGTTTGGCTGATCGCATCGAGATCCTCCCGGAGCACCGAATCTTTCACATGGTAATCCGGGCCGAACTGCAGCTTTAATTTTTCTTTAATGTCTTGCAAGGACAATTGGTGGTCTTCGTCGGTTTCGTTCACAAAAATATCGATGAGCGCCAAAAGCCGGCGGCGAATGTTCACCTCGGCCACACCGATCCCCCTTCCTAAAGACGGTTGTTTCATTCCCTTCGCGAACATCTGCTTGCAAAACCGGACATTCCATCGCTTCGTCCGGTCAAGCCTTGAAGATGGCCAAAGCGAAAGCCGTTCCCCCGAGAGTGTCCGTCTCCGTGACGCTGCGGCGATGACGGGAAGACAAACGGCCGAATGCCAAGGGTTATCCTTTCGAAAACCTCGTCAAAACGCAAGGTAAAGCGGCCGATTACGGTGTCGAGATCTCCGGAAAGCGGGTAAAAAATCTGGGGCATTTTTCCAACCTATTCGGATCCGAGTCCATTTTAACAAATTCTTCATCCGACAGTGTTTTCCCTTTTTTCACAACGATGTCGCTCTATGGCGATTCCCCACCGTGTTCTGGACGGACAAGCAAAATCCGAGAAGCGCAGCCCGCATGATGCGTGTTTTGAAATAGTGCCCTCCTCCTTGAAGATGTTTCATGGCAATCTTACAAAAAAACCCATGCCATAAAGGGGATAACTATCGTCGTCAACGCTTTCAAAATAGGGTCCGTCCAAAGGGCTTGCCCCGTTTCGCGGGGGATGTTGCTTTTTCGGCTCCGGCATTTTCCCGCCATTTCAAATCAGGAAAGAGTGAGGCGAGCGCAAACAAAATGAGGGGAGACCGAAACGAGCCATTCGATCTGCCCCATTAGAATGAAAGCGATTGGATCCAAAGTTTTGCGTTGCCCCGTGCCGTTTGCATACAGATAGGCGCCCGGCTGGAACGCCTCGGCCCCTTTCGGCACCGGACGGCAAGGCTACTTTTAGCTAGACGATGGACATTCTCATTTTTTAACATCGAGGTACGCCATCGCGCCTTTCTCCGCATCGGCGAGCGAATGATCCAAGATCGTATAGCGGCCCGGTTCCTTGACGGTAAACTCGACGACGGCGCTTCCGCCCGCCGGAACGAGCACCGTTTGCAAATCCTTCATATGGTTTTCGGGCGCCCCATTGACATACACATCGCCGAAAATCGTGCCGACGACGTGAAAAGCGCTGGAACGGTTCGGCCCCATGTTCGCAAAATAGATCCGCACCCGGTCCCCGGCTTTAGCGGTCAGCGGATGATCTTTAAGCGTGAACGTGTCGCCGTTCGTGTTCGGATCTCCGCTTTTCAACGCCTTCGTCGAAAAGACGACATCTTTGGGCATACCGTTTAACATGTCTTGATAGTCATTCGCCTTGTACCACTCGTTCTGGATGATGACATATTCCCGGTCAACATCGCGATCCGTTGGATAACCGGCCTTCGGCTTCACGATGATCATCCCGTGCATGCCGTTCGCGACGTGTTGCAAGACCGGAGCGGTTCCGCAATGGTACATGTACACGCCCGGCCGGTCGGCGCGATAAGTAAAGGTGACGGTTTGCCCGGGCGAAACGTCCGTGAAATGTTTGGAAGGCGCCCCTTCGATCGCGTGCATATCCATGCTGTGGGACATAGCGGGATCCTTGTTGGTCAGCGAAAGAAGAATGAGATCGCCTTCGCGGACGACGAGGAGCGGCCCTGGGGCTTGCCCGTTGAACGTCCACGCTTTATACTCGGTACCCTTGTCCACCCGGATATCGGTCACTTGGGCCGTCAAGCGGATATGTACCTCATGTTGTCCCATGCGCTCCATTTTGACCGGGACGGGTTTCTGATTGAGCTTCCGGTGGGCCTGGACCGCATGGGACGCCATATCGTCCGCCGTTGTCGACATTTGTGTTTTATCGTCGTTCGTCGCCTCCGCATCACCGCGGTTGCCGCAACTGCTGATCAACATGACCGCCGCAAGGCCCATCATGCCGAGCACCAGCCAAAGGTTGCGCGTCTTCTTTTTCATACATCTGCCTCCTCCCGATCGTCTTCAAACCCATCCTAAAAAAACGGGAGGGGCAAATGGGTGAATCCCGTCACAGATGCCATAACTTTTTTTGAAATCGCTTCGTTCAATTTTCCCACAAAGCCGAAACTCGGTGGAGGTATTTTTTAATTTGCTCCCAATTGGTTCGGTCTTTTATGATAAAGAGTGAACGCCACCCGATCGGAAGCATGAGCTTGAGAATCGGAAGCCGCACGGCGCGTTTCCAAATTAAGGTTTTCATTTTGAGAGGAGCAACGGACATGAAATCTCTCGTCCTAGCGGAAAAACCGAGCGTCGCCCGCGATCTCGCCCGCGTACTCGGTTGTAAACAAATGCATAAAAGCCATATCGAAGGTCCGCGCTACGTCGTTACCTGGGCGCTCGGCCACCTTGTGGAACTGAAAATGCCGGAAGACTATGACCGCCGATATAAAGATTGGCGGATGGAAGATTTGCCGATCATCCCGAACCAAATGGGCTTGAAAATCATCCGGGAAACGAGCCGGCAGTTTCGCGCCATCGACGAACTCGCCAAACGGCGCGACCTAAAAGAATTGATCATCGCCACCGACGCCGGAAGGGAAGGCGAATTGGTCGCGCGTTGGATCATCGAGAAAATTCGCTGGCGAAAACCGGTGAAGCGCCTTTGGATCTCCTCGCAGACCGATCGCGCCATTCGCGAAGGTTTTCAGAAGCTTGCGCCCGCCGAAAAATACGATCGCCTCTATCAATCGGCCGTCTGCCGCGCGCAAGCCGATTGGCTCATCGGCTTGAACGTGACGCGGGCGCTCACGACCAAATACAACGACCCGCTTTCCGCCGGGCGCGTGCAAACGCCGACCTTGGCGATGATTATCGAACGGGAAAAAGAAATTCAGGCATTCAAACCGAAAGCCTATTGGACGATTACGGCCGACGTCGGCCCGTTTTCGGCCGTCTGGGAACGCCGCGGCGAAAAGCGCTTGTTCGACAAAGAAGAAGCGGAAGCCATCATGGCGAAAGCCGCGGGCCAAACCGCCGTCGTCCGCACCGCGGAGCGCAAAGAAAAAACAGAATCTCAGCCGCTCCCCTACGATTTGACGGAACTGCAGCGCGACGCCAACCGCCGCTTCGGCTTCTCGGCGAAAAAGACGCTCTCCACACTGCAGCGGTTGTATGAACATTACAAGCTCGTCACCTATCCGCGCACCGATTCGCGCTACTTGACGAAAGATATGGCCGCGACCATGTCCGAACGGTTGAAGGCGGTCGCCGCCGCTTATCCCGACGAGGTCCGCCCCGCCCTTAAACGGAAAGGCAAGGTTCTGGCGGGAAAAGTGTTCAACGACGCAAAGGTGACCGATCACCACGCGATCATTCCGACCGACGAACCGGTTTTCATCGAGGATTTAAGCGCGGATGAGCGTAAGTTGTACGATCTCATCGTCCGCCGTTTCCTGGCCCTTTTCTATCCGCCTTGCCGGTATGAGCACGTGCAGACGGTGTTTGAAATCTCCGGCGAAACATTCGTCGTCAGAGAAACGGTTTGCACGGACCCGGGATTCCGCCTCGTCACGGGCAAAGAAGAGGGCGATGCCCGTTCCTTGGAGACGCTTGAACCCGGAAGAACCTTCCGCGTCAAGGATCTCCGCATCGAGCAGCATTGGACGGAGCCGCCCGAGCGGTTCAGCGAAGCCGATCTGTTGCAGCGGATGGAAAAGTACGGACTGGGTACACCGGCCACGCGCGCTGATATCATTGAAAAATTGCTGCAGTCCCAAGCCATCGACCGCCAAAACGGCCGCCTTTATCCGACGCCCAAAGGGAAGCAGCTCATCGAACTCGTCAATGACCAACTCAAATCGCCGGAGATGACCGCGCGCTGGGAGCAGGAATTGGAAAATATCGCCCGTGGCAAAGGCAATCCCGGCGCCTTCATGAAAGACATCCGCAAGCTCACCGAACGCCTCGTCGCGGAAATTAAAGAAAGCGACCAGACGTACCGCGCCCACAACATCACGGGATCCAAGTGCCCCGAATGCGGGGAGTTTTTGCGGGAAATCAAAACGAAAGACGGGCGCATGCTCGTCTGCCCCGACCGTTCCTGCGGCTACCGGCGTCGGAAAGACCCGAAACTGTCCAACCGCCGCTGCCCGCAATGCCACAAGCGGATGGAAATTCACGAAGGAAAAGCCGGGCTTTACTTCAAATGCCGCATGTGCAACATCGTGGAAAAAGCCGAGGAGATCAAGAAAACCGTCTCCAAGCGCGAAGAACGGGAACTGCTGAAGAAATACAGCAAAAAAGATGAAGCATTCGGCAACCCCCTCGCCGAAGCGCTGAAAGCCGCCTTAAAAGATCAGTCATAAGCGGCACGCGCACCGCCGCATACCTCCCGGCGCGCGCTTTACTCCAACGAAACATGTTTTCCCGGGCAATCTCATTCAACCAACCGGACAGGGCTCCCTGTCCGGTTTTTTAGGTTAATTTACAACGCGGGCGGGCAACCTATGGTTATCAACTCCCAAGTAAAGAAAGGCGGATCCGAATGGGCAGAGGACAAAAACATCGCGTCAATCAAGACAAAAACCGGTTAACGTTGCCGCAAACCCCGGCGGAGTGGAAACGCCCCTCCATCGACGGAGAGGAACTCGAAGTGGCGAAAGCCGTGGACGATCGTTATTCATTGAAAGCCCGTCCCGGTTTGTCTCCTACGGAAGTGGAACGGCACGATCCCGAGCCGCGTTCCTGAACGCATGTCAAACAGCGGCGTCCCGTCCTTGAGCCGTTCACGGCTCAATAATGCGCGCAAAAACAACCGCCGCAGAGAACGCGGCGGTTGTTGTTCATTTCATGGTGTGAGGCGCGACGGACGATAGCAAACCGTTTCCGGATTTTTGCCGAAAACATCCCTTTTAAGTTTAAGCATGGCGCCCCCAGGCCGATTATTTACGCAGTTTTTCTTTCACCTTTGTCAGCATGTCGGCGGTCATTTTTTCAAGATCATATTCGGGGCGGAATCCCCATTCTTCACGGGCCGCCGAATCATCGAGCGAATCCGGCCAGCTTTCGGCGATCGCTTGCCGCACCGGATCGACTTCATATTCGATTTCAAAATCGGGAATGTGTTTGCGGATCGCCGCGGCGAAATCCTCCGGCGCCGCGCTCATCGCCGTAATGTTAAAGGCGTTTCGGTGGACCAGCTTGCTCCCGTCCGCTTCCATCAAGGTGAGGATGGCATTTAAAGCGTCGGGCATATACATCATGTCCATATAAGTTCCCTCGGCGATGTAACTTGTATACCGCCCTTCCTCCACGGCTTTATAATAGATTTCCACCGCATAATCGGTCGTCCCGCCGCCCGGCGGCGTCACGTAGGAAATCAAACCGGGAAAACGAACGCCGCGCGTGTCGACGCCGAATTTATGAAAATAATAATCGCACAACAATTCCCCGGCGACTTTATTGATCCCGTACATCGTCGTCGGCCTTTGGATCGTATCCTGCGGCGTTTTGACCTTTGGCGTCGTCGGTCCGAAAGCGCCGATGGAGCTTGGCGTAAAGAATTGACACTTCAGTTCGCGCGCCACTTCCAAGGCGTTCACCAGCCCGCCCATATTTAAATTCCAGGCGAAAAGCGGTTTTTTCTCGGCGGTCGCCGAGAGCAAAGCCGCCAGATGAATGATGGCGTCGACGCCGTACTTTTTCGCGGTGTCGTACAACGCCTGGCGGTCGGTCACATCCACCAATTCAAACGGTCCCGAATGGACAACCGGGCTGTCCGCCGTGCGTATATCGGTGGCGATGACGTTGTCCGCGCCGTACACGTCGCGGCATTTCATGACGAGTTCCGACCCGATCTGTCCCAAAGCGCCGGTGATCAATATTTTTTTCATCCCTGAACCCTCCATCCTCTGGCCAATGAAAAACCGGTCTATTTTCTTCCGCCTTGCAACGTCGCGGAAAACCGTACACCGTCTCCATGTTTCAACGCAAAAAAGTTGGCCGTAAGCGGACCGACAGCATTATACCATAATTGCCGGCACGATAGCATGTGCTCGTAAAGTAGCAGACAAGGCCTCTTCCATATGCAGGTGCGCCAAACACCCATCGCAACGGCCAACGGGAACGTAAACATACCGTTTCTGCCGACCCGCCTGCAAAAGACGCCGCAAGGCTTTCTCCTACCCACCCATCGCCCACGGCCGTTATTTTCCGCTTGTTTGCGAGAATTCGTCCCACGCGTGCAATCTTTAAACGCATGCAACGAATGAATTTAATAGGAAACAAGAGAGGCCGATGCGTTGGACGAACCGCCCTTGAGGTTGGCCGTTCACTCCGTGCCGGATGTGACCCGTTTTTTAACAACTTATGTCGCGGCACCCGGCTCGGATCATTGTTTCCTTTCCGTCCGACTTGTGGCACACTGGGGGTAAGGTGTCGATTTTTGTAGTTTTCAAGACTGGCACACCGCTCCACATGCCATGATTCTTCATTTTTTAATCTGCAGGTGATCACTCTATGCTCTGTCCACATTGCGGAACCGAGGCCCTTGACGGCGCGCGGTTCTGCCCGTCTTGCGGAAAACGATTGACCCGGACGAAAGCGGAAGGCGGTCCAATGCGGCGCATGTGGCTGCTGCCGCTCGCCGTGTTGATCGCGGTGGCGGCGGCCCTCGCCGGAAAATACGTTTATGAACGCGCCGTCACGAAGGCCGCCCTCCGGGATGTGAAAAAAGGCGAGGCCCTCGCGTTGAAAGGCCGTTATCAGGATGCCGAAGCCCTTTTCCAAAGCGCGTTGAAAAAACGGCCGAATTTTCCGGGCGCGCAACTGGATTTGAAGATCGTCCGGATCGGCGAAACGATTCAAAAAGATCTCGCCGCGGCCAAACGTTTAGAAAACGCGCACAAGTATGATGACGCGCTCAAGCGCATCGATCAGACGGAACGCCATTTGCAAAACTATCGCGGCAACCTCGTCAATCAACTGCTTGAATCCATTTCCAATGCCCGAATCACCGCGACGGTCGGCCAGCTCCACGAAGAAATGAAAGGCAAAACGCGCATGGACGAACTCGCACCGATCCTCCGCCGCGCCGAATCGCTCGGCGTCCCCGAAGCCAAACAAATCGCCGATGAAATCCGCAAACAAATCATCGCGATCGCTTACGCCGACGCGACCCGAGCGTTGAACGAGAAGCAATTTTCCGATGCCTTGCAAAAGGTGGAAGACGGTTTGCAATACGCTCCTCAAAACGGGAAACTGCTCGCATTAAAGATGGCGATTAAAAAAGCGAAAGCCGCTTATGAAAAGCAAGAACAAGAGCGCATGCAAGCCGCTCTCGCCGCCGCCCAAAGCGAATACGACCACAACTCGACGGACGCCGTCGAGCTCATCGACGTCCAACCGGTCTTAAACAAATACGGCGACTTGACGATTAAAGGAACCGTCAAGAGCACGGCAACGGTGCCGATTTCCACCGTATCGGTACGCTACGAATTGTATGATAAAGACGGCCATCTTTACACGCGAAACGAAGTCTATGTCACACCCGACACGCTGAATCCCGGTGACAAAGGCACGTTTTCCTACACGCACCTCATGGCGAACGGCCCGAAAACCGTGAAGGTCACCGGTTTCAAATGGTATTTGAACGAATAGGAGGATTCTCATGCGCCCAAAACCGCTCAGGCTGCTCCCATGGTTCACGGCCGTCATTCTTCTCATTGCCGGGGGGTTAGCTTTTTCTTGGCTGAATGACCGCTTCGACGGTGCGCGCGTCTCCAAAGCTTCCGGTTTGGCCGAATGGGTCGGCGCTTCGAAACCGTCACAAACAGCGAAACAAAGTTTGAAAACCATCATTCACGAAAGCCAAAAGAGCGTCGTGCAAATCATCGTCATGACCGGAAATGAGGAACGCATCGGTTCGGGGTTTCTCTACAACGACCAAGGCGACGTCATCACGAACGCGCACGTCGTCGCCGGCGCCAAAACGGTCACGGTAAAAACGTCGGAGGCCAAAAACTACGATGGCACCGTCATCGGCATCGGAGATTCCATGGACGTCGCCGTCGTCCGCGTCCCGCCGCTCGCCGGCGAACCGCCCCTTAAAATCGACACCGCCGGAACCGCTGACATCGGAGACGAAGTGATCGCGATCGGCAGCCCCCTCGGGCTGCAAAACAGCGTATCCACGGGCATGATCAGCGGCACGAACCGCGCGTTTCGTCTGGATCCGTACACCTATAAAAACATGTACCAAATCACCGCGCCGATCACCCACGGAAACAGCGGCGGGCCTTTGCTGTTGAAAAAAAACGGCCGTGCGATTGCCATCAACTCGGCGGGCACGGACGACGGCAAAATCGGTTTCAGCCTGCCGCTCGCCGATTGCATCGGCCAAATCAAAGCGTGGTCGGCGCATCCGCAAGCCGTCGACGGCATCAACGGAACGGCGGCCGGAGCGGACGGAAGCCTGTTGGCCAACGCGAAATATGTCGTCAACTATTTTTATGAAAGCCTCGCCGCCCACGATTACGTCACGGCTTACGCGCTTCTCGGCAGCGACTGGCAAGAGAAAACGCCGTATCAAACGTTCCGCAACGGCTATATGAAGACACTCGATATCCGCGTCCAAGCAATAAAAAGCGCTCCCGCCGAAGACGGGCGCGCATCGGTAACAGCAACGGTCATCGCCGAAGAACAGGCAGATAAGGGGCGCGTCGTGAAAACGAAATATCAAGCGGTCTACGCCGTCGGCTATGAAAACGATCAATTGAAACTGCTGTCCGGTCGACAGGAAAAGGCCAAAAAATAAGCGAACGAAAAATGGGCGATCCGGGCGCGCGCTGTGAATCGCGCCGCTGACCGATCGCCCGCACGGCCGGCGGCCCGCTCCTTAAAAGGAAACGGGCCGCCGCTGTCTTCTATTGAGCATTAAAAAGCAGCGCATGCGTTGTTTCCATCTTTGGCTACAACCGCCGCGGCGACGGGCAATTCCGACACGCGGCGAAAAAACGGGCGGCGCATCCGCCAAGCCTACCCGAAGCCGCGATGGGTTGGCGCACACTCAGACGCACGATCGTGCCGCCCACCTGCGGCGTCGCCATTAAACCCAAGGCGTTCACCGATTCCGGCCTTTTGGAAACGGCGCTTCGACCTCAAGGCGCCGTGCGGTCGGACGTTTTTTCTTTTTGCTTCGCCTCAATTTCTTTTCGCAACTTCTCGTCCGATTTCCCCTCGGTGGGAATCCCGAGCGCTTCGGCCCGCCTGATCAATTTTTCATGCATTCTTTCCTTCAATTTTTCCCGGATCGCCGTTCGCAGCTCTTCGGGAGATTTTCCTTTCACGTCAATGCCGAGCTTTTCCGCAAAATCGCGCATATGTTCCTCGTGTTTAGCCTTAAGCGTTTGATGGACTTCGCGCCTCAATTCGGCCGGTGATTTGCCTTCGGTGCGGATGCCGAGCGCCTTGGCCTTTTCGATCAGCCTTGCTTTTCTCTTCTCGGACAGCGCGGCCTTTAACTCTTCATCGCTTTTGCCCGCAGGATCGATGCCGAACCTTTTCGCTTTCTCAACCAGGCGGGCGTGCTTGGCTTCTTGTACGGCCGAAAAGAGCGCCTTCTCATCTTTTCCGTCGGCCGGGATGCCGAACCTATCCGCTTGCGCCTTCAACCGCTCAAGCACCTTTTCATGGATGGCGGAAATCAGGGCGTCCGAGGTTTTGCCCTCCGGATTGATCCCGAGCCCTTCCGCCGTTCGCGCCAATTGTTTGGATGCCTCATTGCTGAGCGCGGCGGACGAAGAAGCGGTATCGGCGCGGCCATGATCCCATACGAAAAACAGGCCTGCCGCAGCCAACACCATGATCGACATCGCTCTCCATAATCTCATACAGAAACTCACTCCCTCCTCATTTCGGTGGATGAGCAGCAACCATCCGACAGCTTCATTTTTTACGATTCTCGTTATCGGCAAACATGGCATAAGCGGGGGAACGCTCAGGTGCGGGGTTGCGGAAACGCTCGGCGATCCGTTTCTTCCGGCCAATGACGCTCGCCGTCAAAAGTTTCGTTTTTTTGTAGATATTATCATAAAGACCGTGTATAATAAAACACAAATATCCTCTAATTCCAAGTATTTTTATGGAATTAGTCTATTTTAAAATTATGGAGGTGTCCAGCTTGTCCGGAACGGAAGAAAGAGTATCGATGCCGCTGTTGAACGAGCCCGCTCCCGATTTCGAAGCACAGTCGACGCACGGTCCGATCAAATTGAGCGATTACAGGGGCAAATACGTCGTGCTCTTCTCTCACCCCGGCGATTTCACGCCCGTTTGCACGACGGAGATCGGCGGCTTTGCCAAATACCAGGAAGAATTTGAAAAGCGAAACGCTCAATTGATCGGCTTGTCCGTGGACAGCGTTCCGGCCCATTGGGCATGGATTCGCGACATTGAACGGATTTTTGATGTCAAAATCAATTTCCCGCTCATTGCGGACTTGGACCTGAAAGTGTCCCGCTTGTACGGCATGATACATCCGGCCGCATCGAACACGTCCACCATCCGCGCCGTCTACATCATTGACGACAAAGGCATTTTGCGCGCCGTGATTTATTATCCGATGAGCGCCGGGCGGAACATTCCGGAAATTCTGCGGGTGATCGATTCCCTGCAAACGACCGATACGACGGGATACACCACGCCGGCCGACTGGCAACCCGGCGATCCCGTGATCGTGCCCGTGACGCCGACGAGCGGCGCCATCGAAAACGAAGAAGAGGCGAAAGCCAAAGGGCTCGACTACAAGAGCTGGTACTTGCGCTTTAAAGACGACGGTCGTCATTCATAACATCACTTCTCGATCCAAAGCATGAAAGGAACCTCCCCATTCATATGAAAAAGCCATCTCCCTTCCGTCAGGGAGATGGCTTTTTTGTCGTCGAATGTTGTGTGCGCATGTCAATTAATTATAATTCGATTGCCTCGCCGACCCGGCGCCCGGTCGTTTTCCGTTAAAACGGCTTCAAGATCATCAAAGAGATGATAATAACGAAAATGAGGCTCAGAATGTTTTCATGGCGATAAAGCCGCCTCGCCAAACGGTGATATTCTTCGGGGATGTCGTCCCCGTCATATTCGGCGAGCAACGCTTTGATCGGCTTCGTATCCGGAACGAGCACCGTCGGCCCCATGATCAACGTGACGATGAACAGCGCGAGACTCGTCACATACCATCCCGCATGGAAAAGCGCCGGATTGAGCGCACCCATCGACAATCCCGTCACGAGGAGCAGCGTCCCGCCGATCATGACATAATTATGCAGGCGGCGCTTCAACGCGTACGCATGCCTGAGCTCCGTCATGGTTTTCGCCGATTTGGCGATGCTGACGAGAACGAAACCCGGGCCGATCCCCAATATGGCCGAAAAAACATGGATGAAAACGAGGCATTTATAAAGAGTCACCATTTCAAACCCGCCTTTCATGACCTTATGTCCACTTCATATCATACCTTTTTCCGCCGTCCGTTTGCCGAGACAACTATGAAACCTTCATGAAATGTCTACCCGCCAAAGCTAGCCTCTTTTACCGGCCGGAAAGGCTTTTCGACAAAAAAATGAAACGGGGCGACGTCTGAAGCAGTCAAGCCTCTCCCTCGTCAATGGCACATTCCGGCGTTAGACGGCAACCTTGAGCTAGGCCTGTCTTTCTTTTTAGCCTCCCCCCTCATCCGATCGGACATCCGCCTTCCGGACCGCATCGATTCAGAGCGTCTACTTGATGCCAGGATTATGATGTCCAAGAGAAGAAAAAAGCGCCGAAAAAGCAGTCGGCGCTGATGGTATGAACACCGTTTCGCACGGTGACCGTTTTTCGGTCGGGAGGAAACATGGCTCGGCTAAAAAATAACGAGATCAACTTTTCTCCCGAAAAACCGGAGAAAAGTTGATCCCGCATTGATCAAACGCCGAGCTCCTTGATCAAGTTTTGGTACTTATAAAACGCCGGTTTCGGTGTGTAATCGTCGCGCATGATACCGAACTGATGAAAAATATCGTCTTTAGAGCTGTCGGCGTCGCGCAAGCCGAACAAGGAATAATGCGTAATATTCAACTCCCCGCGAAGGCGATGGACAGACCGGATGACGGCCTCCAGCACTTCCGCCTGCCGCTCACCGGTTCGCAACTCGCCCGTTAAAGGATGTCTGCCGGTCGGCCAGCCGTTCTCGCCGATGCGTATCGGAACGGCCGGCGGAATGCCCGCGGCTGCGAGATGTTCCTCACGCAGTTTGCGCAACGTGCGTTCGACGGTCACCGGAATTTCAGCCACCGGGAGAGGCGCTTCGAACATGTCGACATAAAAATTATGCGCCACATAATCCACCGATTCGACGAAAGTGTTTCCACCGGTTTCGGCGAGGTCTTCCCAAAAATGCGGAACGGCGTGCTCGGAATCCGGAACCGAACCGAATCCGATTTTCACGTGAAGATTGCCGGCGCGCGCTTCCTCCTTGGCGGTGATCACGCCCTCGACCAAGACTTTACGGATGTTCGGGTTTGCGCCCTCCATGAACGACAGATTCGGTTCGTTCGTGATCTGAAGCGACGCCAACTCAGCACCATATTCCCGGACGATCGTGCGGACGAAGGCGAGCCAACCCTTCAGATCCGAATTCGAACCGTGAACGCCGATGGTCAAATCCCCCAGAAGTCCGGCACGGGCATAACGCTCTGCCGCCGCCAACATTTTTTCTACGGTATCCTCGCCCATGTAGACGATATAAGTCCGTACCAAGAGCGTCTTGCCTTCGCCTTTCAATGCCTGCAACGCTTGTTGGATTTTTTCGTAATCATCTTTGGGGCCCACGGCCAATCCGGTGGGAGTGCCCGCCACGCCCAACGGATAAATGCCGAACGTCAACCCGGTCATGCTCATCGCTATCCCTCCAAATGATCGGCCTTAATGGGGTCAAACTCTTGCTCACTGAATCGGCAAGCATTGGATCATCCCGACCGGCGATTCCGCTTGGCTTCCACATCGCGTCCCCGCACGGAGGTCAGATCCTTCTTTTGATCCCAATCCGCTTCGGTATTTTAATGAGCTTCCCCTATTTTAACACGCATCGGCTCTTCTTAGCGCGGTTTCGTCATGTTTGGACGCCGAGAAGCCGCCTATTCCTTCAACGCTTTATTTAAACTTTTATTGGAGAATGAGCGAAAAGATCAATTGCGCTTCAACCAAACGGTTCTTTCGTTAAATGAGTGTCCCTGTTTTCACCGTTTCTAGGGTACACTATTATTGTTAGAGAATTCGTGCATCCTTGGCATGTTTGATCTTCCTCACGGAGATTCACGGCGACGCTGTCCCGGAAACGGCCGCGGGAACTTCACGGGAAAAGGGCACCCGCCAACACGATAATCCGATCGGTGCCCGTCCGGACACGTTTCTTCGGTCCGGTTTCATTAAATAGGGATGGAAATTAAACATGAGGAGCTGAAACGATGAGAAAGCTTGTGATGTCGGAGTTCGTTTCACTGGATGGTGTGATGGAAAATCCGGACTGGACGTGGCCGTTTAACACGGAAGAACAGCAACAATTCAAATTTGATGAACTGAAGGCCGCCGATGCCCTTCTTTTGGGGCGGGTCACTTATGAAGGCTTCGCCGCGGCCTGGCCGAACATGACCGAAGCAGGCGGCGAATACGCGGAGAGGATGAACAACTATCCGAAGTATGTCGTATCAAAAACCTTGAATGATGCGGCGTGGGCCCCTTCGCATCTGATCAAGGGAAACGTCTGCGAAGAAGTGGCGAAATTAAAAGAAAAGCCCGGAAAGGATATCTTGATTTTCGGCAGCGCCGACCTCGTCAACGAACTGCATCCGTCCGGTCTTATCGACGAATATCGGCTCATGGTCTTCCCCGTCATCGTGGGGACCGGAAAGAAACTCTTTAAGGACGGGCTTGTGAGACGGTCTCTGAAACTCGTCGAAACGAAGACGTTCCGTTCAGGCGTCGCCGTCCTGATCTACCGGAAGGAAGAGGGATAAGGCACAAACGTCGAAAGACAGAGCCAAGCGATGAGTCGTTTTTTCGCGTCTCAAAAGGAAGTCCGCATCAATCAAATGTCATCCGCACGCGTGTCAAACCCTTAAAGGCAAAACACGAACCGGCTCTTTCCACTTTTGGCTCCGAGGAGGTTGTTAATCGCCCCCTGATAAACTGTACCGCCCGATAATGGAGCTTTCCTTTTACCCACGCGCCGAGTGCAGAAAGCGGTAACCGTACGATCCCAGCCGTCGACCGCCGCAGCGATTTCTTGCGCTATAATTAACCTAGCGTAGTTCTTACCGTGAAAGAAAGTCATTGATCGGCTGATGCGCAAAACGTTTTTTAGGGCAATGGATTGTTTTGATTCAGCACCCTTTAAATAACAAGCAGCTGTTGTTTCCAGGAGGATCGCCAAATGACTGAAGTCAAACATTCCAACATCCAAGTCAAGCGCATTTACGAACCGCCTTCCCCCGATGACGGCGTTCGCATCCTCGTTGACCGGCTTTGGCCGCGCGGCATATCCAAAGAACGGGCCGCGGTCGACGATTGGATGAAAGATATCGCTCCGAGTCCCGAACTGCGCAAATGGTTCGGCCACCGTCCGGAACGGTTCGAGGAATTCCAAACCCTGTATGAGCGAGAATTGGATGAAAATCCGATGAGTCTTGCGCTCGCCGATCAAATTCGCGATTTGGCGAGCGAAAAAACCGTCACGTTGCTTTACGCCGCAAAGGATCCGGTGCACAACCACGCCGTTGTTCTGGAACGATGGCTCAAGCGCAGAAACCATAGAAAACATGCGGCGGATCAATAAGTCACGGCACTTTCCTCGATTACTAGGAACTTGCACCGGCTCCAGCAACGGTGCCGCGTAAACGCCATCCGCTCATCGCGCGAAGGGCCGCACCCGATAACGGGGTGCGGCCCGAATGATAATGAAAGGATAAAGACCATTTCCGTTTCTCTCCACGACCTGCCAAACGCTGAGCGCCGCGCCAATCCGGCTAAATCGTCTTTACCAAAATGCTGGCGATGACGACCGACGCGATGGTGACGGTCGTAAATCCCCCGACAAGCATGGGCGTCAGGATTTCGTCAAAGATGTTTTTCCTTTCTTCCTCGTTATCGGCCACGCTGCGGCTCACTTCTTCGCACAGCAAATAGTCGCCCGGAAACCCGAACAGGGCGGTCAAAGCGACGGCTACCCCTTTATTCGGGTTCCATCTCAGGGCCTTGGAGGCGAAGTAACCGCCGACCAAGAGACCGACGACCCCGACGAACATGATGACCAACACCCTCGGCAACGTCTGGACGAACATTTGGACGGTCACGTTGTTCATCGAAGCCATGGTTAAGAAAATCAAAGCGGCCATGGCAATGCCGAACGAGTTGGCGCGTTCCAACATTCTGTCGCGGTAAAAACCGACCAAGGCGCCGACCAAGCCGATGAGAAGCGCCCAGATGCTGTAACTGATCCCCGTCCATTTGCCGAGCAGAACGGCAAACGTCCCGCCGAGAAAAATTTGCAAGAGATACACCGTTTGCGTTTGAAACCGTTCCGGAATCCAGCCCTTCCGTTCGGGCGCGGGCGCCGCTTCCGCTTCAGCGGTCGCCGCGATTTCCTGATGCGTTTTGGAAGCTAACGCCTTCTTTACAGACGACGCGTGGCGGCGGAGAAAAAAGGAAGCGAGCGGCATGCCGATCAAACCTTGTATAGACAAAATCAGCGCCGCGACAGGAACGAGCGTTTCCAACCCAACGTTTTGCAGCTTGCCTGCCGTAATCAGATATGCGATCGTGCCTCCGGTTAAAGGGCCCGTCCCCGCAACCGCCGTACCGTAGTCGAAAATCGGCGTGACGATCAACAAAATCAAGATGCTGGCCGCAATCACGCCGGAAAGCGCGATCGCCACCGCCCGGATCTGCGCCTTAATGATTTTGAGCGGGACAAGCGTGCCCATATGGACGATCAATGGCGCGATCATCAAGGAACCGAAAGTGGCGAGCGTCGACTTTTCCACGATGTTTTTCGGAAACACGCCGGTCCAAATCAAAAGCAAATATCCCAACAAAACGACGAGCAACATCGGTACGCGCGCCCGCGTCAGGATGGAGACGACTTCACTGGCGACCAACAGGACGAGCAAGAGCAGCGAAGCAACAACGGGTTCGCTGAACATGAGAACCTCCCCCAAAATCTTTTTTCAAAATGAAATCACTTGCATGGCTTTCATAAAAGGTGAATCGGGCCATCGGGTCCCTGCAATGCGTCTATCGGGCGGCGAAGCGGAACTCCCCATCTCCAACTAAAATGAATAAACGACCGCCGCTGCGCTGCCGATCCGCTTGGCTCCATTCATATGGGCGACTGTAAGCCCCCGCCGCTTCGGCATGGCTTTTCATCCCATGCGGGACAGACCCGCTTTCTTGCTTTCTCTCCATTTTCCAAACGGTCAGTAATGGGCGGCGGCCACTTTCGCGCGGATGTCTTTTACGGCTGTCCCGCCCTTGATGACCACGACGATGTTATCGGTGTTTTCCAACGAACGAATGTCGGCGATCGGATCGGTCTTCGCAATGACGAGATCGGCGAACTTGCCCGGTTCGACGGTGCCGATTTTATCGTCCCAGCCCAGGCATTCGGCGGCGGTTTTCGTCGTCGCAACAATCGCTTCCATCGGCGACATCCCAATGTCGCACATCAAACCGAGTTCGCGGAGATTGGTGCCGTGGGGCATGACCCCGGCGTCGGTCCCCATCGCGATTTTCACGCCGGCCTTATATGCTTTTGTAATGCTCTCTTTATGAATCTCCACGACTTCCCGGCATTTTTGCACGCCGTAAGCGGGCATGGAATCGTTCTTTTCCGCCGCTTTCAAAACGGCGACCGGCGCGAGCAACGTCGGTACGAGATAGGTGCCGCGCTCAAGCATGAGCTCGATCGCCTCGTCGTCAAGAAAGATGCCGTGCTCGATGGAATGGATGCCGGCTTTCACCGCGTTTTTAATTCCCTCCGCCCCTTGGGCATGCGCCATGACCTTCAGACCGCGGCGGTAACGCGCTTCCTGAACCATCACTTCCAACTCTTCGCGGCTGAACTGAGTGAATTCCGGATGATCCGTCGGGCTCAACACCCCTCCGGTCGCGTGGACTTTAATGATGTCCGCCCCGGCGCGCAACACTTCCCGCACTTTTTTCCGCACTTCCTCGACACCGTTGCAAATGCCGTCCGGACTGCCGGGATACCCGCCGAGATTTAAATCGATGCCCGAACGCATCCAACTGTCGCCATGCCCGCCGGTGATCGTGAGCGCCGTGATGCTGATCTGCATGCGCGGGCCGGCCACAAGCCCGTCTTCCACGGCTTTTTTCACGCCGGCATCCGCCCCGCCCGCGTCGCGGACGGTCGTGATCCCCGCATCAAGCGTCCGGCGCATGTACTGCACCGCCTTATAAAAGTTATAGGAGAACGGGGTCGTCAAACGGTCTTCCAATCGTTCTACTTCCATCATCAAGTGCACGTGGGCATCGATGAATCCCGGCAGGATGAAACCGCCGCCGGCATCGATCTCTTCGGCTTGCCCTTCCGGAACCGGCACGGCGGCTTTCGGGCCCGCGGCCACGATTCGGTCGTCTTCAATCAAAACGGCCGCGTCCTTGACCGGATCCGCTCCCGTTCCATCGATCAAGGTTCCGTTTTTAATCAACTTGTACGCCATGACTGATCCCTCTCCTTGATTCAAAAATTTCGCCAAGGCACAACGGCTTCAAAAACGATTAATGACCGCTTTGTTTCGGGAGGCCGCACCTGCCGCAAAGCTTTTCGCGAGCGCACCCGCCTTCGTCCCGGCGCACGTTTCCGTCGGTTCGCGTCAATTGCGCAGCCGTGCCATCACCTCCGAAGTTATTGGTCTTTGTAATTTTAGGATTCTAGCACAGCCTTCAATGTTTGAACAGGCTGTTTTTTGCCAAAGTTTTTAATAAAGAAAATGTTTGTAAGCGATATCATCCGCGCTGGATGCGGCAAATCGCGAATCCGAACTTTAAAGAAAAAATAGTACAAAAGATTGATGGATACAGACCAGTTGGATGGGTTGGAAAGAGGAAACTTGAAAGGGATATCATGTCGTCATCCGGCTTACTCATCGCTGTCCTTACTCAATTTGGTGTCTTCCAATAGAAAAACCCTCGACGATTTCACGGTCAAAAATGCGATGGCGAAGCTCGGTGAGGCCCACTGTTTCTCATACAAGCCTTCTTTTGCCGACCAAGCGGCGTCGCCACAATGCGTTGAAAAATGGCCATGGATTGACTAAAGAAAAAATCGAAAGGGAAGCAAAGTTTGCCGCTTTGCTTCCCTTTCGATTCTCGTGATTTTCTCCGGCCACATCCAGTCGGTCACTAAAGCGAATATTTTATTGTACAAACCGGAGTGAGCGCCACCCTGATGGTTAACGGACATGGCGGGAGGCCAAGTCGACCTCAACCGCCGTGATGCGTTTATTCGTGTAATCGCAATACCATAATCGGCCGCCATCCCAACACAAGCCCGTCGGCTGGCCGGGCAACGGATATCGCGCCACCTCCGTCCGGCGCTCCAGGTCAAACGCGACCAACGCGCTGGCCGGAAAGTCCGTATACCAGATGACCCGATCCACGAGGGCGATGCCGTGGACGGAGCCATCTGTTTGATAAGCCTGGAGGACGGCGCGCGTGTTGATATCCCGTTCTTCCACCCGCCCCGTCGTTTTCGAGCCGAGCCAATAAGAGCTTGAACCGACATATAGAGCGCAAACCGACTCGGCGTCATCATCGAATGGAATTTCCCGCACCATTCGCCCATCCAATGGATCCAGCACCCGGATTCGTTTCGGGTTCCCGGCAATCTGCCAGAGTCTTCCCTCTTCGTCAATGGAGAGGCACGTGCGAACGCGTTCACACGGTATGGACCCCAATACCGTCCCGTCACCCGGATCGATGCGGTAGAGGCGATTCGTCGTTCCGTCTGAATGCCACAACGTTTCGCCGTCCCAGGCCAAACCGCATAAATGGCGGCCGGGGGAAAGCAGATTCGCGACCATTTTGAACCCCATCATGTCTCTCCCTCTTCACGCCATGCATCCGGCGTTCTTGTAAGCTGACGGAACTTTTTCCATCAAAACGAAATCGCCGGCTTCACGGCATTCTCTTTAAGATCGCCCGTTCGATCCACCGCCAAGGCAGAATGCGTTTCAACATAAGAGCCGTTTTTACGCCGCGGCCGATGGGATAGCGGAAGCGAGGCTTTTCCTCCAAGGCAATGCGCACCACGATTTTGGCCACCTCCTCGGGAGGACCGGCGGTGTTGGCTGTATGCCGAACCATCTCTAACAGGCGTTCGGCTTTGTCGCCGTACGGTGAGTCGGGATCGGCGCGGAAGGCCGCCAACCCTTTCGCCCAAATCTCCGTTTTATAAGAGCCCGGTTCAACGAGGACAACGTGAACGCCGTAAGGTTGCATTTCCAACCGCAACGCTTCGCTGAATCCTTCCACCGCAAACTTGGACGCCGCATAAGGTCCGAGGCCGGGAAACGCGATGCGCCCGCTGATGCTGCTCATATTGATAATCGTGCCTCTTCCCGCTTCCCGCATGTACGGCAAGACCGCCTTTGTGACGCGGATCAGCCCGAAAACATTGGTCTCAAACTGTTTGATCCATTCATCCATCGGGATGTCTTCGGTGAAACCGCCGGACGCGTAGCCCGCGTTGTTTACGAGCACATCGAGGGTGCCGATTTTCTTCATCACCGCGGCGACGATGGCGCCGGCATCCTCGCGCGTGACGTCCAACGGCACGGTCTCCACGCGCTCGCCGACGCCCAGATGTTTCGCCGCTTCCAGCAAAGCGCCTTTCTTCGTCTCATCGCGAATGGTGCCGATGACATAAAAGCCTTTTCGGGCGAGTTCAAGGCAGATCAGGCGTCCAAATCCGCCGGACGCCCCGGTGACCAGTGCCGTGCGCCGCCGTGTTTTGTCCACTTCGTCCCCTCCCCTCCCATAGACTTGGAACAATGGTACCATGAATGGGGAGTATTTAAAATAGTGTTACTAATAGATGCATACGTGAAAACGTATTAAAACAGGGTATTGACATTTCCGAGCGGCCGCCGCATAATACTAAAAAAATAACGGGAGCGACGATGAAGAGGCCAACCGATCGACGCCCGGGCACCAGAGAGTGGAATCCTCAGGCTGCAAGGTTCCACGCCCATCAGAGCGGATCGGACCCACCTCGAAGTCGCCGGGCAAAAACCGGCCGCATCCGCGTTATCGGATCAGAGCGGGCACGCTAACGGCGATGCCAATAAAGGTGGTACCGCGGAATTCAACCATTCCGTCCTTTTGCAGAGGGCGGAATGGTTTTTTATTTCGAAAGGAGGCAAAGGTCATGCGACACATCGCTTTCATCGGCGCCGGGGCCATGGCGGAGGCGATCGTCTCCGGCTTGATTTCCAAAGGGATTTTCCAACCTAAACACATCTGGGTCAACAACAAGGAAAATCGCGAACGCCTGGAGCGTTTCCGAACATTATACGGCGTCCGCGTGACGCGGGATAAAGGAGAAGCTCTTTCAGGCGCCGGCCTCGTCCTTCTGTCGGTCAAACCCAAGGATGCCCGCGAGGCGCTGGAAGCCATCAAACCCTACGTAAGATCGGAGCACATCATCGTGTCGGTGATGGCCGGGATCACAACCGATTCGATCGCCCGCGCGCTCGGCATCAAAATTCCCGTCGTCCGTGCGATGCCCAATACGTCGGCCGCCATCGGCCAATCGGCGACCGCGATAGCGGCCGGCCGCTACGCGACAAAAGACCATTTGTCCCAAGTCGAACGCCTCTTTAAAGCGATCGGCACCACCGCCGTCGTCAGCGAACACGAGCTTCATGCCGTCACGGCGCTTTCGGGCAGCGGACCGGCGTACGTTTATTATTTTGCGGAAGCTTTGGAAGCGGCGGCTAAAGAAGCAGGGCTGAAACCGGACATCGCACGCGAACTCATCCTGCAAACGCTGGCCGGCGCCGTCGGCATGTTGAAAACGTCCGGCGCCGAAACGTCCGAATTGCGGCGGCAAGTTACGAGCCCCGGCGGCACAACGCAAGCGGGCTTGGAAGTTCTCGAACAATACAAAACAAAGGAAGCGCTTTGCGCCTGCATCCGCCGCGCCATGGTCCGCTCGGCGGAACTCGCCGAGCAATACGAAACGCGGGCGTGAGCTTTCCGGCCCCCTCAAATCGGTTACCCAAGGACTGCCACACCGCCCGCCAAACACGGCAACCCTCGGATTTCCCCTTCTAAAGGCAGACCCCCGCACCGCTTGCGCGATGCGGGGGATCGTTCGTTCTGCGATCAAGGTGCCGATTAAGGACACACAAAATTCGGTAAAGCCGACAGCGCATGCGCGGCGGCCGTGTCACCCTTTTCGATGCATCCTGGATGCTGATAGCGCCGGGGGAACGGGGCGCGTGATCATCCGAGCCATTCGGAGATCATCGCTTCCAAAGACTCTATGCCGATGATGTCATAAATGTCTTCGTTGTCGGCGTTCGGGTAAAAAACGGGCCGAAGACACTTTGACCGCAGGGGTTGAAGGGATGCGCGGGGGCGCTTGGATAGACGCAAACGACATTTACTCCATTGGCCTGATCCTACTCCTCCCCGCCTGCGACATCGACATATCATTAGCCATCTGTTCCGTCGCTTCCGAACAATGTACGTTTGATGTTGACAAAAGGGCGATTGGTGACTGCCGATATGAACGACGGCCGGAACCGCTTGGTCTGCATTCCTTGGATGGATTCGATCTTGGCTGCGAAGTCACGCGCGAATGATTTGATACGTCCCGTTGTCCTTTTTCCGGATCAAAGCGTGCAAATCCGGCAGCCGCTCTCCCGCTGCCGGCGGGCGCGAAATTTGATAGCGGGCGGTATGTTCCCGCAACAAGCAACGGTATTGGGCGGCGCGGCACGCTTTAATTTCAAAAGCGGTATAACTGATATCGAAAGTAAAGGTTTGATAGTTGCTGAAGCGCACGACGGTCGCATTGCGGCCCGCCTCGCCCCAGCTTTCAACATTGAGGTGAACGAGCCAAGAACAATCGCGATTTTCCGGCGAGGCGAGCGGGAAGATGATCAAATCCAGTTCAGAAGATACGGCGAGCGGCGGCATGCGCGTGATGCCCGTCACCGCCCACGCCCCTTGTTTGGCGCCGGAAAAACTGTGCCCAAAATATCCGCAGGAATCATCGATGATATCCAACGGCTTTTTTTGAACCACAACGATGCCCGTCTTTTCTACGACAATCGTCCACCATTCGCCATACGGCCCGTCCATCGGCAGAAGCGCCATCGTCAACGGCTGAATGATGTATTCTTGCACCGTTTCCAATCAGTTCGCCTCCCTTTTAGAAACTAAACGGTTTTCTCACTTCCACCTCTGATGATGAAGGAACCTTCTCCCATTGGACGGGCATCCCAACCGTAATCCGCTCCTTGATCGTTTCCGGCTGCATTTCACACGGCCGCTTCAAGCCGCCGTTCCCGCATTCTCGCAGGTGATATGAATTCACCTCTATAGCGATGATTTTTAAAGGAAAGCAGCCCTTTTGCACGTTATCTGGAAAAAAACGGACATTGCAACCGATTTATCATACAAGGTATAATTTTCATTAAAGTTGGGATGCCCAACTTACCTAATCCCTTAAGCGCACGCTGACCAGGCCTTCGCTTAAGGGATTTTCTTGTGCATCCATCGTTTCACATCGCCCTCACCCCTTTCACTTACAAGGCGGTTTGCCAATCCCCCTCGCTGACGGACATGAACCGGATGGAGCAGGCCCCAGCCTCCGCCTAAGGCCCCGTCCGCCACACACATGTGTTGCAAAAGAGGCGATCCAGAAGCCATAAAGCGCTGAAACGGCCGGACAACGCGATGATAGCCCCGCCGATGTCCCGTATATTTTGGTTTGGCAGGCAAACGGCTGCCACAAAACCGCTATGCCCCAATGAGACACGAACAACCATAAAAAAAGCGTCGCCATGTGCCGGCCATGGGACGCGGTTTAAACGGTTCCTTTACACGCCCGCGTCATCCATGAACATCTATGAGCGGTGCATGCCGTTTCATTGCGGAAGGGATTTTCATTTTTCCGTCGTTCCTCTTGCAACCAAGCAAAAAGAAAAATCCGGGATGTCCTCTTGATGTGAGAAGGGTAAATACAATGAAGTGCGGTGATGGAAGGGACCTGTTGACTTGAAATGAATCAGGTATGATGGAAAAGCATTGTCGTCCTTTTGATCGGAAGCAAAACGCCGCAAGCGAAACCGTTTTACCAAAATGGTAAGCCGAAGGGCCAACCGATCGCCCCCTCCGTTGGTTAAATTTAAAAAATAATGTTATTTAAATCCATTATAACCTTTAGATGCCTATATTGCAACTTTTTCGACATTTACTTGGCCTTTTTGCGCTTTTGCGGAATTCAACCATGGTTTGCTGATGGTCCCCGCGCCGAAAAAATAGACCGGCCATCCATATGGAATGGCCGGCCGTTTTTGCGATGGTCCGGATCCCTGAATCTCCCGCGCGGAAACGAAAGCTCCTGCGTTTGGCGTCAAAACGCCCAAACGCCGTTGCGGAAGACCGGTTCCCGTTCGCCGGAGCGGGTTTCGCCGTCGATTTCCAGTTCGGGAGAGCCGATCATAAAATCGACATGCGTCAAGCTCGAGTTGACGCCGCGCGCTTCGAGCTCTTCCCGCGTCAACTTTTCGCCGCCTTCCAAGCACGTCGGATAGGCCGCGCCGATGGCGAGGTGGCAGGATGCGTTTTCGTCGAACAGCGTGTTGAAGAAAATCAAACCCGATTCGGAAATCGGCGAATTGTACGGGACGAGCGCGACTTCGCCCAAATAACGCGAGCCTTCGTCGGTGTCGAGCAATTTTTTCACCGTATCATAGCCTTGTTCGGCACTGAAATCGACGATTTTCCCGTCCTTAAATACAAACGATAACCCTTCGATCAGCTTGCCTCCGTAGTTCAATGGTTTCGTGCTTTTGACGGTGCCGTTCACGCCGGTCTTAAGCGGAAGCGTGAACACTTCTTCCGTCGGGATATTCGCAAAAAAGTCCGCGCCCGCTTCGTTTTTGGACGCGCCTCCCGCCCATATGTAACCGTCGGGAAACTCAATCGTCAAATCGGTTCCCGGCGCGCGGTAATGGAGCTTTTTGTATTTTTTCTCGTTCAAATAGCGCACTTTCTCGGACAAATTCCTCTGATGCTCTTTCCAGGCGGCGACCGGATCTTCGCGGTCGATGCGCGTCAGCTTGAAGACTTGTTCCCAAAGCTTCTCTAGGGCCTCCTGCCCCTCGGTTTCAGGAAACACTTTTTTCGCCCATTCCTCCGTCGGATAAGCGAGAATCGACCAGCTCACCTTGTCGGCCATGCGATAGTTGCGATAGGTGTGAAGCGCTTGCGAGACGGTTTTGTTGCTCAGGGCGATTCTTTCCGGATCGATATCCTTCAGCAAGTCGAGTTGCGGCGTCGTGATGTCGAGAAACGCCGCCCCTTCTTTGGCCAATTGTTCCAGGCCGTCGGCTTCCCACTTCGGAAATTCCTGAAGCGCTTCATCCGGAGCCAGTTGGAATTTCGTCAGCGTGAGCAGATTGTCCGTCCAACGATGATAGACGTTTTTCGCTCCGGCTTCATAGGCGATCCGCGTCACTTTGCGCACAAAATCGACCGCCACCACCGGTGCGTTGACGACGAGCGTCTGCCCTTTTTGCACGTTCACCCCGATTTTGACGGCGAGTTCCGCATATTTTTCTAATTTTTGTTCAAAGTCCGTCATAAAATCCCTCCGTTTTCTTTCTATTTTACCACTTTAGTTATGGAAAGTGAGGAAAGTTTTAGACAATCGGGAGGACGGCGGGATGGGACCGTGGTCACCGCAGTCTTCATCTTTCGGTTCATAATCTGACGTACACACCTTTTCCGTCATCCCGTTTTTAGGCTGCTTCTGTCCTTAAACCGCCGAGCCTCGGAAAACCGGTGTCATGAAAGGCGACCGTCCCCCATCCTTTCATACCGTACCATAAAATGATGAGAGTAACGATTTCCGAGCGGCTCTTTACAGGTTAAACTCCCCCGAAGGAGCGGGATGTCGCGCGTTTTGATCAAGTAAAATAGTCCAGACGCGCTTCGGGAAAATATGTTTTTAAGTAGCGTTTAAGTGTGTCTTTGATTTCTTCTTGTTCTTCGGTTTTATAGACGTATTTGCCGATGCCGTAACGCCCCCACTTCCACATGCGTCGCGATTCATTCAGTTCCAGCTTCGTCATCGGGTAGTTTTTTTGAATGACGCGTTTGGCCGGCTTCGTAAAACGGTGTTGGATGAATTCAAACGTCAAATCTTTTCTCGCGTGAGCGGGCAGCGTCGCTTCCAGTTTTTCAAACATTTCCCGGTAGCCCGCCTTCCAGCCTTCATGGAGATAGATCGGCGCGACGATGAAGCCGAGAGGATAACCTGCCTCCGCCACCTTTACTGCGGCTTCAATTCGTTCGTCAAGCCGAGAAGTGCCGGGCTCAAAAAATTTGATAACGTAATCGTCGTTCACGCTGAAGCGGAAGCGCGACTTCCCGTTATGGCGCGCATCCAACAGATGATCCACGTGGGCGAATTTCGTGACGAAGCGAAGCCTCCCATATGTCGACTGGCCGAAATATTCAATGGCGTGTTTGAGCGTGTGGGTCAGGTGGTCGATGCCGACGATGTCCGACGTGCACGATGCCTCAAAGCGGGTGATTTCCGGGGCACGTTCCCTCATGTACGCTTCGGCCGCGTCCAGGATTTCTTCGACATTCACGTAGGTGCGGATGTACGGTTTGGATCCCATGGTCGTTTGCAAATAGCAGTAATGGCAATGGCCCATGCAGCCGGTGGCAAACGGGATCGCATACTCGGCCGAAGGCTTGGACGTATCGAATTTCAGCGTCTTCCTGACGCCGATGACGAGCGTTGACTTCGCGAGACGGTAGCGTTGAAAATGATTTTCCCCGGGAAAATTACGAATTTGGTTGTGGGAAGTCGTTTCGCGGATTTCGATGCCCATATCCTGGAAACGACGGGCGAGCTTGCGCCCAAGCGGATAGTCCAAGGCGCGCGGTTCAACGTAGACAAGCTGGGGAACGAACGGCTTAACCATAAAACGTATCCTCACTTGCGCCGCCGAAATAATAACGGTATGCCGCCTCGGCTTCTTCTTCGGTTTTGAACACGGCAATCTCATCATCGAGCGGGTAATACGTCTCATAGATGAAAAGGCACAGCCGCCCAGGCTCGCCGGGATGTTCCACAACGGCAGCCGCCTGTATATTGGCGACATCCTGGGCGTGCGGATTCCGAATCATGACATAAACGATCTCTCCTGGCCGGTACGCTTCATTCCCATGCACGATCCTGTTCACCTCTTGTTGGCGCGTTTACCCCTCTTTTTCCCAATCGATGCCGGATTCATTCTTTGCAGCGCGTTCGGGTTCTGACCGTTTACCGGCGCAAAAAAGCCGGCATGGTCATGACGAACCGGAGCTTCGTTTAAAGGCGGCTAATCGTCTGGCAGGGCTCGACCGCGCCCGGGCTATCATGATTTTCAGACTACAGAAAAGTTGAGGCGATAAGATGAGACCGGCCACTTTTATCCCTTGTTGTTAAAGAATATGATTGAGGACATCTCGGCCGTAATGGGCCGGAAATTTCCCGATTCATTCCATTAAGTTGAGTCCGTAAAATTGTGTAAAAAGGAAATGTAAAAAGAGCCACGTTGCTTTCCCTTTGATAGAATGGACATTGACCAAAACAAAAAACAAAAAGGAGGAAAGCAACTATGGCTCAATACAATATTACAATAAGCGATGAAATCCTGCACGGGTTCTTGTCGCAAGATCAAGGACTGGCCAAACTGTTGGAACAGGTCTTGAATCAAATCCTTGAAGCCCAGTTAACGGATCAACTTGGCGCCGGCCGTTATGAGCGCACAGAGGAGCGAAAAGGCTATCGAAACGGGTCTTATCCCCGGCAATTGACGACTCGGGTGGGACGGTTGACCTTGCGCGTGCCGCGGACAAGGGATGG
>NZ_BDDQ01000034.1 GCF_002003465.1 Caenibacillus caldisaponilyticus | reverse complement strand
GGACCGGGACGGACACACCGCTGGTGTACCAGTTGTTCCGCCAGGAGCACCGCTGGGTAGCTATGTGTGGACGGGATAAGTGCTGAAAGCATCTAAGCACGAAGCCCCCCTCAAGATGAGATTTCCCATGACGCGAGTCAGTAAGACCCCTCAGAGATGATGAGGTCGATAGGTCCGAGGTGGAAGCGTGGCGACACGTGGAGCTGACGGATACTAATCGGTCGAGGACTTAACCAAGCGATGCAGGACCTTCGTTATCAGTTTTGAAGGTGCAACCTTCACAAGTGAAAAAAGGTCCGGTGACGATGGCGAAGAGGTCACACCCGTTCCCATCCCGAACACGGCCGTTAAGCTCTTCAGCGCCGATGGTAATGGGGGGGCGACCCCCTGTGAGAGTAGGACGTTGCCGGGCCGCACTTCACAACAGCATATCCGAATAAAAATCAAGGTTGACATTTTTTGTAGAAGCAGTTAAAATAACTGCCGTGGGTTTTTGAAATGCCGGCCTAGCTCAATTGGTAGAGCAACTGAATCGTAATCAGTGGGTTGGGGGTTCGAGTCCTCTGGCCGGCACCATTTTTATTTATAATCGTTTGCTGAAACTGAAACGCCTCACACCCGAACATAATGAAATTGAAATCTTTTTCGTTTGAGCACCGCGCTCAAACGCTGTATTTTTAGATATACCAAGCTCATACACCGTTTTTCCTCATGAGCCATTAGCTCAGCTGGTAGAGCAACGAGCACGGCATCTGCCGAATCAGCGGCGAGTTGTCTCGAGGAATCCCGCTTCGGAGCGATGCGAGAAGACGCAGAGACAGTGACGAACATCTGCGGAATATGCCGCGAGTTGCGAAAACAAGCTATGCTGCCTGAAATACTGCGGTTTTCGCATCGAACAAGAAATGGCATCAATCAAGCACCAAGCTCATACATCATTTATCCATATGAGCCATTAGCTCAGTTGGTAGAGCATCTGACTTTTAATCAGAGGGTCGAAGGTTCGAATCCTTCATGGCTCACCATTTTTATTTTGTTCTCTTTGCGGGTGTGGCGGAATTGGCAGACGCGCTAGACTTAGGATCTAGTGTCTTTGACGTGGGGGTTCAAGTCCCTCCACCCGCATTGAAGCTACGTCGTGCGGAAGTAGTTCAGTGGTAGAACACCACCTTGCCAAGGTGGGGGTCGCGGGTTCAAGTCCCGTCTTCCGCTCCATATTCATTCGATATGCGCCCTTAGCTCAACTGGATAGAGCGTCTGACTACGGATCAGAAGGTTAGGGGTTCGACTCCTCTAGGGCGCGCCACTTCATTCCATTGTGTGGCGAGTCTGCCACGCCGAACGGGAAGTGGCTCAGCTTGGTAGAGCACCTGGTTTGGGACCAGGGGGTCGCAGGTTCAAATCCTGTCTTCCCGACCATGTCGTTTGGGGCCTTAGCTCAGCTGGGAGAGCACCTGCTTTGCAAGCAGGGGGTCAGCGGTTCGATCCCGCTAGGCTCCACCAACCTTTACAAAATAATACGCGACGCGAAGAAATATAAAAAACTGGCTTCGGCCAGTTTTTTTCTTTACTTGGATCGGCTTGCTCGGTTCATCGCGTCAGGTGATGATTTGGGTATCAGGCCATGAATGAGGGATCTCAGCGGATGGCTTGTCGTCGCGCAAATGGCCATTTATCCGGGAGCGGTTGTTTAAATAGGCTTTACTAAAAATTAAATAATCATGGGTCTGTTTAACATCAGCAAAACAACATTGTGATAAACTTTAGGCAATCGCATAGAATGCCATCAATACAAGGGGGGATGATCTACAGTGGCTTGGATGCATCACGACTTGGTCACCATTATCATTCGTCTTTTAACCGCCGCCATATTAAGCGGACTAATCGGATGGGAACGCGAGGTCAAACGGCATCCGGCGGGGTTCAGAACGCATATGCTCGTCGGTGTCGGTGCCTGCTTGATGATGATATTGTCGCTTTTTGGTTTTAACGACGTCATCCAATCGAACGCCCGCATCCAATATGATCCGTCACGGCTGCCTTCTTATGTCATCAGCGGCATCGGCTTTCTTGGCGCGGGCACCATCATGGTGCACGGTATTACCGTAAAGGGCTTGACGACTGCCGCGTCCATTTGGGTGGTATCCGGCATCGGGTTGGTGGTTGGCGCCGGCATGTATCTGGTCGCGCTGTTCACGACGCTCATCGTCATTTTAAGTTTAATTTTCTTGAATAAATGGGAACACTTTATGCTGAAGCCGTCCAAAAAGGGATCGCTGTATCTTCTCGTTGAAAATAAAGGCGTGCCGTTGTCGGCAATACTGGGCTTATTGGAAAAGCATCAAATCAGAGTGGAGAAAATAGACGTGGAAAACGTCGCAGAGGACGAAAACCATTTGGTCAAATACTGTTTTGACGTCGCGATGCAGAACGGAGATGCTCTGCCGTTTGCCTGCGATGAACTCGTGGAACTTCAAGCGGTGCGGAAGGTGTATACAAAAGAATAAGGCATCTAGATGCTTTGCAAAATAGGAAAATCGGTATATAATTATTGTCAAAGATAGTCAAAGTCAAAAGGGGGAGGTGGGCTTGTGGCGAACATTTCAGACATCATTGAAGCATATATAAAAAAGATATTCAGCGGTCAGAATGAGATTGAAATTAAGCGCAGCGAGCTCGCCGATCACTTCCAATGCGTCCCTTCACAAATCAATTATGTGCTCAAAACCCGGTTTACCATCGAACGCGGTTATATTGTCGAGAGTAAGCGCGGCGGCGGCGGTTATATTCGCATCATTAAAGTCCGCCCCAATGATGAGGCGGAATTGATCGACGAGATGTATCGACTGATCGGAGACCGCATTTCACAGGCCAAATCCCATGCCATGATCGTGCGTTTGTACGAAGAAGGCTTGATCAGCGAACGGGAAGCGAAGCTGATGATCAGCGCCGTTGACCGGACCGTTTTGGATTTGAACATCCCGTTGCGCGATGAGGTGCGGGCCAACATTTTAAAGTCAATGCTTCAAGCGTTGAAATATAAAATGTGAGTAAAAGGCAGGATGCCGAAGGGAGATCGTCGCTTATGGAATGCCAAGAATGTCATTTGCGGCCGGCAACGCTGCATTTTACAAAAATCGTGAACGGCAAGAAAATGGAAGTCCATCTCTGCGAGCAATGCGCACGGGAAAAAGGCGAAGTCATGGCGGGCTCCAACGCGTTTTCCATTCATAATTTATTGTCCGGCCTGCTGAATTTCGAAGAAATGGCCGGGCATTCCGATCCGTTCGAAGAGCCGTCGGTTTTGCAATGTCCGAAGTGCGGATTGACCTACAGTGACTTCATAAAAGTGGGGAAATTCGGCTGCGCCGAGTGCTATCGGGCCTTTCGCGATCGTCTGGATCCGATTCTTCGGAAGGTCCATGCCGGCAATACCGTCCATACCGGCAAAGTTCCGAAGCGGACGGGCAAAGGCATCAGCATTAAGAGAAAAATAAAAGAGTTGAAAGAAAAGCTGCAGCGTTTGGTTGCAAATGAAGAATTCGAAGAAGCGGCGAAGGTCAGGGACGAAATTCGCGCTTTGGAAAAAGAGGGGGATGTATCGTGACCCTCAGGCGCTTTATCGATCAAGCGGTGAGCCCATGGATGCAAGGCGATGGGCCGAACGTGGATATCGTTCTGAGCAGCCGGATTCGGCTGGCGCGCAATTTGACGGAATTCGCCTTCCCCGTCATGGCGACGGAAAGCCAGGCGAAAAAAGCTTTGGACTTCATCAGGGAGCGGCTGGAAGGCGCCGAATACCACTCGCTCGGCAAGTTTGCCTGGATCGATATGGACCGGTTGGAACCGATTGAAAAACGGGTGCTGGTCGAAAAGCACCTCATCAGTCCATATCTGGTGGAAGAGTCCGTGCACAGCGCGGCCTTGATCAATGACGCCGAGTCCGTCAGCATCATGGTCAACGAAGAGGATCATCTCCGCATCCAATGTTTGTTTCCCGGGTTTCAACTGAACGAAGCGTTGACCCTGGCCAATGGCATCGACGACTGGCTCGAACAGAAATTCACCTTTGCCTTTGATGAACAAAGAGGCTATCTGACGAGCTGCCCGACCAACGTCGGGACGGGTCTGCGGGCTTCGGTCATGATTCACCTTCCCGCGTTGATGATTACGCAGCGGATGAACCGGATCGCTCCGGCGATCAACCAATTCGGGCTCGTCATTCGCGGCATTTACGGAGAGGGCAGTGAAGCGCTTGGCAACGTCTTTCAAATTTCGAACCAAATCACGCTGGGCAAATCCGAAGAAGACATCGTTGAGGATTTGCGCGGCGTCGTGATGCAGCTCATCCAGCAGGAGAACGCCGCGCGCCGAGACCTGATGAATTTTTCGAGAATCCAGTTGGAAGATCGGGTATTCCGTTCTTACGGCGTGTTGGCGAACAGCCGGATCATTCCGTCGAAAGAAGCGGCAAAATGTTTATCCGACGTTCGCCTCGGCGTCGATCTCGGTTTGATCAAAGGCGTCACCCGAAATGTCTTGAATGAGCTGATGGTGTTGACCCAACCGGGATTCTTGCAACACTACTTCAAAGAAACGCTGGAACCGGAAGAAAGGGATGTCCGACGCGCGACATTGATTAGGGAACGCCTGAAAAAAACCGGGTTGGATGACCCGATTGAATGAGGAGGTCGAAGAACGATGATGTTTGGTCGTTTTACCGAAAGAGCCCAAAAGGTCTTGGCGCTTGCGCAGGAAGAAGCGGTTCGTCTCGGACACAGCAATGTCGGCACCGAGCACATTCTGCTCGGGCTTGTCCGTGAAGGCGAAGGCATCGCGGCCAAAGCCTTAAAGGCATTGAATTTGACCCCGGAAAAAATACAGCGGGAAGTCGAAGCGCTCATCGGGCGCGGCGGTGAACTCGATCAGCCGCCCCACTACACCCCGAGGGCAAAACAGGTCATCGAATTGTCGATGGACGAAGCGAGAAAACTCGGGCATTCCTACGTTGGCACCGAACATATTCTCCTCGGCTTGATCCGTGAAGGCGAAGGCGTGGCGGCCCGGGTGTTGAATAATTTGGGCGTCAGCCTAAACAAAGCGCGTCAGCAGGTGCTTCAGCTTCTCGGCAGCCATGAAGCGGCGTCGGCCCAACAGGGGCGTGCGGCGAATGCCAGCACGCCGACGCTGGACAGCTTGGCCCGGGATCTGACGGCGCAAGCGAGAGAAGGCGGATTGGATCCGGTCATCGGCCGGAGCAAGGAAATCGAACGGGTCATCGAAGTATTGAGCCGGCGCACGAAAAACAATCCCGTGCTGATCGGCGAACCCGGCGTCGGTAAAACGGCGATCGCCGAGGGGCTTGCTCAGCAAATCGTCAATAATGAAGTGCCGGAAATTCTCCGCGATAAACGGGTCATGACGCTTGATATGGGGACGGTCGTCGCCGGCACGAAATATCGCGGCGAATTCGAAGATCGTTTGAAAAAGGTGATGGATGAAATCCGCCAAGCGGGCAACATCATCTTGTTCATCGATGAACTGCACACCTTGATCGGCGCCGGCGGAGCCGAAGGAGCCATCGACGCGTCCAACATTTTAAAACCGTCGCTCGCGCGCGGCGAACTGCAGTGCATCGGCGCGACGACGCTCGACGAGTATCGGAAATACATCGAAAAAGACGCAGCGTTGGAACGCCGGTTTCAGCCCATCAAGGTCGAGGAACCGACACCGGAAGAATCGGTTTTGATATTAAAAGGTTTGCGCGACCGCTATGAGGCTCACCACCGCGTCAAAATCACCGACGAAGCGATCGAGGCGGCCGTCAAGCTGTCGGATCGCTACATCACGGACCGGTTCTTGCCGGACAAAGCGATCGACCTCATCGATGAAGCGGCCTCCAAAGTGCGTTTGCGCGCTTATACGGCGCCGCCGAACTTAAAGGAACTGGAACAAAAATTGGAAGAAGTGAAGAAGGAAAAGGATGCCGCCGTCCAAAGCCAAGAATTTGAAAAGGCCGCATCTTTGCGCGACACGGAACAACGCCTGAAAGAAGAACTTGAAAAAACAAAACAGGAATGGAAGCAAAAACAAGGTCAAGAGAATGCGGAGGTCACGCCGGAAGATGTCGCCGTCGTCGTTTCCAATTGGACGGGAGTGCCGGTGTCTAAGCTTGCCGAAGAAGAAAGCGAAC
This sequence comes from Caenibacillus caldisaponilyticus, assembly GCF_002003465.1. GTDB lineage: Bacteria > Bacillota > Bacilli > Bacillales > Sporolactobacillaceae > Caenibacillus > Caenibacillus caldisaponilyticus. The sequence goes on along the minus strand of NZ_BDDQ01000034.1, from coordinate 16,613 downwards.
GGCTTCTTCGCATGGAAGAGATTTTGCACAAGCGCGTCATTGGCCAGGACGAGGCGGTCAAGGCGGTTTCGCAAGCGATTCGCCGGGCCCGCGCCGGATTGAAAGATCCGAAGCGCCCGATCGGTTCCTTCATTTTTCTCGGTCCTACCGGCGTCGGGAAGACCGAGCTCGCTCGGGCGGTGGCGGAAGCCCTGTTCGGCGATGAAGACGCCATTATCCGCATCGACATGTCCGAATACATGGAAAAACATACGACGTCCCGTCTCGTCGGCTCGCCTCCGGGCTACGTCGGCCACGAAGAAGGCGGCCAGTTGACCGAAAAAGTCCGCCAGAAACCGTACTCCGTCATCCTTCTTGATGAAATCGAAAAGGCGCATCCCGACGTCTTCAACATTCTTTTGCAAGTCTTGGATGACGGGCGTTTGACCGACGCCAAAGGGCGGACGGTGGATTTCAGGAACACCGTCATCATCATGACGTCCAATGTCGGTGCGGACACACTCAGAAGGAACAAACACGTCGGCTTTGCCATCAGCGGTGAGGAAGCCGCATACAGCGACATGAAATCGAAGGTGATGGATGAACTCAAGCGCACGTTCCGTCCCGAATTTCTCAACCGCATCGACGAAATCATCGTCTTCCATGAATTAAACAAAGAACACCTGAAGAAGATCGTCGGTCTGTTGGTCGATCAATTGAAGGCGCGGCTGAAAGAGCACGGCATCGAGCTCGAATTGAGCGAGGCGGCGATCAACCGCATCGCCGAAGAAGGGTACGATCCCGAATACGGCGCGCGGCCGCTCAAGAGGGCGATCCAGCGGAAGGTGGAAGACAAACTCTCTGAAGAGCTCCTGAAAGGCAACATTGAGAAAGGAAGCAAGGTTCTCATCGATTATCGCAACAATGAATATGTCGTCGAAAAGATAGCGGAAAAAATACTGTAATTTGATGGAACGCATTCACATATATCAATGGATGGACGCGCGCCTTTCATCCCCGGGTATGTTAGAATTGTAATAATCAAGAACTGGGGATGGATATGATGGCCAAAGTTAAAACGGTTTTTCTCTGTCAATCCTGCGGTTATGAAAGTCCTAAGTGGATGGGCAAATGTCCGGGCTGCGGGCAATGGAATACGCTGGTGGAAGAAGTCGTCCGGCGCACGGCGGACAATGGCGGATTGCGCGCGGCCCGGACGCCGGGCAAACCGGTTCCGATCAGCCGGATCGAACGGACCGAAGAAAGACGGATTTCCACTCGTGCTGCGGAGCTCGACCGCGTGTTGGGCGGCGGCATCGTGCCCGGCTCCTTGGTCCTCGTCGGCGGCGATCCGGGCATCGGAAAGTCGACCTTGCTCTTGCAGATGTCCGATGAATTGGCCAAATCCGGTCATCACGTCCTGTACGTTTCCGGCGAGGAATCCGTGAAACAGACTAAAATGCGCGCGGAACGGCTCGGAATCTCATCCGACGATTTGTACGTCATGGCTGAAACCGATATCGATGAAATCGAACGGCGCATTGAAGAAGCGCATCCCGAATTATTGATCATCGATTCCATTCAAACCGTGTACAGCGGCGATGTGGCGTCGGCGCCCGGCAGCGTCTCGCAAGTGCGGGAATGCACGGGGCGCCTCATGCGCATCGCTAAAACGAAGGGCATCGCGACGTTTATCGTCGGTCACGTGACGAAGGACGGAGCGATTGCCGGCCCGCGCCTGTTGGAGCATATGGTCGACGCCGTCCTGTATTTTGAAGGCGAGCGCCACCACACTTACCGCATTTTAAGAGCGGTGAAAAACCGCTTCGGATCAACCAATGAAATCGGCATTTTTGAAATGAAGGAAACGGGGCTGTCGGAGGTTGTCAACCCTTCGGAAATTTTTTTGCAAGAACGGACGAAGGGAGTAGCCGGCTCGACGGTCGTTGCCGCGATGGAAGGGACGCGGCCGGTCCTCGTCGAGATTCAAGCGCTCGTTGCTCCGACCAGTTACGGCAATGCGCGGCGTATGGCGACGGGGATCGATCCCAACCGCGTTTCTTTGCTCATGGCGGTGCTTGAAAAACGCGTCGGGTTGCTGTTGCAAAACCATGATGCTTACGTCAATGTCGCCGGCGGCGTGCGGCTCGATGAACCGGCGACGGATTTGGCGGTCACGCTGAGCATCGCCTCGAGCTTTCGCGATGAGCCGACGGAACCGACAGACGTTGTGATCGGTGAAGTCGGATTGACCGGTGAAGTCCGCCGCGTGTCGCGCATCGAGCAGCGCATCGTTGAGGCGCAAAAACTCGGGTTTAAACGCGCGATTATCCCGAAGCAAAACCTCGGCGGCTGGAAAGAACCGGAAGGGATTCAAGTGATCGGCGTTTCGTCGGTCAAAGAAGCGATGGAATGGGCTTTAGGAAAGCGGACGCAGAATGCGGCGACCGCAGCGGATGAGGGGCGCGGAGACTTTTGGATCTGATCGATTGACTTTTAAATATGACTGGTGTATCCTATTAATTTATTATTGACATCGGATTTGGCCGTGTGTTAAGGTGAACAGAGAACCATCGATTGTTTTAATTACCATATTATTACAACCAAATCGTCCGGATTGTGGGAAATTCTCGACATCGAGTTTCAAAAAATAGATTCTGTCTATAATGATAGGAGGAGGTGACATGCGTTGATTAAACGAATCATCCAGCTGTTCTTCATTTTTATCGGGGGAACGCTTGGTTACGTTTATATTCCGAAACTGATTGTGCTGTTGAATGTTGGAGACGGTTCAAACTGGTTGACGTCACCGTACACGGGTGCGATCATCGGCGCCGCTCTATTTTTCTTTTTAACCCTCTTTTTTGTCGATTCGATCGTTCAAGCCATCAAGCTTTTTGAAGAAAAAATCATCAAAGCGCCCGTCACGGATGTTTTGTTCGGCACCCTTGGGCTCGTCATCGGCTTGATCGTCGCCTTCCTCATACAGATTCCGCTCAATAATGTGAAATTGGCAGCCATCAGTACGGTTCTTCCAATTTTTATCTCGTTGTTTCTCGGCTATTTCGGTTTCCAAATCGGTTTCAAAAAGCGGGATGAACTCATTAATCTTTTACAGATCTCTGGGAGAACGAAGGAAAAGAAAAAGGATCCTGAAGATAGAAAAGATCCGTCGCTGAAAATTTTGGACACGAGCGTCATCATCGACGGCCGGATTGCGGACATTTGCCAAACCGGTTTTTTGGAAGGCACTTTGGTCATTCCGCGATTTGTTTTGGAGGAACTGCAGCACATCGCCGATTCATCGGACGTCCTGAAAAGAAACCGCGGGCGCCGCGGTTTGGATATTCTCAATAAAATCCAAAAAGAATTGGCGGTTAAAGTGGAAATCTATGAAGGCGATTTTGACGACGTATCCGAAGTCGACAGCAAACTGGTCAAGCTCGCCCAATTGACGGGCGGTGTCGTCGTCACCAACGATTTTAACTTGAATAAAGTGTGCGAGCTGCAAGGCGTCAAGGTATTAAACATTAATGACTTGGCCAATGCCGTCAAGCCGGTTGTTTTGCCGGGAGAAGAAATGAAGGTTCAGGTGATTAAGGACGGGAAAGAACAAAACCAAGGCGTCGGTTATCTGGACGACGGCACGATGATCGTCGTGGAAGACGGGCGCGGTCACATCGGCAAAACGATCGATGTCGTCGTCACGAGCGTCTTGCAGACGTCGGCTGGGCGCATGATTTTCGCAAAGCCGAAACTCTTGGAACAGGCATTGTAGTCGGAGGCAATCATGGGTTATCAAGTGATTATACCGGCCGCGGGGAGCGGCCGCAGAATGGGGGCCGGTCAAAACAAACTGCTTCTCAAAGTCGCCGGCGCCCCCATCATCGTGCACACGCTCCGCGTCTTTGAAAGCGACAGCGATTGTAAGAGAATCATTCTTGCCGTCAAGCCGGAAGAACGCGAAGAATTTGAGCGCCTGGTGAAAGAAGCGGGGTTCAAAAAAATCGGCGCTTACGTCCAAGGCGGCGGCGAACGGCAAGACAGCGTGCGTGAAGGATTGTCCGCTACGGATGGCGACGGCGTCGTCGTCATCCACGACGGGGCACGTCCTTTCGTGACGGCGGATCTGATCAAAAGAGTCGTTCAAACAGCCGAAACGTGGGGCGCCGCGATCGCGGCCGTCCCCGTAAAGGACACGATAAAAAAAGTCATCAGCGATCAAGTGAAGGAAACCGTGAATCGCGAAAGCTTGTGGGCTGCTCAGACGCCGCAAGCTTTTCGTCGTGATTTGATCATCCGCGCCCATCAATGGGCGCTCGAAAACAAACGGACGGCAACAGACGACGCTTCGCTTGTTGAAGCGATGGGGGAAGCGGTGCGAATCGTCCAGGGCGATGACCGCAATATTAAAATCACCACCCGCAACGACCTTCTGATGGCGGAGTTCATCATCAAAACGGAAATGAGGGAAAATGCAAATGCGCATCGGACAAGGGTTTGACGTCCACCGCTTTGAAAAAGGCCGCCCGCTGATCATCGGCGGTGTGACGATTCCTTATGAGAAGGGACTGGCCGGCCATTCCGACGCCGACGTGTTGCTGCATGCGATCGCCGACGCATTGCTCGGAGCGATCAGTGCGGGCGACATTGGCCGCCACTTTCCGGACGATGATCCGAAATACAAAGGCGCCGATTCCAAACGCCTTTTGAGAACGGTTTGGGAAATGGTCAAAAAGGAAGGCTTTGTGCTCGGCAACGTGGATGCGGTCATCATCGCCCAAAAGCCCAAGATGGCCCCGCACATTCCCGAAATGATTTCCGTGATCGCCGGCATTCTTGAATGCGATGAAAAGCGGATCAACATCAAGGCGACGACCACCGAACAACTCGGATTTACCGGCCGGGGAGAGGGCATCGCCGCCCAAGCCGTCTGTTTGATTGAGAACGGGAATTGACCGTGCTACAATAGATGAGACAATAAGAAGATCGGGTGATATCATGGGAAATGAAGTCAGGGTTCGCTATGCGCCGAGTCCTACGGGGCATTTACATATAGGCGGTGCGAGAACGGCTTTATTTAATTATTTGTACGCCAGACATTTTAACGGCAAGTTCATCATTCGTATAGAAGATACCGACATCAAGCGCAACGTCGAGGGCGGCGAGTATAACCAGCTCGAATATTTAAAATGGCTCGGCATCGAATGGGATGAGAGCATTGATGTCGGCGGCGAATACGGCCCTTACCGCCAAACCGAGCGATTGGACATTTATGAAAAATACTGGAGAGAGCTGCTTGACAAAGGGCTCGCTTACAAGTGTTACTGCACGGAAGAAGAGCTGGAAAGAAGCCGGGAAGAGCAAATGGCCCGCGGCGAAGCGCCGAAATATTCCGGGCGCTGCCGCCATCTCACCGACGAAGAGCGGAAACGCTTCGAAGCCGAAGGCCGCAAGCCGACCATTCGCTTCAGAGTGCCAGAAGGCAAAGTTTACGCGTTCGACGACATGGTCAAAGGGCGCGTCTCGTTCGATTCGGACGGCATCGGCGATTTTGTCATCGTGAAGCAAAACGGCATACCGACTTATAACTTTGCCGTCACGATCGACGACCATTTGATGAAGATTTCCCACGTTTTGCGCGGGGAAGAGCACATCTCCAATACGCCCAAACAACTGATGTTGTATGAAGCCTTCGGCTGGGAGGCGCCGGTCTTTGCCCACATGACGCTGATCGTCGGCGAAAACCGGAAAAAGCTGAGCAAACGCGATGAATCCGTCATTCAATTCGTTGAACAATACCGCGATCTCGGCTATCTTCCCGAAGCTTTGTTGAACTTCATCGCTCTCCTCGGCTGGTCGCCGGAAGGGGAAGAAGAGCTTTTCACCCGCGATGAGCTCATCAAAATTTTTGATCCGAACCGGTTGAACACGTCCCCGGCGGTTTTCGATCCGAAGAAGCTCGCTTGGATGAACAACCAATATATTAAAAAGGCTGACTTGGACACGGTCATCGATCTCGCCCTGCCCCATTTGATCAAGGCGGGCAAGGTCGCTGAACCCCTTGATGAAAAAAAGCGCGAGTGGGTGGCGGAACTCATCGCCCTTTACCGCGATCAGTTGCAATACGGGGCGGAGATCGTTGAACTCACCGAGTTGTTTTTCCAAGACGATATCTCGTATAATGAAGAAGCGATGGAGATCCTTAAAGGAGAACACGTTCCCGAAGTGTTGCGCGTGTTGAAAAGCAGACTGGAGACGCTCGACGATTGGAAGGCTGACCACATTAAGCCGGAAATCCGGGCGACGCAAAAGGAAACCGGGCAAAAGGGCAAGAATTTGTTCATGCCGATTCGCGTCGCGACGACCGGTGTGACGCACGGGCCCGAGTTGCCGAAGTCGCTCGCGTTGCTCGGCAAGGATGTCGTGCTCAAGCGGTTGGAATTCGCGCTTGATCTCCTTGAAAAGAAATGACACTTTTTAAGCCTTAATCGGTTATATTGACAATAGAGAAGGATTAAAGCGTTGACGGGGAGAGTAGGCGCCGCGCCTCGCCTGACAGAGAGAACCGCCTAGGCTGAGAGCGGTTTAGGCGATGCGGCATCCGAAATGCACCCCTGAGCCTTCCGCTGAAACGATTGTCGGAGTAGGCGGAAGCGGTCACCGGCCGTTAAGCGGAGAAGCGGGATGGCCGCATGGCCGTCCAAACAGAGTGGAACCGCGCGCGATGAGCGTCTCTGTGTCCTGATGACACGGAGGCGCTTTTTAGTTAGAAGTTCAACCTGGAGGTGAACTCGGCATGTTTAAACGTCTGCGGGAGGATATCGCGGTCGTCTTTGACCAAGATCCTGCCGCACGCAGCACCTTGGAAGTCATTTTGACGTACTCCGGTTTGCATGCGATATGGGCTCACCGCATTGCACACTGGTTTTATAAGAAGAAACGCTATTTTATCGCCCGGGTGATTTCGCAGATCAGCCGTTTTTTTACCGGTATTGAAATCCATCCGGGAGCCAAGATCGGCCGCCGGTTCTTCATCGATCACGGCATGGGCGTCGTCATCGGCGAAACATGCGAAATTGGCGACGATGTCACGATTTATCAAGGCGTTACCCTCGGCGGAACGGGAAAAGAGAAAGGCAAACGCCATCCGACCATCGGCAATAACGTTCTCATTTCATCCGGCGCTAAAGTGCTCGGATCGATTACCATCGGAGACAACTCAAAAGTCGGGGCGGGCTCGGTCGTGTTGGAAGACGTGCCGCCGAACTCGACGGTCGTCGGCATTCCCGGGCGCGTCGTCCGACAAAACGGCGTTCGTGTGCGAAAGCCGTTGGACCATTCGAATCTGCCCGATCCCGTCGCAGAAAAATTGGAAAGAATGGAGCGGGAAATCGCTCGGCTTAAAGGGGAAATCGAAGCGTTGAAGAAAGGACGTGTGTGGGATGAGTCTCAGAGTGTTTAATACGTTGACGAGACAAAAGGAACCGTTCCAACCCATAGAAGAAGGTAAAGTTAAAATGTATGTATGCGGCCCGACGGTTTACAACTACATTCACATCGGCAACGCGCGGGCGGCCGTCGTTTTCGACACCGTGCGCAGGTACCTCGAGTACATTGGATATGAAGTCACCTTCGTGTCCAATTTTACCGACGTTGACGATCGGCTCATCAACGCGTCGAAAGAACGGGGCGAAAGCGTACCGGAAATCGCCGAACGCTTCATTAAGGCGTACCGGGAGGACGTCGGCGCCCTCAACGTGCGCCCGGCCGACGTTCATCCGCGGGCGACGGAGACGATACCGGAGATCATCGCGTTTATACAAAAACTTATCGATAAAGGCTATGCCTACGAGGCGGGCGGCGACGTTTATTTCCGCACGAAAAAGTTTCGCGATTACGGGAAATTGTCCCATCAATCCATCGATGAGCTAAAGGTCGGCGCGCGCATTCAGGTCGGCGAGCACAAGGAGGATCCTCTTGATTTCGCGCTTTGGAAAGCCGCCAAACCGGGGGAAATCAAGTGGGATAGCCCTTGGGGCGAAGGCCGTCCGGGTTGGCACATCGAGTGCTCGGCGATGGTCGAGAAATATCTTGGAAATACCATTGACATCCACGCCGGCGGCCAAGATTTGACGTTCCCGCATCATGAAAACGAAATCGCCCAATCCGAAGCGCTTCACGGTCAAATCATGGCGAAATATTGGCTGCACAACGGATACCTTAATATTAACAATGAAAAAATGTCGAAATCCCTCGGCAACGTCATCTTGGTCCGCGATTTGATCAAAGCTTACGATCCGAATGTGGTTCGGTTCTTTATTCTGACCGTCCATTATCGCCATCCGATCAATTTCAGCGACGACTTGCTGAAGAGCGCCGCCCAGTCGTTTGAACGCTTGCGCATCACGCATCTCAACCTCCGGCATCGCTTGGAAAAGAGCGCCGATCTGTTGGAGGAAGAGAAGGAGAAGGTCTGGACGGCGAAGACGGATGAATTCCGGCGTCGGTTTAAAGAGGAAATGGACGATGATTTCAATACGGCCAATGCCATTTCCGTGCTGTTTGACGTGGCGAAAGAAGCCAATGTGATCTTGCAGGACAAAAACTCTTCCCGCCAAGTTTTGCAGGCTTATCTCGACCTTTTGGATGAATTTGCGAACGTCCTCGGCCTGACGCTTAAGCAAGACGTCGTGCTCGATGAAGACATCGAAGCGTTGATCAAGCGCCGGGAAGAGGCCCGCAAGATGAAAGATTTCGCGACGGCCGACCGCATTCGCGATGAGCTGAAGGCCAAAGGCGTGATTTTGGAAGATACGCCGCAGGGCGTGCGTTGGAGAAGAATTTAGGTGATGGGCTTGGAAAAAGTCGATCCCCATTTCGTCAACAGCCTCACGCTGGCCTACATCGGCGATGCCGTCATGGAGCTTAACGTGCGCCTCCGCCTTGTCCAAAGCGGAGCGGTAAAACCGAAAGCGTTGCATCGGGCGGCGACCCGTTTCGTTTCGGCCAAAGCGCAGGCGGCTTCCGTCTACGCTTTGACGACTTCCGGTTTTTTTACGGAAGAAGAGGAAGCGATTTTAAAGCGTGGGCGGAACGCCAAATCCCAAACCGTTCCCAAAAATACCGATGTTCAAACCTACCGTTGGAGCACGGCTCTCGAAGCCCTAGTCGGCCATCTCTATCTATCCGGTCAAAAACAACGCCTGCAAGAATTGCTGGACGAAGTGTTTCGGCTCCATGCCGGTGACGTCGAAACCGAAGGATAACCGGCGAATATTTTATAGCAAAGGAGGGTCGGGCGATGGCGGATGAAATCATCGTCGGGCGCCATCCGGTTGCGGAAGCCCTCCGCTCCGGCCGGGCCATGAACAAGATTTGGATTAACAAGGGCAGCCAACCTTTTGACCAGGCGCTCATGGATCTGATCAAAGAGCGGCATATCGCCGTCAAATTTGTCGCGAAAAAACAATTGGACCAAATTGCCGGGACGGATGCTCACCAAGGCGTGGCGGCTGCGGTCGGCGCCCATCGCTACGCGGAGTTGGAAGACTTGTTCCGCCGGGCTGAAGCCGCGGGGGAAGCGCCGTTCTTTGTCATGTTGGACGGATTGGAGGATCCCCATAATCTCGGTTCTATCTTAAGAACGGCTGACGCCGCGGGCGTGCACGGCGTCATCATTCCGAAAAACCGGGCGGTTGGGCTGACTTCGACCGTCGCCAAAGCGTCGACCGGGGCGATCGAATACGTGCCCGTCGCAAGAGTGATCAATTTGGCCCGCACGATGGAGCACATGAAAGAAAGAGGCGTCTGGTTCGTCGGCACGGACGCATCTGCCCCCCAAGATTATCGCGATTTTCAGGCGGATATGCCCGTGTGCCTCGTCATCGGCAGCGAAGGCAAAGGTTTGTCGCGCCTCGTCAAGGAAAAATGCGATTTCCTTCTCAGCATCCCGATGGTCGGGAAGGTGACTTCCCTGAATGCCTCCGTTGCCGCTGCGCTTCTCATTTACGAGGTTTACCGATTCCGCCGTCCGCTAGGGGTTTGACGGATGGTCGTTTTATTGGTGGACGCCTATAACATCATCGGCGCCTGGCCGGAGCTGAAGCGGTTGAAAGCCATCGATTTGGCCGCGGCAAGGGATCGTCTGATTGATGATATGGCGGAATTTCAGGCTTACACCGGTTGGCGGGTGATCCTCGTTTTTGACGCTCATTTTGTGCCGGGGGCTGAAACGCGGCTAAAGCAATCACAGGTAGAGATCATCTATACCCGAGAAAATGAAACGGCCGACGAAAAGATTGAAAAATTTGTTTCCGAACTCAAAGACGTGCGGACGACCATCTATGTCGCCACCTCCGATTCGATCGAGCAGTGGACGGTGTTTTCAAAGGGCGCCCTCCGCAAACCGGCGCGCGAACTGTACCGCGATATGGAACAGATCAAAAAGCGGATATCCACAATCATTCAGGAGTATCGTCAGCAAAATCGGCGGACGACCGTGGCTTTGGACGACAAATTGACGGCACTGTTTGAAAATTGGCGCCGCGGAAAATAAAATTTGTTGACGATTCAAAATTTTGGTCTGTATAATAGTGGTATATCGGTCTAGAACGGGTCGGGGGGTAGAGTGAGCTTGGAACCGGAACGCACCCATTCGGAATTTGACAAAATGGACGACGAAGACATTGTAAAACGCGTTCACGAAGGCGACCTGCAAGCCCTGGAGTACATGATCAACAAGTATAAAAACTTCGTCCGCGCGAAAGCGAAATCTTACTTTTTAATCGGAGCCGATCGCGAGGACATCATTCAGGAAGGAATGATCGGCCTCTATAAAGCGATCCGCGATTACAAAGGGGACAAGTTTTCCACATTTCGCGCTTTCGCCGAATTGTGTATCACCCGCCAAATGATCACCGCGGTTAAAACGGCCACCCGCCAAAAACATATCCCTTTGAATTCTTATGTTTCGTTGGACAAGCCCATATATGACGATGAATCGGATCGGACGCTGCTCGATGTGATCGGCGGCTCGAGGGTGAGCGATCCCGAGCAATTGCTGATCAACCAAGAAAAATACGATGACATCGAGCTTAAAATGTCAGAAATATTGAGCGATTTGGAGCAAAAAGTGTTGATGCTTTATTTGGATGGGCGGAGTTATCAGGAAATCTCTGCGGATTTAAAGCGGCACGTGAAGTCGATCGACAACGCGCTGCAACGCGTCAAGCGGAAATTGGAACGCTATTTCGAACTGAAGGAGATCAGCCTGTAATCTTCCACCCGCCGCGCCCGCGCCGCGGCGGGGCTTCATTGACAGCTTAATCGCCGCTATGATAAAGTTTAAACAGTGTCTTTCAATATATCTTTAAATTGAAACAGGCTTTCGTTTGGAACGGGTGTTCATATGCGCAAAAAGATTATTTTGGCTTGCGAGGTTTGCCAACAGCGAAATTACACAACCACCAAAAACGCGACGACCCAATCTGAACGGTTATCGATTCGCAAGTTTTGCGTCCGTTGCAATCGGCACACCATACATCGGGAAACGAAGTAAGGTGGACGGGGACAAGCACTTGTTGGGGGTAATCAGTCATGGCAGGGATTTTGAAAAAGTCCAGTCAATTTTTCCGCAACGTGGTCATCGAAATGAAAAAAGTGCGATGGCCTACACGTCAAGAGCTGATCAGTTATACCGTCACGGTGTTGGTCACTGTGGCGTTTTTGGTCATTTTCTTCGGCGTGATCGATTTGGGCATTTCCCAATTGCTGCGCCTCATTACGGAATGACCGATCGGCGGTTAGGGAAAAAGGTCTCGAGAAAGGATTATCGGCTCAATGGAAAAGAATTGGTATGTCATCCACACCTACTCCGGATATGAAAATAAAGTCAAGGCCAATCTTGAAAAGCGCGTCGCTTCCATGGGCATGCAAGACAAGATCTTTCGCATTTTGGTCCCCATGGAAGAAGAAACCGAGATCAAAAACGGCCAAAAAAAGAAGACGATGAAAAAGGTATTTCCGGGGTATGTGTTGACGGAGATGATCATGACCGACGATTCGTGGTATGTAGTGCGTAATACCCCCGGTGTCACAGGATTTGTCGGGTCCTCGGGAGCCGGTTCCAAGCCTACGCCCTTGTTGCCGGAAGAAGTCGACGCGATTCTTAAGAAAATGGGCATTCGTGACAAGAAGCCGGAAGTTGATTTCCAATTGAAGGAACAAGTCAAGGTTAAAGAAGGGCCGTTTGCGGACTTTGTCGGCACCATCGAAAACATTGATGTGGAAAAAGGGAAAGTCAAAGTCCATGTCAACATGTTTGGTCGCGAAACGCCCGTGGAATTGGACTTCGACCAAATCGAAAAGATTTGAGTCGACTTGCAATATGATCGGGCAGAATGTATAATTTTATTGTTTGCAACGACTTTAATGTTCTTTTAGATTCATGAAGTCTTAGCAAATAATCCCTTCACATTTTGCTTAAGCCGGCAAACGGTTCACTTTCGGATCGTTTACCGGTCACGGCGATGTGCCGAACAGGTTGATATAATGGTTTACCGGACGCCTGGGAGAGTGGGAGGGGTGTACCCGTACCACATCACGGACTAAGGAGGTGTGTCTCGTGGCTAAAAAAGTCATCAAGATTGTCAAATTGCAAATTCCGGCCGGTAAAGCCAATCCGGCTCCGCCCGTCGGTCCGGCCCTCGGTCAAGCGGGCATTAACATCATGGGCTTCTGCAAAGAATTTAACGCTCAAACGGCCGACCAAGCCGGTTTGATCATCCCGGTCGAAATCACGGTCTACGAAGACCGTTCGTTTACATTTATCACTAAAACGCCGCCGGCTGCGGTTCTGCTGAAAAAAGAGGCCGGCCTTGAAAAAGGTTCGGGCGAACCGAACCGCAATAAAGTCGCGACGATCAAGCGCGATAAAGTCCGTGCGATCGCTGAACTGAAGATGCCGGATCTGAATGCGGCGAGCGTGGAAGCGGCCATGCGCATGGTCGAAGGCACCGCCCGCAGCATGGGCATTGTCATCGAAGACTAAGCTGCTAAACGCCTAATCACATAAACAAGTTGAGTGATTAGGGCGTGGGCATTGTCATCGAAGACTAAGCTACAAAACGCTCTAATCACGCCATTATTAAGTGATTAGAGTGTGGGCATCGTCATCGAGGATTGCCCGTAAAACGCCCTGATCATGTGCTCATCGCGTGATCAGGGCGCGGGTTGCAATGATTTATCGCGTTTGATCAATCGAGCAAGTCGAAAAAGCCGCTATGGCTTTCGGAGCGGGTTGCGGGCGATTGGCCCGCAACCTCGTTTCAGGTGGGAGGGTAAACCGTTATAACCACAAAGGAGGAATAAAGGATGGCCAAGAAAAGCAAACGTTACTTGGAAGTTGCGAAAAAAGTTGACCGCAACAAAGCGTACGATATTGAAGAAGCCGTTAAATTGGTAAAAGAAATGGCTTCCGCGAAATTCGATGAATCCGTTGACGTCGCCATCCGCCTCGGCATCGATCCGCGCAAAAATGACCAACAAGTGCGCGGCGCCGTCGTCTTGCCGCACGGTACCGGCAAAACCCAACGCGTTCTCGTTCTGGCGAAAGGGGAAAAGGCGAAAGAGGCGGAAGCCGCTGGCGCTGATTACGTCGGCGATCAAGAATACATCGAAAAAATCAGCCAAGGCTGGTTTGAATTCGACGTCATCGTCGCGACGCCGGACATGATGCCGGAAGTTGGTAAACTCGGCCGCGTGCTCGGTCCCAAAGGCCTGATGCCGAACCCGAAAACCGGCACGGTGACCATGGACGTCGCCAAAGCGGTCAAAGAGATCAAAGCCGGTAAAGTGGAATATCGCGCCCATAAAGACGGAAACGTCCACGCGCCGATCGGCAAGGTTTCTTTTGATGATCAAAAGTTGGTGGAAAACTTCCAAGCCTTCTTAGAAGCGATCATCAAAGCGAAACCGGCGGCCGCCAAAGGAACTTACATCAAAAACGTGGCGATTTCGTCGACGATGGGCCCCGGCGTCAAAGTCAACGTGGCAAAATAAATTCAACCTTGACATCGTCAAGGCTGATCAATATAATTTGATTGGCAATTGCATAGCGCATGCCGTAGACAGCAGGTGTGAGCGATCACTTAATATCCTGCCGAGGCGATGGATGTTCGTTTAGGAACATGACCGAACCGACCACTCCGCCTTCATGTCTGCGACATGGAGGCGTTTTAATTGTGCGCCTCAGGCATGTCAAATCCCCGGATCGGGAGGTGTAAAAATGAGCACGAGTGCGATTGAAAGAAAAAAAGAAATCGTTCAAGAAATCACCGAAAAGCTGAAAAACAGCGTTTCGACGGTCATCGTCGACTATCGCGGCCTCAACGTCCAAGAAGTGACGGAGCTTCGGAAGCAGCTGCGTGAAGCGGGCATCGACTTCAAAGTTTATAAAAACACGCTGCTCCGCCGCGCTGCCGCCGAAGCCGATTTGGAAGGCCTCAACGAATACTTCGTCGGACCGACGGCGATCGCTTTCAGCAAAGAAGACGTCGTTGCCCCCGCGAAATTGCTCCACAATTTCGCCAAAGACCATGATGCCTTGCAAATCAAATCCGGCGTGATCGAAGGCGCGATCGCTTCGGTCGACGACATCAAAGCGCTGGCCGAATTGCCGTCGCGCGAAGGGCTGCTCTCCATGTTGCTCAGCGTCCTTCAAGCGCCGATGCGCAATTTCGCGTTGGCCGTCAAAGCGGTTGCCGATCAAAAAGAAGAACAAGGCGCTTAAGCCTTTATCGCTTTGCGTTTGAACGGATTGGATGAAACCCAAGGAATCCCGCTTTTGCCCGGTGCAAACAGCGGAGAAGCGATGAAAAGATGCGATTCATAAAAGGAGGATCAATCATGACCAAAGAGGAAATTATCAGCGCGATAAAAGAAATGACCGTTTTGGAACTCAATGATCTCGTCAAAGCCATTGAAGAAGAATTCGGCGTAACGGCTGCCGCGCCGGTCGCTATCCAAGGCGTTGCTGGCGGTGAAGCCGCTGCCGAAGAAAAAACCGAATTCGACGTCATTTTGGCTGATGCCGGCGCTACGAAAATCAAAGTCATCAAAGTTGTCCGTGAAATCACGGGTCTCGGCTTGAAAGAAGCGAAAGACCTCGTCGACAACGCGCCGAAGCCGATTAAAGAAGGCGTCGGCAAAGAAGAAGCCGAAGAAATCAAGGCGAAACTTGAAGAAGTCGGCGCTTCTGTTGAATTGAAATAGGAATTAAACAACCGGAGAACAAGCCCGCTGTGTTTCGCGGGCTTGTTTGCTTTCATGGGCGGGCGTTGCCGAATCGCGTACCGGATGCAACGCCTTCACCCGAATCCGTGTCGGCTGACAAACTCTCTTTACGGACATTTCAATGTATAGATTATCGTTAAATGGCGGCAAACTGCTGAGGAATGACACATTAGAAAGAATGAAGGCTTTCAAGGCTGCCGGTTCGGCCGCCTTGATCTTTTAAAAAGACGGAGGCACGCGATGAAAGAGCACTATTTCAGCCAAACCCCTCAGTCCGAAAGCCGTCCGCGCGAGTTGGACGTCGAAGTGGGCGGCGTCCGGCTTTCGCTTAGGACCGATCGCGGCGTTTTTTCAAAAGATGCCGTCGATTACGGCTCGAGGTTGCTCATCGAAACCTTTGTCCCTCCCGAAACCGACGGTCCGCTGTTGGACATCGGGTGCGGATATGGGGTGATCGGCCTGGCTGTCGCCAAACGTTACCCGAATCGCCCGCTCGTCATGGCGGACATCAATGAACGCGCCGTGAGCCTTGCGGATTTCAACGCCAGGCAGAACGGCGTCGAGGCGGACGTGTACCAAAGCGATCTGTACGAAAACGTCACCGGCCATTTTGCCGCCATCCTCTCCAATCCGCCGATTCGGGCCGGAAAAAAGGTGGTTCACGATCTTTTTGCGGGAGCGCGGGACCGCTTGCTTACCGGCGGTGAGCTGTGGGTCGTGATCCAAAAGAAACAAGGCGCCCCTTCCGCTTTAAAAAAACTTCAAGAACTGTATGGCGATGCCGAAATCGTCGAAAGGAGCAAAGGCTATCACATCCTGCGGGCGGTCAAAGGCGCGGATGGCGAGTGAGTCTTGATGGCGTCGGTTTTGCGATTCAAATCTTGATAGGTTTTAATGCTGAGGGCCATTGAAGCTCCGTTCGTTTCGGCGATCCCTCTTTTTCCATTCCATCCCCCTTGTTCGAACCGTGTCAAACACAAAAAAATGTGTCAAGCGTCAGTGAAAATGTCATACTAACGCGTCAGTGAATATGTCACTGATATATTTACTTTGACCTCAGTTCATTCAAGCCGGTTTCAGTTCCTTTGAATTCGTGGGCCTATATTTGCGCCAAGGATGATCAGGTCCTGGCTTGTACGATTTCTTTTCTGAGCTCTCCTTTTTCTTTTCAGGAGTTTTTGCCGCTTTGTTCCGGGTTGCTTCCATCAAGGGGTAGGGCTTACTTTGTACCAGACAAACAGTCTGCCATCCAGCGTTTTTCGGACTTCCACCGGCGTTTTGGCCGGAATGGTTGGACTGGAATTTGGGACGTCGAGGATGTACGTTTTTCCTCGGTAGGA
>NZ_BDDQ01000033.1 GCF_002003465.1 Caenibacillus caldisaponilyticus | reverse complement strand
CGAACCGGGAATCGGTGTATCGCCTCGTAGGCGCCGTGTTGATCGAAATGGACGAAAAATGGATATCGGGACGCAAATACCTGGATATGTCCGACTATTGGCAGTGGCGGAAAACGAAAGAGTTAGGCGTTCAAACGATGAATCAGGAAGTTTCGGCGATCAAGAAAGTGGGATAATTTCTTCGACGTGTCAAGGAGAACGTGAAATACCTCGGAAGCGAGGAGTTGCCGCGAAAGCGCCTTGACACACCTGTACTTTGACAACAATGATCATTAGTCCGGGAAGGCGACCGGCAGGGAGACTTGCCGGACTTACCTGCCATACGTCAGGTCATCAGGTCCATCTTTCTATCAAAGGGAAATTTACACAATAAAATGGACTTGACCGTAGAAAAATGAACCGTTACGGTATTCAAGTTGACGAGAACCTGTTAAAAGCGGAAGAACAGAAGCATCATCTCCCTGAGAGGCATATGTCCGTCGCTTGGCTTCAATAAGGAAATCGAGAATTTGCTGATCCATGGCAGCCACCTCAAAATTTTCTATAATATCATTCGCGATTTGTTATCTATTTCCTTTTTGTGCTTCAAAATCCACTATTCATCAGAACAGAGCGTTATTCTAACTGATGTTTGGACACCGCGGGAATCCAAGGAACCGTATGCGCATAGAAAAAAGGAGCCGAAACCGAGCGGCTCCTTCGTCATTTCTAAAGCTGTACACGGTGCGGCGGCGGTTGCAGCCGGAACCCGCTTCCGTTCTTCAGTGAATGGTGCGGATCACGCCGACGACTTTGCCGAGGATCGTGCAGTTTTTGACGATTATCGGCTCCATGGTAGGATTTTCCGGTTGGAGGCGAATGTGGTCCTTTTCCTTAAAGAAACGTTTGACCGTCGCTTCTCCGTCTTCCGTCATGGCGACGATGATTTCACCGTTTTCCGCTGTCTCTTGCTTGCGGACGATGACTTGGTCGCCGTCGAGAATGCCGGCGTTGATCATGCTTTCGCCGACGACATTGAGGATAAAGGCCTCTTCACCCGCCGCCATGCGTTTGGGAACGGGCAGGTATTCCTCAATGTTTTCCACCGCGGTGATCGGTTCGCCGGCGGTGACTTTGCCGATGACCGGCAGAAGGACGCTTTCCTGCTTCGGCGCGGCGTCCTCATCTGAACGATCGAGCACTTCGATGGCGCGCGGTTTGGTGGGGTCGCGGCGGATGTAACCTTTTTTCTCCAATCGGTTTAAATGGCCGTGGACGGTCGAGCTTGAGGCCAGGCCGACGGCGTCGCCGATTTCGCGAACCGACGGCGGATAGCCCTTGGTCTTCACTTCTTTTTTGATGAAATCGATGATGGCTTGTTGGCGCTTTGATAGTGTCATAACCTTTTTGATCCCCCTTATCGATAAACGTAGCCGACCTCATTCCTTTACTTGGAAGTATATCATGCTTGTCGCTTCTTTTGCAAACATTCGTTCGAAAAAACGCTTGACAGGAACATTTGTTCCCGTTATTATTTTTAACCAAAGGGGAACATATATTCTGTAATGGGGGATGAAGGACAGATGAAAAAATCCGTAAGCGGTCAAACCGTTTTGTTATATGTGTTGTTCATCATTTTGTATATCAGCTGCATTTGGACGACGGTTCACGCGCTGAAAGCTTCGCCCGAACGGGAAGAGTCCGCCGCGATCGTCCATGCGGTCGACGCCGATGCGACGTTTTGGCTTGCTTCTTATGCGGAGGATGGGGTAAGCTGAAAACAGCCGTATGAGAAAGGGTGAAAAGATGCTTTCTAAAGAGAAGTTGGCGCGGATCAACGAGCTCGCCCGCAAGGCGAAAACCGTCGGATTGAGCGACGAAGAACGCCGCGAGCAGGGCGAATTGCGAGCGGAATATTTGGTGGCGTTCCGCAAGCATTTCACCGACCAATTGCATACCATCAAAGTGATCGATCGTTACGGCCGCGATGTCACGCCGGAAAAGCTGAAAGCGAGCAAGAAAAAAAGATCGTTGCATTAGAGGATGTGGATAAAGCGGGAAAAGAGTCCCGCGTTCAACTGGATTCGTTTTGATGCGTCGTGTTCCGATTGGCAAGGGGACTTGAGGCGGGTTTGCCCATCCCAAGCGGTCGGGACAACGACAGCGGGTCGCCGCAACATGAGCGGCTAGAAGGGATTGGAAAACCCGTGTCGGTCACGGCGCGCCGGTTGCGGTGCGGAGGCGCACCGCGGGTTCGCGGTTTTTTCGTTAGGAAACCTGCCCTGTTCATGTGAATAGGTGCCCTTTTTTATGATAAACTGTAATTGATCAACATGCAGAAGGGGTGGAAACATTGGCACTTTCTATCGAACAATTATCGATCAACACCATCCGGACTTTATCCATAGATGCGATTGAAAACGCGAATTCCGGGCATCCGGGCATGCCCATGGGCGCGGCACCGATGGCCTATGTGCTGTGGACGAGCCACATGAAACATAATCCGAAAAATCCGAAGTGGTTTAACCGCGACCGTTTCGTGCTTTCGGCCGGCCACGGATCGATGTTGCTTTACAGCTTGTTGCATCTCTTCGGTTACGATGTCACGCTGGACGACCTTAAAGCGTTCAGACAATGGGGATCCAAAACGCCGGGCCATCCCGAATATGGACACACTCCGGGCGTAGACGCCACGACCGGACCGCTCGGCCAAGGGATTGCCATGGCGGTCGGCATGGCCATGGCGGAACGCCATTTGGCTGCCCGCTACAATCGGCCGGGTTTTGATATCGTGGATCACTTTACATATGCGATTTGCGGCGACGGCGATCTTATGGAAGGGGTCGCCGCGGAGGCGGCGTCGCTCGCCGGGCGCCTGAAATTGGGGCGGCTCATCGTTTTATACGACTCCAACGACATCTCGCTCGATGGTGATCTGAACATGGCTTTCGGGGAAGATGTCAAAAAACGCTTCGAAGCCTACGGTTGGCAAGTGCTGCATGTCAAGGACGGCAACGACATCACGGCGATCAACCAGGCGCTGAATGAAGCCAAACAAGATCTTTCGCGCCCGACGCTCATTGAAGTGAAAACCACGATCGGCTACGGTGCGCCGTCGGTGGCCGGCACGAGCGAAGCGCACGGCAAACCGCTGGGAGCGGAAGAAGCGTCGGCGGCGAAGAAATACTATGAATGGCCGTACGACCAACCATTTACCGTTCCCGAGGAAGTGAAACGCCATTTTGCGGCGGCTGCCGAAAAAGGGGAACGGCAAGAGAGCGAATGGCGCGATCTTTTGCGAAAATATCGCGAAAGCTATCCGGAACTCGCCGAGGAATTCGACCGGGCTGTTCAAGGCAAACTCCCGGAAGGCTATGACCGCGAACTTCCTGTCTACGAGCCGGGAAGCAAAAAAGCGACCCGTGAATCGTCGGGCGAAGTGCTCAACGCGCTCGCGAAAACCGTTCCGCAAATCATCGGCGGAGCCGCGGACCTCGCTTCATCGACCAAAACATTGATCAAAGGCGACGAAAACTTTTTGCCTGAAAGTTATCATGGGCGCAATGTATGGTTCGGCGTCCGCGAATTCGCCATGGGCGCCGCGGTCAACGGCATGGCGCTTCACGGCGGCGTCATTCCGTATGGTTCCACCTTCTTTGTGTTCTCCGATTACTTGCGGCCGGCCATCCGCCTCGCCGCCCTTATGTCGGTGCCGTCGATCTTTGTGTTCACGCACGACAGCATCGCCGTCGGGGAGGACGGCCCGACGCACGAACCGGTTGAACAATTGGCTTCCTTGCGGGCGATGCCGAATCTGACGGTCATCCGTCCCGCCGACGGCAATGAGACGCGGGCGGCCTGGAAGATCGCCGTCGAATCGACGAACCGCCCGACGGCTTTGGTGCTTACCCGTCAAGGCGTGCCGACGCTCCCCGGCACGAAAGAAGGCGCCGAGGAAGGCGTTCGCCGCGGCGCTTACATCGTTTCCGAAGCGGCGGGTGTGCCGGACGGCTTGATTCTTGCGAGCGGTTCGGAAGTGGCCGTCGCCGTGGAAGCCCAAGCGCTTTTGGCGCGGGACGGCATCCACGTGCATGTCGTCAGCTTCCCGTCGTGGGATCTCTTTGAACAACAGCCGCAAAGCTATAAAGACCAAATCTTGCCGCCGAACGTCAAAAAACGTCTCGCCGTCGAAGCCGGCGCGACGCTCGGATGGCATAAGTATGTCGGACCCGAAGGCGATTGCGTGACGATCGATCGCTTCGGTGCGTCCGCCGACGGCGCGCGCGTCATGAAAGAATTCGGCTTTACCCCCGAATACGTCGCGGAAAAAATGAAAAACCTGTTAAAAGCATAAAACGGCGCCGTTTCGACAGCAGCCGAAATAATTGTCGCCTCACGGGCGTCCGATTCTGACACCGTTTTTCATGGACATCCTTTATAATGAACGGAAACAGGAACGGTGGAGGGACGCCCATGAGGCATTATGATATTTATCTGCTTGAAGATGATGTGGCCCGTGAATATCGCGTAAAAGAACAGCTATTGTTTCGGTTGTTTTGCGAAGCGGTAAAGGAAACCGATCCCGACAGAAGCCAGATTTTGCAGAAACAAATCGCTTATATCACCCATCCGATTCCTGCGGAACATATCGGGCGGATCTTGAGGCAAAACCCCCGTGTTCAAAAAAGAGGGGACGAGCTTTTCATCCAGCATCGCGACGACGGCTTTGTCCGGCTTCGTCTTGGGCATGACCGCATCATCATGTACGCTTCCGGAAACAAAGGGGCGGAGACATTTGTTTTTGAAACGCTGCGGCGGATTCATCCCCATTTTTTAGCCGTTGATTATCAAGATTTGCGAAGCGCTTGGCTCCGGCCTTTTCGGAAGCTGTTGTTATATGATGATCTCGCCTGAACGAAACCGATGGGTTCTCATTTCTCCGCGGATGGTTGTCTTCCGGGCCGCCTTATAGTACACTATTTTTTGATTTCATTAAAGCCGTTGGAGATTGCCATGCATCAGTTCAGGGATGATGGGTGGCATGGACGGAAGATAGGTAAGGAGGAAGTCATCGATGTGGCTTGACATCTTGGTGGGCATCGCCGGCATCGCGGTCGGCATGATTTTAGGCTTTTTTATCGCCCGCAAATACATGATGGACTACTTGAAGAAAAACCCGCCGATCAATGAAAAAATGTTGCGCGTCATGATGATGCAAATGGGACAAAATCCGTCACAGAAAAAGATTAATCAGATGATGAAAGCCATCCAAAATCAAATGAAGTCCCAATGAGATTCCAATGAGGTACTCATTTTTACGATGAGTACTTTTTTGTCCATCGTTTGTCAGAAAAGCGCTACAGTTAAGGCGCCCGTCTTCTGCCATATACCGGAGTTGCCAAAAAGCCGGATGCGTTCCCTAAAAGGTTCGTCTTCAGGAGCGATGACGAGGAGCAAAAACGAAAATCATTCCCGTTATTTCATTCGTTTCGTGTTCACCCTCGGAAAAATCGGCCCGGTTGAAAGCGTCATCCTCTCGAACCGGGAAAGTGGAGCCCGTCAGGAGAGGATGTCCGCTAGGGAAAGGCTTATTTTGGCAACGAGTGGCATCCAAAGGCTTACATCAATGTGTATCGTAGGGTGATGGACATGTTGGGAAAGAAAATCAAGCAGCTACGCCAACAAAAAGGCATGTCATTGACGGAGTTGGCGCTCCGGGCTGACGTTTCCAAGTCGTATCTCAGCACCATTGAGCGCGACGTGCAAAAAAATCCATCCATTCATTTCTTGGAAAAGATTGCCGATGTCCTTGGCGTGAGCGTTTTTCAATTGATCGAAGCCGACAAAGAGTCTGTGGATGCGTTGGACCAAGGATGGATCGAACTCATAAAAGAAGCCATGGAAGCGGGTGTCGACAAACAGGCTTTCCGGGAATTTATTGAATTTCAGAAATGGCGCAATCGCAAGGCGTAGCGATCTCCCTTGAAAACCCGTCGATCATTTTTCGACGGGTTTTTTTTCTTTCGCCTTGGCTCGCTGTTTATGGATGAAATCGCGAACTTCATCTTTCGTCAAACCGAGCGCTTTCGCCAACATCATAAGATCATACCAATCCTTGTCCATGATTCGTTCCAAGAATGTTGACCCCTTTCTTTGAACTCACCCGTTTTTCGCAAGCTGGATCCGCCACCCGCTCGGACCATCGACAGCCCGATCGGTTTCTAGTGTCTGTTTCGTCTTGGCCATCGGTGGTCGGCTTGTCTATTCTGAAAAAGAGTATAAAAAATGACAGCGGAAAAATGTGTCAATATTTAAATGTCCGATTGAATAAAATTCCGCAAGAACCGTCATCTTTGAAATGGAGAAATCGCTTTCAATCGTTGCCTGAAGCGGCGGACTGTCGAAGCCCGCGGGATGTTCAGACGATTTGACGAACGGCGTCGGATGTTCAATAATGAACAGTGGTACCTAAGTTTTGGAAGATCTGATCTGTTTTCCGATGCGGGCAAATGCCGTGAATCCGGCAGGCTGAAGCGCGGATATCGGATCACCCGCTTCATGATTCCAATGCCCACTGATCTTTTTTCTTTTTGATGAGGGTGTTGACATGGCTGAGTTGAAGCAAATCGAAATCAACGATCTGTTGGAATCCCAAAAAAAAGTGGCGCTCATCGACGTGCGTTCGCCGGGCGAGTTTGAAGAATTTCACATCCCGGGCGCCGAAAACCTTCCGCTCTTTACCAATGAAGAACGCGCTGAAGTCGGTACGCTCTATAAACAAAAGGGTCCGGAGACGGCGAAAGCGCGCGGGCTTGAGATCGTTTCGCCGAAATTGCCGGAGTTGTACCGGCGCGTGAAGGTGTTGAGCGAAACGAGCGATGAAACCGTCATCTATTGCTGGCGCGGCGGCATGCGCAGCCGCAGCCTCGCGATGTTTATGACGATGATGGGCACGCCCTGTTTACAGTTAAAAGGCGGCATTCGCTCTTACCGCAAATTGATCGTTGCCGAGCTGGAGCGCTACGCTGCGCTCCGAAAACCTTTTATCGTCATCCGGGGTTATACCGGCAGCCAAAAGACCGACATTTTGCAAGCGCTCATGAAAAAAGGGTATCCGGTGCTTGATCTGGAAGGGCTTGCCGGCCATCGCGGGTCGATTTTCGGTTCCGTCGGACTGTCGCCGAAATCGCAAAAAGCGTTTGATCGCGATCTGTGGCGGCGCCTGAAAGAATTGGACGATGCGCCTTATTACATCATCGAAGGTGAAAGCAAGCGGATCGGTCGCGTTGTCCTCCCAGACTTTATCATGAAAGGGAAAGAGACCGGCGTTCACTTTTTTATTGAGTATCCCTTTGAAAAACGCGTTCGCGCGATTTATGAAGCCTATGATCCCGAAAAGAACTTCACCCAACTCTCAGAAGCTTACGTTCGCCTGCGAAAATATTTAGATGGTCGCCTGGCCGCCGAACTGGACGAAGCTTTTTCCACGCGCGATTGGGAGCGCGTCATCCGCTTGCTGCTCGAAAATTATTACGACCCGCGTTATCGCCACAAGCACAAGGAATATCAGCAAAAGTCGACGGTCATTGCGGCTTCGTCGGTCGAAGAAGCGGTGGAAAAACTCATCCCTCATTTGGATGAGTGGGGCGCAAAATTTTCTGCGATCGCTTCTGGTCAGCCGTTATGAATCATGGTAAGCTGGATGTTGATGGATTAAGGATGTGGAGAAGAGATGTGGAAATCTTTTGCGCGGCTTTTGGCCGCGATCTGTGCTTTATTTCTGTTAATCTCGTGCGGGACGGCGGGCGGCTCGCACGACCGCGGGACGACTTCTAAGAACGATTCGGCGAAAAAGGAGCGGGTCGTAACGGACGAATCCGCCAAAGAAAAAGAACAAGCTCAAAATGACGAAAACAACCAATCGTCACGGACGGAGACGAACGGCGACCAAAAGGCGATCACGGTGGTCAACAATCCGTCATCCATCCTCGTGCTCGTCAATAAAACCCATAAATTGCCTGACGGTTATGCTCCAAAAGATTTAGTTTATCCGAATGTTCGTTTCCCATATAAAGAGAAGATCGAGAAACGAAAATTGCGGGCCGTCGCGGCTCACGCCCTGGAAGAAATGTTCGCCGCCGCCGACCGCGCGGGCATTACCCTTTATGGGGAATCGGGCTATCGCTCCTATGATCGCCAAGTCGCCATCTATGAACAGAACGTCAAAACGCACGGCAAGGACAAAGCGGCGATGGTGAGCGCCTATCCCGGGACGAGCGAGCACCAGACCGGGCTCGCGATCGACATCACCTCAGCGGATATGTTGTCCGCCGGTGATCCGCTCACGGCGAAATTCGGCGAAACGAAAGCCGGCAAATGGGTGGCCGCCAACGCCTATCGTTTCGGCTTTATCATCCGGTATCCGAAAGGGAAAGAAAACATCACCGGTTATGAATACGAGCCGTGGCACATTCGTTATGTCGGTAAGAAAGCCGCAAAATACATCCATGACCACAATATTACTTTAGAACAATATGTGGAAGCGGATAAAGTCAACAAGTAGATGATCCGCGTTTTCAACGAAAGCGGCGTGTTGGCGCCTCGGCCGTGGAGGGCCTGGCGCGGCCGCATCCGCTGCGGCGGATGCGGCACCGCGGCGGGCGAGAGGATCGGCGTTGTCCGGTCCGTTTTTTTCTGCCGCGTGATGCTTTATAATGGGATCATGAAGCTTCAAACGTAAAAGAGGTCGATGAACGGATGTGGACTCACGTATTGAGCCTTCTCATCGGGATTATCTTTGCCTTAGGCATTATCGCCATTCGATTAAGGGCGCAGAACAAGCCGACCAATGCCAAGAAAATCTTGCTGCCGCCGCTCTTTATGTCGACGGGCTTTTTGATGTTCGTTGTGCCTGAATTCCGGGTGCCGATTTCTGAATTGTTGGAAGCGTTTCTTGTCGGCGCCGTGTTTTCGGTGTTTCTGATTTGGACGTCCAAATTTTCGATACGCGACGGGCAAATCTATTTAAAACGGTCGAAAGCCTTTATTTTTATCATCATCGGATTGTTCATCTTGCGCACGCTGATGAAAATTTTTTTGGAAGAAGAAATCCAACTCGGCCAAACGGCGGGATTGTTTTTCACCCTCGCTTTCGGCATGATCTTGCCGTGGCGGATCGCGATGTTTGTAATGTACAAACGCATGGAGAAAAAAATGAACGGCAACTGATGGCCGCGCCATGACACAACCCCTTCGCTTGCAGGCGAAGGGGTTTCGAAGTTCTCGGGTCTCCATACGGTCACGGCTTTCTTCGTGGATAAAAAGGGGGTGCTTCGGCCGGATGCTCCCCCTTTAAGAACCGTGTTTAAAAAACGGCTCATAACGCTCCAAATCAATGTGATGGCGTTCGAGCGTTCTTCGCAAATATTTGTGATCGCGCTTCGGCGTCGCTTTAATATAACCTTCGATGATCAGTTCTTCCGTCATTTTTTTCGCGTTGCGCTTTAAAGCCAGCTCTCCGATTTTTCCGGCGATTTTTTCCTTGGCGACGTCACGAAATAACGGCGGCACTGGCTTGACCAGTTCTTCCAAAAAGGAGAGCTGCTCCTCCGTCCACAGGTGGCGCGTCTGATCGATGTAATAGCGCTGCCAATCGAGAATCGACTTTCCGTCGCTTCGGGGAAGGCTTTTTAAAAATTTGCGAAACATAAAAAATCCGCCGATCCCCATAAAGCCGAGAAGGAGGAAGGACCATAAAACGATGAAAAACCAAAAGCCGAAGGACATGTGACCACCCCGAAACGATCGTTGCTTACACTTATTATATAAGCGCATTCATAAAAGACGCAAGGCTGAAAGGGTTGCGAGCAGCGTTGCGGATGTCCTTCTGTAAGGAGGCAAAGATGCGGCCTCTTCGGGCGGGACGGCACAGCGATCATATGCGGCGCATCGCCTGATATCGGAAAAGCGCTTAAATTTGGCTCCCTGCTGAAACGGAGAAACGAGCCGTCTTGGTTATGGGACGCGATGGCAGCGCGTGACAGGTGACAAGGATTCGATGATAGCAAACGATCATCCGAAGGCGATAAGTGACGATGAATAGATCGGAACTATGATATTGAAATGAAAGGATTCACTTTGGCGAAAAAATAAAAACAGCGTCCATCATCGGGCGCTGTTTGTAGACCTAGGGAATACACCTCGGGCTTCACGGTGTATTTCAAAACCCCGTGCAGCATTCGACTGAAGCACCAAGATCCATCCGCGCTTGACAAGAGAATCGGCGTCACATCGCGGTTTTTTGGCGGGACTGTATGGGAATCGAACCCACCGGAGACGTCACGCGCCTCCCAAGGGTTTTGAAGACCCCGGCCAGCACCAGCTGAGCAACCAGCCCCGTGTGCACCGGTAACTAATTATACCCGGACGCGGCGAAATGACAAGTTCAATGCATATATTTACCATAAAAATTTTATGTAAATTAAATGCCCCATCCGTTCATGCCGCCGCTCAGCCGCAGAACGGACGGGGGCTGAACCTCACGTTTTAATGATGATTGAGGGAGATTTTATGCAGAAATTTCGGCGCTTTTAATTCGATCATGGGTTTCGCGACTTCTTTGACCACTCCGCTTCCGAGAATTCGGCAGAGGAGGAGGGCTCCGATGAAAAGGGCGGCGTATTGATAGAGGGCGTCCATTTGATTATAGACTTTCGACAGTCCGATGAGCTTGATGATAAAGCCGTGAAGAAGGTAAATATACAACGTCCGCGCTCCGTATACGGTAAAGTTGTGACGGCCTTTCGGGACGACGGCGAGGAAGCCGAGGGTTGTCGCAATGGAAACGGCGTACGTCAAAGCTCTGTAAAAGCCCGCCGACCAGTCCAAGACGCCCATGTCCGCATAGGTTTTGGAACCTAACAGCCAATCGCTCGCCTCATCCGGAAAGGCGTAAAAACAGGCGATGAGGGTAAGGAACAAAAAACAGACGGCCGGAATTCGAAACGATTTCCGGCTCAACTTTTCAAAATGCCTTTTATCCATTAAATTGCCGAGCAAGAAAATCGGAAAGAACGTAAATGTCCGTTCCACGCTTAAGTACGAGGCGTCCAGCGGCAGGTAACCGACGGCGATTCCCAACAGAAACGCAAGCGGGAGCGCATAACGACGCTTGGCAAAAACTTTGAGCATCAGATTCCAGAAGAAGAGGCTCAACAAAAACCACAGCGTCCAGTGCGGATCGAACAACGTCAACGTCAGATTATCTTCGTATCCCGTTAGATAATAAAAAAAGCAATAGATGATTTGGAAAATAAAATAGGGGATCAACGTCTTCCGAAAGACCTTTTGTATGTACCCGGGTTGATCATAGCCTTTCGAAAAGTAACCGGAAATGAGGATAAACGCCGGCATGTGAAAAAGATAGATGAATGTATATATACCGTTTAATAAATCGCTATCGCCCTTCAGCGGACTGATCAAATGGCCGAAGACAACGAGCAGGATGAGAAAAAACCTTGCATTGTCAAAAAAGGCCTCTCGTTGTTTCACGGTTTTTTCCTCCTCGGTCGTCTTGTATAATTCCTTCGTCCCCACGGTGTGTTTTTTGTCTCGTTGCGCCGTATTTGGGGCCTTCATGTTTATTTTTAACCCAATCGTCATAGTCATAGACGGAATGTCATATAAATTTTACATTTCAAAGGCGATGTCATGCCCGGCAGCATCCTTTATTTTACATCAAGGTGCGGTTCGGACAAAATTAAAAGAGATGTGCTACAATTGCGATGAAAAAGGCGACTTGAAAATTTGGAGGAATCGGTATTGTTAAAAGGAAACAGAGTCGTTCTGAAACCGATTGAGAAATCGGATATCCCCGTTTTGTACGAGCGTATGCATGCCAAAAACGGCGAAATTCCCGAATGGAAAAAATGGGATGCGCCCTATTTTTCGTACCGCAAACCCCCATACCGGACGTTCCGGCATCAAATGCTGCAGGAGAGCGAGCAGGGCAAGCGCTGGGTCATTTTGAAGGAAGGCGAAATCATCGGCATGGTCACTTATTATTGGGAGCATCAGCCTTCCTACTGGCTTGAAATCGGCATCGTCATTTTCGATCCGATCCATTGGAACGGCGGTTATGGAACCGAAGCCTTTTTTCTCTGGATCGACCACTTGTTTAAAACAATGCCGATCGTCCGCATCGGCTTTACGACGTGGTCGGGAAACGAGCGCATGCTGAAGGTCGGAGAGAAGCTCGGAATGGTCATGGAAGCCCGGATTCGCAAATGTCGGTTGTATCAAGGGCAGTTTTACGATTCCGTGCGGTACGGAATGCTTCGGGAAGAATGGGAGGAAAAACGCCCGCTGTTGAAGAAAAAAATCCTCGACGGCCGGCCGGTGGAAGCGACGAGCTGAGCAGGATAAACCGATTGCCGTTTGAATGATGCCGTGGCTGGGGCAAGGGAGCGGCGCAGCGCCCGTTCCCCGTCCGGAAAACCGGCGTTTTGCGCCATTCTTTTAGAAGAAAAGTTGGATGGGCGGAACGGGAACGCTATCGATTCCCCTTATAGGACAAAGGACGGCCATCAGGTTGGCCGGCATCGGCCGTTCTTTCCTTCCGGTCGCGCGCCGCGGCGGACCGCCGTTCCGGATCATGAGCGGCATGACAGTGGCACTTGCCGGAAGGCAAAAAAATTCCCGAAGCAGAGCGCTTCGGGAGTTTTTTCGATTCGATCGATCCCGCCGTCCGTCATGGAAGGCGGCGGTTTCGCCGGCATTCATTCTTATTACGGATGGAAAAACGCATCGTAAGGGTTATTCAATATTGATGATGCCGGCTTCACCTTGTTGGACGCGACCCGATTTTTTCAAGACGACGCGCGCTCCGCCCGGAAGGTTCGTGAAGACGACCGGCGTGATCACGGATGGGACTTTGTCCTTAATGGCGGCGAGGTCGATTTCCGCCAGTTTATCGCCGCGCCGGACTTGTTGGCCGGCTTCGACATAGACGGTAAACCCTTCGCCTTTCAGATTGACCGTATCGATGCCGAAGTGGAGCAAAATTTCGCTCCCGTCGTTGGCCTCGATGCCGATCGCGTGTTTCGTCGTAAACACGGTTTTGACGGTTCCGTCGACCGGCGAGACGACGACGCCGTCGGACGGATCAATGGCGAATCCGTCGCCCATCATCTTTTTGGAGAAAACTTCGTCGGGCACCGCTTCAAGCGCGAGCAAGGTGCCGTTTATCGGGGCGACGAACGCTGCCGGATCAAAAGACGGTGAAGCTTCGTCCTTCGCGTCGCCGGCCGGCGCGGACGGCGGTTGCGCGTGCTTTTCAATATCGCGGTCATCCAATTGTTTCATCGCGTCGGCGACGAATTCCACGGATGTCCCGACGATGACCTGCAAGGTGTTCTTGCCGGTCCTGACGACGCCGCGGGCGCCGTGGCGCTTGAGCGCTTCCTCATCGACGCGCGCCATGTCTTTGACGGTCAGGCGCAGCCGTGTGGCGCAGTTGTCGATTTCGCTCACGTTCGTTTTGCCGCCCAACGCGCGCAGGAAATGGGCCGCTTGTGCGGCGCTCCGGTCTCCTCCGGCTTCTCCTCGATATGCTACTTCCGCGCCTTCGGCTTCGTCCTCCCGTCCCGGCGTTTTCAAATCAAGCCATTTGATGAGGAAGTAGAAGACGACGAAATAAATGACGCCGTAGATGAGGCCGACGACCAACAACAAGATCGGTTTCGTCGCGATGCCGAAGTTGAGCAAATAATCGATCAAACTGGCCGAGAACGTGAAGCTGTCGTGAATGCCGAGCCAATACGTCACCGCCATGGAGCTTGCGGTGAGTAGGGCGTGGACGACGTAAAGAAGCGGCGATAAGAACATGAATGAAAATTCGATTGGTTCGGTGATCCCGGTGATGAACGACGTCAAGGCCGCGCCGAGCAACAACCCGTACACCGCTTTGCGGCGGGCGGTTTTTGCCGTCAAGATCATGGCGATACAGGCGGCGGGCAATCCGAACATCATGATCGGGAAGAAGCCGGCCGTGAAGGTGCCGCCGGTCGGATCGCCGTGCAGGAAACGGGTGATGTCCCCGTGATAAACGGTGCCGTCCGCCGCTTTATAAGAGCCGAAATCAAACCAGACAAGCGTGTTGATGATGTGATGCAACCCGAGCGGAATGAGCAGGCGGTTCAAAAAGCCGTAGACCGCGACGCCCAATGCGCCCGCATCGGTGATCCAATGGGCAAGCGAATTGATGAGATTTTGAACATAAGGCCAGACGTAACCGAAAATAAAGCCGATCACAAAACTTGAAGCGGCGGTGACGATCGGGACGAACCGCCGTCCGCCGAAGAAGGCGAGCCATTCGGGCAGTTTGATGTCGTTGTACTTGTTGTAAAGGACACCGGCCAAAATCCCGGCGATGATGCCGCCGAGCACGCCCATATTGACGTCTGGATTGATGGCGTGACAGCCGTACGTCAAGACGAGATAGCCGACGGCACCGGCCAGCGCCGCCGCGCCGTTGTTGTCCTTGGCGAAGCCGATGGCGACGCCGATCGCGAAGATCAACGCCAAGTTGCTGAACACGGCGACCGCGTTGTCGCCGGTGGTCAAATACATGGAAGCGAACACGGAGTTGCCGGCGTCGGCGATGAATTTGATGTTGAGCAAATCCGGCTGGCCGAGGCGCAGCAGCAATCCCGCGGCCGGCAATACGGCGATCGGCAGCATTAAGGATTTGCCGATCTTTTGAAAGAAGGCGAGCATGCCATCCTCCTCCTTGATTGAAAAATGAAGTCCCGCGGCCCTGTTCCATAATAGCAAAAGGGTTCGCCTTTTTGAAAGCAAGAATCCGTCCGCGCATCCCTCCCTTTAGTAAAGCGCTTACATTTTTTTCGACAAAATGAAAGTTTTGTGAAATCCGTGCTGCGGTTTACTTTGTTTATATATGTCTATACCAGCCTATGTCAAGCCCGGCTTGTTTATCCCCGATCTTCAATCAAAGTTCGGGCGTTTACGGTGGCAATGTCGTCGTATCATACGGTCGTCTAGACAAGTCGGAGGGAACATGTTACACTCACAGTGAAAGCGGCCGCATGCCGGTCGGGCTTTTTCGCCAGTACGCCGTGAAACCAAAAGTCACACGCATGATCGACGCCCATGCGTGGCATTCGAAAGGCTGGCGGCCGGCAAGAAGAAATCAAACGGCCGAAAAGGGGAGATACCATGCTGTTATCGGGGTTGACCATCTACGCCGAAGATCGCCTGATCGAAAACGGTTATCTGGTGATCGACGGCGGAAAAATCGCGGCGATCGGGGAGGGCGAACCGAACGACGCCGGACGGTACGGCCGACATGTGCGATTTGACGGAAAACACAAACTGATCCCCGGCATGATTGACATTCATATCCATGGGGCGGCCGGTGCGGACACGATGGACGCCACTCCGGATGCGCTCATGACCATCGCCAAAGCTCTTCCGAAAGAAGGCACGACAAGCTTTCTCGCGACCACGATCACGCAAAAACCGGAAGCGATCGAAAGCGCGCTGGAAAACGTCAGAACCTATATGGACGACCAGCCGGCGGGCGCGGCCGAAGTCTTGGGCGTGCATTTGGAAGGGCCTTTCATCAACGCGGCGAAAGCGGGCGCGCAACCGATTGAATACATAAAGAGCGGCGATCCCGACTTGTTCGAACGCTGGCAAAAACGCTCGGGCGACCGGATTAAGGTGGTGACGCTCGCTCCGGAGATCGATCGCGGCATGGAGCTCGTGAAACGCTTGCGCGATCTGGGGATCGTGGCCTCGATCGGCCACTCCGCCGCTTCGTTTGCGGAAGTGACCGAAGCCGTGCGCGCCGGCGCCCGCCACGTCACCCATCTCTACAATGGGATGAACGGCCTGCACCACCGCCATCCCGGCGTCGTCGGCGCGGCCTTCCTGCACGAGGAATTGTTTGCCGAAATGATTGTCGATGGCGTCCATATCAGCCCGGAAGCGGTCGACATCGCCTATCGCCTCAAGGGAAAAGATCGGATCATCTTGATCACCGACGCGATGCGCGCGAAAGGCCTGGATGACGGGACGTACGATCTCGGCGGCCAAGCGGTGCACGTTAAAGACGGCGTCGCCACTTTAAGCGGCGGCCAGCTCGCCGGCAGCGTCCTGAAAATGGACCAAGCCCTCCGCAATATGATGCGTTTTACGGGCGCGGATTTGGCCGATGTCATTCAGATGGGGGCGATAAATCCCGCCATCCAAATCGGAGTTTATGACCGGAAAGGCAGCATCCGTGAGGGCAAAGACGCCGACCTCGTCGTCCTGAATGAACGGGATGAACCGGTCCTCACGCTTTGCAACGGAACCGTCGCCTATGACAGACACAAGGCGTCGTGAAGTTTTCGAAAATACATCACGGGAGACGTGAAGCGCCATGAAAGTCATCCGAGTCAAAGACTATCAAGAGTTGGGAAAAAAAGCGGCTGCGATCATCATCGAACACGTGAAAGCCAAACCGGATGCCGTTCTCGGGCTCGCCACCGGCAGCACGCCGCAGACGACGTACCGGGAATTGATCCGCGACCATAAGGAAAACGGCACATCCTACCGGCAAGTCACGACCGTCAATCTGGATGAATACATCGGTCTTTCGCCGGAGGATCCGAACAGCTATCATTATTTCATGAAGAAGGAATTGTTTGAGGCCATTGATATCGCGAGTGAAAACACCCACTTGCCGAACGGGGAAGCGGCGGACCTTGAAGCGGAATGCCGCCGCTATGACGACCTCATCCGTTCCGTCGGCGGCATCGATTTGCAATTGCTCGGGATCGGCAGAAACGGTCATATCGGTTTCAATGAGCCGGGAACGTCTTTTCAAACGCGAACCCACGTCGTCGAGCTCGCGGAAGATACGCGGAAGGCGAATGCCCGTTTCTTCCCGTCCTTGGATGCCGTCCCGACGTCGGCCATCACGATGGGCATCCAAAACATTTTGGAATCCAAACGCATTCTTTTGCTCGCATCGGGGCCGGCCAAGGCCGAAGCGATGGCGCGGCTTTTGAATCAACGTGAAATCACCGAAGCATTTCCCGCTTCCTGCCTTCATCTGCATGACGATGTGACCGTGATCGCCGATGAAGCGGCGCTTTCGCTCGTCGATTGACTGGAAAGGAGTCCCTTCGATGATTGACAAACGTTCGCCCGTCCCGATTTATTATCAAATCGAAGAGCACATCAAAAAAATGATCGACACCCATCAGTTGAAGCCGGGGGATGCCATTCCTTCCGAACGCGAACTGACGGAAGCGTTTCAAGTCAGCCGCATGACGGTTCGACAAGCCATCACCGATCTCGTGAACGCCGGTTTGCTTATTCGCAAAAAGGGAAAGGGGACGTTTGTCGCCGAGCCGAAAATCGAACAGCCTCTTCAAGGGTTGACGAGTTTTACGGAGGACATGCAAAGGCGCGGCATGAAGGCGGGCGCCAAAATTCTGCGCTTTTCCAAGATTCCGTCGGATGAAAGCATCGCGCAGAAGCTGGATATCCGAACCGGAGCAGCGATTTACGAGATCAAGCGCATCCGTTTTGCCGATGCCGAGCCGATGGCTTTGGAACGGACGTATCTGCCGGCCGAACTCGTCCAAGGCTTGACGGCCGACATCTTCGAGCAGTCGCTCTACGCTTACATCGAAAACGTGCTGCACTACCGCATTGCCCACGCCGACCAAGTGATTGAAGCGACGACGGCGGGGCATGATGAAATAGAGCATTTGAACATGGCGCCGGGTTCACCGGTTTTGCGCATCCATCGCCTGACTTTTTTGGAAAACGGACAACCATTGGAATGGGTGGACTCGGCCTACCGCGGCGATCGATATAAATTTGTCATCAGCTTGAAGCGGGATTAAAATGAGGATTGCATGAATCGCGATTTTGTATTATCTTGTACAGGGAAAGGAAAGTGATCATCATGGAAAAACGAAACTTTAAAATCACAAGCGAATCCGGATTGCATGCGCGTCCGGCGACCGTATTGGTCAACGCCGCAAACAAATATCAATCGGAGATCCAGCTCCATTACGCCGGAAAAAGCGTGAACCTTAAATCGATCATGGGCGTTATGTCTCTCGGCGTCGCCAAAGGTGCCGACATCGAAATCACCGCTGAAGGCAACGACGAAAAAGAAGCGATCGCCGGCATCGAAGAAGTGCTGAAAAAAGAAAAACTTGGCGAATAAGCCGAAAAAGACGGCCGACTCTGACACGTTCGGCCGTCTTTTTTTACCTCGGCTTAGGTTTTTTCGGCGCAACGATCCCTTCGCCTTGTTTTATTTAGTTTAACAAGAGGGGCGAAGCGGCGGCAACCGGTTCCGGCTCATAGACGTCCGCGCGATCGGATAGACTAAAACCGATGAAGGGAGCAACCGACAAATTATTGCCACGAAAGCAAGCGATTGCCCGCCTCTTCGGTGTGGCAAATGTCACATTGGCGCGCCTGAGGGTGGATTAGAATAAAGGCAGAAAACAAAGCCAATCGCATTGGAGGTCATGCTCATGGCAACAGAGAAAAAGACACGAATCGTCCTCATCGGTACCGGGGCGGTTGGGTCCTCTTATGCTTTCGCTCTATTAAACAACAATCTCGCTGATGAACTCGTCCTCATCGACGTCAATGAAAAAAAAGCTGAAGGGGATGCCATCGACTTAAATCATGGCCTGCCGTTCAGCGCCCCGATGAAGATATGGAAAGGGGATTATGCCGATTGCCGTGACGCCGACCTCGTGGTCATCACCGCCGGCAGCAATCAGGCGCCCGGAGAAACCCGGCTCGATTTGCTCCAAAAGAACATCGGCATTTTTAAGACGATTGTCTCCAATGTCATGGAGAACGGATTCAATGGCATTTTCGTCATCGCCACCAATCCGGTCGATGTGTTGACTTATGCCACTTGGAAATTTTCCGGCTTGCCGCATGATCGGGTCATCGGTTCCGGTACGATTCTCGATACCGCCCGCTTCCGCTTCCTTCTGGGACAGCACTTTAACGTCGATCCGCGCAACGTCCATGCTTATATCATCGGCGAGCACGGGGATACGGAGCTCGCGGTCTGGAGCAAGGCCGACATCGGCGGCCGCCCGGTATTGGATTTGTTCAAGAAAGAAGGCGGCGATCACGCGGCCAAAATGGACCAAATCTTTACGGACGTGCGCGACGCCGCATATCAGATCATCAATCTTAAAGGCGCGACGTATTATGGCATCGCCATGGGGCTTGTCCGCCTGACGCGGGCCATTCTCCGCAATGAAAACTCGATTCTGACGGTCTCGACGCTAGCCAACGGTTCGTACGGCCTCGACGATGTCTGCATCGGCTTGCCGGCCGTCGTCAACCGCCAAGGCATTCGCGAAATCATCGAACTCGATTTGGACGAAAAAGAAAAAGCCCTGCTCGCCAAATCGGCCGACGTCCTGAAAAATTCCTTGAAGAACGTCGCGAACTACTTTTAAACGTCCGCAAAAAAGTGAAATCCGTTTTTTCTGAAGGAATCCTTCCAACGCCTTGTCGTCAAAGGTCCACTCGAATGGTACCCAACCCCTTTGGCGGCAAGGTGTCGAAGGGTTCTTTTTTATTTGCGATTCATCCGTCACGGGGCTGAAGAAAAGGCACGGGGCGCGGAACGTCGGCGGAAAAACTCCCTTCTCAATTGCAAAGAGAGGGCCTCTTGATGGGCAACGCCCGCTTTCATGTCTAATTATGGGATGCATGGGGATGGGGTGACGAATATATTGTAGAGAACGAAACCGGAAGGGCTTGCCGCCTTGACGCAGATGACATGGGCTTGGCGCCCGCCATTCACCGAATGAACGCTTCCGGGATGGAAAACGGCGGTCCGATCCGTGTGTTCCGAACGGCATCCGTCGATCGGCGATCACCGTAAATCGGGCAATGTGATGTGAGGAGGGACCAAGTGGTCGATGACAAATCGTTTCGTGACGTTTTGGGAAGATGGGTGACCGGCGTCGCGGTGATTACAACGGTGTGGAAGGATCAAGTCCACGGCATGACCGCCAATGCCGTGATGTCGGTCTCATTGAAACCGCCGCTGATTCTCATCTCCATTGACGAAAAAGCGAGCATGCTCGCTAAAGTGCGGGCGGCCAACAACTTTGCTGTCAGCATTCTTTCCAGCGAGCAAAAAGCGCTGTCCCAGCATTTTGCCGGACAACGACAAAGTAAAGAGACGGTCGACTTCGATTGGTTCATGGGGTGGCCCGTCATCAAAAACGCTTTGGCATACATCGCTTGCAAAGTTCATGATGCCCGTCAAGCGGGGGACCACGTTTTGTTCCTCGGCGAGGTCGAGCATTTATGGGCTCGCCCCGGGCGGCCGCTAATCTTTTATCAAGGCCGCTATCATGCGTTGCAGGACATGGAAGATAAAAAATAGGAGGCGGGTCTGCCTCCGTGAAGAAGTACATGTTTGTCCCGGTACCGGCTGATGTACGGCAAGCGCTTGGCGGGTTTGCTTCCGTGCAAATGTACATGTTTGTCGCCGCCGGCCGCGGAGCCGCCTCACGGCCCCGCCGCCAGCGCCATCCAAAAGAAAGGCTTTCATCGCCGCCCCCATCAGCGGTTCATTTATTCCCGCGGAGACCCGAACGGTTTGCAACGGGCCGGTACCACGGCAGGCCGTTTTTTATAAAAGGCGGCCGATTTTTTTGCGGATGTCGTTCATGAACGGACGGGCGATTTCACGCGCTTTTTCCGCGCCTTCCGCCAACCACTTGTCGAGCTTCGCTTTGTCGTCGATCAATTCGCGATAGATGCGGCGGGG
The DNA here is from genome assembly GCF_002003465.1 of Caenibacillus caldisaponilyticus. Classification (GTDB taxonomy): domain Bacteria; phylum Bacillota; class Bacilli; order Bacillales; family Sporolactobacillaceae; genus Caenibacillus; species Caenibacillus caldisaponilyticus. The sequence continues at coordinate 43,117 of NZ_BDDQ01000033.1, read as the reverse complement.
TTCCGCCAATTTGCGGTTTAAGAGTTCGAACAACATGTTTTTCACTTCGCCGTAGCCGATGCCTTCCCGATAACGGCGAGCGAGCGCTTCGACTTCTTCTTTTTCCGCAAAACCCCTGTAAATATGAAACAACGTCGATTCTTCCGGATCTTTCGGTTCTTCCGGCGGCTTGGAATCGGTTTTAATGCGGAAGATCAATTTTTTCAACGTCTTTTCATCGCTGAAAAGCGGAATGACGTTGCCGTAACTTTTGCTCATCTTGCGGCCGTCCAGACCGGGGATGACGGCGGTCGCTTCATCGATGAGCGCCTCCGGCAAGCGGAAGGTCTCGCCGTAGGTGCGGTTGAAGTTTTCCGCGATGTCCCGGGCGATTTCCACGTGCTGAATTTGGTCTTTTCCAACGGGGACGAGGTCGGTTTTAAACAAGAGGATATCGGCCGCCATCAGCACGGGATAGTTGAACAATCCCATGTTCACTCCGGTATCGGGATCACGCCCCGCTTCCAAGTTTTCCTCGACCTTCGCTTTGTAGGCGTGGGCGCGGTTCAACAGCCCTTTGCTCGCCAGGCACGACAAAATCCACGTCAGCTCGAAAATTTCAGGGATGTCGGATTGCCGATAAAACAGGACTTTATCGGGATCGAGCCCGAAAGCGATCCAAGCGGCCGCGATCTCATAAGTGCGGTCGTGGAGTTCTTTCGGATCGCGCATCGTCGTTAACGCGTGGTAATCCGCGATGAAATAGACGGGCTTGACGCCGGGCTCTTGGGTCAGCTCGATGGCCGGACGGATTGCGCCGACATAGTTGCCGATGTGCAAATCGCCCGTCGGCTTAATTCCCGTTAATACAATTTTTCCTTCCATTTGCAATCAACCTCCTCGAAACCTCTATTTTGAACGGCCCCACGGTTTATGCGGGATCAACAAGGAAAAAGCGGGTAGCCATTTACAGGTTAACCGGTTTACGGCACGGAATGCTTTCGACGATCGGAACCTCCCGGAAGAGTCGAGCGCATTCCTTTGCAGGAAGCGGGTATTCGGCAACGCGTGGGGGTTCCAATTGTTTGCCCCGTTAAATAATGGAACCCCCGCCCTGAAAAAAGGACGGGGGAACCCGTGGTGCCACCTTCATTCGTTCATCGCGAACGCGCTCGTTGTCATAACGGTTTGAACCGCCGACGCCTACTGAACGTTCGGGTCGGAGCTCGGAAGCCCATTCGGCGAAACGGATATACCGGCTTTCCACCCGCCGCCGGCTCTCTATCATATCCGGATTTCGCTTACTCTTCTTCGTCATCGCTGATGCCTTATGTTCGATTGTGCGCCATCCTACAACGATGCACTTCTTTTGCTCAGTAATCTTAAGCCAAGTTTGGCGAAAAGTCAAGGCGTTGCCGGGAAAAGAGCGCCCATCGTCCGGCGCTCCGTGAAAGGGCGCCGGGGCCGAGGCAGGTTTCGGGGTTCCTTATAAGGCTAATGGCTGCGCCTGATGAGGCCCCTGGATGAAGGCGTCAAAGATCGCCCATGAGGTGACTTTTGTCATGATGAACGGATGACAACCCCCACTGGCCGCCGTGGGGCCTATTTTTTTATGCTGGCGATAAAGGAGGGGGACCGATGTGTCCGGTCGTGAAATTAGAGAAAGTGACAAAGATCGAAAAGGGAAAGACGATTCTCGACGATCTCAGCTTTGAAATCGAAAAAGGCGGCGTGACGGCGCTCGTTGGACCGAACGGCGCGGGCAAAACGACGCTCCTCTCGATCTTGCTCGGCATCAGGCGGCCGACGCGGGGAAACGTGACGGTCGCCGGCCGCCCGCCCGGTCATCCGGAAGCGCGAGCCAAAATCGGCGCGGTTTTTCAGGAAGCGCCGTTCATTGATTACATCAAAGTCCGGGAGATGATCGACCTATGGCGCGCCTTTTACCGAAAGCCGTTAACGGCGGATGCGCTCATTGAAATGGCCGGTTTGAGCAATGTCGCCGATCAATACGCCCGTCGGCTTTCCGGCGGTCAGAAGCGCCGGCTTGAGTTTGCGTTGGCGATGGCCGGCGATCCCGACATTTTGATTTTGGATGAGCCGACGAACGGGATGGATGATGCCGCAAAAACGCGTTTTTGGGAAATCGTTTGCGGTCTAGGACGAAGCGGAAGAACCGTCCTTTTCACCGCCCATTCAGCTGAAGAAGCGGCGCGGTGGGCGACGCGCCTGATCGTATTGAACGCCGGGCGGCTCGTTGCCGTCGGGGATCCAAGCGCCTGATAGGCCCGTTTGGAACGGGCGGGACACCCACCGCCTTGGCCGGCCGCGGATTGGAATGACCGGACGTTGCGCGGGATCGAAACAAAGTAAACGAAGATGGGAAGGAGCCATGGGACGGAATGAAGCGGTCGACGGGGAATACCGCCGCCATCGAGGAATTTGTGCGGCTCAAGCCTGGCTGCGAGAAACCCGGGAAGCAAAGGAGGGGAAGAATGGTGCGCGCGACGCTGTATTTATGCCGCATCGAACTGTTGAAAACGTTTCGAAATCAATATTTTATATGGCCGTCCTTGTTTTGGCCGTTGTTGTTTTATTTTATCTATACGGATGTCGTGGCGGTTCCGAATCGGTACGGCGGCGTCCGTTGGGCGGCGTTTTTTCTCATGTCGATGGCCTCATTCAGCATCCTGGCCCAGTCGCTCAGCGGGTTGAGCCTTCGTTTCGCCCAGGAAAAGGAAAGCGGATGGGCACGCCGGTTATGGGTCACGCCGCTGCCGAGAGGCGGGCACCTGCTGTCCAAGATATTCGCGCAAATGGTGCTTAACGCCTTTATCCTTTTGTTCATTTTTCTCGCCGGCGCAGTCGTCAACGGCGTCCGCCTGCCGGTCGAGGCATGGATCGGTTGCTTTGTATGGCTTTGGTCAGGCGGTTTGACCTTTATGGCGCTCGGCCTTTTTATCGGAACGGCGGCCAACGCACAATTGTCGAACGCTTTAACCAACGTTTTGTATCTCGGGCTCGCCTTGGCGGGCGGGTTATGGACGCCGCTCCCCTATTTACCCAAAGCCTTGCAGGCGATCGGCGTATGGCTCCCCTCCTTTCGCTACGGGGACGGAGCCTGGCGGCTGCTGTCCGGTGAAGCGCCGTCCGCCATGGATATCGGACTCCTTGTTGTCTATTTTCTCATTTTTGTCGTATTATCGATTTATAGCCTTGCAAGAAAGAAAGAGGGATGAGCGTGTGGCAGCGGCTTCGCGCGGAATTAAACCCGCTCATCTGGCTCGTCTATTTGTTTTTTCCGGTGTGCGATTTGATCGGCCGGCCGTTTTCCGAAGCGGTATATGGTTACGCCGCCTTGATTCTTTTTGTCTATTTCTACCGAAAGAGCTACCAGGATTGGGCGATTCGCTTTCGCTATCTCTTCCTTCAATGCGTCATCATCGCGGCGTTCACTTGGCTATATGGAGCCGAATATTTTTCCTTGTTCATCTATCCGGTATCGCTCTCAGGAAACGACCCGCGTCCGAGGACCAGTTACTATGTTTATGCGACGGTGTTTTTCGCGGTCGCCGTTCTTTACAGCTTCGGCCGCATTCCGCACGATGTGAATTTTTTCTTGAGCAGCGTTCCGACCATTCTGATGTTGCTTTTGATGCCCGTGGTTGTGCGTTCGCTATCTCAATACATAAGAGTGGCGAATGAACTGGAGGCGGCGAACAAAAAGATTCAAGCGCTGGTCAAACAGGAAGAACGCCAGCGCATCGCCCGCGATTTGCATGACACGCTCGGCCAGTTGCTGTCCATGATGGCGTTAAAAAGCGAACTGGCCGGTAAACTGATCGATCGCGATCCGGAACGGGCAAAGCGGGAAATCGCCGACGTTCATCAAACGGCGCGCGCGGCGCTAAAAGATGTCCGCCACATTGTCAGCTCGATGAAAACGACGTCGTGGGACGACGAAATCCGCTCGGCGCGGGAGATTTTAGATGTGGCGGGCATTGTCTGCCGCTATGAGCGGACGGGCCTGCCCCGGTGGTCCCCTTTAAAAGAAAGCATATTAAGCTATATTTTGCGCGAGCTCGTCCATAACATCGTGAAACACAGCCGCGCGAAGACTTGTTCCATCACGATCCGTCACGAGCCTGAAACCATTTTTCTCATTGTCGAGGATGACGGAATCGGATTTTCAGAAACATCGAGCGGCGGCAGCGGCATCATCGGGATGCGGGAACGGCTCGCCATGGTGGATGGCGCGCTCGTCTATGAACCGACATCCCGCGGCACGCGCGCCGTTATTACGGTACCCGTGACAGCGGCGCAAGCGGGGAGGCGTTCAGAGTGAGGGAGAGAATTCGCATCGTCATCGCGGAAGATCAAGGTATGCTGCGCAGCGCGATCGCCACGCTCCTCAATTTGGAAGACGATTTGGAAGTGGTCGGCGAAGCGTCGGACGGCGCCGAAGCGTTGGCGTTGATAGAGGACAAGAAGCCGGACGTTTGCCTGATGGACATCGAAATGCCGGGCATGAGCGGGCTGGAAGTGGCCCGCCGATTAAAAGAAATCGGCGCGGAGACGAAGGTCATCATCGTGACGACGTTCGCCCGCCCCGGTTATTTCCGCGCCGCTTTAGAGTCGGGCGTCCACGGTTATTTGCTCAAGGATACGCCGAGCGATGAACTGGCCGAAGCGATCCGCCTCATTCATAACGGCCGGCGCGTGTTCAGCCCGGATTTATCCTTTGAGTGGATCAAAGCAGAGCCGCCGTTGACGGAAAGGGAGCTGCAAATTTTGCAGTTGGCCGCGGCCGGGAAGACGTCCGCCGAAATCGCCGGCGCGTTGTACCTTTCCAACGGGACGGTGCGCAACTACATGTCCGAAATCCTGCAGAAGCTGGGTGCGAAAAACCGTGTGGAAGCGATCGCGATTGCCAAAAACAACGGATGGCTGCCCTAAAAACCGTTTCCGTTCTTTCGAAGTATCAACTGCAACGCCGTCATGTTTTAAGAGCTTTGGCCGCTTTATAACGCATCGTCTTGAAAAGATTTCTTGAGACGGAATGAAAGCGTCGGCGATAATTTCCGCTTTTAAAACAGCCTCGTTTGGCAGCGCCTCGTGGACACCCAAGCCGCCGTGACGGCCGGCATGTCGTTCCTATCATCGACATGGAAGCGTCGCATGCGGGAAAGGATTTTTTCTTTTTCTTAACGTACAGACTGTTTTTGTTCGCTCCTCGGTTTCAAACGCGAAAACCGCCAACCCCTAATCGGTTGGCGGTTTTTTTACGTGATTTTGCTCAAAACGGCTCGTGCGGCACGATTCGATCAGGCTTCTCCGCACAAGCCGTCCCGTCTGTTCGCAAACAGTCTCCCGCGCCGCGCGGCTTTTATTCTTCACACCGCCCCGTCGAAGCCGTACAGGCCTCGGCTAAGGCCAAATCCGCCACGGCATCGGCGGACGTCACCAGTCCGCTCCAATCAGGGTCTTGGATCATCCGGCACACCTCCAGAAAGCGGGCCTGCGCCATCGCCTCATACCAACCCTGCCGATCCGTGAGTTCCAATGTCCGCCGATAGGGCCGGCGGCCGGCTGACAAGTGTTTTGAATGGCCGGATGCCGATATTGAAGCCGCTGCAGCCCGGACTTTTTCGACGGCCTCTGCCGACGGTTGGGTGGGCACGGCGTCGAGCAGAGCGTCGATCCAGTCCACCTGTCTCGCCGTCAGCGTACCTTCGATATACAGCCGTTGGGGAATCCAACCGTCGAGCACGATTCGGCCTTGCGCGCAGTAGACATCCCATTGCGTCGACTCGGGTGCGTCCGAGTCCATGACGAAACCGTGGTAGTAGTGGACCGGGATGTACTCATGAGGAGACGGAGCCCCTGTCTCTTGCCTCGTGTTTTGTCCTTCTTGTAAATCATCCCGCCCTGTCCGATCGCGGTGAAGCACGCTCGCCCACATGCGCGACGATTCCCCGTTGGCTTCCGTTAAGGCGAAGCCTTGGGCTTCTACGGCGTCGCCGAACCAATGGCGGCCGACTTCAAAGAAGTGAACGCCGTGTTCGATGAAGAGCCCCCCGCTCCGTTCACGGTCCCAGAACCAATGGCCGGATGCGACGCGGTGTGCGCTGTTGCGCAGACTGGCGTGGTATACCCGGCCCAACAGGCGGTGGCGGATGATCTTTTCAGCCGCTTCCACCAGAGGGTTGTACCGCAAAACCAGGTTGACGGCGAATGCGCGCCGCTGTTTCTTCGCGAGCCGGGCAAGATTTTCTAAAGCGGTTGCATTCAGCGCGCCCGGTTTCTCCACAAGCAGGTGTTTGCCCCGCTTGAGCGCCAGTTCGCCGAGCGGCGCATGAAGGCGGGGCGGTGTGGTCAAGATCACCACGTCGATATCCGGATCTTCGATAAGCTGGGAAGCTTCCCGAAATTCGCGCGGGCGTCCGGCCTCGGAGCGGTGAAGGCGATAGGCGCTTATTACGCTTTGGCGTTTTTCGTCCGTGCGGCCGGCGACGGCTGCCAATTCAAATTCAGGCAACGGGGCGAGCGCGCCGGCTAGGAATGTCGCAAAAGCGCCCGCGCCGGCAATGCCGACGCGATAGGGCGGATGCGGAGTAGGCATCGGCGTCTTCACCTCCCTCCATTCTGCATAATATACCACATTATGTCGACAACATGAATGGTCAAGCAGACACGGACCGCCGTATTCCCAGTTTGAGAGCCGTTCCCGCTAAGGACGGTTAGGCGGCAGAGTTAAAGCCAGACAAGGGATCAGCAGGACCGCGGCGACGCCCAGCGCCAACGACGGTACGGGGAAATACCGGGTGTCAAAGCGTTTGACTTGCCATTCCATGGGAATATTATGTATACTATTAGCATCCAGAACTGTTGAGTGCTAATAAAAGGTTTTCACAAGCCTCACGTCTTTCATTTTCTCATTCATCCATCTGTTTCGGTCTTCGTACGGCACGAATCTCGAATCTAATGGAGGGATGGCAAAATGAAAGCATTGCTTTTAGCCGGAGGTTTGGGCACTCGACTTCGTCCTTTAACCGAAAATTTACCGAAGCCGATGGCGCCCATCGCGAATCGCCCTTGGTTGGAACATCTCATCACCCATTTGCGTGAACAAGGCGTCGACCACTTTGTCATGGCGGCGCGCCACTGCTCTGATGTGATTCGTCGCCATTTCGGCGACGGCCGCCGCTGGGGAGTGAAGATTGAGTACGCGGTTGAACCGTTCCCCATGGGGACGGCCGGAGCCATCAAAAACGCGGAACGCTTCTTTGATGACTGCTTCCTGGTGTTCAACGCCGACATCGTCCATCTGCCGGAGCTGATCCCGCTGCTCGAATTTCACCGCCAGCACGGCGGCGTCGCCACCATTGCCTTGACGGAAGTGGATGATCCGACTTCGTACGGGGTCGTCGAACAAGACGATACCGGACGGATCCTTCGGTTTGTCGAGAAGCCCCGTCCTGAAGAAGCGCCGTCCAACCGGATCAATGCCGGCTTGTACATCCTCGAGCCGGACGTCTTCCGATATATTCCGGCGCAGCGCGAAGTTTCCATTGAACGCGAAACGTTCCCGCGTTTGATTCAAGAAAGTGCCGGCGTCTATGGCATGGTCAGCCGCGGCTACTGGCGCGATATGGGAACGCCGAGCCGTTACCGCCAAGTTCATTGGGATGTGCTCGACCGACGGTTTCCCCTTCCCATGCAAGGACGTCAGGTTCAGCCCGGTGTATGGGCAGGGGAAGACGTCGAATTCGGTAAAGGGGTGCTGTTCGTGCCGCCGGTTTTGATCGGCAACAAAGTCAAGATCGGCGACCAAGCGGTGATCGGTCCTTATGACGTGATCGGCGACAATTGCCGCATCGGCGCCCGCGTCCATTGTTCAAATTCCATCTTGTGGGATCGTTCGGTCGTACGCGACGGCAGCCGTCTCAGCAACAGCATTTTCGGGTACCGGACCGTGGCGCCTGCCGGCGAGGTGTTCAAAAATTCGATCATCAACGATCCCGGAGAGGTGATGCAAGCATGAAGCGGATTGCCTATGTCAGCACGTATCCCCCGCGCCGCTGCGGCATCGCCACGTTCACCGAGCATCTTCGAAGCAGCGTGCGCGTAGCCGGCAGCCGGCGCGACGACGACCCGGTGATCGTGCTCTATAACGAAAACGACGGAGATGCGGCCTATCGGAACGATCCGAAGTTCTGGCCGCTGGCGGCTCAAGACCGCTCGGCGTATAAACAGATGGCTGAACGGGTCAACCGCAGCGATGTGTCGGTCGTGGTTTTGCAGCACGAATTCGGCATTTTCGGCGGCGAAGCGGGTGAATACATATTGGATTTCATTCACGCCTTAAAAAAACCGCTCGTCACGACGTTCCACACCATCTTTGCCGATCCGCAGCCGCCTTATCGGCGGATTCAACAAGAAATCGCCGACGCAAGCGACGCGATCGTCGTCATGAATCGCCGGGCGATCCCGTACTTAACCCATGCGTTTAACTTGCCGGAACAAAAAATCATCTACATTCCGCACGGCGCTCCGGAACCGCGCGACGAGGAGCGCGATCAACTCCGGCGCGAGCTCGGATTTGAAGGGCGCAAAGTCCTGTTCACCTTTGGATTGCTCAACCGCGGCAAAGGCATTGAATCGGTGATCCGCGCTTTGCCGGGTGTCGTCCGCGAAGTGCCGGAGACGTTGTATGTCATCGCCGGCCAAACGCACCCCGAAGTGAAAAAGCGCGAAGGAGAAGCGTATCGCGAGGAATTGCTGGACATGATTCGCCGCCTCGGGCTGGAGGCGAACGTGCGGATGGTCGATCGCTATGTCAGCGAGGAAGAACTGGTCGCTTACTTGACGGCGTGCGACCTTTACATTACGCCGTATCCCGGCATGCAGCAAATCACGAGCGGCACGTTGGCCTACGCGGTCGGCGTCGGCCGTCCGGTCCTCTCGACGCCCTATGAACATGCCCGCGATCTGCTGCGCGGGTGCGAGGAACTGCTCTTGCCGTACAACGATATCCCCGCTTGGGAGCAGCAGCTCCGCCGCTTATTGTCCGATGACGCGGCGATGCGGCATTGGCAGGAGAAAATCAGACAGATCGGCGCGAACACCTACTGGCCCCGCGTCGGCGGGCAATACCTCCAGCTGTTTGAACGGCTCAGCGGCGAAACGGACGGCCATGAAAAAGCGGCCGAACGACGGGAAGGTGAGGTGAAGCCCGTTGTCTCCGTCAGTCGTTAAGTTCGATCATTTGGAACGCATGACTGACGACACGGGGTTGCTTGAGCACAGTTTAGGGCGCATTCCGCGCCGCCGCGAAGGGTATTCGACCGACGACAACGCGCGAGCCATCTGGCTGTGCCTGGAGTGGCTCGATCTGTTGGGAGACGATGCGCTTGACGAACGCCGGCGATTAATCTGGCTGCTGGACAGGTATTTAGCCTTCTTGCTCTGGGCGCAGAGGGAGGACGGTTGGTTTCAGAACAACTTTTATTTTGACCGTACCCCGGAATCGGAAACGCGATCGGATGACTGCTTGGGCCGCTCACTTTGGGCCACGGCGGTCGCTTACGTCCAGCTCGGCGATATGGCCCGGAAGCGCGTGGCCGCCGAGATTCTAAGGCGATCGCTTGCGGCCGGCCGCGAGCTCCGGTTTTTGCGCGGCCAAGCCTGGGGGCTCGCGACTTGCGGTTTGCTTTTAAACGAGCGAAGCGGGGATTCGGCCTTGCCTTCCGGTGTTACGGAAGATGGCCTCGCCGAATTGGCGAACACGTTTGAGCAGCGTTTGCTCGCCGCTTATCGCGCGCACAGGACGGAGGACTGGCGTTGGTTTGAGCCGCAAATCACGTACGCCAACGGGCTCTTGCCATGGGCGCTGTTTGTGGCCTATCGGTACCATGGAAAACGGGAAACGTTGCAAGTCGCCAAAGAGAGCTTCGACTTCCTTTTGACCAAGATGAGCGGGCGCGACGGCGTCATTCGCCCCGTCGGCAATCGCGGCTGGTGCGACGCCGAGCGCCGGGCCGACTGGGACCAACAACCCATCGATGTCATGAAGTTGGCTTTGGCTGCGCGCGAGGCTTATCGCGCCACGGGAGACGAGGCCTATCGCGAAGTCGTTCGCCGTTGCCGAAATTGGTTTTACGGCGACAATGACCTCGGCACGCCCCTAGCGGATCCGAGCGATGGGAGCTGCTGTGACGGCCTGAACCCGGACGGACCGAATCCGAATCGGGGCGCCGAATCGACGCTTTCCTACCTGTTGACGGAGGCCATTGCCCGATCGTTGGGCTTCGAGGAAGACGTCGAAAATCGCTTCGATCGTGCAGTCGTTTCCCATGTTTAAACGGTTAAATGGATTCCATACCTGAAGCGAAAAGCGTCGGGTAAAATTAAGGCGCAAACCCTCACGGACAACACCGTCGGGGGCGAAAGCGCCTTTTCTCTTTTTTAGGCCTCGATTTTCTCTTATGTGTGCGCCGGGCCATCACAATTTTCAAACGGAATTCCCGTCAAGTTTTTGCCACATTTTTGGAAGTGTAAGCGCAACAGCCGAAGAATTAAATAAAAGTTCACAAGCGTCGCGGTCATCGCGTACTACCATAGACATGTAAAATCGTTATCCCGGCCATTTTTTATGCCCTCCTAAACATTATGTTAACTTGAGAACAGCCAGAGAAAGGAGGCAGCTGTCTTGGCGACTTTATCAATCAGTGGAATCATCCTTCGTTTTTTGCTAGGCGGGGGCGCCGTGGTCGCCTGTCATCTCGTTTCGAAAACATTGGGTTCAAAATGGGGAGGAGTTTTTGCGGCCTTCCCCGCTGTCTTTTTGGCGGCGCTTTTGGCGCTTAGGCTCGATGCAACGGGCGAGGCATTGGTGAAAAAATCGGTTGAACTCTCCCAAGGGGCCGTGATCGGGATGCTGATCGACATTTTTTGTGCCATGGCCGTCGTTTACTTTTCGACGAAGCAAGGTTGGAAGCGCGGGTTGACCCAAGCTTTGGCCGGCTGGTTTTTCGTCTCCTTGGTTTATGCCGTTTTATCGGGATATTTTTGATTGTGGATCAGGTGATTGAAATGGTGATACGTGATTTACTCCTTCGTTTTATACTCGGCGGCTCGGCCGTCGTCTTGAGCTATGTCACGGCGCAACGATTGCCGTGGAAAGCGATCGGCGGGATTTTCGCGACCTTTCCGGCCGTGATGGTCGTCGCCGTCATGATGGTCGGATGGAAGAAAGGGTCGAAAGAAGCGGCCAAAACCGCCCGGGGCTCGGTTTATGGGATGATTGGCGGTCTCATATGTGTCATGACGTTGTTATTTACTCTTAAAACCACTCAAAACTGGGGGATAAGCGTGATCTTAGGGCTGCTGATGTGGTTGACGAGTTCGCTCGTTCTGGCCCACAGATAACACGAAAACGCCGGGTGCGACGGACGCGTTAAGGCGAGGGCGTTCATGCTAGGGATCCGTTTGGCGGCGACACCGGCTTGATCGGACTTTCTTTTTGAACATCCTCATGTTTTCCGTGCTTGGCGGGGCGAACGGGACCGTAATACAATGTAAATAACACCGTATGCACGATGCTCATCCCGATGAGCATCCGTCTGCGCGCAAGAGGCCGTTCATAAAAAAGAGAAAAAGCCAAACGGTTGAATCGAACGCGGGATTCGCCGTCGGTTTCCCTCCATCTGCTATGCGAACGGCCGATGGAACTGGACGGGGGATATGAAAAGGAGGCGGTGGGATTGGATCACGCGATCGCCATTGGAATCGCCGGACATATTGATCACGGCAAAACGGCGTTGACCAAGGCGCTGACCGGCATCGAAACCGATCGACTCATCGAAGAGAAAAGGCGGCAAATCTCCATAGAAAACGGTTATGCTTTTTTGGACGTCGGGGAAGGGCGGCGCGTCGCCGTCATCGACGTGCCCGGCCATGAACGCTTCATCCGGCGGATGATCGCCGGCGTCGCCGGCATTCAGCTCGTTGTCTTGACCGTTGCCGCGGATGAGGGGATCATGCCGCAGACGAAAGAACATTTGGCGATTTGCCGCTTGCTCGGCGTGCCCAAAATGGTCGTCGCGCTGACGAAAACCGCCTTGGTCGACCGCATCCGCCTGGCGAACGTGCGCAGCGCCGTGCAAGCGGTTTTGATGGGCACGGAGTATGAAGGTTCGCCGATATATGAAGTGGACAGCCTGAGCGGTGCAGGGATTGACGAACTCCGCAGCGCCCTCGTCTCGTTTGCGCGGACATATAAGGGCATTTCCAAAAAAGAACCGCTGCGCCTGCCGATTGACGACGTTTTTACCGTACCCGGACACGGGACGGTCGTCCGCGGCACTATCTTTAATGGGACGATTCGAAAAGACGGCGCCTATGTTTTGTTGCCGGAAAATCGCCCGGTCCGAATCAAAGCGCTGCAAGCGCATCATGTCCAAGTGTCGGAAGCCGGGGCGGGCGGGCGCGTGGCCGTGAATCTGGCGGCGGTGGATCGCGACGAGGTCAAGCGCGGCGACGTCCTTGCCGCAGAAGGCACCTATGTGCCGTCGCTGCGCCTCGACGTCCGCTTGCAAGCCCTCGAAGAGATGTCCAAACCGTTAAAACAGCGGGCGGAAATCATGTTCCATTTGGCCGCGGCCGCGATTCCCGGCCGGCTCATTTTTTACGACCGCAACCGTTGGGAGCCGGGGGAAGCGGTGTATGGGCAAATTGAACTATCCCGCCCGGTCGTGGCGAAAAAAGGGGATCGGTTTATCGTGCGCCGGCCGTCTCCCGCCGAGACGCTCGGCGGCGGGGAAGTGATCAACCCGGTCGCTGAAAAGCACCGCCACCGGGCGGAGACGGTTCGGGAACTTAAAAAGCTGGCCGAAGGGGAGCCCGAGGACTGGATCAAAGCGGCTCTGAAGGAAAACCAAATCATGGATGGCCAAGCGATCTTGAGAATGACCGGGCTGGATGAAGCGTCTAGAGACTCCGTCCTGAAGCGTTTGATCGCTCAGGGAGAGGTCGTTGAAACGGGCGCCGGCCTCTATGCCTCGCGCTTCGCTTTGGAACGGGTGCAAGCGCGCCTCGTGGATCGGCTTACCGCCTTTCATGAGCGGTTTCCTCTGCGATCGGGGATGTCGCTCGCGGATTGGCGGGAACTTCATGACGTGCCGGCGGCCTTGGTGGAAGAAGCGGAACGGCGTTTGAAGAGAGAAGGCACGATCGCGCTCCAAGGGCATCTCGTGCGCTTGGCTTCCTTTTCCCCACACGCTCCCGCCGCATGGCGCGAACCGCTGCTGGCGCTTGAAAAAAAACTGACCGCGCAAGGACTCATGCCCGCCGCGTGGGCGGATTTGGTCAATGAAGCAGGGCTAAAGGAAACCGTCGCTTCCGATTTCTATCATTACTTGTTGGAACAAGGCAAAGCGTTGCGCCTTTCCGAGGATCGCTTGATCGCGGTCCGTGCGGTCCGGCAAGGGATCGAACGCCTGAAAGCGGCGACGGGGCATCGATTTACGATCGTCGAAGCCAAAACCATCCTTGGCTTGACGCGGAAATTTGCCATCCCGTTTTTGGAGCTTTGTGACCGGCTTGGCGTGACGAAGCGGGAGGATAACGTCCGGGTATGGATGGAGTCTGTAAAAGCATGGTGTCGTGAATGATGGAAGGGATCGGAAGGAAGCGGGGCAGGCGTCCCACGTTCTCACTTGAATCGGATTGAGCCTGGAGATTTCTTTTGCGGGAGGATTATGGCCGGTATTCCATCAACCAACAATCCCTGAGTTCGCCTTCATGCCATTCATGTTTGGGAAGCCGCTTGATCTTTTGGAAACCGCAGCGTTCATAACTGCGGATGGCTCGCACGTTCCACGTTTGCGGGTCCATGACGACCCGGTTGGCGCCTTTTTTATGAATCAAATACGCCGTCATCGAGCGAACGAGAAGCGAGCCGATGCCGCGATTCCATAACGTCGGCTCCCCGATGAATTGGTCGGTACCATATATGACGTCGTCTTGGGCATATCCATAGGCGGCTTTGGCCGGGGCGTCCAGCGGGTAGAATTGAATATAGCCGACGGCTTGGCCATCGTATTCAACGATGCAGCGGGTCACTTCGTCCTTGCGATCATAAAAATGGGCATGGACTGTTTCCATGTCATGAGGCCGGTCCCGGCCTTCATAATAAGCCAAGACCGTTGGATCGGTCAGCCATTGGACGAGCAGCGGCTTGTCGTCGAGTTCCAACGGCCTGACCTTTAACTTTTCATTTTCAAAGATGACCATTGGGCGCCTCCGGGATCGCGAATGAAAAATGGCATGGTCAAAGGATCGGCCAGGTTTTCCAGCCGATCCTTCATCGGGCCGTCCGCCGTTTTTTCGGCACCTTTTGGATGACTGCCTTTCTGCAGAGCTCCGTGTTGTGGAAACCACTTCATTCCTTGCGGATGCGGCCGATGAGCGCCGTTGCGATGGAACTCAATAAATTGGCCAAAAAGTCGAACATGGAAATCGAGGCCTCCTTATATATTGACACAAAAAACCGATCTTTGCGAAGAAAGGTTTCTTTTACCATCCTATCAATTCTGCGGCCATAAGTGAAGAGTCCTTCATCAAAAAATGGCAATGGCGCGGCAAACGGGTATCCGTCTGCCGCGCCATTCGTGCGTTCAGGTCATTGGGAAGTGGCGAGGCCGGCTTGTCGTCAACGGACGAGGATGGGGCGTTCGCCTTTTTCCAGAACCTCGCCGATGATCGCCGCATCTGTGATGCCCCGATCGTGGAGCGCCGTGACATAAGCGGAGGCTTCCTGTTTGGATAGGCTGACGAGCAGTCCTCCCGAAGTGACCGCATCGGCGAGTATCAGGCGTTCGTATTCCGGCATGTCATCGGGGAAAGCGACTTTGCCTTCCAACCATTTCAAGTTGTTTTTCGAGCCGCCGGGCACGACGCCATCCTTGGCCAGCGCCTCCGTTCCCGACAGTATCGGCACGGCGTCCCTGCTGATTCGGAACGTGACGCCGCTGCCGGACGCCATTTCATAGGCGTGGCCGAGCAAACCGAATCCCGTTACGTCGGTGACCGCCGAAGGGGAATGCCGTTTGAGGCATTCGGCCGCCGTTTTGTTAAGCGCGGCCATCACCCGGGTCACTTTTTCGATCTTGTCCTCGGACAACCGATCGCGTTTGATGGCCGTCGTTTGGATGCCGACCCCGATCGGCTTAGTGAGGACGAGCACGTCGCCCGGTTTGGCGCCGACATTTTTATAAATATGGTCGGGATGGACCGTTCCGGTCACGGCCAGCCCGAACTTCGGCTCTTTGTCGTCGATGGAATGGCCGCCGATCGTGACGGCGCCCGCTTCGTCGACTTTTTCGCCGGCGCCTCTCAAGATTTCGGCGAGCATTTCCGGACCTAGCACCGACATCGGGTAACCGACGATGTTCAACACCGTCTTCGGTTCGCCGCCCATCGCGTATATATCACTCAGGGCGTTCGCCGCCGCGATCTGTCCGAACATGTAGGGATCATCGACGATCGGGGTAAAGTAATCCACCGTTTGGATCAAGGCGAGATCATCCGTCAACTTAAACACGCCGCCGTCGTCGGACGTATCGGTTCCGACAAGCACGTTCGGATTTTCTTTTTGTTTCGGTAAGTGACGCAAAACTTGCGCCAAGTCCTGAGGACTGAGCTTGCAGCCTCACCCGGCTTTGGAGGACATGTGCGTCAAACGCTTGATGTCCGTCATGGCCGTCACCTCTTTTCCGCAGCTGTAGCCTCTTTTGCGAACAAAAGAGGTTTGTTCTAAAATATAATACACGACCAAACGGCGATCATCCAATAATAGGATCGGATCGCACCGGGGTGAAAGGCTTGCCGGAAGCCACCATGCCCCCTCTTTGACGGAAGAGCGAAAGGCGTGAAAACATGACGACCAACCCGTTGAGACTCTTGCCATCCATAAAAAAAATACAAGACAGCCCCGATTTTCAACGATGGCTGTCGGTCTACGGGATCGACGAACGTTATTTGACGGAAATCGCGAAACGCATCGTGTCGGAAGCGCGGCGCGATTTAAGGGAAAACGCATGGGACGCGGCCGAGGATCGCCTCTTTACGCACATCATGGAGCGATTCAACGACCGCGTTCGCCGCTTGCTCAACCCGCCGTATAAGACGGTCATCAATGGCACCGGGGTGGTCTTACATACCAATTTGGGGCGCGCCCGCCTCAGCCGGCACGCCATGGAGGCGGTGGAAGCCGTTGCGGAAAACTATAGCGATTTGGAATTCGATTTGGAAACCGGTGAGCGCGGTTCGAGGTATAAGCGCGTGGAAGAGCTGCTCACCTTATTGACGGGCGCCGAAGCCGCATTCGTCGTCAATAACAATGCGGCCGCGGTGTTTCTTGTTTTGAAAGCCTTAAGTTACGGCCGAGAAGTGATCGTTTCCCGCGGGGAGCTCGTCGAGATCGGCGGCTCCTTTCGCGTGTCTTCCATCATGGAAGAAAGCGGCGCAAAGCTGGTGGAAGTCGGGACAACAAACAAAACCCACGAAGCCGATTACCTTCGGGCCATCGGCCCCGACACCGCGATGATTCTTAAGGTCCATCGCAGCAATTTTTCCATGCACGGATTTACTTCGGACGTTCCCCGCATGAAACTTGCCGAGATCAGCGGGGAGCACGGGCTTATCTTTTATGAAGACCTTGGCAGCGGCGCGTTTTACGATTTTAAGGCGGCTGCCATTGGCGATGAGCCGGTCATTACTGATATTTTAAAAGAAGGGGTCGACATCGTTTCCGCGAGCGGCGATAAATTGTTCGGCGGCCCTCAAGCCGGCATTATCCTCGGAAGAAAAGCGCTGATCGACCGCTTGCGCCAGCATCAGCTGGCCCGTGCGCTGCGCGTCGATAAAATGACGCTCGCCGCCTTAACGGCGACCTTGCAGCAATACTTGTTCGCGAAAGCGACGGCCGATCTGATTCCGACCGTGCGCGACATTACGGCTGCGGCCGAAACGATCCGGCCGCGAGCGGAAAAGCTTGCTAAACAGCTCAATGCGGTTGACGGTCTCGATGTTCGTCCCGTCGAGACGACCGCTCGCGTCGGCGGCGGAACGATGCCCGATGTCGAATTGTCCAGCTGGGGCGTGGCGGTCGGTCACGCTGAACTGTCCGCCACACAATTGGCCAGGCGGTTAAGGAAAACGGATCCTGCCGTGATCGGGAGAATTGAACGGGATGCATTGATTTTGGACTGCCGGACCATCACGGCGGAAGAAGTGGAACTCGTGGTCGAAGCCTTTCAGTCGCTTGTTTAATCGCGTCGGCATCTACGCGCATTCCTTGGTGCCGCTGAAAAAGATGTTTAATCGTCTCGTTTTGTATGAATAATTAGGGAAGGGCCGGGCTTCGCTTCTCCCGTCCGCCTATTCTATTTTTTGTTATAAGTATTACTTATAATACTTAATAAAAGCTTCGTCATTTACTTATGTCAAAGCTTGGATTATGATGTACATGTAACCCTATGCACAGAGATGCACCAAAGGAGTGACAATGGATGCCGACTTCTTTAAAGGAAAGAGCGAAGTACGATGTGTACAACGCGCTCGATACGTTTGAAGTGAACGGCAAGACGTACCACTATTACAAGCTCGACGCTCTGAAGAAGTTTGGTGACATCGATCGGCTGCCTTATACGATTAAGGTCTTGCTCGAATCTGTTTTGCGCCAATATGACGGAAAAGTGATTAAAAAGGAACACGTTGAAAATCTTGCAAAATGGGGAACGGACGAGCTGGATCCGGACGTCGATGTGCCGTTTAATCCGTCTCGCATCATTCTTCAAGACTTCACCGGCGTGCCGGCGATCGTCGACTTGGCGTCCTTGCGCAAAGCGATGGCGGACATGGGCGGCGACCCTCGGAAAATCAACCCGGAAAAACCGGTAGACCTCGTCGTCGACCACTCGGTCCAAGTCGACCGCTACGCGACCAACGATGCGTTGAAATACAATATGGAACGCGAATTCGAACGCAACATTGAGCGCTATAAATTTTTGAAATGGGCGCAGTCCGCGTTTGAAAACTACCGCGCCGTTCCGCCGGCCACGGGTATCGTTCACCAAGTCAACCTCGAATATTTGGCGTCCGTCGTCCACGGCGTCGAAGAAGACGGCGAATACATCGCTTATCCCGATACGCTGGTCGGTACGGACTCCCATACGACGATGATCAACGGCCTCGGCGTGCTCGGTTGGGGCGTCGGCGGCATTGAAGCGGAAGCCGGCATGCTCGGCCAACCGTCTTATTTCCCGGTTCCCGAAGTCATCGGCGTCCGGCTGGTCGGAGAGCTTCCGAGCGGAACGACGGCGACCGACTTGGCGCTCCGAGTGACGCAAATGCTCCGCGAAGAAAAAGTCGTCGGCAAATTCGTCGAATTCTTCGGCCCGGGCATGTCGAAAATGTCGCTGGCCGACCGCGCAACGATTTCCAACATGTCGCCGGAAAACGGGGCGACGACGACCTTCTTCCCAGTCGACGAAGAAACGCTCAGATATTTGCGCCTGACGGGCCGCAGCGAAGAACACGTCAAACTCGTTGAAACCTATTGCAAAGCCAACGGATTGTTCTACACGCCGGACAAACCGGAACCCCGCTTTACTAAAGTGCTCGAACTCGATCTGAGCACCGTGCAACCGGCGTTATCCGGCCCGAAACGCCCGCAAGACTTGATCTATCTTTCCGATATGAAAAAAGAATTCCGCGAGGCGTTGACCCGGGAAGCCGGCGTGCATGGATTCGGCCTCGGCGAAGACGAAATCCGTAAAACGTCGACCGTTCATTACAAAGATGGAGCCGAAGAAGAATTGAAAACCGGCGCCATCGTCATCGCGGCGATCACGAGCTGTACGAACACGTCCAACCCGAGCGTGATGATCGGCGCGGGCCTCGTTGCGAAAAAAGCCGTGGAAAAAGGGTTGAAAGTCCCGCGTTACGTCAAAACGAGCTTGGCGCCGGGTTCCAAAGTCGTGACGGACTATTTAAGAGATTCCGGCCTGCTCCCGTATCTTGAACAACTCGGGTTCAACCTCGTCGGTTACGGCTGCACGACGTGTATCGGGAACTCCGGTCCGCTCCTTCCGGAAGTCGAAGAAGCGATCACGAAAAACGACATGACGGTCGCTTCCGTGCTGTCCGGTAACCGCAACTTCGAAGGGCGCATCCATCCGCTCGTGCGCGCGAACTACTTGGCGTCGCCGCCGCTGGTCGTCGCTTATGCGCTGGCGGGGACGGTCGACTTCGACTTGCTCAACGATTCCTTCGGCAAAGACAAAGACGGCAACGATGTCTACTTTAAAGACATTTGGCCGACGTCCGAAGAGATCGAAGAAGTCATGGCTCAGTCCGTCAGCCCGGAAATGTTCAAGAAAGAATATGCGCGCGTCTTTGATGAAAACGAACGTTGGAACAGCTTGGAAACGAGCACGGGCGAGCTTTACGAATGGGATGAACATTCGACTTACATTCAAAACCCGCCGTTCTTCGAAAACTTGAAGCCCGAACCGGATCCGATCCAACCGCTTAAAGGCTTGCGTGTCATCGCCAAGCTGGGCGATTCCGTCACGACCGACCACATTTCGCCGGCCGGCGCGATTGCGAAAAACAGCCCGGCGGGTAAATACCTCATTGAACACGGTGTCGAACCGCGCGATTTCAACTCCTACGGTTCCCGCCGCGGCAACCACGAAGTGATGATGCGCGGCACGTTCGCCAACATCCGGATCCGCAACCAATTGGCACCGGGTACCGAAGGCGGTTATGCGCCGTACTGGCCGACGGGCGAAATCCTGCCGATTTACGATGCGGCGATGAAATATAAAGAGGACGGCACCGGTCTCGTCGTCATCGCCGGCGTCGATTACGGCATGGGGTCTTCCCGCGACTGGGCGGCCAAAGGCACGAACTTGCTCGGCATCAAAGCCGTCATCGCGGAAAGCTTCGAACGCATCCACCGCTCCAATCTCGTCTGCATGGGCGTGCTCCCGCTTCAATTTAAAGAAGGGGAAAATGCCGACACGCTCGGATTGACCGGCAAGGAAACGTTCAACATCGATATCGCTGACGACATTAAGCCGAAACAGCTCGTCAAAGTCACCGCGACGGATGAAGACGGCAACGTGAAAACGTTTGAAGTCATCGCCCGTTTCGACAGCGAAGTCGAAATCGACTATTACCGGAACGGCGGCATCCTGCAAATGGTCTTGCGCCGCAAGTTCCAAGAAAGCAAACAGTAATCCGATAATGAAACACCCGGCGGACAAACTCGCCGGGTGTTTGCTTATCCACTTGCGCCGCAGAAACCATGGCCTCGCCGCTTTAGAGTTCATGCGGATGGTTTCATGGGCCAGTGTTTAATTTTTACATAATAGTAAGTTCGGAAATCGGCTTCGGAGCCGTTGAGATGGCTGCCGGCAGCAGGCCGGATGGCGGCCGAGCTTTCACTGCGCCGCCCGGCGTTTGGATGACACCCCATCCTGCACCCTGGGTGCGAGAGGCGGGCATTCGATTCATTGAAGGTTTCAAGCGTGCAACGTGGAGCGACGTGAAGGAGGAGGTTGCTATGCACATTAACGGGATCACCGTTCGCGGCGTCGATGTCGATGATCAGACCCGGTGCCACCACTATCATACGGAAAAGGATATCATCGCCATCAAGTTTCGTTGCTGCAACACTTACTACCCTTGCTACCAATGCCACGAGGCGCTGGCGGACCATCCGATCGAAGTCTGGAAAAAGGAAGAGTTTGAGGAAAAGGCGATTCTTTGCGGGAATTGCGCAACGGAATTATCGATTCATGAATATTTGGCCTGCCGGTCCGTCTGCCCGCATTGCGGGGCGCATTTTAATCCGGGATGTGCCGACCATTACGCGCTGTATTTTGAGCGTTAACGGCCGCCCTGCGGAAGGGCAGGGGAGTGCCCTTCTTCCCCAGGGTCTGTGCAACGCCTTTGATGGCGCAGGCGGGGTAATGCTGGCGCTACGGCCGGCTTGGCCCGGCTGTTCGGTTTAAAGATCGGCGTCATGCTTGTTTTGTCACCGCGCGATTTGTTTCTTCCGATCATGAGCCGTCGGAGCGCTCGCTTTGAAACGCGGCCATTCCGTCTCGAAGGCTCCATGCGCTCAAACTTCCCGCTCCGCTAAGCGTTGAGACGCATACGTCAGGATGAACGCCGAAAGGATCAACGATGCGATGAGGGCGGTGACGCCGATCCAGCCGAAACCGCTCCAGAAAAATCCGCCGAAGGCGCCGACGAGGCTTGAGCCCGCATAATAGAACAAGAGATAAAGGGAAGAAGCCTGGGCTTTGTTCGCCCGCGCGCGCTCCCCGACCCAGCCGCTCGCGACGGCGTGGGCGCCGAAAAAGCCGAAGGTGAAAACGGCCAGGCCGATGATTTTGACGATCACTGGCGAAAACAGCGTGATGACGGTTCCCGAGAACATGATGGCGAGCGATCGCTTAATGGCCGGTGCCGCTCCGATGATGTCGGCCGATTTCCCCATCCAAGTCGAACTGAACGTTCCCGTCAAATAGACGAGAAAGATCAAACCGATGAGCGTTTGGCTGACGCGGTATGGCGGGTTCGTCAGCAAAAAACCTATGTAATTGAACATCGTGACAAAGCCACCCATCAGCAAAAACGCACAGATGAACAGGGCGACGAGGCCCGGATGTTTTAAATGGCCGATGAATTTGCGCCCCGTGTCTTTAAAAGAAGTCGGTTTCGGGCGGAAATGGTTCGGCCTCGGCAAGGCGTAATAAAAATAAAGGCTAAATAAAAGACTTAATGCCCCCAAAGCGATGAGGGCGATGCGCCAATTGAACCAATCGGTGAGCGCTCCCGTCGCCAACCGCCCGAACAGACCGCCGATCGAATTGCCGCTGATGTACAGCCCCATCGCGCGGCCGAGGCTGCGTTTATGAAATTCTTCGCCGATGTAGGCCATGGCGATCGCCGGTACCCCGGCCAACGCGACGCCGAGAAACAGGCGCATGGCGATCAATGCGCGGAAGGATGGGGCAAACGCCGTGGCGATCGCGATGAGGCTGGCCGCAAACATCGAGATCGACATGATGCGTTTGCGGCCGATCGCATCGCTCAACACGGCCGAAAACAACATAAAAACGGCGAGCGTCGCCGTTGAAACGGAAAGGGACAGGCTCGCGACCGCGGGGGATATGTGATAAGTCTTTGTGAAGATCGGCATGAGCGGCTGGACGGTATAAAGATTTGAAAAAGTGACGAACCCGCCGGCAAATAAGGCGAGACTCGCGTGGCGAAACGCGCGCGTGCCGCTTTCGATGTAATCCAATGGGGTCACCTTCTGTTATAAAATTAAGATAATGGACGTTTTCATCATAACGCTCGGATGCCGTTCATTCAAAATCCTTGCTCTTGAGCACGTCTGCACAAAAAAGGCGGACCTTTTGAAAGGTCCGCCGTTTATGCGTCATAAGGCGTTTTTTAATTCATACAGATAATGAACGAGCGCGACCATGCCCTTGTCGAAGTTTTCAAGATGGAAGTGTTCGTTCGGCGCATGGATGTTTTCGTCCTCGAGGCCGAATCCCATCAACACGGCAGGCAAGTTCAACACGCGGTTGAAGGTTTCGACGATCGGGATCGATCCGCCCATGCGCGTATAGGTCGTCGGCACGCCGTAAGCCGTTTCCAACGCCCGTCCCGCCGCTTGAATGGCCGGATGATCGTAAGCCGTCAAGAACGGTTTGCCTTGATCGAACAAGGTCGTGTTCACGGTCACGCCCGGCGGCAGATGTTTTTCGATATGGCGCTGGATCAGTTCGGAAATTTCTTGCGGGTCTTGATCGGGAACGAGACGGCAAGTGATTTTCGCGTGCGCTTCATTGGGGAGGACCGTCTTGACGCCTTCGCCTTGATAACCGCCCCAAATGCCGTTGATTTCAAGGGTCGGACGCCCCCAAATGCGGGCGAGCGTCGGATAGCCCGGTTCCCCGAACAGTTCGTTGACGCCGAGCTGTTTTTTGAGCTTTTCGTCGTCGGAAAGCGCTGCGCACGTCGCCAGTTCTTCTTCGCTCAAGGGTTGCACTTTATCGTAAAAGCCTTCAATGGTGACGCGTCCTTCTTCGTCGTGCATCGTCGCCAAGAGGCTCACCAGTGCGTGGATCGCGTTTTGCACGGCGCCGCCAAAACCGCCGGAATGCAGATCGGTGTTGGCGCCTTTAATGTCGATTTGCATGCCGCAAAGCCCGCGCAAGCCGTAGACGACCGCCGGTTTTCCCTTTTCAAGGAGCGACGTGTCCGATACGAGCAGCACGTCGGCGGCCAGCAGATCTTGATGGCTTTCGACAAACGGATCAAGGTTCGGGCTGCCGATTTCTTCTTCGCCTTCAAAGATCACTTTGACGTTGACCGGCAAGGCGCCTTCGCTTTTCAAAACGGCTTCCAGCACTTTGACGTGCATAAACACTTGGCCTTTATCATCGCTGGCGCCGCGCGCATAGATTTTTCCGTCGCGAATGGTCGGTTCAAACGGCGGCGTTTCCCACAGGTCGAGCGGGTCGACCGGTTGGACATCATAATGGCCATAAATGAGAACGGTTGGGGCGTTTTCCGCATGCAGCCAGTCCCCGTAGACGACGGGGTGGCCGGCCGTTTCCATGACTTTGACGTTTTCCAGGCCCGCTTCTTTCAAGCGTTCGGCGAGCCATTCGGCCGCCCGGCGGACATCGCCTTTGTGGGCGGGAATGGAGCTGATGCTTTCAATTTTGAGAAAATCGCCGAGCTGTTTCAGCGCTTCGTCCCGGTGTTGTTCCAAATAGTCGAGCGCGCGTTGGGACATTCTATCACTCCTTATGTAAATTAAGATCTTTCATCATTTTACCAAAAAAATGAGCGGCGGGTTCACGGCGTGAACTTGCGCCGGCGGTTCCAAAATTTAAAGGCCATAAAGGCGCCGAACAACAAGAGGATGGCGAATCCGGCCACGTCGACGTAGGGCCCGGCGACTTCTTTGATTTTGTCCCAATTTTGCCCCAGCTTTTCGCCGAGATAAATGAAAACGAGGCACCACGGGACGGTCGCCAAGACCGTAAAGAAAAGAAAGCTGGCAAGCGGCATTTTCGCGATTCCGGCGGGAATGGAAATCGCCTGGCGGACGACGGGGACGAACCGGGCAAAAAAGACGACAGCGGGCCCGTATTTTTCAAACCAGCGCTCCGATACGTCCAAATGTTTTTTATGTATGAGCAGATATTTTCCGTATTTCTCCAAAAACGGCCGGCCGCCGTATGCGCCGATCCAGTATAAGAAAAGCTGGGCGACGGTGGCGCCGATCGTGCCGGCGATGACCGCTCCCAAAAAATTAATGCGGCCGAGGCTGACCATAAACCCGCCGTAAGAAAGGACGAGTTCGCTGGGAATGATCTCGATCATCAGGGCGAGCCCAATCCCGAAATAGCCGAGCCCCATGATCGCGTCGAGCCATTGCAAGATAATCTCTTTCAATTTTCCAACCCACTTTTCTTTTTTTATATATTGGATATGGTGGCAAAGTTTTTTCAGATCGAGCCGGAACGCCTCGTTGCGCGCTTTTGCCGGCTGACGCCCGTTGCTCCGAGGCGCCGGTGACCGTGCAGGTGCAGCGGTTCAAAAACCACATTATCAATTATAACAAAAATGTCCCTCTAAAAATAATACGCGCTGGAATAAAATCTTAGAATCCTTACGCGCGGCGAAGTCATGGAGCATGAGCGGAAACCGTCAGGCCGGTTGTTCGTTTGCCAGTATGGCGGCATCAGTTGAAGCGCGGTCATCCGCTGCCGCAGGCGCGATCCCAGATCGCGTTTTTGAAAGGGGTATCATGCCGCCATTGACAAACGGACGGGACGGCTTTTGTGGATCACATCCGGTGCCCGGACGCGTTGACGCCTTCCGAACCATTGGTTTATAATATTATCAAAATTGGTAAAGACCAGAAAGTTCCCGTCCGCGCGGGTGCAAGAAGTCGGATTTCCGAATTTTTTGGACGTCGAACGTTGATATCCCTGTCAGCGATCGCGGTCCGGCTTTATTTTTGTTCCCGATGAAAGGAGAGAAAGCCATGCCGGATAGCGCGTTGGAAGGCATCAAGGTCATCGATCTGTCAAGGGTACTCGCCGGGCCTTATTGCACGATGATTCTCGGCGATCTCGGCGCCGAAGTCATTAAAATTGAAGCGCCGGGCGGAAGCGATGACACGCGCGCGTGGGGTCCGCCGTTCGCCGGAGATGTAAGCGCTTACTATCTTTGTGCCAATCGAAACAAAAAGGCGCTGACGCTCAATTTGAGAGAGGAAGCAGGGCGGCGGATTTTGAAAACGTTGGTGCGCGACGCGGATGTTCTCATTCACAATTTTAAAACGGGAACGATGGAAAAATGGGGGTTGTCGTACCGCGAGCTTTCCGCCGAAAACCCCGGCCTCGTTTATTGCGGCATCAGCGGTTACGGACAGACCGGTCCGTATCGGGAATTGCCCGGCTACGATTTTGTCATTCAAGCGATGTGCGGCTTGATGAGCGTCACGGGAACCGCCGAAACCGGCCCCCTGAAAGTCGGGGTGGCGATCACCGACGTCTTGACCGGTCTCTATGCCGCCGTCGCGATTCAAGCGGCGCTCCTCGCCCGCGCTCATACGGGCGCCGGCCAGGAAATCGATTTGTCTTTGTATGACTGTGCCATCAGCGCGATGGTGAACGTGGCGAGCAACTATTTAATCTCCGGCCAAATACCGGGCCGGCTCGGCAACAAACACCCGAACATCGTTCCGTATCAGACGTTCCGCGCCGCCGACGGCGAGCTGGCGATCGCCGTCGGCAACGACCGGCAATTTCGAACGTTATGCCGGCTGCTCGGCATGCCGGAACTCGCGGACGACGAACGGTTTGCCACCAATCCCCGCCGTCTGGAACACGTCGAAGAATTGGAAAAAAGAATCAACGCCGTGACTTCGACCCGGCCGCGCGCGCACTGGGTGAACCTTTTTTGGAAATCCGGCATCCCCAGCGGACCGATCCAAACGCTCGATCAAGTGTTTCGCGATCCGCAAGTGGTTGCCCGGGGGATGAAGATCGACATGCGCCATCCGACGGCCGGCACGGTACCGCTCGTCGCCAGCCCGATCAAGATGTCGGCGACGCCGGTTTCCTATCGGGATCATCCGCCCGCCGCCGGGGAGCATACCGATGAAATCTTGCGCGCGCACGGCTTCTCGGAGGAGGAGATCCAAGAATGGCGCCGGTGCGGCGTCATCTGATGCTCCCGGCAAGCGGCCAGGCTGATTCCTTAACCCTTTGTCATGTCATGCCATGGCGGCGTTTCGGCGGTCAGGCATGAAACGGGGGCGGAACCCTCAACCATAAAAAATCTAATCATAAGGCTTCAGAGGAGGACTTTAAGATGGATTTTGAACTGTCACCGGAACAAAAAATGTTGCGCCAAACGGTCAGACAATTCGTGGATCAGGAGATTATGCCTAACATTAAGGAATGGGATGAAAAAGGCGAAGCCGATCCGTACATATATAAAAGGCTGGCCGAGCTCGGGCTGATGGGCGTGCCGATTCCTGAGAAATACGGCGGCAGCGGCATGGATTACAATTCACTCGCGATCGTCTGCGAAGAACTTGAGCGGGGAGATACGGCGTTTCGCACGGCGGTTTCCGTTCATACCGGCTTGAACAGCCTCACGTTGTTGCAATGGGGATCCGAAGAACAAAAGCAAAAATACCTCGTGCCGCAAGCGCGCGGCGAAAAATTGGGGGCTTACGCCCTCACTGAGCCCAACGCCGGGTCCGATGTCAAAGCGATCCGCACGACCGCCGTCCGCTCGGGCGACTACTACGTATTAAACGGCGAAAAAACGTGGATTTCGCTCTGCGATCTCGCCGATCATTTCATCGTCTTCGCGTATACGGACCGGGAAAAGGGGCACCGCGGGATTTCGGCGTTCATCGTCGAACGGACGATGCCGGGTTTTTCGTCGCGGGCCATAAAGGGAAAGCTCGGCATCCGCGCGGGAAACACGGGCCAAATCTTCCTGGACAATGTCAAGGTGCCGAAAGAAAACCTGCTCGGGGAAGAAGGAGAAGGATTTTATATCGCCATGTCCGCGCTGGACAACGGGCGCTTCACCGTCGCGGCCGGCGCCTGCGGCATCATCAGCGCCTGTCTCGAGGCCTGTGTCAAGTATTGCCATGAACGGAAGACGTTTGGAAAAGAAATCGGCGAGCATCAGCTCGTCAAACAGATGATCGCGAACATGGAAGCGAAGCTCGTCATGGCGCGGCTCCTCGTCTACCGGGCCGGCGAATTGAAAAACAAAGGCGTGCGCAATACGCGTGAAACGTCGCTCGCCAAATGGCAGGCGTGCAATTTCGCGAACGAAGTCGCCAACGACGCCGTCCAAATTCACGGCGCCTACGGCTATTCCAACGAATATCCGGTCGAGCGGTATCTCCGCAATTCAAAAGCGCCGGTCATTTACGAAGGCACTCGGGAAATCCATACGCTGATGCAGGCCGACTATGTGCTGGGCTACCGCAAGGACAAACCGCTGCGAAAAAATTTGCCGGCGTGGGAAGGGGCGTGAGCCGAACCCGGTACAAAACGCCATAGAGATGAAAAGCGTGCCGAAGGTTCGATGTGACGGACCGCTCGTTCCGCGCGGCGCGGCGACACCCGGCACCTGGAGCCAACGGTTCGAATGTGCGGTCTCCGCAACGGGAAACGCCATCGCGTCGTACAGAAGAGAGTCGAAGGTAACCATTTTTTGGAATCCGCCATTTGTGGCGGATTTCATCATTTTTACATGTCCGACTGTGGTACAATAACGAAAAACAAACCGTTCCCGCGCTTCGTTGTGAGGTCGAAAAAGGGGTGTCTCGCGTTGTTGAAATCTTTTTTTTACGGCGTCGTCCTGTTTCTCTTCATTTTGTTCAGCGCCATCGTCGCAGGTGACTTAAAAATGGCGATGTCTTTCGCCGGCGGACTCGGCCTCGTCTGTCTTGTGTTGAGCGGAGCGTTTTCGCGGGCGTTTGTCCACGATCAAAGCGCCGAAGAAACGGACGAACCCGAAAAAGAAAAGCACATGCGCTGGAAATGGACGGTGCGCACGTGCTTGTTTGCCCTGCCGAATTTGGCGGGTGCCGCGGCTGTTTTCCTTTATCTGACCGGACCGAATGCCCTGTAACCGAGAACCGGCGATCGCCGCGAAGATTTTAAAGCCTTTCGCCTGCGCTTTTGCGGGCTGAGCGCGGGTGATCGGCATTTCTTTTTATGGCGAAGAGCGGCAAAGGTAGTGCCGACGCTCGAAGCGTTGCGTTCCGCCGTCGGCGGGAGTAAAATTGGACGGAAACCGCGCGAACGGAGTTTTCGTCTCCGCATGGCTTTATCGTTCTTCCCATTAAAAAGATGTGATGGGAAAGGGAAAACGGTAAAGCCCGACCCCGCGGGGCGAGGCCGGGTCCGCCCGCGGAGTTCGGGCCGAAGCGCTGAGCCGCTGTCGGGTTTTGGCGTCGGGCTTTGCGCACGCCTCGATGAGATCAACCGACCGCGACGGATTGTTCAACCCTTTCTTTAATGATGACGCCGCGTTTTTCCATTTCTTTAATATAGAGGTCACCGGGAACGATGTTTTCCGGAGCATAGACGCCCCGTTTGGATATCGTTCCGGAACCGATCATCTGGGCGACCACCGAAATCGTATAAGCCGTTGAGCGCGCCATGGCGGTCACGCGGTTGGCTTTGTCGTTATAAGTCGTCATTTCGAAGATGTGCGTTTGCGGTTGTCCGCCTTTGACGCCGGAGACGATGACCCTGAGCAGGACGACGTCATCCTTGTCGCCGAGGTCGAGGATCGGGTCGAGAACTTTCAGCATCACCTCGCGCACGCTGACGGGCCGCCCGTCGATTTCGACCGTTTTATCCCGTGAAGTTAAACCGAGATCGACGAGCAATTTAAATTTTTCCGCATGGCCGGGGTAACGGATCGTTTTGTATTCCAAGTTTTTTAAATCCGGATAGGATAAGGACAACGTCGATGTGCCGCCGGCGGTATGGAAGGCTTCGAGCGGTCCGAAATTTTCGAAATAAACGGTTTCGATTTCCGAAAGCGACGGAACTTCCATTTTCTTTCCGTCCCGGATGACGAGCGACGGGTCGGTGTAATGGTCGAAAACGCCTTCAATGGAAAAGACGTGGTTGTATCCGAAGGGCGGTTCGGGCCGGACGGGAATGCCGCCGACCATCAGTTTGATCGTTTCGGCGCGGTCGAGCTTGCTGACGCCGTAACCCGACAGAATATTGATCATCCCGGGGGCGACGCCGAGATCGGGAATGATCGTGACGCCGGCTTGGACGGCTTCATCGTGCAGCGCCAGCACCTTTTCGGTCACGTGGCCGATATGGCCGCCGAGATCGACCGAATGCACGCCGACTTCGACGGCCGTGCGGGCGACTTTTTCATTGAAAGCGTAAAACAGGGCGTTGACGACGACGTCGAAGTCCTTCATGAAATCCTTGAGCTGCGCGTCATTGCTGGCATCGACGCTCGCCGGGCTGATGTTGGAACGGTTTAAAGTGTGACAAACTTGTTCCGCCTTTGCCAGATCGATATCGGCGATGACGACCTGTTCAACCCCAGGGCTGTTCACGAGGTCGCGCGCGGCTTCTTTTCCCATCAAACCTGCTCCCAATACAGCAACTTTCATAAAAACCATTCCTCCTTGTCAAAGATGATTTCGCTAGATCGGGCACCGCTTGAAGACCCAATTTTTCAATCCGGCGATGCCGATTGAACGCCTTTCCGTCTTTAAGTTTTAATTGTTGTCGATTTGCGCGCGTTGCAGTTTGCCGCTGTAATCGACGTAAACGCTTTTCCATTCCGTAAAGACGTCGAGCGCGGCAATGCCCGAGTCGCGGTGGCCGTTGCCCGTCGCCTTGGTGCCGCCAAAGGGGAGGTGGATTTCCGCTCCCGTCGTCCCGGCGTTGATGTAGACGATGCCCGTATCCAGTTCCCGCATGGCCCGGAAGGTTTGATTCGTGTCTCGGGTAAAAATCGCGCTCGACAAGCCGTAGTTGACTTCGTTGTTGATTTCGATGGCTTCATCGAGACTGTCCACCGCGAGGATCGAGAGAACCGGGCCGAAAATTTCTTCTTTTGCGATGCGCATGTCGCGCGTCACATCGGTGAAGATGGTCGGTTCAAAATAATAACCGGAGTCGAGCGCTCCGCCTTCGGCTCTGCGGCCGCCGCACAACAAAACGGCCCCTTCGCTTTTGGCGACGTCCATGTAGGCTTCGATTTGTTTTAAGGCTTTCTCGTTGATGACCGGACCGATATCGACGGATTCATCGAGGCCGTCGCCGATTTTCAGGCTTTCCACGCGCCGGACAAGGCGTTCTTCCAATTCCGCCTTCACGTTGCGATGAACGATGACGCGGCTGCACGCGGTGCACCGTTGGCCGGCGGTGCCGAATGCGCTCCAAATGATGCCGTCGACGGCGAGGTCGAGGTCGGCGTCATCCATGACGATGACCGCGTTTTTCCCGCCCATTTCCAACGAAACGCGCTTTAAGAGTTTGCCGGCGCGCCCGTTGATTTCGCTGCCGACTTCCGTGGAGCCGGTGAAGGAAATAATGTCGATGCCGGGGTGTTCCACCATGGCGCGCCCCACCGTGCCGCCCGACCCGTAGACGAGATTGACGACGCCTTTGGGCAGGCCGACGGCCTCGAAAATTTTTACGAATTCATAAGCGAGCGCCGGCGTGTCGGTCGCCGGTTTCCAAACGACCGTATTGCCGGCGACGAGAGCGGGAAATATCTTCCAACTGGCAATCGCGATCGGAAAGTTCCACGGTGTAATCAGTCCAGCGACCCCGACGGGAACGCGCAAGCTCATCGCGTGTTTATCGGGGAGCTCCGACGGCACGGTCTGCCCGGCGAGACGGCGGCCTTCTCCGCCCATAAAATAGGCCATATCGATCGCCTCTTGGACTTCGCCGCGGGCTTCGGCGATCACTTTGCCCATTTCTTGCGTCAAAAGGCGGGCGAGCGCCTCTTTTCGCTCGCGCAGAATTTCGCCGATGCGGAAAAGATATTCGCCGCGTTTCGGGGCAGGCACTTTCGCCCAAGATTTTTGCGCTTCTTTTGCAGCGCGGACCGCTTCGTCCACATCGCGCTCGGTCGATAAAGTGACGTAACCGAGCACCTCACCGTTGGCCGGATTGATGTTCGCCACCTTTTCTCCGTCGGGATTCGCTTTCCATTCCCCGTTGATGTAATTTTTGTAGACGGTCGCTTTCACGGTGACATCCATGTGATAAAAGCCCCTCCTTCGACAAAATATAAGAAAACGCTTACAAAAAATGGATTCTTAAGATTGTCTATTGAGCAACAATATGAACATTTCCATTATATGATAATTGCCGCCCCGAATCAATATCTATCAGAAAATCGATAAGCGAACGTCAATTCAGTAAAGGAGATTTATTCAAAAAATCAGTTGAAACTCCCGTAGGGTGCCATATAATGGGGGTATGGATCTCCATGCAAAAAGAGGATTTGCCAATCTGAAACGGGGGAGTTTTCGTGAAACATCCTGCCGCCAAGCGGGCGGAGGCGTTGCCGCCGTATACGTTTTCTAAAATTCAAGCCAAGAAAAAGGCCTTGGTCGAACAGGGCCTGGACATCATCGATCTCGGCATCGGCGATCCGGATTTGCCGACACCGGGCTTCATTAAGGAGCGTTTGATCAAAGAATTGGACGACCCGGCCAACATGCGCTACTCGCCATTTGACGGAACCCGGGAATTTCGCGAAGCGGTGAGCACTTTTTACCGGCGCCGATTCCAGGTCGATCTCGATCCGGATACGGAAGTGTTAATGCTCATCGGATCCAAAGAGGGGCTAGCTCATCTCGTATTATCGATGGTCGATCCCGGGGATGCCGTGATCGTTCCCGATCCGAGTTATCCGGTTTACCGGATGGCCGCGCATCTTGCCGGCGGCCGCATATATGACTTAAAACTTCGTGAAGCATTGGGCTTTCGCCCCGATTTTCGCGACATCCCGCAGGACGTGTTAAAACGGGCGAAACTGGCGTTTTTAAATTATCCGGGGAATCCGACCGGCGCGACGGTTGATCTCGCGTTTTTTGAAGAGGCCGTCGCCTTCTTCGCCGAACACGGCATTTGGCTCGTTCATGATTCCGCTTACAACCTCGTGACGTTCGGGGATTATCAAGCGCCAAGCGTCCTGCAAGCGGAAGGGGCCAAGGACGTCGCCGTCGAATTCGGGTCTTTGTCGAAGGCCTTTAACATGACCGGCTGGCGGATCGGATACGCCGTCGGCAATCGCCGCGTGATCCAGCTGTTAAAAACCGTGAAAAGCAATGTCGATACCGGGCAATTTTTGCCGATCCAAAAAGCGGCGGCCGCCGCGTTGACGAGCGATCTGAGCGTTTTGGCGACAAGGAACGCGATTTATGAAAAGCGGGCCGACGTCATGATTCAAGCCTTAAAAGCGATCGGTATGTCGCTGCAAAAACCAAAAGGGAGCATCTTCCTTTGGGCCAAAGTCCCCGATGGCGAAACGTCGGCCTCGTTTTGTGAAAAATTGCTGGAAGAGGCCGGCGTGATCTTGACGCCAGGTTCGGCGTTCGGACCGAATGGGGAAGGGTATTGCCGAATTTCCTTGTCCGTTCCGGACGAACGGCTCGTTGAAGCGGCCGAACGCATCCGGCGGGTGACCGATCGCTCGTGATGTCATGGAGGCACAAGGAGAGGTGATGAGGATGGGCGAACGGATGACGGCAGCGGAAGCGATCGTTCGCTGTATGGAAATCGAAGGAGTGACACATGCTTTTTGTGTCCCCGGGGAAAGTTATTTGCCGATTTTGGATGCGCTTTATCAGCATCCGACGATTCAACTTTTTGCGGCGCGGCACGAAAGCGGTGCGGCATTTATGGCCGAGGGGTTTGCGAAAGCTTCCGGCCGTCCGGCGGTCGTCATGGCGACGCGGGGAGTCGGCGCGGCCAACTTGAGCATCGCCGTCCATACCGCCCGCCAAGACTCCACGCCGATGGTCGTGTTTCTCGGACAAGTGCACCGAAGGTTTTACGGCCGCGAAGGGTTTCAAGAAATGGATGTCGAACGTTTTTTTGCCCCGATCGCCAAGTGGGCGGCGGAGGTCCGGGATCCGGAGCGCGTGCCGGAACTCGTGCAGCGGGCGTTTCGTACGGCGATAACCGGCCGTCCCGGTCCGGTCGTCCTTGCGTTTCCGGAAGATCTGTTGCCCGTTGAGATCGAGCCGGCCTTCGCCGAAGCGGCGCAACCGTTGCGGCCGCATCCATCCCCGCAGGACATCGCGAGGGCCATCGACTGTCTCAGTCGCGCGGAGCGGCCGGTCATCATCGCCGGCGGCGGGGTCAAGGCAAGCGCCGGCGAAACCGCTTTGCAACGGTTTTCGGATGCGACCGGGATTCCGGTGTTGGCGGCGTTTCGCCGCCATGACGTGATTCCGAACGATCATCCGCATTATGTGGGGCACGTCGGGCTCGGGACGCCATCCCCGATTTTGAAAACGCTTCAAAATGCGGATGTCGTCGTCGCGGTCGGCACGCGGCTTTCAGAAGTGACGACACAAGATTACAGCATCCTCGCTCGCGGACAAACATTGATTCACATCGACATCGATCCGGAGGCGATCGGTAAAGTCTTTCCAGTGGCCGTTGGCATCGGCGCGGACGCCCGCGCGGCGCTTGAAGCCTTACGCGCTGCCGCACGCGACAAGCTAGCGCCGTCCAAGTGGAAAAATTGGACAAGCGAACGACGCCGGGCCTATGAAGAAGCATCCGCCTTGACGGATGTACCGGAAGACGATGATCCGTCCGGCTGCAATATGAAACGCATCATGAAAATATTGTGCGCGTTATTGCCTAAAGATACGATCATTGCCAATGACGCCGGAAATTTCGCCGGCTGGTTGCATACGTATTATCCGTTCGTCAAGCCGCAGACGTATGTCGGTCCGACGTCCGGCGCGATGGGCTACGGATTTCCCGCCGCCCTCGGCGCGAAACTGGCCCACCCCGATCGCTGGGTCGTGTCGTTCTCGGGGGACGGCGGGTTCGCGATGACGATGCAGGAGTTGGCGACCGCCGCCCATTATCGCATCCCGGTGCTGGCGCTCGTCTTTAACAATGCGATGTACGGGACCATTCGCATGCATCAGGAAATGCGCTATCCGGGACGCGTCGTGGCCACGGGCTTGAGCGAAGTCGATTTTGCCGGCGCCGCCCGCGCCTTGGGCGTGGATGGCCATCGCGTCACTTCATCGGAGGCGTTTGAACGGTTCTTGGAGCGTCTCGTCGACCACCCGCTCACCGCTCCCGTTCTCATCGAGGTCAAGACGGATCCGAACGCGATCGCCGTGAACGCGACGTTGTCCGGTTTGCGGGCTTCTTCAATAAAACCTTGAAGATCGCCGGAAGGATGCGATAAGGACATCGGCCGAATCAGCGGCCGATTTTTTTTGCATCCCCCAAAACGAGGCTCCGTCCTCGCCCCATTTCCCATGGACGGTGAAAGGCGAACATGGGGCGTTCCCACATGGCGCCGTCGTCATATTATAAGACGGGGAGGGAAGCGCGTATGCTACCGGTGTTTTCTTCAGAACGCCTTGTATTCCGGCCATTTCAAAGAGCGGATGTGCCCGCCGTCTTCAAACTTTTTTCAGACCCGGAAACGATGAAATTTGACGGCGGCGAAACGATGAAACATCTTAGCGAAGCCGAGTGGCTGATCGATGCTTATACGCATTTGGCGCCGGATGCCCGTTCGATGCGTTGGGCGGTTGTTTTAAAGGATGGCGGGCATTTTATCGGATCGGCAGGTTTTCACCAGATTGATTGGCATCACCGCCGCGCGGAGATCGGCGGCGAAATGCTGAAGCCTTATCGCCGCAAGGGATTGGCGACGGAAGCGATGTACCGCTTGATCCGCTTCGGTTTTGAAAACATGGGTTTTCATCGGTTGACCGCGATGGTGTCGCCGTTTAATCATGACGCGGAAAAGCTGGTGCAACGCGGTCCTTTTGTCATGGAAGGCCGGTTGCGCGAGTGGGAACGATGGGGCGGTCGCTGGATCGATCTTAAAGTATACGGCCTATTGCAACACGAATGGCGCCGTGGAGTCAATTAAAATTCATACTTTTGTAATAATTGACTGGTCATTTGGTCATAATGTTATGTATAATAGATGGTGAAAGAGGGGATGAACATGAGAAAGCGACTTTCTTTCAAAGAATTAATCACCAAAAATAAGTCTGAAATATTAAAAGATAATATCGCGTTGGAAAAAATCGAGTCCAAAATTGAAAAAAAACATACATCGAAATCGTGACCGTTCGGACTCGAAAACAGCGGCGTCTTGCCGCTGTTTTTCTTTCATAAAGAAAAACGGTTTGGATCCGGGCGAAATAAGTGATATGGTAAAATGGAGGCGGGTCCGCAGAGCTGACTCGCGGAACCGGGAACGCAATCATTGGAGATGAGTTTCTGCATGGCTTTCGGGGTACAACCGAAGGAATTAAAAAAGTGGAAAGAGCGCGTCGAAAAAGGGGAAGTGGCGTTGCTCACCCATTATTGGTACGATCCCCGCTTTCCTCAATACCGGACGGTGACGAAAGCGGGTTGCAGCAATTTGAAAAAACTGATCCGTTGGGGCAAAAAATACGGATTGAAGCCGCAGTGGATCGACAAGCGAAACCGCTACCCCCATTTTGATTTAATGGGAAAAAAACAATTGGACATTTTGCGTGCGGAAGGTTGCACGGACCAAATTCATCGATTTCGTTTGGAGGAAATCCGGGAATGACGCTTCACGAAACAAGGCTCAGCGAAGCGAAACGGAGGGCGAAATCAAAGCGAAAGCGCATCATCGTCGGGTTCCTTATTCTCGCCATGGTTTTGCTCATCGGCACCGGAATTTATTTTTTCCACGATGCGCTCCCGTTCGTCGATCGCGGGGCAAAATCATATGAAACGTTCAAAACGGTGCTGCCGCCCAAACAAATCTCCCTCCACATGACGGCGATCGGCGATTCGCTCACCATGGGCGTCGGCGATGCGAACGAAGAGGGCTATGCGGGACGGACCGCCGATAAGCTGAAACACTCCGATTGGGTGTCCCGGCTGTCTTTTAAGGATTACGGCGTCAAAGGGGACACGACCGATGATCTGCTAAAGGTTTTAAGCCGGAACGACGTTCAAGAAGACATTCGAAACTCCGACATCATCCTCATGACGATCGGCGGCAACGATCTCGTCAATGTGTTGAAACGAAATTTGACGACCGTTCAACTTGACGATTTTGAAAACCGCCGCGTCGCCTACCTGAAAAATTTAAACAAAATCCTTAAGGCGATCAGGGATTTGAACGATCGGGCCACCCTTTATTACATCGGCCTCTATAATCCTTTTGAGGATCTGTTTCCGGAGTTGAACGATCAGATCGAGGCGATCATCAACGAGTGGAATCAAGGTTCGAAGACCGTGCTCGAGCTTTATCCGAATACGGTCTTTATCCCGACCTATGATCTGTTTAAAGGGAAGGTCCCGGATGTTTTGTCCGACGATCATTTTCACCCGAACGCCGAAGGGTATCAATTGATCGCCGATCGCTTGGTCAAGGTGATCGAGAAAAAGTAGCCGGTGTTGGCTGGCATTCAAGTCAAACGGCCTGGGGGACGTTCATCTCCTATGAATCGTCCCCATGTCGGGCATGCAAAGAAAAACCACCGCGCAGAGGCGCGGTGGTTTTTGCTTAGTTGGACAGCGCTTTGGTGAAATCCATCGGTTCAAGGCCCAATTTTTTCGCGACGTCGTTGAATTTCGTTTGGAAGGAATCGAACGACGGTTGCGCAGCGCTGCTGATTTTCGTCACGGCATCAGCCAAGGCTTTGCCGTCTTTAACATTGGCATTGGCCGCGGCGGCTTCCGCGCGTTTGGCAAAGGAATCCTTCAAATCTTTTAACGCGGCTTCGAGATCCGTTTTGTAATCCGACAGCGAGTCGGGAACGGTTACGTTGTCAAGCGCCGAAGCGGAATCTTTCGTTTGCGCGAAAGCGTCTTTGACGTCTTGGGCGACATAAGCATCGCCCTCAGCGCCGGCATAGCCGTCCAATACCGCATAGGGCGCATAAGCTTGCGAAATCGCTGTTTGAACATCAAAGGCAAAATTGCTGAGCTCGCCGGCCAATTGTTTTTTCTTATCCGTGTTGTTTTCTTTTTTGGCTTCCGTTTTTTTGTCGTCCGATTTTCCGTTGGAGCTGTCGTTGCAGGCAACGACGCCGAAGACGAGCGCAAGCGCCATCACGAACAGCGCCAGTCCTTTGACGGACCTATTCATACACGATCTCCCCCTTGAAATGGTAAACATACGGCTAAAGTATAATTCAAAATTTAATATAAGTAAAGAAAGATTTAGATTAGCTTGCCAAAGTTTGCGGGACAAAAAGGAAGAAAAACGGAAAATATGGGAGAATGGGAAGGTTTTTAAAGATTTTATATCCATGGCGGCGGCAACGTGATAAAATAATCATGATTATGCGAATTAAGCATTTAATGACATCACGCCCCGGTGTCGGCGGGACGGCGATGCGACGAGGAGGATCGTCATGATATTGGTGAATGATCGCTTCGTGGAGAGAACCGAAGCGACGGTGGACATCGAAGACAGGGGATATCAGTTCGGCGACGGCGTGTATGAGGTCATCCGCGTTTACGGCGGGGCGCCTTTTTTGCTTGATGAACACATGGCGCGGCTCGCCCGCAGCCTGCGGGAAATTCGGCTGGAGCCGCCGTATGGAATCGATGAACTCACCGATAAGATTCGCCGCCTCATCACCCTCAATGCGCTCGGCGACGGCATTGTTTATCTGCAAATCACGCGCGGCGCCTCGCCGCGAACCCATGGTTTCCCGAAGAATGCCCATAGCGTGTTGACCGCCTATACGCAAACGTTGGACCGCCCGCTTCAGGCGTTGCAAGAAGGCATCCGCGCGCATTTGACCGAGGACATTCGCTGGTTGCGCTGCGATATCAAATCTTTAAACCTTTTGGGCAGCGTGTTGGCCAAACAAGAGGCTCTTGACAAAGGGTGTGCCGAAGCGATTCTCCATCGCGGCAAGACGGTGACCGAGGGGAGCGCTTCCAATGTGTTCGCTTTAATAGGCGGGGTTTGGTTTACGCATCCGGCGAACCATTTGATCTTGGACGGAATCACGCGCCGCTCCGTCCTGCGGATCATGCAAGAGCTCGATATGCCCGCCAAGGAAGAAGCCGTCACGGTCGAGCAATTACTGGCCGCGGAGGAACTCATTGTGACGAGCACGACGCAAGAGGTGATGCCGGTCGTCGCGGTGGATGGGCGGCCGATCGGCGACGGATCCGTCGGCCCATGGACGCGCCGACTTCAAGAAGCCTTTGAAGCGGCGATTCGGGAAACGGCCAACCGGTCGTCTTAAAAAGCGGCGGGCAAATGGAATGAAACCGGCATAGAATGCCGGTTTTTTTATTTGATCAAAATATTTGTTTGGCTTCTTGAAGTTTTTGTTGGGCCTTTAAAAGTTGCTGCTGGGCGGTTTCCACATGTTTTTTTTCCGCGTCGTCGTTGAGGTTTTGCAACGTTTCCGTCAGCGTTTGTTGGGCCATTTGTATGTTTTGCGCGGTTTCTTGGTGAGCGCGGTTGTTTTCCATTGCCTGGGCATGGATGACCGATTGGAGCGCGGCCTGTAAGTATTGCTGGGTTTCTTGCAGCGGTTTCAATTTTTTCTTCGATTGCAGCTGATCGCTACTGACCATGTGCGTCCTCCTTTTCTTTCTGAGTGCATACCGGCTTTTATAATTTGACGCGGCGCGCAGCATCCGAAACGTAAAGGTTTTTGGTGCCCGTGGCGGATTCTTCCTTTGCCGTGCGTGCATAAACCGTTGCGGATGTTTGAAAACTAAACCAAATCCAATTTGTGCTGGAGGATGTCCGATGGAAGAAAACAAAACGATGGAGGTCGCTGCGCTCGCCTCGATCCCGTTGATCATGACCCTCGGCAATTCGATGCTCATCCCGGTGTTAACCATCATTCAAAACAAACTCGACATCAGCCCTTTTCAGTCCAGCTTGATTATTACGGTGTTTTCCGTCGTCGCCATCGTGTTCATTCCGATCGCCGGATATTTGTCAGATCGCATCGGGAGAAAAAAAGTCATCATTCCCAGCTTGGTGCTCTCGGGGCTTGGCGGTCTCATCGCGGGGGTGGCGGCCATGTTTTTGGCGCACCCGTATTGGTTCATTTTACTCGGACGCTTGCTTCAAGGCATCGGATCATCGGGGGCTTTTCCCGTCGTCATTCCTTTGATCGGGGATCTTTTTAATAATGAAAAAGCGGTGAGCAAAGCGCTTGGCATTTTGGAGACTTCCAATACGTTCGGCAAAGTGCTCAGCCCCATCCTCGGTTCGCTTTTTGCTGCGATCGTCTGGTATGCCCCTTTTTTGGCGATCCCCGTCCTCTGTTTGATTGCGATCGCCATGGTCGGTTATTCCGTCGATGTGCCGCCTAGGGACGAGCAACCGAAACCGTTCCGAGCCTTTGTTGCCGAGACCTTTGCCGTTCTTAAACAAAAGGCTCACTGGTTGATCGCGGTTTTTGTCATCGGCGGCATCATCATGTTTGTCTTGTTCGGCACGCTATTTTATTTGTCGGAAATTCTCGAGAGCGATTACGGCATTAACGGCGTCCGCAAAGGATTCGTCATCGCCATTCCGTTAGTGGCGATCTCGGGCGCTTCCCTGATCACCGGCACGAAAATCGGCAAAAATAAACGATTGATGAAATGGATGACGCTATCCGGCATGGGCGTCCTCGCCGCGTCGATGGTGCTGCTCAGCTTTCAACCGAGCGTCCGGTTGTTCTTGCTGTATTTGTTCATCGGCGGGATCGGCATCGGCGTCACGCTGCCGAGCATTGATTCCTTTGTGACGGAGGGGATTGAGAAGGAAAATCGGGGCACGATCTCGAGTTTGTACAGCAGCATGCGCTATATCGGCGTGGCGGTCGGTCCGCCGCTTTTTGCCACGCTCATGAAAGTGTCGGTGCCGATCATGTTTCTCGTCGCCGCCGCAACGGCCGCCGCCGCTTTATTGCTATCTTTATTCGCCATCCGGCCGGGGTCATCGGATAAAGGAGAGGAAACCCCTGCTGAGCGACCTTCCAATGAAGGCAAATTAAAGCCAATATGATATGATAGAATAGGCCGCCGCGTCAGAGACCGCAGCTTTGTTGGCCCGCTGGAGCCATCTTTTCTAGAGGGGCTCTGCAAGCGGGGGACCGCGTGATCGGCCATCTTCCGGATCGTTCATAGCACATCTCGTCCGTCGCCGGCGGATGGCTCCGTTGGATGCGCGCGGTGCCGGAGCGATGCGGAAAAAGCGGCTGCGCCAATATATCAGACGACAACGCTGGATGGAACAGAAAGGAGAAGGCTGATGAAACTTGGATTAGTCGGTCTCGGAAAAATGGGCTATAACCTCGGCCTGAATTTTATGGATCACGGCCACGAGATCGTGGCTTATGATATTAATAAAGAGGCGGTGGACCGCCTGGCAGCGGACGGGGCGACCGGAGCCTATTCCCTGAAGGAAATGACGGAAAAACTGGAAAATCCAAAAATCGTTTGGCTCATGGTTCCCGCCGGCCTTGTGGACGATGTGTTGAACGATTTGGTCCCGCTGCTTTCGGAAGGCGACATTGTCATCGAAGCCGGCAACTCCAATTACAAGAAGTCGCTGCAAAGATATGAAGCCTTAAAGGCGAAGGGCATCGCGTTTATCGACGCGGGCACGAGCGGCGGCGTGTCGGGTGCGCGCCATGGCGCCTGTTACATGATTGGCGGCGACAAAAAAGCTTTTTCGCTTGTCGAACCGCTCTTTAAAGACACGGCGGTCGAAAACGGCTATCATTTTACGGGACAGCCGGGAGGCGGCCATTTCTTGAAAATGGTACATAACGGCATCGAATACGGCATGATGGCGGCCATCGCCGAAGGCTTTGAAGTCCTCGAAAAAAGCGAATTTGATTTCGATTATGAAAAAGTCGCCCGCGTTTGGAATCATGGTTCGGTCATTCGCAGTTGGCTCATGGAGCTGACGGAAAACGCGTTTTCCAAAGACCCGAAACTCGAAAGCATCCGCGGGGTGATGCATTCTTCTGGAGAAGGGAAATGGACGGTGGAAACCGCGTTGGATTTGCAAGTTCCGACACCGGTCATCGCCTTGTCGCTGATGATGCGCTATCGGTCGCTTGAAGAAGACACGTTTACAGGGAAGGTCGTCGCCGCGTTGCGTAATGAATTCGGTGGGCACGAAGTCGTGAAGAAAGAAAACTGAGCCGTAACAGCGCGCCACGGCGTGTGCGGATCGTTTTCTTTCGGTAAAGCGGGAGGTTGCCCAAAGAGGTTGAAAACTGAATGAAAGTCAAAAGAGGCTGGGACAAAACCCAGTAGGCTAAATTGAAAAGAGTGGTACCCACCAAAACATGTTGGTGAAGGTACCACTCTTTTTTATTGGTTTTCAGAAGTCAAATAAGGATACCTTCTGATAAAAT
The DNA here is from genome assembly GCF_002003465.1 of Caenibacillus caldisaponilyticus. Lineage (GTDB taxonomy): Bacteria > Bacillota > Bacilli > Bacillales > Sporolactobacillaceae > Caenibacillus > Caenibacillus caldisaponilyticus. The sequence goes on along the minus strand of NZ_BDDQ01000033.1, from coordinate 1,389 downwards.
TAAAATATAGCCAATTTACTTATCGGAGGTATCCTTTTGTTTCAATATTATAACATGAATCAAGTGGTTTTGCCCCTAGATTTAGAAATTAAATTAAAAGAAAATGACATCGCCTTTCATATTCACCACCTCATCGAACAGATTCCTGATGAAGCGTTTGAAGCCTTCCTGCGTGATACGGGTCGTCCTTCCTATCATCCTCGTATGATGATGAAGATTATTCTGTGTGCCTACAGCCAATCCGTATTTTCTGGAAGAAAAATCGAAGCCCTCCTCCAAGATAGTGTTCGGATGATGTGGCTGGCACAAGGCTATGAGCCAAGCTATCGAACGATCAATCGTTTCCGCGTTCATCCCGAGGTTCAAGAGTTATTGCGCCAGTGCTTCGTGCAATTTCGTTGTCAGCTCGTGAAAGAAAAACTCATTGACGACGAAGCCATTTTTATTGATGGCACCAAGATTGAAGCCAATGCCAATAAATTTACCTTTGTTTGGCGTAAAGCCGTTGAAAAATACAGTGCGGCTTTGGTCGAAAAGTCCAATCAAATGTATGATGAATTATTAGAAAAAGAGATTATTCCAGAAATCGAAAGAGAAAACTTAGTGGAATTATCTATCCAAGAACTCGCCGAGGTTGTTGAAAAGCTTGATGAAAAAGTTGAAGAATATGACAAAAAAATCGAAGCAAGTGAAGATGTAAACGAAAGGAAACAACTTCGCTCAGAGCGCAAAGTACCGAAACAATATCGCAAGCAGTTTCAAGATTTTGTGGAGCGCAAACAAAAATACCAAAACGACATGAAATTTCGGCGAACGTAACAGTTACTCAAAGATCGATCACGATGCCACTTTTATGCGAATGAAAGATGATTATATGAAGAACGGTCAACTTAAGCCGGGTTATAATGTACAGATTGCGACAGAAGGACAATTTGCGCTCGCTTATGATGTATTTCCTAATCCGACGGATACACGTACGTTCATCCCATTTCTGGATCACATCGAGAAACACTTCTTCAAACTCCCTAACTATATCGTCGCAGATGCCGGTTATGGGAGTGAACAAAATTATAAAGATGTTCTAGAGAATCGGAAACGCACACCACTCATCACTTACAATACATACCGAAAAGAGAAGAAAAAGAAAGAAAAGCAGAATCCTTTTAACGTCATCAATTGGGAATACAACGCGGAAGACGATACATTTACATGCCCGAACGGGCAAAAATTGACGTTCCGTTATTGGTCTCATCGCACAGACCGAAACGGTTTTACCAGAGAATTTAAAGTCTACGAATGTGAAGACTGTTCAGGTTGTCCGTTCCGTTCCCAATGTACCAAAGCAAAAGAAGGACATCATCGAAGAATACAATATAACCAAAAATGGGA
>NZ_BDDQ01000032.1 GCF_002003465.1 Caenibacillus caldisaponilyticus | reverse complement strand
ACGGATTGGCTGTAGGCACACAGAATAATCTTCATCATCATACGAGGATGATAGGAAGGACGACCCGTATCACGCAGGAAGGCTTCAAACGCTTCATCAGGAATCTGTTCGATGAGGTGGTGAATATGAAAGGCGATGTCATTTTCTTTTAATTTAATTTCTAAATCTAGGGGCAAAACCACTTGATTCATGTTATAATATTGAAACATAAGGATACCTCCGATAAGTAAATTGGCTATATTTTAATTTTATCAGAAGGTATCCTTATTTGACTTCTGAAAACCAATAAAAAAGAGTGGTACCTTCACCAACATGTTTTGGTGGGTACCACTCTTTTCAATTTAGCCTACTGGGTTTTGTCCCAGCCTCTTTCTTGCTTTCTATGGCACCGGTTTGCGGAAAGGATGATGCGCCTTTCTTCGCGTGCTTGAAAGAGACGGGGGCACCAAATAGAGGGATGAGCCGCGCCTTTGCGCGGCTTTTTGCTTTTCCCCGGCGTGGCGGCCGTCACCATCCCCGGTGCCCCGACATACAATATGCTGGGCATACGCCCGGGAGTCACCCCGCGCGGGTTGAAGCGCGGCTGGAGGGGAGAAGTGCATGTTAACCGGTCTCAACATCGTCATTATGGGCGGTGATGCCCGCTACCTCGAGGTCATCCGCAAATTGAACGAAATGGATGCGCAGTTGACGCTCATCGGATTCGATCAGCTCGACCAATATTTTAACGGGGCGGTCAAAGCGGACATCGATGATATTGACGCCGCCAAAGTGGACGCCATCGTGCTCCCGGCGAACGGCACAGATGAAAACGGTTTTATTGAAACGATCTTCAGCAATAAGCCGGTAAAGCTCACGGAAGAGTGGCTGGAGAAGACCCCTGCCCATTGCTCGGTGTATTCAGGCATCGGCACCCCGTACCTTGAACGCTGTCTGCGATCTGCCAACCGGGAGCTCGTCAAACTTTTCGAACGCGATGATTTGGCGATCTACAACTCGGTGCCGACCGCGGAGGGGACGCTGATGCTCGTCATCCAAAACACCGACTTTACCATTCACGGGGCCAATGTCCTTATTCTCGGCCTTGGCCGTACCGGGATGACGTTGGCGCGAATTTTTCATGCCCTCGGCGCCAAAGTGAAAGTGGCGGCGCGGCGGCCGGAACATCTGGCCCGCATCGCGGAGATGGGGCTTAGCCCTTTTCATATCGATGATCTCGAATCGCACGTCGGCGATGTCGATATCTGTTTGAATACGATTCCCGCCAAAGTTCTGACCGGTAAAGTGATCGCTAAAATGCCCGCACAAGCGTTGATCGTCGACATCGCGTCAAAACCCGGAGGCACCGATTTCCGCTATGCGGAAAAGCGGGGGATCAAGGCGATTCTGGCGCCGAGTCTGCCCGGCATCGTCGCTCCGAAGACGGCGGGCCGCATCATTGCCAATGTGTTGACCGATCTCTTAATAGAAAAATTTGGTGAGGAGAGCGAAGAAGCATGACGCTTGAAGGCAAACATATCGGTTTCGGACTGACGGGATCCCATTGCACGTACGATCAAGTGGTTCCCCAGGTGGAAGCCTTGTTGGCAGCCGGCGCCGAGGTGACCGCGTTTGTCACTTATACGGTGAAAAATACGGTGACAAGGTTTGGGGACGGACGCGATTGGGTAAAAAAAGTCGAAGAAATGACGGGGCGGGAAGTGATCGATTCCATCGTGAAAGCCGAACCGTTCGGCCCGAGAACGCCGCTCGATTGCATGGTGATCGCTCCTTTGACCGGCAATTCCTTGAGCAAGTTCGCCAATGCCATGACGGATTCCCCCGTTCTTATGGCCGCCAAAGCGACCTTGCGCAATCGCCGCCCGGTCGTTTTGGGCATCTCCACGAATGACGGTCTCGGGTTGAATGCGGCCAATCTTGCGAAACTTCTCGTCGCCAAACACATTTATTTCATTCCCTTCGGGCAAGATGACCCCGAAGGGAAGCCGACCTCGCTCGTCGCGCACATGGACCGTCTGACGGCCGCCGTTGAGGCGGCGATTGAAGGCCGACAGCTGCAGCCGCTATTGGTTGAAAAATTTCGTGATTAGCCCTTTCGCTTACAGACGCATGGGTATATGATAAAATGGAATCGGGATATCGACGGGAGAGGCGCCTCTAGGCGCTTCTCCCTCCATTATGGTTCAATCGGTAAGGAGGAACTGCTTTGGATAACGGTAACGGTCTAGCCGTCGCCGTTGTCGGCGCAACCGGAGCGGTCGGCAACGAAATGGTGCGGCTTTTGGAGAAAACGACGCTTCCGATCAACAGCATAAAACTTTTGGCATCCGAACGCTCAGCTGGCTCGACGATGACGTTTAAAGGCCGGGCGGTGACCGTGGAAGCTGCCACCCCTCCCTCATTTGATGGCGTGGACCTCGCCTTGTTCAGCGCCGGGGGAGCGGTGTCCAAACGGCTCGCTCCGGAAGCGGTTCGCCGCGGCGCCATCGTCATCGACAATACGAGCGCCTTCCGGATGGATCCCGACGTGCCGCTTGTCGTGCCCGAAGTCAACGTCGAGGCGCTCCGCGATCATCGCGGCATCATCGCCAATCCCAACTGCTCGACGATCCAAATGGTGGCGGTGCTTGAGCCGCTGCGCAAAGCTTTTGGTTTAAAACGGGTGATCGTCTCCACCTATCAAGCGGTGTCGGGCGCCGGCCAATCCGCTATTGAAGAATTGCTGGAAGAAACCAGAAGAGCGCTGAACGGCGAGCCGCCGGAACCGAAGCTGCTTCCCGTCAAAAAAGAAAAAAACCATTATTCCATTGCTTTTAATGCGATCCCGCAAATCGACGTTTTTCAAGAAAACCTGTTTACGTTTGAAGAAATAAAAATGATGAATGAAACGAAGAAGATAATGGGCGACGAAACGATTTCGGTCGCCGCGACGTGCGTGCGCCTGCCGATTGTGACCGGCCATGCCGAGTCGGTTTATATTGAAACCGAGGAAACGCTCCCCGACGTCGAGACCATCCGCAATATCCTGAGAGAGGCGCCGGGCGTGACGGTCGAGGACGATCCGAGCCGGCAGCTTTATCCGATGCCCATTCGGGCCGCCGGCAAAAAGGATGTGTTCGTCGGTCGCCTCCGCAAAGACCCGGACGTCGCTTTCGGCTTGCATATGTGGATCGTGTCCGATAACCTATTGAAGGGCGCTGCGTGGAATTCGGTACAAATTGCGGAAAGCCTTTATCAAATGGGACTCGTTCAGAAAAAATAAAAGGACTGGATGCAGCATGAAAACGATTGTGCAGAAGTTCGGTGGGACGTCTCTGCAAACGGAAGAAGGACGGAACCGCGCCCTTCAACATGTGAAGCGCGCCATTGACCAGGGCTACAAGGTGGCCGTCGTCGTTTCCGCGATGGGACGAAACGGCGATCCCTACGCGACGGATACGCTGCTCGGCCTCATTCGCCCTGAAGCGGCGTCCAAACGGGAAATGGATCTGATCATGTCGTGCGGGGAAACGATCTCCTCGGTCGTGTTTTCCAACATGTTGAAAGTCGCGGGCATTAAAGCCGAAGCTTTTACCGGCGGAGAAGCCGGTTTTATCACGAGCAACCAGCATATGGAAGCCAAGATTTTGGAAATGCGCACGGAAAAAATCGAGCGGGCCTTGCGCACCTTGGATGCCGTCGTCGTCGCCGGTTTTCAAGGTCGGACGAAATCCGGCGAAATCACGACGATCGGCCGCGGCGGCAGCGATACGTCGGCGGCGGCGTTGGGCGCCGCTCTCGGTGCGGAATGGATTGATATATTTACCGATGTGGACGGCGTCATGACCGCGGATCCGCGCATGGTGGCCGAAGCCCGAAAACTTCGGGTGTTGACGTATACGGAAGTGTGCAATTTGGCATACCAAGGAGCGAAGGTCATCCATCCGCGTGCGGTGGAAATCGCGATGAACGCCAAAGTGCCCATCCGCATTCGTTCCACGTATTCCGATCAACCCGGCACGCTGATCACTTCGATTAAAAAGCAGCCTAAAGGCCGTGAGATACAAGATCGCTTGATCACCGGCATTACCTATATGGATCACATCACACAGATCAAGGTGAAAGCGAAAAAGGGCGAATACGATTTCCAGGCGAAAGTCTTTAAGGCGATGGCCGCGGAACACATCAGCGTCGATTTCTTCAACATCAGCCCGCAGGACGTCGTCTACACGGTCAGTGAGGACGCCACGGACCGCGCGGTGGCGGCCTTGCGCGCCATTGGATTTGAACCGGAATGCAAGCGCGGATGCGCCAAAGTCTCGGCGGTCGGCGCCGGCATCGCCGGCGTGCCCGGTGTCATGTCGAAAATCGTGAGCGCGTTGACCGATTTGGGCATTCAAATTCTGCAATCCGCGGATTCCCATACGACCATCTGGGTGCTCATCGACCGCGCCCATTTGAAAGACGCGGTGAACGCTCTGCATCGCGCGTTTGAACTCGATAAAGAAAAGACGAATGAGACGGTTTTCTTTTATTAATTTTGGGAGGCGAGCGAATCATGGTTTTTGGGCGGTTATTGACCGCTATGGTCACCCCTTTTGATGAGAACGGGGCGATCGATCGCGACCGGCTGGTAAAACTGGTGGACCATTTGATCAATACCGGTACCGAGGGGTTGGTCGTCGCCGGAACGACGGGGGAATCGCCGACGTTGGGGCACGATGAAAAACTGCAGCTCTTCGCGGACGTGCTCGAAGCCTCAAAAGGCCGGGTGCCGGTCATCGCCGGCACGGGCTCGAACGACACCGCCGCATCGGTCGAATTGACCAAGGAAGCCGAAAAGATCGGCGTCGACGGCGTCATGCTCGTCGTGCCGTACTACAATAAGCCCAACCAGGAAGGGATGTACCAGCATTTTAAGACGATCGCGACATCCGTCCACCTGCCGGTCATGCTCTATAACATACCGGGACGGGCTGGCGTCAATCTTTCGGCGGACACGGTCGTGCGGCTTGCTGAGATCGAGAACATCGTTTGCGTGAAAGAAGCGAGCGGCAATCTCGATCAAATGGCCGACATCATCGAGCGTACGCCGGACGACTTCGCCGTGTACAGCGGCGATGACGGTTTGACGCTGCCGGTCTTGGCGATCGGGGGATACGGCGTCGTTTCGGTCGCAAGCCACGTCGTCGGCAAAGATATGCAGGAGATGATCCAACGGTTTTTAGAGGGCGACATCGAGCGCGCCGCCGAAATGCATCGCCGGCTGCTCCCGCTGATGCGGCAATTGTTTGCGGCGCCGAGCCCGGTACCGACCAAAGCTTTGCTCAATAAAATGGGCGTTGAAGTTGGCGGCGTCCGTCCGCCCATGGTGGAACTGACCGAAGCCGAGCTGCGCGAGCTGGAACGGATTTTTGCCGAGTATCAATAAGGAGCCGTTTGTTCGAACGGCTTCTTTCGTTTTTTTATCATTTATTTCTCCGTTAAGGCGTTCTTTTTTGAAAAGCCCCTTAACGCGCCCGCTTCATGCCGCGTCTTAGGCGCTTGGCGGTTCAGCCGATGTTTCCATTTGGCGGGTGCGCCCCACCTCTTTTTTGTTTCGAAGCGCTTTGTCCGAACGGGGAACGCATAGGAAATATTGGCGCATGATCGTCCAAGACGATGACAAGCCTGCGGGCGCCGGAACCGGCAAAAGCCCGCCGTTTTGCACGATGTGCGCCATTTTCCCGGAAAGGTTGTCGGTTCCTCGCGGATTCGGTTATAATAAGACCAATGATTGGAACGGATGGATCGATCGTTCTCTGATAAGTGAATACTGGGAGGAATGCTCATTGCAAAATCATCCGAAAGATAAAATCAGGATTTATGCGATGGGCGGCGTTGGCGAAATCGGCAATAACATGACGGTCATCGAATTGAACGGAGACATTTTTATCGTCGATGCGGGGCTGATGCATCCAAAGGACGAAATGTTGGGCGTCGACCGGGTCATTCCGGATACCACGTACCTTGAGCAAAACCGGGATCGGATCAAAGCCATCTTGCTGACGCATGCGCATCAGGCGCACATCGGCGGATTGCCATATTTGATCGGCAAGATCAACGCCCCGATATACGGAACGACTTTTACCCTCGCCGTATTGGAACTCATGTTGAAAGACATGAATTTGGCGAAAAAAGCGAACCTCAAAAGGATTGATCCCGACAAGGATTTAAGGATCGGACCGCATCGGATCAGCTTTTTCAGGACGAATCACAGCGTTCCGGATTCCATCGGGATCGCGTTTCATACGTCGCAAGGCGTCATCATCCACACCGGTGACTTTAAGTTTGACTACACCCCCGTGGATGGTGTGAAATTTGATCTGAGCAAAGTGTCACGCCTCGGCGACGAAGGCGTTCTCTGCTTGTTAAGCGACAGCAAAAATGCCGACCGTCCAGGGAACACGCCCTCCGAATCCGTGCTCGGCAGTCGCCTGGAAGATTATTTTTATTTTGCCGAAGGTCGGGTCATTACGGCGCTTTACGCCTCAAACATCCATCGCATCCAACAAGTCATCAACGCCGCGGTCCAAACGAATCGCAAGGTGGCGCTCGACGGCCGCTATCTCGAACGCCTCGTCGGCATCGCGACGAAGTTCGGATACCTCAAAGTGCCGAAATATACCTTTGTGAATATCGATAAAATCGGCCATCGCAAAGATCGCGAAATTTGCATCATTACAACCGGCCAGCAAGGCGATCCGATCACGCCGTTGACTCGGATTGCCAGCCACACCCATAAAAAGATACAGCCGAAGGAAAACGATTTGTTTATCTATGCCTCGTCGGCACAACCCGCTTACGAGACCGACGTGACGAAGGCGATCGACGCCTTGATGCGCCTCGGCGTTGAAGTCGTCTATGGGGATGACGTCCACGTTTCCGGCCACGCGTCGAGTGAAGATTTAAAACTGATGTTGGAGCTTTCCCGTCCGAAATATCTCATTCCGATCCACGGGGAATTCCGCATGCTGAAGGCCCACATGGATCTCGCCGCCGCGACCGGGATGCCGCTCTACAACATCTTCCTTTTGGACAAAGGGGATGTCGTCGAATTTGTCAATGGAGAGGCGCGCGATGCGGAAAAAGTGCCGGCCGGCCAAGTGCTCGTCGACGGTCTCGGCGTTGGCGATGTCGGCAACATCGTTTTGCGCGACCGGCGCTTGCTTGCCGAAGACGGCACGCTCATCGTCGTCGTAACCCTCGGAAAGCAATCGAAAAAGATTCTTTCAGGGCCGGAAATCATCACTCGCGGGTTCGTCTATGTGCGCGAGTCTGAAGAACTGATCATTGACGCGACCGAAATCGTGAAGGAAGTCTTGGCGAAATCCTTGACGCAAAACGTGTCGGAATGGTCGTCGCTGAAAAACAACATTCGCGATTCGTTAAGCCGCTATCTGTACGATAAAACCAGACGCCGCCCGATGATATTACCGATCATCATGGAAATTTAACAACGCAGCGCAACACAAATAACCATATACGATCGATCGCTGTCCTTTCAAAATGGCGCTTAATAAGGGCGCCTTTTTTTATTGCCGCTGTCTGAGGAAGAAAAAGGAAGGCGGCGGCGCGCAGAAACCCGGCAAGTATACGGCCATTTCCGCGGGCGTTTCGTCCATTTTCATCGCTCCATGTTCCTTCAGATCGCTGGGCGCCTTCGTTTATCGCCGGCTTCCGACACCAAAAAATGAAAGAACGGTGAATCGATAAGAGGTATATCAAACCGCTGGTCCGGCAGAGGACAAGCGCATCTCGCGATGGATTGCATCAAAAACCCGCGGCCATCAAATACTATGGAAGGCTGACATCCGGCTAGGAAAGGAGTTGGTGCGACATGACCGAAGAACAAGAAGAAGAAAAATATGAAGAGGAATCCGAGCAGCGCTCCCTTCTTGAACAGATTCAAAAGCTCGGGCAAACCAATGTGCCGAGCACCGATTCCAACATTCATTGTATGACGATCATCGGGCAAATCGAAGGGCATTTGGCGCTGCCGCCCAAAAACAAGACGACCAAGTATGAGCATCTCATCCCGCAGCTCGTCGCGATCGCGCAGAATGATAAGATTGAAGGGCTGCTCGTCATGCTGAATACGGTGGGCGGCGACGTCGAAGCGGGCTTGGCGATCGCGGAAATGATCGCCACGCTCACGAAACCGACGGTGACCCTTGTCATTGGGGGCGGCCATTCGATCGGCGTGCCGATCGCCGTGTCTTCGGATTACTCGTTCATCGCCGAAAGCGCGACGATGTTGATTCATCCCGTCCGCATGAGCGGGCTCGTCATCGGCGTGCCGCAGAGCTTCGATTACATCGAAAAAATTCAAGAGCGCATCACGCGCTTCGTCGTGGAACATTCCCGTATTTCCGAAGAAAAATTTAAGGAACTGATGTACAGCAAGGCGAGTTTGACGACGGACGTCGGCACCAATCTCGTCGGCAGGCAAGCGGTCGAATACGGTTTGATCGATGAAGTCGGCGGCGTTGGAAGCGCGCTTCAAAAGCTGCAGGAGCTGATCGATCAGCAAAAGGGTAAACCGATGGAAGAGCGGGTGTTCCAATAATGGTCATGTATACGATCGTGCCGCTGGAGATCGTTTTTGTCGATGACGAGGAGCGCCCGGCGAAATCGCGGCTGACGTTGGACGTCGGCGGCGTGAAGCTCGAGGTCGAACAGTCGGCCTCCAATGAATATGAAATCATTCGGCTGATCAGCTCTAACCCGAGCGATTACTTAAACGAAAAGTATCAACCCGGGAGGAAAATCGCCATGTACCCGTTGATCGGTTTCGGGGAAACGCCGCATTAAGGCGAAGAACAAGCGGTGCGAAGTCTGCGGTCCGGCACTGACCTTGCGCCGTGACGCTTCCGACCTTCATTCTTTTTGCCGCGGATGATCATGCGGCATCCTTAAAGAGTGCCGGTTGGGGTATAATAAAAACAAAATACAATAAAATACGGGCGCCGCTGCGGCGGCGCTTCTCTACCGAAAACCTTCTCATTTTGTTCGCTGTTTGACCCGATCGGCCGCCCGGCGGGTCGCGAGAAAGGGGGATGAGGCGTGGCGAAGAAAAAAAACAAAAAGGGGCGTGCAAAAAACGGATGGAGACAGTCGCTCGTCTTTGAAATCATCGGTTTGATTTTGTTCGCGCTCACCTGTATCGGCATCGGCCGGATGGGGGTGATGGGCTGGACGTTTGTCCAGGCGGCGCGGTTCCTGGCCGGCGACTGGTATTTTATCCTCTTCATCGGCACGCTTGCCCTTTCCATATATTACATATGGTTTCGCCGTCAGCCCGATTTTTTTAAACGGCGCCTCGTTGGCATTTATCTCTTATGTTTGGCGCTGCTGTTATTGGATCACGTTCATTTGTTTAAAATGCTGACCGGCCATGAAAGATGGGAACACGCTTCCGTGATCAAGAACACATGGGAGCTTTACCGCGGCCAACTGACCGGTGACATCGCGACGAAAACGTTGGGAGGCGGCATGATCGGCGCGGTGGAATTCGCGTTTTTCTTCTTGTTGTTCTCCGCTTCAGGCGCCGAATTCATGGCCTTCTTTTTAATCGTCATCGCGGTTCTGTTGATCACGGGGCGCTCGCTGAAGGACACCTTGCAAAAAGGGCTGAACCGTGTGCGCCCGTTCATTCGCTTCGTCGTCCAAAAACAAAAATCGAAAGTGGCGGCGTTAAAAGACAGCGCCAGCGGCCGGAGGCGCAAACGTTTGGGAATGGCGGCGGACGAGCCCGCCGATGAAGAAGCGTTCGAAGCGCCGGGCGACGCGGATATCCCCGTCATTACCAATTTCAATGATCAAAAAGAATCGCCGGCGCCCGCAACCGTCGAGCCGATCCGTCCGCTCGGCGAACAAAAGGGAGGCGACCAGGACAAAACCGCCCCGGCATTTTTCGTCGACGAAACCGAAAACGCGGATTACGAATTGCCGCCCATTGATTTGTTGAACGTTCCGCCTGCCAACAATCAGTCGAACGAACGCCAGCACATCGCTGCGAACGTCCGCAAGCTGGAAAAAACGTTTGAAAGCTTTGGCGTCAAAGCGAAGGTGAAGAAAGTCCATCTCGGCCCGGCGGTGACCAAATACGAGGTTTATCCCGACGTCGGGGTAAAGGTGAGCCGCATCGTGAGCCTGAGCGACGACATCGCCCTCGCGCTCGCGGCCAAAGGCATCCGCATCGAAGCCCCGATACCCGGCAAATCGGCGGTCGGCATTGAGGTGCCGAACAAGGAAATCGCCATGGTCAGCTTGCGGGAAGTGTTGGAATCGGACGTCGCCCTTCGCGAAAAATCCAAACTGGCGATCGGGCTCGGCCGCGACATATCCGGTTTTCCGGTCATGGCCGATCTCAGCAAGATGCCGCATTTGCTCGTCGCCGGGGCGACGGGGAGCGGCAAGAGCGTCTGCATCAACAGCATGATCGTCAGTCTGCTCATGCGCACGAAACCGCACGAAGTCAAATTGTTGATGATCGATCCGAAGATGGTCGAATTGAGCGGCTACAACGGCGTGCCTCATTTGCTCACGCCGGTTGTCACCGATCCGAAAAAGGCATCGCAAGCCTTGAAGAAGGTCGTCGACGAGATGGAAAGGCGTTATGAATTGTTTTCGGAAACCGGCACGCGGAATCTCGAAAGCTATAACAATTTGATGCGGCGTGAAGGAGAAGAGGGGACGTCAGGAGCCGTTCTGCCATACATCGTCGTGATCATCGACGAACTCGCCGATCTCATGATGGTCGCTCCGAAGGACGTGGAAGATTCGATCGCGCGCCTCGCCCAAATGGCGCGGGCGGCGGGCATTCATTTGATCATCGCCACGCAGCGGCCATCCGTCGACGTCATCACCGGCGTGATCAAGGCGAACATTCCGTCTCGTATCGCCTTCAGCGTTTCATCGCAAACCGATTCCCGGACGATTTTGGACAGCGCCGGCGCCGAAAAACTGCTCGGCAAAGGCGACATGCTGTACTTGCCGATCGGGGCCGCCAAACCGACGCGGATTCAAGGGGCGTTTCTTGCCGATGAAGAAGTCGAACGCGTCGTCAACTTCGTCATTTCCCAACAAAAGGCGCAATACCGGGAAGACATGATTCCGGCCGATGAAGATGAGGACGGGGCCGGCGACATTGACGACGAACTTTTCGATGAAGCCGTCAAATTTGTCGTTGAAAAACAAACGGCATCGGTATCGTTGCTTCAACGCCGCTTCCGCATCGGCTACACGCGGGCCGCGCGGCTCATCGACGCCATGGAGGCGAGGCGGATCGTCGGGCCGTATGAAGGCAGCCGCCCGCGCGAAGTGTTGATCTCGAAGATCGATGAGGAAAAAACGTCGTAAAGTTCCGGCAAATTTTTACGACAAAAATTGTTATTTTAAAATGACAATGTTTGCGTTATATTTATAAAGGTGTCAATCTAATCTAATAGCTGATTAGGGGAGGATTTCTGTGAAAAAACGCGTGCTCTTCCTGTTCGCCGCCATGCTCGTTTTCGGCACCGTGCTTGCGGCCTGCGGAACAAGCGGAGGCGGAACCAGCAATGGCAAAAAAGACGGCGTCAAAGTCGCGATGGTGACCGACGTCGGCGGTGTCAACGACAAGTCCTTTAACCAATCCGCTTGGGAAGGATTGCAGAAGTTCGGAAAAGACTTCAATCTGAAGCAAAACACGGATTATAAATATTTGCAATCGACAAGTTCAAACGATTATGAACCTAATTTGACCCAACTCATCCAACAAAAATACGACCTTGTTTTCGGCATCGGCTATCTCATGCAGAATGCCGTCAAAAACGTTGCGGAGCGGAATAAAAACGCGCACTTGGCGATCGTCGACTCTGTGGTCGATGCGCCGAACGTCGTGAGCATCAATTTCAAAGAAGAACAAGGTTCGTTTCTTGTCGGCGTCGTCGCCGGCTTGATGACGAAGACGAACAAAGTCGGCTTCATCGGCGGCATAGATTCCGCTTTGATCAAAAAGTTCGAAAACGGCTTTAAAGCCGGGGTCAAATCCGTCAATCCTAAAGCGCAAATCTTTACGCAATATGCCGGTTCCTTTGACGCCGCGGACAAAGGGCAAGCCATCGCCGCGACGTTTTACGGCAAAGGCGCAGACATCATTTACCACGCTTCCGGGGCGACGGGCAACGGCGTGTTTACCGAAGCCAAAACCCGCAAGAAAAATGGACAAAACGTTTGGGTGATCGGCGTCGACCGCGATCAATATGACGCCGGCTTGCCGGAAGACGTCACCCTCACTTCGATGGTGAAACGCGTCGACCGCGCCGTTTATGACGTGTCCAAAATGGTGAAAGACGGCAAATTCCCGGGCGGCAAGACGCTCGAATTCGGTCTGAAAGACGATGCGGTCGGCCTTTCCGAACATCATCAGCACATCCCCGAGGATGTCCTGAAAAAAGTGGATGAATATAAATCCAAAATCATCTCCGGCGAAATCACACCGCCGAAAACCGACAAGGAATACAAACAATTTGTTGCGAATTTAAACAAATAAGCGGATGAATAAAGGCCGTGTCATGCGGCCTTTATTCATACCGAATTTCGCAGCATGCCACAACCGCATTGATTTGATGGGTCGAAGATAGAGGGACGGGCCTTTGTGAAAGGCAACGAAAGCGACCTCGGGCTTGGCAAACGCGGGATTTTGCTTGATGGGGGGATTCATCCTTGTCCTATGTCATTGAGATGCGCCACATTCGCAAGGAATTTCCCGGGATCGTCGCCAATGACGACATCACGCTGCAAGTCAAGCAAGGGGAAATTCATGCGCTCCTAGGGGAAAACGGCGCCGGAAAATCGACGCTCATGAACATTTTGTTCGGGCTTTACCAACCCGACGCGGGAGAAATCGTCGTCAAGGGCCGACCGGTGAAGATCACGAGCCCGAATGTCGCGGGCGAACTCGGCATCGGCATGGTTCATCAGCACTTTATGTTGGTGGACAAGTTTACCGTCACCGAAAACATCATTCTCGGCGCCGAACCGCGGTCCGGCGGCCGCATCGACATCAAGACCGCGAGGGAAAAAGTGCGCGCCTTATCTGAACAATACGGATTGAACGTGGATCCGGACAAAAAAATCAGGGACATTTCGGTCGGAATGCAGCAGCGCGTCGAAATTTTGAAGACGCTTTACCGCGGGGCCGATATCCTCATTTTCGACGAGCCGACCGCGGTTTTAACGCCGCATGAAATCCGGGAACTCATCAAGATCATGAAACGGCTCGTTCAGGAAGGCAAATCCATTATCTTGATCACCCATAAACTGAAAGAAATCATGGCGGTGGCCGACCGCTGCACGGTCATTCGCCGCGGCAAAGCGATCGCGACGGTCAACGTCGCCGAAACGAATCCGACGGAGCTGGCCAGCATGATGGTCGGGCGCGACGTCGCCTTCACGGTCAACGAAGAGCCTTATCAACCGAAGGAAGAAGTATTGAAGATTGTCGATCTGACCGTCATCGACAACCGCAGGGTGAAAGTGGTCGATCGGTTGAACTTGACGGTCAAAGCCGGTGAAATCGTCGGCATCGCCGGCGTCGACGGCAACGGGCAAACGGAACTGATCGAAGCGATCACCGGTTTGCGCAAGGCGGAAAGCGGGAAAATCTTTTTAAAAAACATCGATATTACCAATAAACCGGTGCGCAAAATCATCGAACTGGGCGTCGGCCATATTCCCGAAGACCGCCACAAACACGGTCTCGTCCTCGATTTTTCCATCGGTGACAACATGGTTCTGGAAACGTATTACCGCCCGCCATTTGCGAGGGCCGGCATCATGAACCATGATAAAGTCCGCGAACACGCCCGCCGCTTGATCGGCGATTACGACGTGCGCACGCCGAGCATCGATACGCCCGCCCGAGCGCTTTCAGGCGGCAACCAACAAAAAGCAATCATTGCCCGTGAAATCGACCGCGATCCCGATCTACTTATCGCCAGTCAACCGACGCGCGGGCTTGATATCGGCGCGATCGAATTCATCCACAAGCGCTTGATCGAACAGCGCAAAAAAGGCAAAGCGATCTTACTCATTTCTTTGGAGCTTGATGAAATCATGAATTTGAGCGACCGCATCGCCGTGATTTACAATGGAAAAATCATCGATATGGTCAAACCGAGCGAAACCAATGAGGATGAACTCGGTCTCTTGATGACCGGTCATAAGCGGAAAGGGGGAGCTTCCCATGGAAACGAAGCGGGCGAATAAATGGATAAACGCCCTCGTCCCCGTCATCGCCGTCATTTTGGGGCTTCTCGTCGGTGCCGTGATCATGGTCATCAGCGGTTACAATCCTTTTGAAGCTTACGGCTCGATCTTTCAAATGGTGTTTCTGACCCCTTATTACGCGGGCGAGACGATCGTGACGATGATCCCTTTAATATTGTCAGGGCTTTCCGTCGCCTTCGCTTTCCGCACCGGCCTATTTAATATCGGAGTGGAAGGACAGCTGTTGGTCGGCTGGCTTGCCTCAGTTGCTTTCGCCATCCACTTTGCTGATTGGCCGAAGCTGGTTTTAATCCCGCTGTGCCTTCTCGTTGCGGCACTGGCGGGAGGTTTGTGGGGGCTCATCCCCGGTTTGTTGAAAGCGCGCTTTTACGTCCATGAAGTCATTACAACGATCATGATGAACTATATCGCGCTATATTCCACCAACGCCATCATTCGCCAATTTTTATATGCCGACGGCGAACGCACGCCGCTGATTCCGGACTCGGCTTCCCTGTCGTCAAACTTTTTGTCGAATATAACGGGCGGCAGCCGTTTGCATTGGGGCATCCTCGTGGCTCTCCTCGGGGCCGTCATCATGTGGTTTCTATTATGGCGGACAACACTGGGGTATGAACTCCGGGCGATCGGCTTTAATCCCGACGCTTCCCGTTACGCGGGCATGAACGTCGCGCGCAATATAATCACCAGCTTTGCCATTGCGGGGGGCTTCGCCGGAGTGGCGGGCGCGATGCTCGGGCTCGGCACGTACCATTACATGTCGATCAACGCCAGCTTTACGGGCATCGGTTTTGACGGCATCGCCGTGGCGCTTCTCGGCGTGAATACGGCGCCCGGCGTCGTCATCGGCGCGGCGCTGTTCGCTGCGTTGGAAACCGGCGAGGTGAGCATGCAGTCGCTCGGCATTCCGAACGATCTCGTGGAAATCATCATTGCGCTCATCATTTTCTTCGTCGCATCCCATTACATGATCCGATGGACGCTTGACCGCTTTAAGAAAGGAGGGGCGGCCCGATGAGTGTGATGGGAATTCTTGAAATCATCATTCCGAGCGCGATTCTCTCCGCAACGCCGCTCATCCTCACCGCGCTCGGCGGGGTGTTGAGCGAGCGCTCCGGGGTCGTCAACATCGGCTTGGAAGGTTTGATGATCATCGGCGGATTCATCGGCGCGGTCTTCACGATCTGGTTTGAACACCTCGGTTTGGGCGCCGCTTCCCCGTGGTTGTCGCTCTTGGTCGCCGTGGTCGCCGGCGCCGCCTTTTCGCTATTGCACGGGCTGGCGAGCATCACGTTCCGCGCCGATCAAGTCGTGAGCGGCGTCGCGATCAATTTCCTCGCCTTGGGCTTGACCGTCTTTTTGGTGAAAAAGTTGTATCAAGGCAGCGGACAAACGCCCTATATCGATTACCGCATCGATAAAACCAATGTGCCGATTTTGCACGACATCCCGATCATCGGACCGCTGTTTTTCTCGCACATCACCTACACGTCATATCTCGCCGTGATCCTTGCGGTGGTCGTCTGGTACGTCATTTATAAAACGCCGTTCGGCTTAAGGCTCCGTTCCGTCGGGGAACATCCGCTGGCGGCGGATACGTTGGGCATCAACGTCATCCGCATGCGCTACATCGCGGTGGCGTTGAGCGGGGCGTTCGGCGGTCTCGGCGGCGCGGTCTATGTTGTGACGATCGCGACCAACTTCGGCCCGATGACGATTTCCGGCCAAGGGTTCCTGGCGCTGGCGGCGATGATCTTCGGCAAGTGGAATCCGCTCGGCGCCCTCGGAGCCGCGCTCTTTTTCGGTTTTGCCCAGTCGCTCAGCATTACGGGCGAATCGATTCCGTTCCTGAAAGATATCCCCAATGTCTTTTTGCTCATCGCGCCTTACGTTTTGACGATCCTGGCATTGGCCGGCTTTGTCGGCCGCGCCGAGCCGCCCAAAGCGGACGGTGTGCCGTATATAAAAGGGCGTCGATAAGCGTTGCTCCCCGCTTGGCGGGGAGTTTTTATTAACCGATTTAGGCCTTCGTGACGCCAAACGTCTTGGCGCGATCCGCCGCTCATTTTCACGTGATCGGGCCGGGCACCCGGCCAGCGCAAGCAAGAACGATTTTCGTGGTGACCGGGAAAGGTTTCGGGTAAAATGGGAGAAGAAAGCAAACCAAGGGGTGACGCATATTGCGGCTTGTGACGGAAATCATTCGACCCATCGAAGGCATCACCGTTCATATCGTACCGACCGATAAATTTAAGACTTTGACGTTCGCCGTTCAGTTCCGCGGGCGTTTAAAGCGGGAAACGGTGACGAAGCGAGCGCTTCTTGCTTACGTTTTAAAGAGTGCGACGGCCAAATCGCCGTCTACCCAACTTTTGCAGCAGCGCCTCGATGATTTGTACGGGGCGTCGTTGACGTCGCAAATCCATAAGCGCGGCGAGGATCATATCTTATCCTTTTTGCTTCACACCGCCGGCGACCGCTTTTTGAGCGAAACGTCCACCTTGGCGGCAGACAGTCTGGAACTCTTGGCGGAAGCGATTCTCGCCCCCCACGCTAAGGACGGCGCGTTTGATGAGGAGACGGTGAATAAAGAAAAACGCGCGCTCAGACAACGCCTGGAATCCATCATCGATGACAAGATGCAATACGCGAATATCCGCCTCATCGACGAAATGTGCCGCGGCGAAGCGTATGCGCTTCATACATACGGCTATAAAGAAGATTTGGAGGCGATCTCGCCCGTTGATCTCTACGACTATTACCAACAGATGATAAAGGAAGATGAAATCGATCTCTACGTCATCGGAGATGTCGATCCGGATCGGATTGTCGGCATCATCGAAAAAGCGTTTGCCTTTCGCGGCCGCCAGCCCGTCGCGCATCCGTTCCGGTTTGTGCCCGTTGAAGTCGGCGCACCGAAAACGATCAGAGAAAGCCATGACGTTGAACAAGGGAAGCTGAATTTGGGCTACCGGACGAACATCGTCATCGGCGATCCGCTTTATTATGCGGCACAGGTGTTCAACGGCTTGTTCGGCGGATTTCCCCATTCCAAGCTGTTCATGAACGTAAGGGAAAAGGCGAGCCTCGCTTATTACGCGGCGTCGCGCTACGACAGCTATAAAGGTTTAATCCTCGTCATGTCGGGGATTGAGTTTTCCAATTTTGACAAAACCGTTGCGATCATCCGTCAGCAATTGGAAAGCGTGCAAAGCGGCGATTTCGATGACGTCGCCGTCGATCAGACGAAAGCCTTGTTGAAAAACGCCGTATTGGAGGCGCTCGACAGCCCGTTTTCGCTGATCGAACAATTGTACCGCTCCGTACTCGTCAAATCTGCGGACGATCTCGACCGTTGGCTGACCGAAATCGATCGCGTTTCCCGCGACGACATCGTTCGGGTGGCGCAACAAACGGTATTGGACACCATCTATTTTTTGCATGGAAAAGAGGGGGATCCGCATGGAAATCCAACGGTTTGACCGGCTTCAGGAAACCGTCTATCGCGAAGTGCTGCCGAACGGGCTGACGGTGTGCGTGTTGCCGAAAAAAGGGTTCCAAAGAACGTATGCGACGTTTGCGACGAAATACGGCTCGATCGACAATCATTTTAAATCGCTGACGAGCAAGAATTGGGTGCGCGTGCCGGACGGCATCGCCCATTTTCTCGAGCATAAACTGTTCGAACAGCCCGACGGCACCGACGTGTTTCACGCCTTCAGCCGCCAGGGCGCGGAGGCGAATGCGTATACGACGTTTACCCGCACGACTTATTTGTTCTCGAGCACGGCCAACGTCGAGAAAAACGTCGAAACGCTGATCGACTTTGTGCAGACGCCGGCGTTTACGGATCAGAGCGTCGAGAAGGAAAAAGGCATCATCGGCCAGGAAATCCGCATGTACAACGATACGCCGGACTGGCGCGTCTATTTCGGGCTGATCGAGAACATGTACCACGCCCATCCGGTCAAGATCGACATCGCCGGCACGATTGAATCAATCGCACAAATCACGAAGGAATCGCTGTACGAGTGCTACCATACCTTTTATCATCCCGGCAATATGGTGTTGTTTATCGTCGGCCCGGTCGATCCGGAAAGAATGATTCATCTCGTTGCGGAAAACCAGGCGAGAAAAAACTACACCAAACAAGCGCCCGTCGAACGGCGTTATCCCGAAGAGCCGGCGGGCGTGGCCAAAGCGAAATCGGTCTTAAAAATGGGCGTTGAAACGCCGAAAAGCATGGTCGGTTTTAAGGCGGCCCGCGTGCACCGCAGCGGCCAAGATTACTTGAAACATGAACTGTCCGTTCAAATTTTGTTGGAGCTCCTTTTCGGCAAGAGTTCCGACAACTACCGGAGACTCATCGATGAAAAGCTGATCGATGAAAGCTTTTCCTTTGAGTATACCGAGGAGCATGAATACGGATTTTCCGCGATCGGCGGCAACACCGAAGATCCCGACCGCTTGGCCGCGCGCTTGTTTGAAATGATCATGGCCCAGAAGGAGCGGCCGATTCCGGAGGAGGCGCTTGAGCGCGCGCGGAAAAAGCGGCTCGGTTCCTTTTTGAAGGCGCTCAATTCGCCGGAGTATATCGCCAATCAATACACGCGCTATCTGTTTAACGGAGCGAATCTGTTCGATATCGTGGCGGTGCTGGAAGACCTTCGCGCGGAGGAACTCGAAGCCGTTTTGCACGAGCATTTTGACGAACGCGCCTTTACCCAATGCCAAGTGGTGAGGCGGGCGTGAACGCCGAAAAAAAATGGGCGCTCATCACCGGGGCGAGCGGCGGGATCGGCCGGGCGATCGCGGCCGCTTTGGCGGCGGACGGCTACTCGCTTTATTTGCATTATCACAAAAATAAGACGGCGGCCGAAGCGCTGCGGACGACGCTCACCGCGCGCCATCCCGGGCAAACGTTTCACGCGGTGCCGGCCGATTTGAGCCGCTCCGACGGGGTCGACCGCTTGCTATCCCATCTGGACCACGGCGTGTATGCGCTCGTCCATAATTCGGGAACGAGCCACATCGGTTTGGTTCAGGACGTGCCGCGCGCCACGGTGCAAGAGTTTTTGCAGTTGCATCTCGCGTCGCCGTTTCTGTTGACGCAGCGGCTTTTGCCGGAGATGATCAGGAGGCGGTCGGGGAAAATCATTTTCATTACGTCGATTTGGGGCGTGACCGGAGCGGCGACCGAGGCGCTGTATTCCATGGTGAAGGGCGGGCAAAACGGATTTGTCAAAGCGCTCGCCAAGGAAGTGGCGCCGAGCGGCATTGCGGTCAACGCCGTTGCTCCGGGAGCCATCGATACGCCGATGCTTTCGGACCTCGACGGGGAATCGCTGGAAATTTTAAAACAAGAAATTCCCGCCGGCCGTCTTGGCCGTCCCGAAGAAGTCGCCGCGCTCGTCCGCTTTTTGGCGAGCCCTGAATCGGACTACATCAACGGGCAGATCATCTCGATCAACGGCGCGTGGCATTGTTGAATGCGGCTCGGGTCCGTTGTGCCTTTCGCTGGCGGAAGGCGCCGCCGCGCGGGGCGGGGCACCGTTCAAGAAGCCGGTTCCACGCATATTATCCCTTCCGGCAGGCATCCTAAATCATGCAGGATCCTTAAGGAGGGAAAAGACATGTCTGTTCTTGAAAATTGGGATCAATGGAAGCATTTTTTGGCCGATCGCCTGCATCAAGCCGAGGAGAAGGGGGTCAGCGAAGACACGATCAACAAATTCGCGACGGAAATCGGCGGTTATCTTGCCGAACACGTGGACCCGAAGAATGACGAGCAGCGCATCTTGTCCGATCTTTGGCGCGTGGCCAATAAAGATGAACAGCGTGCCATCGCCAATATGATGATCAAGCTCGTCCGCAGCGATGCAACAGGCCGGCCGGCGCATTGAGCAAGCGGGGGTGTCAATCGACACCCTTTTAGATTCTCTCAAAAAGCTGTGGTTCCGCGCCGGCGTCCAATCGGTAACGAGGGTTTCGCAACCTGGAGAGACCGCGGTTTTATTCGTAACGTCACGAAAAAAAGGGTTCAAGGCACGTTGGTTTGCGAAAATTTTTGTTTACATAAAATTTATTATGTCATTTATTTGAAGAATTGGGTCGGAAGTCCCTCAGCCGGTTCTGCTAAGACTTTTTAAAAAACGATCCGATTGACGGCGCGCGGCGTTCTGGCGTTATGGAACTAACCTTGCGCGAATTGGCTCTTTTCTAACTCCTACTTTTGTATTATTATTTATAATGAATGACATATGCTTTTTTTGATTGTCAAACCCGCATTAGCTGTTCAGCCATTTTCATGATCAGCAACCATTTCTATATCATCGATCGGTCGGACAGTGTCACACCGATCTGCCTGTCGCGATGCACCGACTCGACACGCATACTCCGCTTTGCATAATATTCCCCAAGCTTACCGAGAGGTCGAGAAGATGGGAAAAAAAGAATGGTATTTGGAATATGAAATACATAGAGACCGCCCTGGACTTCTCGGGGATGTCGCGTCTTTGTTCGGCATGCTGGACATCAATATCGAAACGATCAACGGTGTGGAAGACGGCCGGCGCGGCATGTTGTTGGTCACGGAAGATGACGTTCAGATCGAGCGGCTGATGGCGACGGTAAAGAAGATGGACAACATCACCATCACGAAATTACGGGAACCGAAACTGACGGATCGGCTCGCCGTTCGCCACGGCCGCTATATTCAACGCCATGCGGATGACAAAAAAACGTTCCGGTTCGTCCGCGACGAAATCGGCCTTCTCGTCGATTTTATGGCGGAATTGTTTAAAAAGGATGGCCATCGCCTCATCGGCGTACGCGGCATGCCGCGCGTCGGCAAAACCGAATCCATCGTTGCGGCGAGCGTCTGTGCGAACAAGCGTTGGGTTTTCATCTCTTCGACACTGCTCAAGCAAACCGTCCGCAACCAATTGGCGGACGATGAAATGTCCGATGATCACATTTACATCATCGATGGCATCGTTTCGACGCGCAGAGCGACTGAACGCCACTGGGAATTGGTGAGGACGGTCATGCGCATGCCGGTCACAAAAATCGTCGAACATCCGGATATATTTGTAAGGAACAGCGAATATCAGATGGACGATTTTGACTACATCATCGAGCTTCGCAATCATCAGGACGAGGAGATCACTTACGACGTGATCGACGAAGATTTCGCCCCCTTCGGCGATATAAATTAAATGGGCAGGTGTTGACATTGAGTGAGCTAGGCGAAGCATTAAAAGCCGCGCGCGAGGAAAAAGGACTAAGCCTCGACGACGTACAGGAGATCACCAAAATACAGAAACGCTATCTCATCGCCATAGAAAACGGGGATTTCGATCGGCTGCCCGGCCATTTTTACACAAGGGCGTTCATAAAGAGCTATGCCGAAGCCGTCGGTCTCGATCCGAAGGAACTGTTTAATCAATACGCTTCGGAACTTCCTCCGCGTTCGGAGATCGATGCGGAACCGACGCCGAGCCGGATGCAAACGCGCGCGGTCAAGTCAACCGATTCCAAATTGCTCGCCACATTGCCCAAGATTATCATTATCGCCGTGGTGCTCGCCGTGCTCATCGGGGTATGGATCGGCGTGCAAAAGCTGATGGCCACGGGCAACGCCGAGCGAACCGATCAGCCGAACAGCGGCGTTGTCATCAAAGACAGTGGCGACATCGGCGACAGAAAACATAAAGGCGCGAAGACGTCTACGACCGGCAGCGAAACGAAAAAACAAAACGACCAACAAGATCAAAGCGAACAAGACAAACCGAAAATCACCCTTGAACAATCATCGGGGAACACGTCCCGTTATACGATCACGAACACGGATCATTTCGTCTTGGACATCGAAGCGAAGGACGGCGGAAACGCTTGGATTACGGCGGCAAAAAACGATGCGAACGGTGAGCGCCTCTATTACGCCATGGTGTCAAAAGGCGTCCAAGGTCAGCCTGACCAGTCCTTCCATAAAGACTTGACCGATGTCGGTACCGTCTACGTAAAAGTGGGCAACGTTCCGAACACGATCATTAAAATTAATGGACAACCCTTTGAATTTCCTGATAACGGAACGGTGCAAACCTTATATTTCACGTTTAAAAAGCCGTGATGCCCTCCTCCGTTTACGGACAAGCCGTGCGTCACGGCTTTTTTATTTGTTGTCATGAACGCCGCGGCCGTAGCGGCGGATGCGGCGCGGCCCCCTTAGCCGTTCGATCGGGAGCGGGCGAATCCCTCCGATATTAGGGATGACAGCCCGCCTTTTCACGCCTTATAATAAACGAAGATACTCCGGTTTCGCGATCGGCAAGCCTGTCCAATCCTATTTGACGTTTTTTCATCGCCGCGGAAGCGTTCGGAAAAGGCGCGGCGTGCATCCGGCAGCCGAACCGGACAGTGCCGCGCGGAATCGATCAGGAGGTATGTAGGTTGAATATCGCAAATAAGCTCACGCTTTCAAGGATCGTTCTCATTCCGATTTTTGTCGTTTTTCTCTTCGTGCCGATGTCGCTCGGCACCGTGACGCTCGGTGCAGCGAGCCTGTCCGTCGAACGGCTGATCGCTGCTTTCCTTTTTATTATTGCGTCGTGCACGGACTGGCTGGACGGTTATTACGCCCGCAAGTACCAATTGGTGACGAATTTCGGCAAGTTTCTCGATCCGCTTGCGGACAAGCTGCTCGTGACGAGCGCGTTCATTTCGCTCGTCGCCTTTGACCAAATCGCGGCGTGGATGGTCATTCTCATCATTGCTCGGGAATTTGCGATCACCGGTCTCCGCCTCATTGCCGTGGAGGACGGAGAAGTCATCGCCGCCAGCCGGATCGCCAAATGGAAGACCGCTTTTCAAATGGTCGCCATCATTCTGTGGCTGTTCAACAATCCGCCGTTCGGACCGGACGGCTTCCCGCTCGCGGATATCTTTCTATGGATTGCCGTCATTTTGACGGTGGTCTCCGGCGTGGATTATTTCTGGAAAAACCGCGCCATTCTTTTGAAATCAAAATAAAGCAGGAATTTGCAAGCGAACGGATAATAATGTAATGAGGGCAGTTGGGGAAACGAGGGATCGCGCACGATGAAAGCGGAAATCGTGGCGGTCGGCACCGAGCTGTTGCTCGGCCAGATCGCCAATACGAACGCACAGTTTATTTCGGAACAGTTGGCCGAAATCGGCGTCGACGTATTTTATCACACGGCGGTCGGCGACAATCCCGAACGGTTGCGGGCAGCCGTTGAAATCGCCCGGTCGCGGTCGGATGTTCTCATTTTTACGGGCGGCCTCGGTCCAACCAAGGACGATTTGACCAAAGAAGTCATCAGCGAGATGCTCGGGAGACGACTCGTGATCGACCGCGCGGCGCTTTCGTCCATTGAAGAGCATTTTAAAAAGACGAACCGGCCGATGACGGAAAACAACAAAAAGCAAGCGCTCGTCATGGAAGGCGCGCGCGTCTTGCCGAATGAAAAAGGCATGGCGCCCGGCATGATCCTGGAAACGGACGGCGTCATCTATATTTTAATGCCCGGAGTTCCTTCCGAAATGAAAGCGATGTTTACGAACGCCGTCAAGCCGTATCTTTCCTCCAAGGTGCATGAACCGATCGTCTCGCGCGTGCTCCGGTTTTTCGGGATCGGCGAATCGGCTTTGGAAACGCGGCTCGCCGATCTGATCGACCGGCAATCGAGGCTGACGATCGCGCCGCTGGCGAAAGAAGGCGAGGTGACCTTGCGCTTGACCGTGAAGCACGCCGACGCCCACGTCTCGCAGCGCCTTTTGGATGAGGCGGAAGCCGAAATCCGCGCCCGGGTCGGCGATTATTTGTACGGATATGGCGAAACGTCGCTGGCGGAAACCGTCTTCCGGCTTTTGCGGGAACGCGGGCTCACCATCGCGAGCGCCGAAAGCTTGACGGGCGGCCTCTTCGCGGAACGGTTGACCGATCTCCCGGGGGGCGTCGGCCGTCTTTGCCGGGGGCGTTGTTTCCTACACGAATGCGGTCAAGCAAAGCTTGCTCGGCGTTCCGGCCGACGTTTTAAGCCGGTATGGGGCGGTGAGCGCCGTTTGCGCCGAAGAAATGGCGGCCAACATTCGGCGGTTGACGGGGGCCGACCTCGCCGTCAGCTTTACGGGCGTCGCCGGACCGACGCGAAGCGAAGGCAAGGAAGTCGGCACGGTTTACATCGGTTTGGCGGACGCCGCGGGCTGCGAAGCCACTCTTCACCGCTTTGTCGGCAATCGGGAGGCGATCCGCCGCCGTTCGGTTTTGACGGGATTCGATTTGATCAGAAGGCGGTTGCTCGGGCTTTCTCCGCTGGGTAAAAAAAACGAATAAATGTTCGATAAAACGGTTGAGAAACCGCGGCAAAACGTCTATCATAAAGGTAAGAAAGCATAGCCTTTGAAGAAAAGAGGTAATGAAATGAGCGATCGAAAAGCAGCCTTGGACATGGCGTTACGACAAATAGAAAAACAGTTCGGAAAGGGCTCCATCATGCGCCTCGGCGAGCAGGCGGAAAGGAAAATCTCCGTCCTGCCGAGCGGCTCGCTCGCGCTTGACATCGCGATGGGCGTCGGCGGTTATCCGCGCGGGCGGATCATTGAAGTTTACGGCCCCGAGTCGTCGGGGAAAACGACCGTCGCCTTGCACGCCATCGCGGAAGCGCAAAAAGCGGGCGGACAGGCGGCGTTCATCGATGCCGAACACGCCCTGGACCCCGTTTATGCCGAAAAGCTCGGCGTCAACATTGACGAATTGCTGTTGTCCCAGCCGGATACCGGCGAACAGGCGCTCGAGATTGCCGAAGCCCTTGTCCGCAGCGGGGCGATCGATGTCATCGTCATCGACTCGGTCGCGGCGCTCGTGCCGAAGGCGGAGATCGAGGGCGAGATGGGCGATTCGCATGTGGGCCTGCAGGCGCGCCTGATGTCGCAAGCGCTTCGCAAACTGTCCGGCGCGATCAATAAATCGAAGACCATTGCGATCTTCATCAACCAAATCCGTGAAAAAGTCGGCGTCATGTTCGGCAATCCCGAGACCACCCCGGGCGGCCGCGCCCTGAAGTTCTATTCGACGATTCGGCTGGAAGTCCGCCGCGCGGAAACGCTGAAGCAAGGCAACGACATGGTCGGCAACCGCACGCGCATCAAAGTCGTCAAAAACAAAGTGGCGCCGCCGTTTAAACAAGCCGAAGTGGACATCATGTACGGCACGGGCATTTCCAAAGAAGGCGAAATCCTCGACATCGGTTCGGAGCTCGACATCATCCAAAAAAGCGGCGCCTGGTATTCCTTTAACGACGAAAGGCTCGGACAAGGACGGGAAAACGCCAAACAGTTTTTACAGGAAAATGAGGCGGTCCGCAATGCCATCGAAAAGGCGATTCGCGCCCATTACGGCTTGGATCATGAAGAAGCGGCGGCTGACGACGAGGCGGCCGACGCGGATCTCCTCAAACAAGAGGAACTGTTATAATCGGAACGGCGTCCGGGAACCCCGGGCGCTTTTTTTCGTCCGGCCGAAAAGCGAAGGGCGGGCGTGCTGAAATAGTAAAAAATTCGCATTTCTTTTGATAATTAAGTCGTCCATGTTGACAACTATTTTTTCCAACTATACAATGGAAGTGTCTCTTTATTTTTATTTGCCTTGCAAGTCCTTTTAAGAGGGTGTTATTGCATTCAATAGCCTGAAGCGGCTTCAGCACGTCGGAACGTAACGACTTGTTGAGAGCAAGGAGGTGAAACGCATGAACCTCACCGTCATCTCCATTGCGCTCATCTCTGTAGTCGTTGGTTTATTTGTCGGTTATTTTGTGCGCAAATCCATCGCTGAGGCCAGGATCGCAACCGCTGAACAACAAGCGCGGCAAATCGTGGAGGAAGCGAGAAGGGAAGCCGAAGCCGTAAAAAAAGAGGCCCTTCTCGAAGCGAAAGACGAAATTCACGGTATGAGAACCGAAGCCGAAAGCGAGATTCGCGAAAGGCGTAACGAACTTCAAAGGCAAGAAAATCGACTGCTTCAAAAAGAAGATCTCCTTGATCGAAAAAGTGAGATGCTAGATAAGAAAGAAGAGTCACTTGAGAAAAGGGAGGATTCTCTGGAAAAACAACAACGACAACTTAAAGAGATGGAGAGCAAAGTGGAGGAATTGCTCCGCCAGCACCAAGCGGAGCTTGAACGGATTTCCGGCTTGACGAGAGAGGAAGCGAGGGAATGGATCCTCAATCAAGTCCGGCAGGAAACGGTTCACGAAGCGGCGCAGCTGGCGAAGGAAATTGAAACCCGCGCGAAAGAGGAAGCCGACAAGAAGGCGAAAAACATTCTTTCGCTCGCCATCCAGCGCTGCGCGGCCGATCATGTCGCCGAAACGACGGTGTCCGTCGTCAATTTGCCGAACGACGAAATGAAAGGGCGCATCATCGGCCGGGAAGGCCGCAACATTCGCACGCTCGAAACGCTGACGGGCATCGACCTCATCATCGACGACACCCCTGAAGCCGTTATCCTCTCCGGATTCGATCCGATCCGCCGCGAAATTGCCAGGATCGCGCTCGAAAAGCTCGTTCAAGACGGCCGAATCCACCCGGCGCGCATCGAAGAAATGGTGGAAAAAGCGCGCCGTGAAGTCGATGAAATGATTCGGGACTACGGCGAACAAACGACGTTTGAAGTCGGCATTCACGGCTTACATCCGGATTTGATCAAAATCCTCGGGCGGTTAAGATTCCGTACGAGCTATGGCCAAAACGTGCTCAAGCACTCCAAAGAAGTCGCTTTTCTCGCGGGGCTGATGGCCGCGGAACTCGGCGAAGACGTCATGTTGGCGCGCCGCGCCGGCCTGCTCCACGACATCGGCAAAGCGATCGACCACGAGGTCGAGGGAAGCCACGTGGAAATCGGCGTGGAATTGGCGACGAAGTACCACGAACATCCCGTGGTCATCAACAGCATCGCCTCTCACCACGGGGATACCGAGGCGACTTCGGTGATCTCGGTGCTTGTAGCCGCTGCGGACGCTTTATCGGCCGCCCGTCCCGGAGCGAGAAGAGAGACGCTTGAGACGTATATTCGCCGCCTGGAAAAACTCGAAGAAATCTCCGAGTCGTTTGAAGGCGTTGAAAAATCCTATGCCATCCAAGCCGGGCGTGAAGTGCGCATCATGGTTCAACCGGATGTCATAGACGACGCCAAATCGTATCAATTGGCGAAGGACATCACGAAGAAAATTGAAAGCGAGCTCGATTATCCGGGACATATTAAGGTAACGGTCATCCGCGAAACGCGGGCCGTCGAATACGCCAAATAAAAGAAACGGCCTTTGGGCCGTTTCTTTTATTTTCCCGCAAACGGCATGACGGCCGAACGGACCGCGCTTCCGCCGTTTGAAGCCGCCGGGACGTTTCATGAGCGGCAGCTTCGCGGCGGAGTCTGCACGCGCAGGGAGTGCCGGCGCTAGGTTTTTCGCACGCATGCGCATCGGGTTCATCCGAGTCAAATAAATTAAAAAACAAGAGCTCGAAATGCGGGTCTTCGCCGCCCGTTTTGTGGCGCCGGTGTTCATTGAACGGTTCCTTCTCAGTGTGTATGTAAAATATTTCCTTTCAATTACCAACCCGGACCCGCATCGGTTATACTATATTTAAAGTCCAGATTCCCGTGGGCGGATGCCAGCGGGAGCGGACCGCCAATGATGAGGAGAAGACAACGATGAGAATCTTGTTTGTGGGAGACGTGTATGGAAAAATCGGTCGCACGATGCTTGGCGACTATTTGCCGAAACTCAAGGCGCGGTTTAAACCGACCGTGACAATCGTGAACGGGGAAAACAGCGCTCACGGCAAAGGCATCACTGAAAAAATTTACAAAATGATGATGGAGGCCGGCGCCGATGCCATCACGCTCGGCAATCACGCATGGGACAATAAAGAGATTTTTGAGTTCATAGATCGCGCGCCGCATCTCGTCCGGCCGGCGAATTATCCGCCGGGCACACCGGGGCGCGGTTTAACCTATTTGAATCGCAATGGCGTGGAAATTGCGATCATCAATTTGCAAGGGCGGACCTTTTTGCCGACGATCGATTGCCCGTTCCGCAAAGCCGACGAATTGATCGCAACGGCGCGCGCGCGCACGCCTGTTATTTTTATCGATTTTCATGCGGAAACGACGAGCGAAAAAATGGCGATGGGGTGGTATGTCGACGGCCGCGTCTCGGCTGTCATCGGCACCCATACCCATGTGCAGACGGCGGATGAACGGATTTTGCCCGGAGGGACGGCGTATTTGACCGATGCCGGCATGACCGGTCCGTATGACGGCATTATCGGCGTTCAGCGCGATGCGGTGATCCGCAAATTTTTAACGGGGCTTCCCGTCCGGTTTGAAAGCGAAACCGGCCGCCCCCAACTTTCTTCAGTGATCATCGATGTCGATGAGGCGACGGGGCGGGCGACCAAAATCTTCCGCTGCCTGATCAATGAAGATCATCCCTTCGATAACGATCGCGCGGACTTTTCTTAAAGGAAAAGTATGAAAAACGCCGCTTTTTTGAAGGAATACCCCATTCCTGTAGGGAATATAGTTATTATGGGATAACCATTCTTAAAGGAGGTACAGGAATGGACGTATTAAAAGTTTCAGCAAAATCGAATCCGAACTCCGTTGCCGGTGCGTTGGCGGGCGTTTTGCGCGAGCGCGGTTCCGCCGAAATCCAGGCCATCGGTGCCGGTGCCTTGAATCAAGCGGTGAAAGCGGTAGCGATTGCAAGAGGGTTTGTGGCACCGAGCGGCATAGACCTCATCTGCATTCCCGCGTTTACCGATATCATCATTGAGGGGGAAGAAAGAACGGCCATAAAATTAATCGTGGAACCTCGCTGACAAAAGCACACTCCTGTTTGTTCGGGCGGAGCAAGCAGGTTTTTTTTGAATGCGCCCATTCCGATAAAGATGAGTCGCGCAGTGACCGACGCAGAAAAACGATAAGAGACTGGAAAAAGAAGGTGTTCGATTCGTGGCGATCTTTGATGCGCATTGCGACGTTTTGTACAGGCTGCACTTTGAGAAGGGGTTGTCGTTCGCCGAAAACAACGGGCTGCACATCACGTATGACCATTTAAAAGCCGCAGGGGCGAAAGTGCAATGTTTTGCCCTTTTCATCCCTGCAGAATTGCCCCAAGAAATCAAGTTCAAAACCGCTCTCGATATGATCGATGTGCTGCATCGTGAGATATTGGACAAGCATCCCGACATCCGGCTCGTGAAATCGAAGGCGGACATCGAGCGTTTAAAAGACGATGAGATCGGGATCATGTTGACTTTGGAAGGGTGTGACGCGATTGATACAGATCTCGTCAAATTGCGCACGCTCTTCCGCCTCGGCGTCCGCTCGGTCGGCTTGACGTGGAACAACGCCAACGCCGCCGCCGACGGCGCGCAGGAATCGCGCGGGGCCGGCCTCTCGGATTTCGGACGAAAAGTCGTTGAAGAAAACAATAAACATAAGGTGTGGACGGACGTTTCCCACATCGCGGAAAAAGGGTTTTGGGACGTGATGGAAACGGCGCAATATCCCATCGCATCCCACTCGAACGCCCGTGCGCTGTGCGATCACCCGCGCAATTTGACGGATGAGCAAATCCGGGCGCTTTTCGAACGCGGCGGAGTGATCGGCATCACGTTTGTTCCGAGCTTTTTAAACGAATCGGGAGAAGCGTCCATCGCCGATATTTTAAAACATATTGATCACATCGCGAGCCTTGGCGGAGAAGGCAAAATCGGCCTCGGTTCCGATTTCGACGGCATCGAAACGACGCCGAAGGAATTGACGGATTACAGCCGCTATCCCGTGCTCATCGACGCTTTGCAAAAACATTACAGCGAAGCGTTTGTCAAGGGCTTGTTGTTCGACAATTTCGTGCGCGCGCTGCCGGAATGAGCGGATCTCCCCGTGCCTGGCCGCCCCGTCGAAAAGGACGGATGCGCGCCGGCGGCGGTTTACATTTCATTTTACGACGTGATAGAATGGAATCGGTTTCTTGACAGGCGGCGGAGAAACGGCGGCCGTCCGAAGCGGGGAGTCCCTTTTTGCCGGATAATAGCCGGCTGCCCGCCCAGAGGCCGCGACCCGCGTTGCCGTGAAGGGGGTTTGCAACATGAAAGAAGCGTTCCGCTATTTGCAAGCGGAGCTTGATGAAATGAGGGAAAAAGGGACGTTTCGCGAACTCACGGAGCTTGAATCTAAACAAGGTTCGCGCGTTCGGATCAAAGGCAAAGAAGTCATTCAGCTGTCGTCCAACAACTATCTCGGTTTGACCGATCATCCGAAATTGAAAAAAGCGGCCATCGAAGCCGTCGAGCAATACGGCGCGGGCACGGGAGCGGTCCGGACGATCGCCGGAACGTTCACGATGCACGACCAATTGGAAGAAAAGCTCGCCGATTTCAAGCATACGGAAGCCGCGCTCGTCTTCCAGTCGGGATTTACAACGAACCAGGGCGTTTTGTCCGCCATCCTTTCGGACCAAGACGTCGTGATTTCCGACGAACTGAACCACGCGTCGATCATCGACGGCATTCGCTTGACGAAAGCGGCGCGTAAAATTTATAAACACGCCGACATGGACTCGTTGGAAGACGCCTTAAAAGACTCAGCGTCATACCGCGTCCGCCTCATCGTGACCGACGGCGTTTTTTCCATGGACGGGGATATCGCCCCGCTCAAGGAGATCGTCGAGCTCGCCGAGAAGTACGGCGCGATGGTAATGGTCGATGACGCTCATGCCAGCGGCGTGCTCGGCCAAAACGGCCGCGGGACGGTCAACCATTTCGGGCTCGACGGCCGCGTTCACATCCAGGTCGGAACGCTCAGCAAAGCGATCGGCGTGCTCGGGGGATATGTCGCGAGCACCAACACGCTGCGCGATTATTTGATCCATAAAGGTCGTCCGTTTTTGTTCAGCACGTCGCATCCGCCGGCGGTGACTGCCGCCTGTTCGGCCGCGATCGACGTGTTATTGGAAGAACCCGAACGGATCGAGCGGCTGTGGGATAACACGAATTTCTTCAAAAAAGGTTTGGAAGCGCTCGGCTTCGACACCGGTAAAAGCGAAACGCCCATCACACCGGTGATCATCGGCGACGAAGCCAAGGCCCTTCAGTTCTCGGACAAGCTGTTCGAGTACGGCGTCTTCGCCCAAGGCATCGTCTATCCGACGGTTCCGAAAGGCACCGCCCGCATCCGCACGATCGTGACCGCGCAGCATACGAAAGAAGAATTGCAGGAAGCGCTGGACGCTTTCGAGAAAGCCGGCAAAGCGCTTGGCGTCCTATAAAGGGCCGACGTCCCCCAATGCAGGTCGCGTTGGGGGACGTTTTTTTTTAGCCGGACGGAAGCATCGCGGCACGGGAAACGGGCACCTGTTTGCTTGACGGATGATTTTGTTAACATTCCCAGCGCCGTATGTTATAATTTCAGAATGGTACGCTTTGAAAGGAGGCGCGGAGGTATGGCTGATATCAAACAAACGAAGCCAGAGAAGGACTATTCCGTCTATTTCCAAAGAACGTTTGTGGCGCCCAATCTGAAAGAGGCGCGCCGTCGCCGCAGACAGGCGGTCCGACATTTGAACGATTTCAGCATTCCTGATGATATAAAAGGCATCGGCGCGGGGAAGAAATATCTCATCCGCACGTACGGCTGCCAAATGAATGAGCATGATTCCGAAGTGATGGCGGGCATTCTCGAGGAAATCGGCTATACATCGACTGATGTGGAGGAAGAAGCCGACATCATCCTCCTCAACACGTGCGCCATCCGTGAAAACGCGGAAAACAAAGTGTTTGGGGAACTCGGCAACCTGAAACAATTGAAGCGGGAAAATCCCGATCTCATCCTCGGCGTCTGCGGGTGCATGGCCCAGGAAGAGGCGGTCGTCAACCGTATTTTGCAGAAGTATCAGCACGTCGACCTCATCTTCGGCACGCACAACATCCATCGTTTGCCGCAGCTCCTGAAAGAAGCCATGTTCAGCAAAGAAATGGTCATGGAGGTGTGGTCGAAAGAAGGCGACGTCATCGAGAATTTGCCGAAAGCGCGCAAAGGCAACGTCCGCGCCTGGGTCAACATCATGTACGGATGCGACAAATTCTGCACGTATTGCATCGTGCCGTATACGCGCGGCAAAGAGCGCAGCCGTCATCCGCACGAAATCATTCAAGAGGTGCGTGAGCTGGCCCGGAAAGGCTATAAGGAAATCACCTTGCTCGGCCAAAATGTGAACGCCTACGGCAAAGACTTGAACGACGGCTCTTACCGGCTCAGCCACTTGATGGATGAAATCCGCAAGATCGACATCCCGCGCGTCCGCTTTACGACCAGCCACCCGTGGGACTTCACGGACGATTTGATCGAAGTGTTGGCCAAGGGCGGCAACCTTGTCGAGCACATTCATTTGCCCGTTCAATCGGGGAACAATGCGATTTTGAAAATCATGGGGCGCAATTACACGCGAGAGTCCTACTTGGAACTTTTTTACAAACTGAAAAAAGCGATTCCGCACGCGGCGATTACGACCGACATCATCGTCGGTTTTCCGAACGAAACCGAAGAGCAATTCCAAGACACGCTTTCGCTCGTTGAAGAATGCCAGTTTGACGGCGCGTACACGTTCATTTATTCGCCGCGGCCGGGGACGCCGGCGGCGCGCATGGAAGACAACGTTTCGATGGAAGTGAAAAGAGATCGCCTGCAGCGTTTAAACGAGCTGGTGAACGAGCTGGCGTATAAGAGCAACGCGCGCTTGGAAGGCGAAATCGTCGAAGTGCTCGTCGAAGGCGCGAGCAAGAAAAACGAGGACGTGTTAATGGGACATACCCGGACGAATAAAGTCGTCCACTTCCGCGGGCCGAAATCGCTCATCGGCCAGTTGGTCAACGTGCGCGTGACGAAAGCGAAAACGTGGACGTTGGACGGTGAGATCGTCGCCGAGCAGGAGGCTGCGAATCAATGAGCAAATACACGCGCGAAGACATTTTGGCAAAAGCCGGCGAATTGGCGAAAATGATCGCGGAAACGGAAGAGGTCGATTTTTTTAAACGGGCCGAGGCGGCGATCAACCAAAACGAAAAGGTGCAAAAACTGATCAAGCAGATCAAGCTTTTGCAAAAAGAGTCCGTCAATCTTCAGCATTATCACAAAGAAGAAGCTTATCGGGAAAACGAAAAGAAAATCGACCAATTGATGGACGAGCTCGACAAAATTCCGATCGTCAAAGAATTTAAGCAGTCTCAAGTGGAAGTCAACGATCTTTTGCAGTATATCGCCCGGACGATTTCTGAACGCGTGACCGAAGAGATCACCAAATCGACCGGCGGCGACGTGTTGTCCGGCCAGACCGGAAACGGCCGCCATTGAAAAGCGCTGACCTTAGTGTCGGCGTTTTTTCATGGCAACAAAATTTCTCCTTTTTCATCCGCGGCATCCTGTCGGCGCCCGCCATCCTGCCTGTCAGGCGAACCGCAACACAACCGAACGGCTTGTTGAAGCCGCAACTTCCTCTGGAGATGGCGCATGCGATCGGCCGCCGCCCTGTAAAAGCCGGCCGCAAAACCGTTGTTCGTCGATGCATTTCCGAGCAAAAGGCAGGAGACGGCGCTTGGCCTGTTGAATATATTTATGGATATAAAATACATAACGGGGGACTGACATATGGCACACATCGTAGATGGCAACGAAATCATCCGCTTGATCGGCGATTTGGTCAACATTCCCAGCCCGTCCGGCCGGGCCGAAAAGGCGATCGCTTACACCGAAGCCGTTTTTAAGTCATTGGGCATGCCGACCCAACGGACGAATAAAGGCGCCCTGATCGCGACGATAAAAGGAAAGGATGACGGAAAACACCGGCTCTTGACCGCGCACGTCGACACGTTGGGCGCGATGGTGAAAGAAATCAAAGCCGACGGCCGCCTGAAGCTCGAAAAGATCGGCGGTTTTCCGTGGAATATGGTCGAAGGCGAGTATTGTGAAATCGAAACGCGGACGGGCCGGCGCTATACCGGGACGATCTTGATGCATCAGACGTCCGTGCACGTCTATAAAGACGCCGGCAAAGCCGAACGAAACGATGAGAATATCGAAGTGCGCATCGATGAGAAAGTCAAGAGCCGCGAAGACACGGAAGCCCTCGGCATCGGGGTCGGCGATTTCGTCTCTTTCCATCCGCGTTTCGCCGTAACCGAGAGCGGGTTTGTCAAATCGCGCCATTTGGACGATAAGGCGAGCGTCGCCATTTTGCTCCACGTCGTCGCGAAGCTGAAGGAAAACGGGGTCGAGTTGCCGTACACGACGCATATTCTCATTTCGAATAATGAAGAGATCGGTTACGGCGGAAATTCCAACATACCGCCGGAAACCGTCGAATATTTGGCCGTCGACATGGGGGCGATCGGCGACGGCCAGGCGACCGACGAATATTCCGTATCCATCTGCGCGAAAGACGCGAGCGGTCCGTATCATTACGCCTTGAGACAACATCTCGTTGCCTTGGCGGAAGAGCACAACATTCCTTATAAAATCGACATCTACCCGTATTACGGTTCCGACGCGTCCGCCGCGATGCGCGCCGGCGCCGACGTGGTCCACGGCTTGATCGGTCCGGGAATCGACGCCTCGCATGCGTTCGAACGCACCCATCGCGATTCGCTCGTCCATACCGGCACGCTCATTTACCACTATTTGCAATCGCACCTGGCCGTCGAAGACTAAACGGTTCATATTAAACGGCAGGAAAGAAGGAAGGCTTGCGCTTTCCTGAGCATCAAGCGCGGTCCTTTATATCGTTCGTGCCTCTTCTCTTGCGTTCGGCTCATGGCAAGGCTTCGTAAACCGTAAGCCGGGTGGCAAAACGGTTTTCGTCAATCTCGGGACGAGTCTCGGAAAGCGCATGCCGCACGGCGACAACCGCACGGGGATGGGCGGGCGATGGCACAAAAGTTTGGCACACTGGTCATTCGCCCCGCATACCATGACAGGGAAGAAAGCAAAGGAGGTCATGGCCCCGTGCCTGTTATGGAAAAGAACTACCGGGAAATCATCACAAAAGCCGTTTGCGGAAAAGGCAAGAAATTCAGTCAAAGCGCTCACACCATATCGCCGCTTCACAAACCGTCAAGCATTCTCGGCTGTTGGGTCATCAACCATAAATTCCGCACCACCTATCAAAAGGACGTCGTCGTCGTAGAAGGCAGCTACGACATCAATGTATGGTATTCTTATAACAATAACACCAAAACCGAAGTCGTGAGCGAAAGCGTCACCTACCGCGACGAAATTGCCCTCACCATTAAGGATAAAAAAGTGATTTCCGACCGCCTGGAGGTTTACGCTCGCACGCTTCAGGAGCCGAACAGCCTGGAAGCCAACGTTTCACCGAATGGGAATAAAATCGTCGTCCAAGTGGAGCGGGAATTCATCGTCGAAGTCATCGGCGAAACAAAGGTCCGGGTGACGGTCGATGAAGACGATGTGATCGATGAAGACGAATGGGAAGAAGAAATCGACGAAGCCTTTGAAGACCTCGACTCGGAGTTTTTGGTCAGCGAGATCGAAGAATAAAACTAGGAAGGCATCCTTCCTAGTTTTTTTATCTTTTGGCGGACGGAAAGCCGGAGGGCGGCTTCAGGCGCGGGCGCCTTCGCGCGCCGTTTTCTGTCATGATCTATGTTATAATGTTCTCGAATATGCACGGATAAAGGATGAAGAAATCGATGCCGTATACCCCGATGATCCAGCAATATCTCGCCATCAAAAAGGACTACCAAGATGCTTTTCTCTTTTTTCGGCTCGGGGATTTTTATGAAATGTTTTTCGATGATGCGAAAAAAGCGGCCGAAGAGCTTGAAATCACGCTGACGTCGCGCGACGGGGGCGGAGACGAACGCATCCCGATGTGCGGCGTTCCCTATCATTCCGCCAACCACTATATCGAAAGATTGATAGAAAAAGGATATAAAGTCGCGATCTGTGAACAAATCGAAGATCCGAAGCTCGCCAAAGGCGTCGTCAAGCGCGAAGTCATCCGGGTGATCACGCCCGGAACGGTCATGGACGAAGGCGCCTTGAACCCTAAGGAAAACAATTATATCGGCGCGGTCGCGTTTGACGGCCGTTCTTACGGGCTCATCTTTCTCGATTTGACGACGGGCGAAGGGCGGTCGACGGTCGTTGGAGAGCCCGGCGAGGTCGCGCGCGAGATCGCCAGTTTTCATTGCCGCGAAATCGTCGTCGACGAGTCGTCAGAAGCCGGACTGCGCCCGGCGCTCGCGGGCGAACGGATCACGTTTTCCCGCGAAGACGGCGAGGCGATTCCTGATGAGCTCGCCGCGGTGACCCGCCGCCTCGAAAACGAGGCAGCGAGGCGGGCCGCCGGAAAACTTTTGCAGTATTTATTAAAGAACCGGCAGTCGTCGCTCGGCCATTTGCAGGCGATCGAACCGTACGACGTCTTCGACTATATGGTTCTCAACGCCGGCGCGCGCCGCAACTTGGAGATTATGAAAACGCTGCGCGAAGGGAAAAAGCGCGGTTCGCTTCTCTGGATTTTGGATCGCACGATGACGGCGATGGGCGGGCGCAAGCTCAAGCAATGGCTTGAGAAGCCGCTCATTGACCGAGAGGCCATTGAAAAGCGGTTGTCCGCGGTGGAAGCTTTGAAAGAGCATTTCATCGAACGCGAGGCATTGCGGGAATCGCTTCGCCGCGTTTATGATCTGGAACGGCTCGTCGGCCGCGTATCCTACGGCAACGTCAACGCCCGGGAACTCAATCAGCTGAAGCGCTCGCTCGCCGAGATTCCGGAGATCATCGACATTCTGAAAAACATCGATCACAGGGCCATTCACGAGTTCGTGAACGCCATCGATCCGTGCGGCGAAGTCCACGCGATCATCGACGAGGCGATCGTCGACGATCCGCCCGCATCCGTGACCGACGGCGGCATGATTAAGGACGGCTTTCACCCTGAACTCGACGAATATCGTTACATCCAAAAAAACGGCAAATCGTGGCTCGCCGAATTGGAGCAGAAGGAGCGCGAAGCCACCGGCATTAAATCGTTGAAGATCGGCTACAACAAAGTCTTCGGTTACTATATCGAAGTGACGAAGCCCAACCTGAAATATTTGCCGGAAGGCCGTTATGAACGCAAACAAACGTTGACCAACGCGGAACGGTTTATTACCCCGGAATTGAAAGAAAAAGAACAGCTCATCACCGAAGCCGAGGAGAAAATCTCCAGTCTGGAATACCAGCTGTTTCAGACGATACGGGAGCAGATCAAAAGCTACGCCGAACGCTTGCAGAAGCTGGCGCGCGTCATCGCCGAAATCGACGTCCTGCAAAGCTTCGCGACCATCAGCGACGAATACGGCTATACCCGTCCGACGTTTACCGAGCGCAAGAGCTTGCGGCTCATCAACAGCCGCCACCCTGTCGTCGAGCGCGTCCTCACCGATCAGTCTTTTGTCGCCAATGACATCGTCATGGATGAAGCATGCGACATTTTGTTGATCACCGGACCGAACATGGGCGGAAAAAGCACGTACATGCGTCAGGCGGCCTTGATCGCCATCATGGCGCAAATCGGTTGTTTTGTCCCGGCCGACGAGGCGGTGCTGCCGATCTTTGACCAAATCTTTACGCGAATCGGGGCGGCGGATGATCTCGTTTCAGGCCAGAGCACCTTTATGGTCGAGATGTCCGAAGCGGAGGACGCGCTATCGCACGCGACGCCCCAAAGCATGATCCTCCTAGATGAAATCGGGCGGGGGACGTCGACCTATGACGGCATCGCGATCGCGCGGGCGATGATTGAATATATCCACGACCGCGTCGGAGCGAAGACGTTGTTTTCCACTCACTATCATGAACTGACGGACTTGGAAGCGACGCTACCCCGGCTGAAAAACGTCCACGTCGGCGCGATCGAAGAAGACGGCCGCCTCATTTTCCTGCATAAAGTGATGCCCGGCTATGCCGACAAAAGCTATGGCATCCATGTCGCCGAACTCGCCCGGCTTCCGAAGCCGCTCATTGAGCGAGCGACGGCCATCCTTGAGGAATTGGAGCAACATGCGCCTTCCGTTTCTATTCGTCAAGCGGGCGGTTCGCATCTGCCAAAAGAGGCGGAGGGCCGCGCTGCCGCGCCGGATTCGCAGAAACCGGGCGGCAACGGCTCGGCGCGTCAAGCCTCCGGGACGGAGCCAATGGCCGGCGGCACGCAGGAAACGTTGTCAACGGGCGCCGATGCGGACGGGGATCGAAATGAGCGGCCACCAAGCGATCTCAAGGCGGGCGGCGCCGGCGAACAGCTCAGCTTGTTTGAAGAAGCGGCGCCCGCCGCGCCGCCGCTGGCCAAAAAGGAACGCGACGTGATCAAGCGCCTGAAACAGCTCAATTTGTTGGACATGACGCCGATGGAAGCGATGAACCGCCTGTACGAACTGCAACAGAAGCTGAAAGATTAACGCGCCCCATTTTTTGCGGCCATCGGCGCATCACGCGAAAAGGCGGGATCGTTTCTTTCAAAATCTATCGAAGGAAAGACGTGCGGACGGCGGTGGCGATGTGGAAGAGCCGGCAATCGGCTCAAGTTGTTTCGTTGATATCCTATGCCTTGGAGGTGGCGGTCATGGGACGGATCAAAAAAATGGACGAGCGTCTGGCCAACAAGATTGCCGCCGGCGAAGTCGTGGAACGGCCGGCGTCCATCGTGAAAGAATTGGTCGAAAACGCCCTTGACGCCGGCGCGACGTCCGTACAAATCGAAGTGGAAGAAGGCGGCCTGCGCAAGATCAAGGTCACCGACAACGGCCACGGGTTTTTGCCCGAAGACTGCGAAGCGGCATTTGAACGGCACGCGACGAGCAAAATCCGCGATGAACACGACCTCTTTCATATTCGGACGCTCGGCTTCCGCGGCGAAGCGCTGCCGAGCATCGCCTCGGTTTCCCGGGTGGAGCTATTGACCGGAACGGGCGAAGGCCCCGGGCGCTACCTCGTCATACAGGGCGGCGAAATTCTCGAATCCGGGTTGGCGCCTTCCAACCGGGGAACGGAAATGACCGTCACGCAATTGTTTTATAATACGCCGGCGCGCCTCAAACATTTGAAAACGATACATACCGAACTCGCTAATATTACGGACGTCGTGAACCGGCTCGCGCTGGCGTCCCCCGACGTGCGCTTTTTGTTGACACATGACGGGAAAATCTTGCTGCGCACGAACGGCAACGGCGATCTGGCCCAAGTGCTGGCGGCCATTTACGGCTATCGCACCGCCAAGGCGTCGCTTTCGTTCAGCGAAGAATCGCTCGATTTCAAAGTGTACGGCCGGCTCGTCAAACCGGAGATCACCCGCGCCGGCCGTCAATACGTCTACCTGTTCATCAACGGGCGTTTCATCCGCCACTATGGACTGTTCAACGCCGTGTTGAGGGGTTACCACACCTTGCTTCCGATCGGCCGTTATCCGATCGCCGTCATCCACATCGAAACCGACCCGGCGTTGATCGACGTGAACGTCCACCCGGCGAAGCTTGAGGCCCGGATCAGTAAAGAAAAAGAGCTATGCGAGCTCGTCGAACGGGCGATCCGGGAAACGTTCCACAAGGAGCGGCTCATTCCGTCGGTCGGGGCAAGGCCAAAGGGCGAAAAAGGGCGTTCGGAACAACAGGCCTTCCGCTTCGAGACTTTCTCCGACGGTTC
The DNA here is from genome assembly GCF_002003465.1 of Caenibacillus caldisaponilyticus. Classification (GTDB taxonomy): domain Bacteria; phylum Bacillota; class Bacilli; order Bacillales; family Sporolactobacillaceae; genus Caenibacillus; species Caenibacillus caldisaponilyticus. The sequence goes on along the minus strand of NZ_BDDQ01000032.1, from coordinate 9,480 downwards.
CGCCGCGGCGGAACCGAACGCGCGCGACTACGTCAAAGAAGCGTCCCCCCTTTGGACGGACGGGGAAGGAGGGGCGGAAAAGAAAGCTTCCGCGCCCGGGACCCCCGATGGAGACCGGCGGCCGGCGGCTGGTGAGCGCGAGACCGGCGGGGACGCCCGAATGCCCGAACTCGGGAAACCCGCGGGCGAGGATCGCAAGCACGCGGCTCCACATGGCGATGAGCGAGGCTTCGACCGGTCCGGAGCCCCGGCAAAACAAGTCGTCCCGGAAGCGGAGCGGCCGGCGGCTTCCCGGCCACGCCCCGTTGAGCCCGACGATCAGTCGGCGCGGCCGGACGGCGACGGCGCAGCGCAAACGGTTTCTTCGACCGGAAGCGACTGCCCTGTTTTCCATGAAAGGCCGCACGACACCGCCTCTCTGCACCCGCCGGAATTTGGCCTAGGAGGGGAGGAAAGGCCGGCCAACGGTTTTGCCAAGGACCTTGCGGACGAAACGGAAAGAGAAGCGGTCGATCCGGACGGCTTGCCAGACACCGCCGGAACGGGGCCGAAAACGGAAGCAAGGCGGGGCGGGCGCATGCCCGTTCTGTATCCGATCGGACAGCTGCACGGCACGTACATTTTGGCTCAGAACGAAAGCGGTTTGTATTTGATCGACCAACACGCCGCCCAAGAGCGGATTAAATATGAATACTTTCGCGAAAAGGTCGCGGAAACCGATCCTGAAGTGCAGGAATTGCTTCTGCCTTTGACCTTTGAATTTTCCGCCGCGGAATACGCCATCATTGAGCAACATTTCGAGTTTCTGAAAAGCCTCGGCTTTGCGGTCGAACCGTTCGGCCCGCGCTCCGTCATCGTCCGCGCCCATCCGCGCTGGCTGCCGCGCGGCAGGGAAAAGGAAATGATCGAGGCGATCGTCCAAGAATTGTTGGAACGCGGCAACGTGTCCGTCAAGGAATTGCGCGAAGACCTCGCCATCATGATGGCGTGCAAAAAATCGATCAAGGCCAATCACCATCTGCGCCCGGAAGAAATCGAGGCGCTGCTGGCCGATTTGGCGAAAGCGGAAGATCCATTTACTTGTCCACACGGGCGCCCGGTCATCGTGCACATCTCCACGTACGAGCTGGAGAAAATGTTCAAGCGCGTCATGTGAAACCGTCTTGGCGGTGCCCGCCGCGAGACTCTGGTTGGACATCCGCGGCATGGCCAACGTTTTTTCCGAAATCCGGCGGACCGGACTGTGCGGTGGCGGCGATGGGAGCGCTTATTTATAGAACGCCACCACCCGTTGCGGAGCGGAAGGGTCAGCGCGCCAAGATAGCGGGAGGCGCGCTGAAAAGAAATACACACAGAAAATCGTTAGAAAAGCTTGGGCGGTTTGCGCTTTTTCATTCCGTTTTGTAAAATTAAACCAACCAACCAAAGCGTGGTGTTGTCGTGAACGTGAAACTTTGCGTCGTCGTCGGCCCGACCGCCGTCGGCAAAACGGCGGTCGGCGTCCGGCTGGCCAAGGCGTTGAACGGTGAAGTCATCAATGGAGACGCTTCCCAAGTATATAAAGGTTTGGATATCGGGACCGCAAAAATTTCACCCGAGGAGGCCGACGGCGTCCCGCATCATCTTATCGACCTTCTCCCGCCGGAGGCGTCTTACTCAGCGGCGGATTTTCAACGCGATGCGCGCAAAGCGATCGCGGACGTCGCGGCGCGCGGCCGGTTGCCGATTCTCGTCGGCGGCACTGGATTGTACATCAAGGCGGCGATCTATGACTACCGTTTTGATGAAGCGGCGCCCGACCCCGAGTTGCGGCGCCGCCTGGAAGAACGCGCCGTCCGGGAGGGCACCGATAAACTTTACGAGCGCCTTAAAGAAATCGATCCGGAATATGCCCACCGCGTGCATCCGAACAACGTCAAACGGATCGTGCGCGCCCTGGAAAGATACCATCTGACGGGCCGGCCGCCGTCCGCCGCCGAAGGCGCTTCCCGCCCGCTTTATGAGGCGGCCGTCATCGGGCTGACGATGCCCCGCGACGCGTTGTATCGGCGCATCGAGGACCGCGTGGATAAGATGATCGCCGCCGGTTTGGTCGATGAAGCCCGGCAATTGTACGATCGCGGCCTCGCGGACGCCCAATCGACGCAGTCGATCGGCTACAAGGAATTGTTCGGATATTTTCAAGGCCTGTACAGCCTCGATGAAGCGATCGGACTCATCAAGCGCAACACGAAGCGGCTTGCCAAACGGCAATATACTTGGTTTCGCCGGCAAATGGACGTCACTTGGTTTGACGCTAAAGATGTCGAAACAAACTTTTTTAAAATCCTTCAATTCGTTGCAGGAAAGTTAAAGTTTAAGTCGAATACAACAGATATAGAGATTAGAGGAGGATCGCGCTGAACATGAAACAAACAGTCAATATTCAAGACAGTTTTTTGAATCAGTTGCGTAAAGACGGCACGTTCGTCACCATCTTTTTGCTCAACGGTTTTCAGTTGAAAGGTTTGGTCAAAGGCTTTGACAATTTCACGGTGTTGATTGAAAGCGATGGCAAGCAACAGCTTATATACAAGCATGCCATATCGACTTTTGCCCCGTCGCGTCCCGTTCATTTTAACCAAGAGGAAGAATAAGACGATACAATCTCCGGCCCGGCCGGAGATTGTTGGTTTAGTAGGCGATTGAAAGCGCCCATCCGCTCAAGGAAACCGCCCGAATTCTAGGGTGAAGATGAGAAAGCCGATGCCAAGCGCAACCATGCAACGGTAAAACCAGCACGCATAAAACCGCTTGGCAGCGAAATCCGTGAAGGACTTTTTTGCCGATTGAACGGGACTCTCCGACAACCCGCGATGGTTTTTAGAGGGACGATTCAGCGGATGGCGGGGCATGAGCATTAGATGACAAGTCCTCGGCGCCCCCGTCATCGCCTGTGGCGGACAGACCTCTATGCCGTTTGAGACACCGACGACTTGCGCGGGTCGGTTCAAGGCGTTCCGCTTCGGCCAGCGGCTCACCGTTTGCCTCGCCTCCCAAGCCTGATCCTGAAACTTCGGCCTTCCGCAGCTGTTTGTAAAACGCCTCCCGCTGACATATATTTAAATGCAACGGCGTTTTTTGAGCGGTCGGTGTTTCGCGTCGGACCAAGGTTTATTGCTTGTCTTAAAAGTTCCCCGGCAGTTTTTGCTTGAACAACCGGCGGACGGGTCACGGCCGCGGTCCATTGCGGCTTCCGTGGATCCGCGCGAAGGAGAGGCGTTCCCGAAACTCGGTTCGATGGAAGCATGATTTTCGGACCCCAAAAATGGGCGAATGTCACGTACGGGCTTTAAAAAGCGTATATTAGCCTAAAGAACTTCGCAAAGGGCGATTCGCTCAGCGCGCCCTTGGTAAGGTGTCTGTTCGCCATAAAACGGAGAGGTGAGCCGCTGTGTCGGAGGCGTTGACTTTTAATCATAAAGGCCGGATTAACGTCGTTTTGAACCAATACAAGAAGGATGCCGAAGAGCCGATCGCCGTCCAACCCGATGAAGCCCGTCTTCACTATTCGCTGGAACAAGTCGAGGAGAAGCTCTCGCGCCTGATCGGCATGGAAGAAGTCAAAAAAACGGTGCGGGAAATTTACGCGTTGCTGTGCGTCAACCGGTTAAGGCAGCAGTACCGGCTGAAAGCGGAGGAACAAACGCTGCACATGTTGTTCAAAGGCAATCCGGGAACGGGGAAGACGACCGTCGCCCGCCTGTTGGGGGAATTGTTTGCCGAGATGGGCGTCCTTTCCAAGGGCCATCTCATCGAGGCGGAGCGTGCTGATCTTGTCGGCGAATACATCGGCCAGACCGCTCAAAAAACCCGAGATCTCATCAAGAAGGCGCAAGGCGGGATTCTCTTTATCGACGAAGCCTATTCGCTCGGGCGCGGCGGCGAAAAAGATTTCGGAAAGGAAGCAATCGACAGTCTTGTGAAACATATGGAAGATCTGCGCAACGAATTCATTCTCATCCTCGCGGGCTATTCGGATGAAATGAATCGCTTCTTGCGCATGAATCCCGGTTTGCCGTCGCGTTTTCCGATCATCATTACCTTTCCGAACTATACCGACCAAGAGCTGCTCGCGATTTCCGAACAGATGGTGGCCGAACGGGAGTATAAGTTCACCGCGGAAGCGCGCCGCAAGTTAAGCCGCCATTTGCAAAATAAGGTGAGCGAAAACGAGCGTTCGTTCAGCAACGGCCGGTACGTCCGCAATCTGATCGAAAAAAGCATCCGCCAGCAGGCCGTCCGCTTGTTAAGGGAAGGCGTGCCGGACCGCGAGGCTTTGTTGACGATCCGGGCTGCCGACATTACCATTGAAGATGGCAGAGAAAAAACGGCAAGACCAACGGTGGATGATCTGAACATGGAATCGATCCTTTAAGGTTTACGGCGCTCGGATGCCCGCCGGCGGGACGGTTCAGCGGCATCCGGGTCTTTTCATGATTATAAAGGAATGGGGGTCGCACATGGAACGAGCCATTCTCGTCGGCTGTTCGGATCTGCGCTCCGACGGTCAACAATTCCACTATGCGATGGAAGAATTGAAGAATTTGGCGAAAACCGCGGAGGCGGAGGTCGCGGCGGTCGTCACGCAGTCGCGGCCGAAGCCGGACCCGGCCACGTACATCGGGCGCGGAAAAGCGGAAGAGATCGCGGCGCTCTGCAAAGAAACCGAAGCGGAGACGGTCATTTTCAACGGCGAACTGTCGCCGACCCAACAGGCGAATCTCGCCGAGCTGTTAAACGTGAAAGTCATCGACCGCACGCAGCTGATCCTCGACATCTTCGCAAAGCGCGCCCGCTCCCGCGAAGGCCGCCTTCAAGTCGAGTTGGCCCAATTGGAATATTTGTTGCCGCGGCTTTCTGGCATGGGCGAGTCCCTTTCGCGGCTCGGCGGCGGCATCGGCACGCGCGGGCCGGGCGAGACGCAGCTGGAGACCGACCGCCGTCACATCCGGCGCCGCATTGGCGAAATCAAAAAGCAACTGGCCGATGTCGTCCGGCATCGCGGCTTGTATCGCGCGCGCCGGAAAAAAAGCGATTGGTTCCGCATCGCCTTAGTCGGTTATACGAACGCGGGAAAGTCGACGCTGTTCAATCGCTTGACATCGGCGGATGCCTATGAGGAAGATTTGCTGTTCGCCACCCTGGACCCCCTGACCCGCCGGTTTCGCACGCCCAGTGGTTTTACCACGCTGATGACGGACACCGTCGGATTTATTCAGCAGCTGCCCACCGGGCTGATCGCGGCGTTCCGCTCCACGCTGGAAGAAGTCAAAGAGGCCGATTTGCTCGTTCACGTCGTCGACCTTTCCCATCCCAATCGCAATCAGCACATCCGGACGGTGGACGAGCTGCTTGGCGATCTCGGCGCCGGGGCGATCCCCAAGCTGATGATTTTTAATAAAAGGGATCTTTGCTCTGATCCGTATGGCGCCGTCGAAGGCGACCGTGCGGTTTCGGCCTTGGACGAGGCCGATATCGACCGGATTAAACGGATGATTGAAGACGCGATCGTTGCGGAGTGCCGGCCGTATCGGACCGTCGTTCCCGCGGCGGAAGGAGGGTTGATGGCGCGGCTCGAAACCGGGACGATCGTCGCTTCGAAAACGTGGCAAGACGAGGAACAAGCGTTTTTATACAGCGGGTATGTGTGGCCCGCTTCGCCGCTTTATATACAGCTAAGAGGTAAAGGAGATCCAGCAGGCAATGTATGAATGGTTTAAGCACGGCCATGCGTTAAAACAATTGGCAGACCGCTCGGAACAAGACGTGCGGTCTCTTTTTGAGCAAATCGAGGCAACGGCGCAAAAAAATCAAATGCGGGTTTTAAAAAGTTTTCGCGACCGTCGCGTCAGCGATGCCCATTTCCATGGGTCGACGGGCTACGGTTATGACGATTTCGGGCGGGAGACGTTGGAGGCCGTTTTCGCAGATGTGTTCGGCGCGGATGCCGGCCTCGTCCGCCCGCAGATCGTTTCGGGCACGCACGCGATCACGATCGCGCTCTTCGGCGTGCTGCGCCCCGGCGACGAACTGTTGTACATATCCGGGAAACCGTACGATACGCTGGAGGCGGTCATCGGGCTGCGCGCCGGCGGCAGCGGCACTTTGAAGGATTTCGGCATCGATTGCCGGGTTGTTCCGTTGAAAGATGGCGGCATCGACATCGATCGGGTGATTCAGGCGATCGGCCCGCGGACGAAGATGGTCGCCATCCAACGTTCGCGCGGCTACGATGAACGGCCGTCGTTGAACATCGAAGCCATCGGGGCGGCGATCCAGGCGATCAAAGCCCGTTTTCCGGAGATCATCGTGTTCGTCGACAACTGTTACGGCGAATTCGTCGAAGACCGGGAACCGTGCCACGTCGGCGCGGACTTGGTCTGCGGTTCGCTGATCAAAAACCCGGGGGCCGGCCTCGTCGCTTCGGGAGGTTATATCGTCGGGCGCGTGGACCTCGTCGAGCAAGCCGCCGAGCGCTTGACGGCGCCCGGCCTCGGCCGGGAAGTCGGGCCGACGCAAGGGGCGCTCGCCCCGATGTATCAAGGGCTGTTTCTCGCCCCGCACGTCACGGCCGAGGCTTTAAAAGGCGCGATTTTTACGGCTAACATCCTCGAGAAGGTCGGGCTTGAAGCGGATCCGGTATGGAATGCCGAACGAACCGACCTCGTTCAGTCCGTCATTTTCCGCGATCCCGACAAGATGGTCGCTTTTTGCCAGGCGATCCAAGCGGCTTCACCGGTCAATGCCCATGTCGTGCCGTATCCGAGCCCGATGCCGGGGTACGAGGACGACGTCATCATGGCGGCGGGGACGTTCGTACAAGGCTCCAGCATTGAGCTGTCGGCCGACGGCCCGCTGCGCGCGCCTTATATCGCCTATGTGCAAGGCGGTTTGACGTATGCCCATGTGAAAATCGCCATTCTCACCGCTCTCGACGCTTTCTTTGAAAAGGGCTGGATCGCTCAGACGGGGGAAACGATTTGACCGATGAATCACCGTCCTCGAAAATTTGATCACCGATATGGATGCAACGAAAATTCGCCGCAATCCCATCGAACTGAATACAATAAAAACCGCGTGCCTCTCGTAACGTCATGTGATATTTCTTTTTATGTAATAAAACCTAACATGTGTTGACAGAAAAATGACGGTTGCATATAATCAAGTTAAAAAGGGAGGAGGGAGCGTCCGTGGATGATGGCATCCGTCGCAATACCCCGCTTTTTTCCATGAGCATCGTCGGTAAATTGACCGGTTTATCGGCCCGGCAAATTCGCTATTATGAAGAGCAAGGCCTGATTTTTCCCGAACGGACGAAGGGCAACCGCCGCTTGTTTTCGTTTAACGACGTCGAGCGGTTGCTTGAGATTAAAGCGCTGCTTGATAAAGGCATGAATCTCGCCGGCATCAAGCACGTCCTGAGCGAAAAAGGGCTGTTGGATGCCCGTCGGAATGAAGTGGAACGACCGGACATGAACAGCCAGCCGCTCTTCTCGGAAGATAAACCGGAATTAACCGACGAGGAATTGTTAAAGCTGTTGAAACAAGAGCTGACGATGGCGGGAAGGCACGGCCGGACGACACTCATCCAAGGAGAACTTTCGCGGTTCTTCCATTGAGGCGCTTCCCCGTTCCGCCAAATCATGGGAGGCTTAGGATCAGATGGGGAAATATTCAAAAGAGGACATCCTCCGCTTAGCTGAAGAAGAAAACGTCAAATTTGTAAGGCTGCAGTTCACCGATTTGCTCGGCATCATCAAAAACGTCGAAATTCCCGTCGACGTGTTGCCGAAAGCCTTAAATAATGAAGTGATGTTCGACGGTTCTTCGATCGAAGGCTTCGTGCGCATCGAAGAATCCGATATGTACCTCTATCCCGACCTCGACACCTGGGTGGTCTTCCCGTGGACGTCGGGCAAAGGAAAAGTCGCCCGGCTCATCTGCGACATCTACAATCCGGACGGGACCCCGTTTGAAGGCGATCCGCGCCGGATATTGAAGCGGCAGCTGGAAGAGATGCGGAAGCTCGGCTTTACGAGCTTTAACATCGGTCCCGAACCGGAATTTTTCTTGTTCAAAATGAACGAAAAAGGCGAAGCGACGCTCGAGTTGAACGACAACGGCGGTTATTTTGACCTTGCACCGACCGATCTCGGCGAAAATTGTCGCCGCGACATCGTTCTCGAACTCGAAGACATGGGCTTTGAAGTGGAAGCGTCCCACCACGAAGTCGCGCCCGGTCAACACGAAATCGACTTTAAGTACGCGGATGCCGTCACGACGTGCGACAACATCCAAACGTTCAAACTTGTCGTCAAAACGATCGCGCGCCAACACGGGCTGCACGCGACGTTCATGCCCAAACCGCTCTATGGCGTGAACGGTTCCGGCATGCACTCGAACATGTCACTCTTTAAAGGCAACGAAAACGCGTTTTACGATCCGAACGGCGAACATATGTTGAGCGAAACCGCCATGCAGTTTATCGCCGGCATTTTGGAACACGCCCGCGCCTTTACGGCGATCACGAACCCGACGGTCAACTCCTACAAGAGGCTCGTCCCGGGCTATGAAGCGCCTTGCTATGTCGCTTGGTCGCTCCGGAACCGCAGCCCGCTCATCCGCGTGCCGGCGAAACGGGGCATGAGCACGCGCATTGAAGTGCGCAGCGTCGATCCTTCCGCCAACCCGTATCTCGCCATGGCGGTCATGCTGGCGGCCGGTTTGGACGGCGTTCGCCGCGGTTTGAAGCCGCCGGCTCCGATCGACCGCAACATCTACGTCATGGATAAAGCGGATCGCGAAGCGGCCGGTATCCCGGACTTGCCGGCGACGTTGTACGAAGCCTTAAACGTCATGAAAACCGACAAGGTGATCACCGACGCCCTCGGTTCCCACGCGCTGAGCCACTTTATTGAGGCGAAGGAAATCGAATGGGATATGTTCCGCACACAAGTTCACCAATGGGAACGCGATCAATATTTGATGATGTATTAAGAGCTAAACCCCTTGATGCACAAGGCATCGAGGGGTTTCCGTTTTTTGGGCAAAATCATCAAAGATGGTTCATCGACGCTTTTGCCCAAAATTTGCCCAAAAAAAGGTCAAGTCCATTTTATTGTGTAAATTTCCCTTTGATAGAAAGATGGACCTGATGACCTGACGTATGGCAGGTAAGTCCGGCAAGTCTCCCTGCCGGTCGCCTTCCCGGACTAATGATCATTGTTGTCAAAGTACAGGTGTGTCAAGGCGCTTTCGCGGCAACTCCTCGCTTCCGAGGTATTTCACGTTCTCCTTGACACGTCGAAGAAATTATCCCACTTTCTTGATCGCCGAAACTTCCTGATTCATCGTTTGAACGCCTAACTCTTTCGTTTTCCGCCACTGCCAATAGTCGGACATATCCAGGTATTTGCGTCCCGATATCCATTTTTCGTC
>NZ_BDDQ01000031.1 GCF_002003465.1 Caenibacillus caldisaponilyticus | reverse complement strand
TCCAGCCAGCCGGTGTGCCGTTGGTAAGGGGCAAACAACTGTGTTTGAAATTCCCCGTTTCGGTCTCTTGGAACCAAAAGACCCTCAATCCGGCCATATTGCGTATCTAGATTTCGCTGATAGTAGCCGTTTCTCATATTCGGTGTTCCAGCCTGTTCGATTTCGAGGAAATTTTTCATTTCTTCCCGCATAATCAGCTCTAATTTTTCTTTCACAAATTGACGAATAACACTTTCCAGTTGATTTGCCCAGTCGACATTCGGTATACTTCTTTTAGACATAGGTAGGGTACTCCTTTCTCTGGAATGTGTTGTGGTCCAAATCAGAGAATACCCTACCTTTTTTCTTTTGTTCTAGCAAAATGCTTTACACAAAATTTTATACATCATCCGACTCGATGGCCGCTGTCACTTCCATGACATTTTCTATATCATTTTTAAACTGAGGGCTTCTAACGAAAGACTCAAGAGCTACCCATAAATTTAAAAACATAGTTTCAATGGATAGAGATTCTTCACCCATTCTTATATATTGGAAAACTTGTTTGACCCTCGATTTGGCGGACGGAGACACATCATCACGGTTTACAAACTCAAAATATTGTTCATACATCCTTTCGGTTGCCTTATGGTTTTTTAATATTTTTCTTTGGAAGATTTCCTTATTCGCAACAACTTTCTCTCCATAAGGCAAAAAAACAATAGGTTTATAATCAAGTTCGGGGACTTTATAGCCATAAAATTTTACGATGTCTAATGAACTCTTGATTTCTTCCCAACCCTTTTCCGAAGCAGAATAATAATCGAATATTTCAATCTTCTTTTTTATATAATTTGAATCATTTGCGATAAAATTTTTGAGATCAACTTTTGGGTAATCCTCTTTAATTTTTTGACCAGAATAAATATTTAAACCTGCTCTTTTCAAAAGATCCAGACTATCATTTGGCGGGAGTTTCCGAACTTTATATAAACATACATATACTTCCGGTTTCTTTTTTAAAATAGTCAAAAATCTATGGAGATCCCAATCAACTGAAATTCGCCGTTTTAATTCTAAATATAAGCTTTCGGTTGACCAACCCAATGATATTAAACCACTTACTAATGACCCTATAAGATAATCTATATTTCCCAATGAATTGTATTCCACAGCGGGTTCTATCTCTTCGATATTCCTAATTAAATACAAGTTTTCTATCTTTTTAAATGCAATTTTCAGTTGGAACATTATACGATAAACATTAGAAATGTCGTTGGGAACTTTACAAATGCTTCTTTGGATGATTTTTTTATATTGATTGAAATATTTATCCAATAAGAGATCGGATTTTATTATTTGTTGCATTTCTTTAATTGGTGACTCAATTGCTTGAAGTTTAATTTCACCTGAAATAATTCCTTCACAAACTTCTATAATTTCTTTTAGAGCTATTACCGAATTTAGATGTTTAATATGATACGAATCATGTGTTAGATCGTTCAAAATTTCAAACCATCTTTGGACGAAGAATTTCTCCCCCATTCGATTTATTCCGTGTTTTTCCAATAAATCATCGTTCGTATCCCCTTGCATGTATAGTCCCCCTGCATTTTTTTCTTGACTGTATAAATGAAAAGGTATAAAATTCAATATACATCAATATGATATACTGAGAGGGGTTGCACTGATGGGCGAGGATTTTTTCCCGACGCAGTGTTATACCCCTCTTTTTATATGTTAAACAACGCAATCATATTGCTTTTGGTAAAATTAAACATCCATTGACCATAGCCCGAGGAAAATTTTTAATGATCATTTATAAAACATAATTCCGATTATTAGTTGTGTTATTTTTATTATAATGAAATGCGGGAATCTGAACAACATTCTTATGACTCCCTTCAAATAGACTCAGTCAGGATGATGATATTTTATTTTAAATTCTTGATCAAAGCATTCTCGACAACAACCCCTGCCTACTTTCAACTGTGTTTCAATCGATGCGTTCCGATGTCCAGTACTCGCTGGCTAAATAAGAAAATTCGTGCATCTCGACCGCCGATGTAATTATTCCGCCCTATTTCCTAGGAGCTTAAAATACAAAAACAGGTGCCCTATCTTACAACGCACCTGCCCCATCCTATTTTATTTCAGCAGCTCCCGTGCTTGTTCGAACACTTTAGCCCCGTCCATCAAACCATAATAAACAGGATCGATGACGGCAACTTTTATGCCGTAAGGCCCGGCTTGAGATTCAATCTTTGAAGCCAAATATCTGACCTGCGGGCCGATGAGGATGACATCGGCCTGATCCAGAAATCTTCCCAAATCCGCTTCGGAAGTGGCTTGAATCGTCGCCTCGACATGCTCTTCTTTTGCCGCCTTACGCATTTTTTCCACGAGCATGCTCGTGGACATCCCTGCCGAACAAACCAGGACGATATTCAAAAGCCCCACCTCCTTGCACTCCTATCCTGTTTTCACTGCCGTTTGAAAATGTTACTCATGTGGGGGTCGTTTTTCACTACCGCTTAAAACAACGTTCAAACGGGGACGAGTGAATTCCCGCCCGATACCCCACGACATGGCCACGGGTGGAACGTCGGCCCGCTTGCTCCATTTTTGTCCGCCCGATCGCAAAGCGCGCGGATCTTCCCGGCGCGATGGCTTTTCGCCATCCCCTTTCCGCCTCAACGGCGGAGGCGCTCCGCGAGATCCCTATAAGTGATCAGTTTTATGCCTTTTTTCTTTACAAAATCTTTGATGCGCTCGGACGTTACAATTTCATGCTCCTTTAAGCGCGTCTCGACATAGGAACTTTGCCGCTTCAGTTCATTATCGATAAAAGCGGGATGACAGTTAATCTCAACATATTGTTCCCTTTCGGCAACCTGTTCCAACAATTTTTCTAGCGTGTCATAGCTCACCCCATCGCCGTAAAAATCCCGCAAATGCAAATCCGTTCGCAATACAGAGCCATACGCTTCATCAACAGATGGTCCGTTATGGGCCCTTCTTAACGGAATTCCGTATTTTTTCGCCAGTTTTATGGCAACCGGAAGCGCGAGCTCATGTCCGTGCACATTGTGGTGGCTATCCAAGTGTGTCGGTTCCAATCCCTCGGAAATAAACCGCTCGATCTGCGCCGTCCATTCACGCTCAATGTCCTCCGGCCGGGCGTGGTCGAAAATCTCCTGCTGCTTGTAAAAGTAACCGCTTTCATCAACCAGCGAAGAAACGCCCGGACTGAGCGGCTTGCCCCAAGTTAAGACGAGGTGAACGCCGACACCAAGTTTCGGATATTGCTTTGCGATTTTAACCGCGTGGGCAAAATGCGGCGAATTGCACATCATCGTCGTCGACGTCACAATGCCGTTCAAGAAAGCATCAAGAATTCCATATGTCACCGCCGGCGTGTATGCGAAATCATCCGCATTAACGATTAATCTCATCGTCTACCCCCTTATCGCCCACATATATTTATTCTCTTTTTAGAGGGTTGTATCCTTTTGATCGATCGTTTTTAAAGAGGACATTTTTTCAACCGGAGCATTTTTTAACATTTGTTTATCCAACATTCTTAAAAACGGAAGATAAATGAACGTACCAACAGCCAAATTGACCAATTGTAAAATCGAGCCGGCAAGAGAACCACCGGTTGCCAAGTATCCCCCGATGATCGGCGGTGTCGTCCACGGCACCATGACGACGGTTCTCGGCACAAGGCCGAGGGAGGTGGCGCAATACGCGATCGTCACATTCACGAGCGGGACCAAGAGAAACGGAACGAAAAGAATCGGATTCAAAACGACAGGGATGCCGAAAATGATCGGTTCGTTGATGTTGAACAGCGCGGCCGGTCCCCCGAGTTTGCCGATGCTTCGCACTTGCCTGGACCGCCCGACGATGAAGATCGCGATGATCAAGGACAAGCCGGTGCCGATGCCGCCCATCGCAACGAACACGTCGATAAACGGTTTTGTGATGATATGCGGGACTTGATAAGCGGAAACCCCTTGATTGAAGAGTTGGATGTTTTCTTGCATACTCGGCAAATAGACCGACTCAATGACAGGTTCCAAAATGTTCGAACCGTGCAGTCCGAAAAACCAGAGAAACGATTTCGTGAATTCGATCGCCAGAATCCCCGGCAAGCTCGCGGCCATATGTTGGAACGGCGCCTGAATTGATTTGTAAATGATATCTTGGACGCTCGTGCCGATGACATCGATAAAGAGGATTTGTAGGATTCCAAAAATGGCCAAGACGATCATGGCCGGGATCATGGAAGCGAACGAACGCGACACCGCCTCCGGAACGCCCTCCGGCATTTTGATCACCAAATTCATTTGCGAAAGTTTCCTGAAAATCTCCGTCGCAAGCAGTCCGACAATGAGGGAGACGAACAAGCCGGACGCCGACATCCAATTCAAGGAGATCCCTTGACCGTCCGCGACGAGTGGGGTCAAAATGATCAAGGCAGCGACCGACACCAAGCCGGCGGCGAGGGCGTCCACTTTATAGTGCCGCGCCAAGTTGTAACTGACGGAAAAACAGACGAGCAGCGAAATGATCGCAAAGGTGCCATTCCAAATATATCCGCCTAGATTTTTCCAATGTTCACTGAAAACGTGTTCCATAAAATCCTGGAAAGGCTGAATCGGCAGGTTATTAATCAAAACCGCCAAAGAACCGATGATGATGAGCGGCAAAATGCCGGCAAAACCGTCACGAATGGCGACAAGATGCCTTTGCGATCCAAACCTGCCGGCGACCGGCAGGAATTTCTCCTCGAAAAACCCGAAAAATCGCCCCACCTTTAAATCCCCCTTATTTTCGATGGAATTGCGGCAAGTCCTTCCAATGCGCGTCCAACAATTCATCCAACAGCACTTTAGCCGTTTCTTCGCCGGGCACGAGCGGATTCATGACCATCGCCAAATAAGCCGTTGAATAATCCCCGGTTACCGCCGCTTCAATCACCAGCTGTTCAAACGCTTTCATTTGTTGGATGATCCCTTTGACGGAAAGCGGTAGAGGCCCCGTGCCAACAGGCTTCGGCCCGTCCTTTTGTATGATGGCATTGACTTCGATGACCGAATCATGCGGCAGATCCGGAATCGCCCCCCGGTTGACGATATTGACGGTTTGCACATCCCCTTTATTGTTGTAAAGGCTGGCCATCAAGTTGCAAGCCGTACGGCTGTAATAGGCGCCGCCCCTTTTCTCCAATTCCTTTGGTTTTTCTTTTAATGTCGGATCCTTATACCTTTCAAAAAGCGCTTTTTCAAGCTGCCGGACGACCTCGGCCCGAGTGCCATGTTCCCTGAACGCCTTTAGATCTTTTTGCAAAACGTGTTCCCTTTGAAAATAGTATTGATGATAAGGATTCGGTAAAAGCCGAAGCGATTCGATAAAGGTTTTCGACCATCCCAGCGACACGATATTGGCGGGAGAAGCGATCACTTCCGCATTTGCGATTTTTTCGAGAACTTCATCCGTCCGGTCGATACCGGCGATGGTGATTTTGCGCCCGAAGACAAAATGATTCATTCCGATGAATTCAATCTCGACGTCATTCGGGTCGCAGTCCATGATTTCGGCGACGCTATGCTTCATGTTGTAGGGGATATTGCAGACGCCGATCACTTTTTTATGCCTGCCGTATTTCATAAGCGCTTCCGTAACGATTCCCGCCGGATTGGTAAAATTAATTAACCAGGCATCCGGACAAATCTCATGGATGTCAGCACAAATATCCATGAGAACCGGGATGGTGCGAAACGCCTTGAAAATTCCGCCCGGTCCGTTGGTCTCTTGACCGATCACCCCGTGGCTCAGCGGAATGCGTTCGTCTTTCTCCCGCGCCGCCAGACCCCCGACGCGGATCTGTGTGACGACAAAATCGGCATGCCGCAACGCGCTTCTCCGCTCCAGCGTCCACGATAAGTCGATCGCGACGCCTGCCCTTTCGATCATCCGCTTGGCCAGCGCTCCGACGATTTCCAGCTTTCTTTTTCCTTGCCGGATATCGACGAGCGTCACTTCAGAAACGGGGAATTCATGATGATGCTCGATCAACCCTTCGATGATCTCCGGGGTATAGCTTGAACCTCCGCCGATGACAACGACTTTTAAGCCGATAGAAACCACCTCCATTTTAATGAAATCGCTTTCAAAAAGAGGGTCATTCATGTTATTGTGATCTATTTGAATATTATAGTAACATATTATTATAAACATGCAATACAAATTTTATTATTTGTTACTACAAATTTTGATTTAAATTTTAGTGATGGACCCGTCTTCGGCGTCGACTTGAATCATGGACACGCTAGGAATTCGGCCATGTTAAGCGCCGGTATGTGGATATATCAGCCGTTCATATGTTATAACAAATATAGAGCGGTATTCTGGAGGGATTATATTGGAAACAGCGAAAGCCGGCCATGCGCTTCATTTCAGAGTGAAAGAGGCCATTCTCAATTTAATTAAAAACGGGAAATACAAGCCTCATACACAGCTTCCTACCGAAGCCGAGTTTTGTAAAAAGTTTGGAGTTAGCCGAACCACCGTAAGGACCGCTTTGCAACAATTGGCAATCGAAGGATACGTTTATCGAAAACAAGGCAAAGGGACGTTCGTCTCGGATAAAAAAGTTAAACAAACCCTGACTTCAACGGTTGAAAATTTTTCCGAACAATTGACGGTGCAAGGAAAGCAGCCTTCCATAAAAGTCATAAATCTGGAGGTCATTCAAGCCGACGCCTCGCTGGCCGAAATCTTTCATCTGGAAATCGGAGATCCTGTGAATAAGCTTGAAAGAATACGTTATGCCGATCAAGAACCCCTGCAATATGAAGTCGCTTATTTGCCGTGGCGGAAAACACCGGCTCTCAATGCTAAGGCATGTGAAACATCATTATATCGGGTTCTCGAAAACCACTATCAATTAAAGATTAAAAAGACCGTTGAACATCTGGAACTGTTTCTTGCGGATGACCACGCCGCTAAAATGCTTCAGATCAAAAACGGGGCGCCCTGTTTCTCGCTCGAAACCTTTGCCTATTTAAGCGATGAAACGATCATTGAATATTCTCAAACAATATTCCGCGGTGACCGTGTCAATTTTGTGATTGAAAGAAATTACTGATCAAACAACAGGGGGCTGGAACGTTTCAGAGCCGCCGTCCGAAGAACTTTTACATGTTTGAGGCACTGGGGACTTCTGATCCCAATACCCTTTGGGCGAGTAACAAGCCAGGCCTCGTTGATTGCCCCCTCGTTTTTTTCTATAACTGGTCCAACTTATGTCCCTTGACTTGCGATCGCGGTTATCGCCCAAAATTGGTATTCCGGCCATAAAAAAAAGAAGACCGGAAAAGCACGATGCGCGACTTTTCCGGTCAACCCGCATGAACACATCTTACAAAGGAATTAGATCTCCCGGCTCCAAGGTCGGGACATCGACGGAAACCGTATCGGGATATTTCAATCCCGTCCCCGTGTTCAAAACGACAACGGTTTCTCCCGCTCGAATCCAGTCCTTTTCCTTGAGTCGTCTTGCGCCGGCAAAAGCGGCCGCGCCTTCGGGGCAGACAAAGGCGCCTTCCAAGGCCGCGACTCTGACCTGTTCCTCGAGGATCGCTTCATCTTCAACGGCAATGGCGCACCCGTTCGTCTTGTAAAGGGCATCCAGCACAAGAAAATCGCCCAGCGCTTTCGGAACGTTGATGCCAAAGGCCCGCGTTGTCGCATTGGGCCAATGCTCGGATTCCAGGAGGCCCTTTTCCCAGGCGGCGACGATGGGCGCACAGCCGGTCGATTGCACCGCAACCAGGCGCGGCAGCCGGTCGTCTTTCAGCCAGCCGAGTTCGCGCAACTCGCGGAAGGCTTTATAAATGCCGATGAGGCCGACACCGCCGCCGGTCGGATAGATGATGACATCGGGGACGTGCCAGTTCAACTGCTCGGCAATCTCCAAGCCCATCGTTTTCTTTCCCTCAATCCGATACGGTTCTTTTAATGTCGACACGTCGTACAGTCCGGCATTGGCGACCGCCTGCGCCACGATTTTCCCGGCATCGCTGATCAAGCCGTTCACCAAAAACAGCTTGGCCCCGGCCGCGGCGCATTCTTTTTTCGTGATTTCCGGCGCATCCACGGGCATGACAATGGTGGCTTCGATCCCTGCCCGGGCGCTGTACAGCGACCACGCGGCACCCGCATTGCCGTTCGTCGGCATCGCCAGCGCCCGGACGCCCAGTTCCTTGGCTTTCGAGACGCCGACGGCCGCTCCCCGAGCCTTAAAAGTACCGGTCGGGTTCAGGCCTTCATCCTTCATGAACAACCGATCAATGCCCGCATCGCGCCCCCATGCGTTCAGCGAAAGCAGCGGCGTCATGCCTTCACCGAGCGAAACCTTATTTTCCGGTTTTTCGACCGGAAGCAGCTCATGATAACGCCATAAGCTGGTTTCACGCCCTTTCAAGTCATCCGCGCGCCATCCGGCTTTTAGTCCGTCGAGATCGTAGGCGACCAGCAACGGCGAGCCGCACGCGCATAATTGGCGGCGCTCCGTCGCGCGATACGTCTTCCGGCATTTCGGGCAGTATAAATGGGACACGTAACTATAGGCCATCATGCCACGCTCCTTGATCCGGTCAAATGTCGGTTATGTTTTTGTTTTTCTTTAACCAAAACCCCCGCAGCGCTGAGAGCAGACGCCTGCGCATCCGCTGAATGATCATCCGGCATCCTGATCCGCCGAATGATCTTTTGGCATGCCGCGTGACTGTGACTATTCATCAATATGGATGGTGGCGGAATGGGACGGAAATTCGGCAGGCCGCTTTTCTTAATAAAAAACAATCAAGACCCGCCAACAACGTTCAACTATCGTTTCCACCCGCTTTTCTTCTATAATAAAAAACAGTCCCTTTTAAAGTCATTGTTTTTTTGAAAAAAATGCATTATCCTTTGCGGTGAGAAAAGCCTCCCGCTCGATCCAACGAAAAACCGCCCGCCTAAAGGGGACCACTTCGACCTTTAAGCGGACGGTCTTCACTCAACCATGCTGAATTTGGATATTAATGATGCAACTTGTTATAGGCCGATTCGATGTGAGGGATCAGCGGGTGGCTTTCCTCCAATCCCGTCAGCTCTACGATCGCCTTTCTGATCCCCTTGTTCGTGATCAGATTCTGGACGGCAACGGCTTCGTCGTCCCCGGCAAAATCAAAGCTGAGGGCCGCGGCGATTCCATCCACCAATCGGTGCGGGATTTCGTTCATCAAGGAATGATATTGCCGAGCCGGGCCGACAAGACGGTCATCATAGCCTAATTTCCGTTTCGGCGAGCGGCCGACCCGCGTCACCTCATCGGAAATGTTAGGATTGCGGAAACGGTTGACAATCTTCTTGACATAAATCCAATGGTCTTCCGGACGGAATCCGTGTTTCCGGATAAGCAGTTCGCCGGTTTCCTTTAGAGCGCCTTCCACGATCCGGCGGACTTGATCGTTCTCGATCGCTTCCTGGATCGTCTGGCAGCCGGCCTGATAGCCGATATAAGCCGTGATCGCGTGCCCCGTGTTGACGGAAAACAGTTTCCTTTCAATATACGGCAACAGGTCAGGGACAAACGTCACCCCTTCGATCTCGGGCGTCTTTCCGTGAATTTCCTTCGTTTCAACGACCCATTCAAAAAACGGCTCGACTTTTACCATCAGCTGATCGGCATTCTCCTGATTGGGGACGATGCGGTCCACCGCGGCATTCGGAAAACCAAAGAGACGATCAAAATCCTGTTTTTCCGCTTCGTCTAAACGCTGATAAATGTGCTCTTTCAACTTGCCGCTCGCGCCGATCATATTTTCACAGGCAATGATGTTTAACGGTTGTTTATTCTCCCGCAAGCGTTTTCGCAAAGCTTCAACAATTAACGGGGCAATCAAGGGCAATACATTGGGCCCGACCGCCGTCGTCACGAGATCCGCTTGAACAATAGCCTCGATCGCTTTGTCCGGGTCGGTTTGGCTGTTTATGCCGCTGACATTTTTAACAATCTGAACGTCTTCGGTTTGATCCGCCAGCACCACCGCGTATTCTTTGCGGGAATTAATGAGGTCAATCAAGGCGGCATTCACGTCGATAAAGCAGATCTCATATCCCGATTGATAAAGGAGGGTCCCGATAAATCCGCGGCCGATGTTGCCCGCCCCGAAATGTACGGCTCGCATTATTCATTCACCTCATTGAAAATGCTTAAAATTTCTTTTTTATCGGTCGCTCGGATAATGCGGTCGACATTCTCTTCTTTGGAACAGACGATCGCGATCTTTGAGAGCATTTCGATGTGTTCATTATTTTTGCCGGCGATCCCGATCAGCAGCTTGACGACATTGCCATTGCCAAAATCGACGCCATCCGGCACTTGCACAATGCCGATGCCGGACGCTTTGACCGTTTCTTTAGCGTCCTCCGTCCCATGGGGAATGGCGACATAATTTCCCATATAGGTGGATGCCAAAGCTTCGCGTTCAAGCATTTTATCGATATACGCTTCCTCCACATAGCCGCGTTCGACCAAAAGCTTGCCGGTCTCGCGAATCGCTTCCTCTTTCGAAGCAAAAGCTTGGTTTAACAAAATGTTTTGTTCGTTGAGAATGCTGTTGGTCATGATCAACGTCCCCTTCTCCCTAAAAATTTTTGATAGCTATAGTCCAAAAGACGAAAGGCCTTTCAACTTTTTTGGCTCGCGTTGAAAAATTTTTGATGGCTATAGTCCCAAAGCCTTTGGCTTAAATAAGCGTAAATTTTTTCCTTATCTTCCGATTGAAATAACGCGAGGGTCTCTTCGCTTTCTATAATCAAGGCGCTGATATGGCTCAAAAGCTCCAACCCTTGGGGCGACAAGCTTTCCGGTGAAAGCAGGACAAGCGCATGTTTCATCATCATGTCTTCCTGATCCATCGCCTTTAAGGGAAGCGGTTTCGGTAAAGCGTAAATGCGAAAGATCGGTTTTAAAACATGACGGTCTTTGCTGTGAAACAAAGCCAGCGTGGACCTCGGAATGCCTAAAGCGCCTTGTAACTCTCTTTTCAACAAAGCGTCGGCGACCGATTGCCGATCGCTGATGAGCTGCGCATCCATTAAATTTTTAGCGATGGCATTTAACATGTCCTTATGGGAACCCCGCTCGGTCAGGTTCACGACCGCAAAG
>NZ_BDDQ01000030.1 GCF_002003465.1 Caenibacillus caldisaponilyticus | reverse complement strand
TGCCGTTGGTAAGGGGCAAACAACTGTGTTTGAAATTCCCCGTTTCGGTCTCTTGGAACCAAAAGACCCTCAATCCGGCCATATTGTGTATCTAGATTTCGCTGATAGTAGCCGTTTCTCATATTCGGCGTTCCAGCCTGTTCGATTTCGAGGAAATTTTTGATTTCTTCCCGCATAATCAGTTCTAATTTTTCTTTTACAAACTGACGAATGGCATTTTCCAGTTGATTTGCCCAGTCGACATTCGGTATACTTCTTTTAGACATAGGTAGGGTACTCCTTTCTCTGGAATGTGTTGTGGTCCAAATCAGAGAATACCCTACCTTTTTTCTTTTGTTCTAGCAAAATGCTTTACACAAAATTTTATACATCATCGATCGCCGGCATGGCTATTTTATCGCATGCCGAGATAAAAGGTTTCCCCCCTCTCTCATCACGCCCGTTGCATTCCGTTTTTAAGAAATTCTTAAGAAAATCGTTGGTCGACCTTTAAGATTTCCTTTTTATAATCGGTATCAAAGTTTGGAAACGATTTGGTATATTGAAGGTGAATTATGAAATGTCTAATCAGTCGGTCGTTTCACGTCAAGCGGCGGACGGCGAGGCCGCCTTCACCCTTTTCGCCGAACGCTATTATTCTGCCGTTTTGGATTATCTGCGCCGGTTGCTCGCGGATGAGGCGCTCGCGGAAGACTTGACCCAAGAGGCGTTTTTAAAACTCCACGCGCAATGCCAAAAAGTTGGGCTTCCCGCCAATGTCCCATGTTGGCTGTTTTGCGTAGCCAAAAACCTATGCCGCGATTATTGGCGCAGCGCCCGCTTTCAAAAGGAACGAATTGGCGATGACGAGATCGCGGCACCATTTATTGTCGGTCATGATCAAGTTTTTGAGGCCGTTGCCCGGCGAGAAGCGAAGGAAGAAATCCGGGACTTGCTGCGCCGCTTGCCGGAAAAACAGCGTGAAATTGTCATGTTGCGCTTTTTCGAGGAACGCCCTTTGCGCGATATCGCGGAGGTGTTGTCCTGCCCGATCGGAACGGTGAAATCGCGCCTGTTCCAAGGCCTGCGGCACTTGCGCGACGAATGTGAGAAAAAGGGGGCTGCGTTTATTGGATAAGCTGAATATTTTGGTCGTCGACGATGATCGCGATATTCGCGAGGCGATCGGCATTTATTTGAAAAATGAAGGTTTTTCCGTCTATCAAGCGGAAAACGGCCGGGAAGCGTTGGAAATCCTGACGGACACGCCGATTCACCTCATCATCATGGACATCATGATGCCTGAGCAAGACGGAATCCGAACCACATTCAAAATCCGGGAAGGCAAAAACATCCCGATCATCATGCTCAGCGCAAAATCGGAAGATACGGACAAAATCCTCGGCTTGCAGATCGGGGCCGATGATTACGTCACTAAACCGTTCAATCCCCTCGAACTCATCGCCCGCGTAAAATCGCAATTGCGGCGCTATGTCACGCTCGGCACTTACGAAAAAAAGCCCCACACGATCGTGTTAGGCGGTCTGGCGCTGGACACCGAGGCGAAAGAGTTGAGAGTGGACGGCCAAGCGGTGCGGCTGACGCCGATTGAATATAAAATCGTCGAACTCTTGATGCGCCACGCGGGAAGGGTGTTTTCCATCCACGAAATTTATGAGCGGGTGTGGGAAGAGCCGGGTTTCCATCCGGAAAACACCGTCGCCGTTCACATCCGCAAAATTCGCGAAAAGATTGAAATCGACCCGGGGAATCCCCGGTATTTAAAGGTGGTTTGGGGCATTGGCTACAAAATGGAAAAATAAAGGGCTCTTCGCCGTTGCCGTGCTGCTCTTCATTTACGGCCTCAACGCATTGAGTTTGCTGTTACATGAGGGCTACCGCTTCGTCGGCCAATCCTACTTTGATACGCAGGAATATCAAAATTACCGGGACACCTTCATCGGCCATCTTCGTTTGTACGTCTTGTCCGGCAAATCGGAATCCGAATGGATCAACGCCATCCGCGAAAAGGATCCATATCAAGCGGACGTCAAAAATACACAAAAAAAGTATCAATCCTTGATCGACAAGGCGAAGGCCAAAGGCGACGAGAAAACGGCGAACGCCTTGAAAAAAGAGCTCGAAAAAAAGATATCGGTCTTAGACCGCCAATTTTCAAACGCCCTTGAGGAATTCAAGTCGGATTACGAACGGAAAAAAATGTTGTTTTATAACGAGGAGCGCGCTTTTAAATATCGAATTAAAGACATGAACACCGGGCAGGTTTACACCAATCTCCCTGAAGATAAAAACATCCGGGACGTGACCCGCCGATATCAAACCTTTCACCCGATACCGGAAGAGGCCTTTCATAAAGACGACCGAATGATGTCGGATATCGCGATGGGTTCCGCCGCTTATGAAGGCGAGATCGGTTTATCGCGACATGCCCCGAGCGACAGCGCTGTCATGATCGGGTACCGGGATTTTTTGAAGGACCAACGCCGATTTTATTTCACCACCCTCACCGGTTTGATCGCCTTGGCGGCCGGCATCGTATTGTTTATAAAGCGGCCGCTTTCGGTGGCGTCCGGGCCGTGGACGGCGCGCCTCCCCTTTGATGTCGTATTGGCGGGCGCCGCGTACGCCACTTTGTTCGTTTGGGATGTTTTTCGCGTATGGGGGAGTCCCCGCGATTTTATCAGCCTCATAATGGAGGCCGTCAAGTTGAGTGCCGCCTACATTTTATGGACCATGGCCATCGAACGGTGGCGCAAAGGAACGCCGGAGCGACTCTTGCGCCAATCTGTCACCTATCGTTTTTGGCGCGTCTGTCGGGACCTTTTCCTGAACCGGTCCATCGCGTTACAAACGTTAATCTTGCTTTTCGTGGTGTTCGTCGCGGGGATGTTGGCGTGGCCGATCTTGGGTGACCCGTCGCTCGTCTTTGTTTTCGGGCCGGTCGAATTGGTTTTGGGCCTGCCCGCGCTTTATGCGATTTTGAAGCGGTCCGCCGCGATCAGCCGCCTCGTCGAACATACAAACCATTTGGCGGCCGGGTTCATGCTGCCGGATTTACCGGCGCGGGGGCGATCGCCGTTTGCCCGGCTGGAAGCGAACATCAACCGCCTGAAACACGGGGTTGTGATTTCACAAGAAAAAGAAGCGAAAAGCGAACGTCTGAAAACCGAATTGATCACGAACGTCAGCCACGATTTGCGCACGCCGCTCACATCGATTATGACGTACGCCGAATTGTTGAAACAGCAGGCTCTGGGCGATGAAAAAAGCCGTGAATACGTGGAAATCATCACCCGGAAAGCCAAGCGCTTGAAAGTGCTCATCGACGATCTTTTTGAAGTGTCGAAAATGGCGAGCGGCGCCGTTGAACTCCAAAAGAGGCGCGTCGACCTCGTCCAGCTTTTGCACCAGGCCCTCGCGGAAAATGAGGAGCGCATCGCGCAATCCGGACTGACATTCCGGGTCAAAGCGCCGGAACAACCCATTTACGCCATGGTCGACGGGCAAAAATGCTGGCGCGTGTTCGATAATTTGATCGGCAATATCCTGAAATACTCGCTTGAAAACACGCGCGTCTATATTCATGCGGAAGTCAAAGGACAGGAAGCGGTGTTCACGTTCAAAAACATCACGAAATATGAGCTCAACGACGATGTCGATGAATTGTTCGAACGGTTCAAGCGCGGCGAACCGTCGCGGCACACGGAGGGTTCCGGTCTCGGGCTCGCCATCGCCAAATCGATTGTGGATTTGCACGGCGGCGGACTCGACATCGCCGTGGACGGCGATTTGTTCAAAGTGACCGTGACCTTCCCGCTTGCCCATTAATCTTCAGAACGGCGTTGCAAAGTCATCGCACTGACCGATTGCACCGCTTGCCTTGCCGCGTTTTGAAAAGCTTCCCAGAACGCCCGCACGTCCTCCGTTCCCGCGGTTTTTATGGAAATCTCCAACCATTTCAATTCTTCCAAAAGGCGCGGGGCGGACCCCACCCACATTTTTCGGTTATCATGGATGATGCAAAACGGGCTCTCAAAGCGGAAGGGCAGATAGAGATCGCGGTCGTTCGGGTGGCAGAGCACATGTTGATAGACGGTTTTTCCAGTCCATTTCGCGTAAAACACCCATGTCCGATCATTTTTCGCCGCCATTTTTTGCAACTTCTTCAGCGCATCATGATCACCGAGCAGACAATCCGCATAATGCGTGGACCAGTTGAGTTGTTCGCGGTATGGTACTAAATGCCCCAACCGCTGCATTTGAATTTCCAACGTTCGATATAAAACATCGTCTTTGTCGGGCTGTTCGATGATCGGCCCGATTTGCGCATGAATCATACGTGGGCAGCTCCTTGTCCAGAAAACATCCAAACATAATCATTCGTGACCGATCCAACATAAGCGGCCGGTCGCTTTAAGCATTAATCATTTGATAAAGAAGGATCGGAGCATGATCGCATTCGATAGGAGAAGGGCGATCATCGCATAAAAGCTGCCAACGATTTGCAAGGACGAGCGCCGGACAAAAGCGGTCGCCCCAAATAACAAGAAGAAGTCCTAACCGTCATGGACCACGTCCGTCTATTGGACAGGCAGATGAGTGAAAGAACGAGGCATAGATTGAAAATAGGTATTCTGTTTTAGCGAATGACAATCGGTGATCGCCATTTCATTGGTTTCAAGCGGAGCCGTCCCCGCTTTGTCGAAAAAAATCGGGTGCCGTCAACGCGCACCCTCTTGTCCATATTTTTCAGAATATAGTATATTGATATTGCGCGGGTGGATGAATCGCCGGCGGCGGCCGGGAAGCGAATCCGCATGGGCTGGAAAGGAGGGAAAAACGCGTGGCGGAATTCGCCTTTCAAGTCCTGGAGTCGTTCGGCACGTTGTCCGAATCCGAAAACGGATGGACGAAAGAACTCACAATCGTAAGCTGGAACAACCGCGAGCCGAAATACGACCTCCGCAGCTGGTCCCCGAACAAAGAACGCATGGGCCGCGGCATTACGTTATCGAAGGACGAACTCATCGCCCTGAAAAATTTGTTGAATCAATTGCCTCTTTAATCCTCAGCCTTTTCTTTTCACCGAATCCTTTTACAAAGCCCCACGAACCTTTTTACACGCCATAAGGAACGGCTGTACCCTTCAAAATCAGGAGCCATTTGTCCGCTGAAAACCGGCGCGAACCCACTCCGCTCATCCGTCGACGCCGGTTCTTAACTTCGACGGCAACCGCTCGACCAGTTTGCGCCGCAGCAGTTTGCCCGACGCGTTGCGGGGCAGACGGTCGACGAAAAACACGTGCTTCGGCACTTTATAGCCCGCGAGCCGGTTGCGGCAAAACGCTTCGACGTCCTCCGCGGCGAGTTTTGCCCCATTTTTCGTGACGATGAAGGCCGCCGGCACTTGCCCCCAGACGTCATCCACCGCTCCGACGACCCCGGCTTCTTCGATGAGCGGATGGCCGACGAGCGCCGCTTCCACTTCGGCGGGATAGACGTTTTCTCCGCCCGAAATGATCAAATCTTTGCGGCGGTCCAGGACGTATAAAAATCCGTCGTCATCCAAAACTCCGATGTCGCCGGTATGAAACCACCCGTCGCGCCAAGCCTCGGCCGTCGCCTCCGGCCGCTGCCAATAGCCCTTCGTCACATTGGGGCCTTTGACGACGATTTCGCCTTCCTCGCCCGGCCGCCGTTCCTTGCCGCTGTCGTCAACGATCTTGATTTCCGCGGGAAACAGCGGCTTGCCCGCCGAACCGATTTTTTCCATCATGTATTCCGGCGCGAGCGTGACGATTTGCGACGCCGTTTCGCTTAGCCCGTAGGTTTGAAAAACGGGGATTCCTTTCGCCTTGGCTTTTTCGAGGAGAGGCATCGGCGCGGGTCCGCCCCCGAGCAGCATACAGCGAAACCAAGCGGGATAAGCTTGATCGCCCAAGTCGTCGAGCAGCTTCGTCATCATGGCCGTCACGACCGACACGATGGTCACGCGCCGGGAAAAAATCGCTTCATTCACCGCCTTCGCTTCAAAGCGTTCTTGTAAAAACACCGGCATGCCGTAAATGACGCTTTTCATCAAAATGGACAAGCCGCTGACGTGGAAAAGCGGCACGGCGGCGAGCCATTTGTCGTCGAAGTTCACCCCGAGGTTGAGCGCCGAGCCGACCGCGCTCCACCAATGATTGCCGTGGCTGAGGATGACGCCTTTCGGACGCCCCGTCGTGCCGGACGTATAAATGATCGTATGCGGTTCATCCAGCCGGATCGTTTCTTTGAGCCGTGCGGGATGACGCGCGGGGGTGCTGATCCAGTCGCGGACGGCGCGCACCTCGGCGCGGCGCGGTTCCAAACCGTGGACGGAATCAAGCTTCGAACCGTCATGCAGCAAGAGCGAGGCGCCGCTGTCCTCGAGCTGCCAAGCGATTTCGGCGGGCGTTAAGCGCGTGTTGAGCGGAACGGCAATCGCACCCAAGTAAGCGAGCGCATGGTACGATTGAATCATCGCCAAACTGTTGCCCATCAAAAGCGCGACGCGGTCGCCTTCTTTGATGCCGTAAGCCTGCAAGTTCGCCGCGAGATTTCTCGTCGATTCATTCAATTCGCGAAACGTCACCGCCGCCTCGAAGGTTTCGACGGCGACCCGATCGGGCGTCAACTCCGCCCGTTTCCTGAGCCAATGCGGCATGACCGTGTCCGTCATCATCGTAAAACTCCCTTAAAATGTGTCGAACTTTAAAACACGCTTGAATGACATCAAGCGTGTTTTTTCTTTCGCGACGTCTTCTCTTTTTGCCTGTTCAATCACGGGAACCGCGGGAATTTGCTGAAATCCGGCTTCCGTTTTTCCTTGAAAGCGTCGCGGCCTTCCTTCGCTTCGTCGGTCGTGTAATACAAGAGCGTCGCATCGCCGGCGAGTTGCTGCAAACCGGCGAGCCCGTCCGTGTCGGCATTGAACGCCGCTTTCAGGAAGCGAATGGCCGTCGGGCTTTTTTCAAGGATTTCCTTCGCCCATTTGACCGTTTCTTCTTCCAAGCGCTCGAAGGGCACGACCGCGTTGACAAGCCCCATCTCCAGCGCTTCTTGAGCGGTATATTGGCGGCACAGATACCAGATCTCCCGAGCTTTCTTATGCCCGACGATGCGCGCCAAGAGGGCCGCGCCATAACCGGCGTCGAAGCTGCCGACTTTCGGACCGGTTTGGCCGAAAATCGCGTTTTCGGAGGCGATCGTCAAGTCGCAAACGACGTGCAACACGTGGCCGCCGCCGATCGCATAGCCGTTGACCATGGCGATGACCGGTTTCGGGATGACGCGGATGAGGCGTTGCAAATCGAGCACGTTCAGCCGCGGGATGTTGTCCTCCCCGACGTAGCCGCCGTGGCCGCGCACCTTTTGGTCGCCGCCCGAGCAAAACGCTTTGTCGCCCGCACCGGTCAAAATGATGACGCCGATGCTTGAATCGTCGCGGGCGCGCGAAAACGCGTCATACATTTCGTTGACCGTCTTCGGGGTAAAGGCGTTGCGCACTTCGGGGCGGTTGATCGTAATCTTCGCAATGCCGTCATACGTCTCATACAAGATTTCATCATATGTATGCGCGGTTTTCCATTCAATTGCCATACTCTCACCGTCCATTCTTTTACGGATTTTGCGGCGCCCGAACGAACGGACGCACGGCCGGTTTTCGGCCTTCGCCCAAGGCGGCGTTGGCGCTTCCAACCAGCGGGCTTTTCCAGTATCGGCAGCGAAACAGGCGGTTGCCCAAGAAGCGGGGGAGCTCGGCCAAGAAAACAAGGGTGTGCCGCCGCCGCAACCGCCGCGGCGTCTGCCGATTTCACCGGGCTTCAATGACCGCTTAACGCTTCAATTACTATTTTAGCAAAAATATCGGGCCGTTCCACGTGAACCGCATGGCCGCAACCGTCCACGATGCGCCGGACGCCGCACGGAAGCCGGGCGGCCATGCGCTCGGCAATTGTGACGAATTTCTCGTCCAAAGCGCCGACGACGAGGGTGATCGGCGTTTGGCAATGCGGGAGCGCATCCCAGAGCGACGGTTGGCGCCCCGTTCCCATCCCGCGCAAGCTGCCCGCCAGGCCGATCGGGTTTTGCGACAACCTTTGCCGGCGAATTTCCCGGCGGACGGCCTCCGGCAGGTCGCGCTGCGTCGCAAAAAGCGGAAGGTTTTCCCATTCTTCAACGAATGCTTCCAAACCGCAGGCCACGATCCGGTCGGCGAGGGCGTCGTCGCGCTCGGCGCGCGCCCGCCTTTCTTCGGGCGACTCCAAGCCGGGCGAAGCGCTTTCAAGCAACGTTTGCCCGATCCGGTGCGGGCGCATGATGGTGAAATACAGGGCGAGCCGGCCGCCCATCGAGTAGCCGACCACATGCGTTTTCTTGACGCCGAGCCGGTCCAACACGATCTCCAGTGCATCGGCGACCGCTTCCATTTTGTAATGGCGCACGTCCTCCGGCGAATCGCTTTCCCCGTGCCCGACGATGTCTACCGCGATCGTTTGAAACCGCTCCGTCCATTCGGGCAGGCACTTTGCCCACGTTTTCTTCGTGCCCGTAAACCCGTGCAGCAATAACAGCGGCTCGCCCGCCCCCTGGACGTCCACGCTGTAACGGACGCCGTTGGCTTCAATCTTCACGGCTGCCGCCCCCCTTCGACAAAATCAATCGCGAAAGGAAAAATGTTCCATCAATCATCCAGAGCGGCCGCAACCGCCGCCGCGACGGTTTGCCACAGCGACTTATGGATGGCCGTGTTCTGCCTGCGGTCGGTGACCGCTTCGATGATTTTCAAACCTTTGACACTGCGCGCTTCCGCAAGCGCCGCCCGCAATTCGGCCGCATCGGTCGCCTTTTTGTAAAAGGCTTGGTAAACGGCTGCGACCACGCGGATGTCCAGATCAAGCGGCGTGCCGAACAGCGTTTCAAAGTCCGCTCCGGCCGATTCGGCCTGCGGCAGGAAAGAAAATATCCCGCCGCCGTTGTTGTTGACGACGATGAGCGTCGCGTCCAAACCATGGCGTTTGGCGACCATTAGACCGTTCATGTCATGGAAGAACGAGAGATCGCCGATCAAAAGATGGAGCGGTCCGGACGACACACCGGTTCCGAGGGCCGTCGACACGACGCCATCAATGCCGTTGGCGCCGCGGTTGGCAAAGACTTCAATCGCTTTGTCCGTTTTTAAGAAAAAGGTGTCGACATCCCGGATCGGCATGCTGTTGCCCGCAAAAAGCGCGCCGCGATCGATCGCGTCCACGAGTTCCGTGACGACGCGGCCTTCAAACCATTCCTGTTCGCGAACGAAACGGGTGACGGTGTCCGCCGTGATCCCGTTTACGCTCTCCCAAAGAGCGACCCACTCCGCATGCTTCATGGGAGCGCCAAGCGCTTCGGCCCAATCCCGGCAAAACGCGGCCGGATCCGCGTGGATCACGCCGGAAGCCGTATGCGTCGGATCGCGCCAAGGATCGGCCTCATCAACGACGATGTGCACCTTCGGCCGGCAGGCTTCAAGATACTTCAAGAGCGGTTTGGAGACCGGCATCGCCCCGAAGCGGAGGATGCCGTCCGGCCGCACGCGCTCGCTGAACGCCGGCGCTCTTAAAAAGGCGTCATAGCTGTCGATCACCCGCTCGTCGCCGCGCGTGCCCGACCGCAGTCCGGATAGCGGATCGGCGAGGACGGGGGCATCGAGAACCCGCGCGAGGCGGAGGAGCGCTTCTTTCAATCGAGGATGGCGCAGCGGCCCCGCAATGATCAACGGTTTTTCTACGGTTCTCCACACGTCGGCGAGCGCCTTGTAATCTTCATTCGCAAGCGACGCGACGCCTCTTGCGATATGGCGGTTGTCCATGCCGCCCGCCGTCCGCCCGGCCTCCCAAAGAGGCGTGCGGTCGAGCTCGGGAACGAGCGGTTCGCGGAAGGGAAAGTTCACGTGAACGGGACCTTCCGGCGCGGCGCCGGCCATGAGGAACGCGCGGCGCGCGCTGGTCCGGGCAAACGCCGCCAGCGCTTCGCCGTCCTCGGGAATCGGCATGTCCTGATGCCATTTGACATGATCGCCGTACAGTTTCACTTGGTCAATCGCCTGCGGCGCCCCAACTTCGCGCAGCTCATGGGGACGATCGGCCGTCAACACAATGAGGGGAATGCGGCTGTAGCGCGCCTCAATCACCGCCGGGAAATAGTTGGCCGCCGCCGTCCCCGATGAACAGACGAGCGCGACCGGTTTCCCCGCCCCTTTTGCCAGGCCGAGGGCAAAAAAGGCGGCGGAGCGCTCATCGACATCGATCCATATCCGCGTGTCCGGATGGGCGTTGAACAACATCGCCAAGGGCGTGGAGCGCGAGCCAGGACTGATGACGACTTCGCGGACGCCGGCGCGCGCCAGCTCATCGACAAATGCGGCGGTAAAAGCCGTCAAGCCCTCGTTACGATTCATGCCCGCCACCTCCCAGAGCCTTGATCATCGGCCGGAATTTTATCTCGGTTTCTTCATATTCCTTCATCGGTTCGGAATCCTTGACGATACCGCAGCCGGCATAAAGGCAAGCTTCATCTTGATGAATGAGTGCGGAGCGGATGGCGACGGCGAAATCGCCGTTATCTTCCAAATCGAGCCAACCGATGGGCGACGCATACCATCCTCGCTCATGCCTTTCCCATTTTTGGATCACTTCGAGCGCCGCATCCCGGGGCGTACCGCCCATCGCCGGGGTCGGGTGCAACGCGCGAACGGCATCCAGGAGGGCGACACCCGTTTTGACTTCGCCTTCAATCGGCGTATATAAATGTTGGACGCTGTTCGTTTTCATGAGCCGCGGCCGGTCGGGAACGCTTAACCGTTCGCAAAATCCGCTTAACGTTGTGCGGATCATTTCGACGACAAAGCGATGTTCCGCTAAATTTTTGACGTCGCCGAGGAGTTCGTTGCCCAACCGCTCGTCGTCTTCAGGCGTGCCGCCGCGCGCCGCCGTCCCCGCCAGGCAGTCGCTGATCAAGCGCTGGCCGCAGCGCTTGACAAGCCGCTCCGGCGTCGCACCGACAAAGGCGGTGCCGCCGCGTTCAAAAGCGAAAATAAAGCGCCCCGCCTCCCCGGCGACGAGCCGCCGCAAAACCGCTTCGGGACGAATCGGCCCGTCGGTTTTTATCGTCACCGTTCGGGAAAGGACGACCTTTTCCAAATCCCCCTCATTGATTCTCTGCCGTGCCCGCTCCACGGCGGCGATCCAGTCTTCGCGGCGATCCGGGATGCGGTCAACGATCCGCACCTCTTGCTCATCTCCGCCGTTTTCCTTCATCAATTGACGGATATCTTCCGTCATCCGTTTAAAAAGTCGGACGGGATCCGCATCCGGCGCGATCACGGCGTTCATCATCAGCCATTTCTTTCCGCTCTCTGCGATGAGCAAGTAGCGGGGAAGGACAAACGCGACGCTGCCGAATGACGTCCACGGGCCGCTTGGCGAAACATCGTCAAAAAAAGAAAATCCGCCCGTCAGAAACGGGCCGGGGCCGCCGTGTGATGCGGCGGAAACAACGCGGTTCGACCATTCTCGTTTAAATTTTTCCGGACTTTTGAATCGCTCGCCGCCGTTCCCGTGCATGTCCACGGCTTTGCCGACGGCGCTGAAAGACCGTTCGCCACGAACGTGCCAGAACGAGCGAAAATCTTGAGCGACGGAGCGGCCGTTGGCGAAAAAGGCCAGCAAATCGGCCGTATCTGCGGGCACGGAACGGCTGTACAAGACGGCATGTCCCCGTTTACGCGCCACGGCTGCCGCCTTTTTTATCTCATCGAGCATGAT
Organism: Caenibacillus caldisaponilyticus; assembly: GCF_002003465.1. GTDB lineage: Bacteria > Bacillota > Bacilli > Bacillales > Sporolactobacillaceae > Caenibacillus > Caenibacillus caldisaponilyticus. The sequence continues at coordinate 97,781 of NZ_BDDQ01000030.1, read as the reverse complement.
CTCGTGTTCCACGCCGATCATCGTCAAGCCTCCTCATCAACACGGGCGGGCACAATGAACGCCCATCCTCAACTTAAGGAAAACCGCCTTGTGCCCGCCGAAGAAACGACGGCACCGCCCAAACGTTCAACGCGCTTGCATCCGGACAAGGCGCACGGGACGGCGCCGGATGTATCATCAAAGCTCTACCAGATGCGGAGACGCATCCGTGCCTATATTGCGGAAACAGGCATTCGTTCCCGTTTCAGCCTTTCAAGGAGAACCCGTTTGATTCAACGGTTCTATGCTTCATTATGAATCCACGCTCGGTTTTAGAGCGATGCCTATCGCGCGAGTAAAGGCAGATATGTGCCTTCCAACACCACTGCTAGCATACACCTGCCGCTTTTTGACTGTCAATTTAAGCAGACCGAGCGCGGCAATCGGTATAGGAGATAAAGCGGCTTTTTTACAAATGCTCCTATTTCTTTTCCGGAACGGGAACGAATTCCTCTGCCGTCTTTGGTGCTAGGACGCCCAGGCCAAGGCGTTGCCCTCACACGTCGGCCAAGTCAGCTCGAATCCGTTCAAACGGACCGTCCATTGCCACGGTGCTTTCAGACCGATTTCATTCACGAGCCTGGCCCCTACCCCATTCCGTACGCCTGTCTGTCCGGATCAGTGACCGGCTCGAAGGATAGTGGACCGTTCCCCACGGCTGTCGCATCCGCCGTTCGCTGCTTATACTTTGCAGATTTTGAAAGACCGCCGCCCACATCCTGTTCCACAACCTGTTGAACGGCGAGCAAAACCGCCTTGACAGAAAGAATCGCCAAGGTGACCAAAACGATCGGAATGAGCGCTAAATAGGGATAGGTCGTCCACAAAAAATGCCAATATGCGCCAATCAACCCGCCCCAGTCGTTGGACAACGAATAAGGGGCTTCATGACTAAACATGTTATCTTTCATAAGTATGCCGCCAATGGCAAGATTAAAGAGGCCGAGATGCGCCATCAATAAGAGCACTTGCACGATTTCCCGAACAAAGACGAGAACGAGTCTCGGGAACAAGTAAGGTTGCAAATGTTTTCGGACAAGATGCCAACGGCCGCCGCCGAGCACCTTGGCCGATTCAATGAATTCCTTTTGCAAAAGATGATCCGTTTCGTTATATAGGGTTTGAGCGGTGTTCGGCAAAGCAATCAGCGTCAACACCGCGACCGTGATCCATGTCCGCGCCCAAAACCCGTAGGAAAAGTGGTTCTCATGCATTCTCGCGTCCTGAAATAAAACCCATTGCAGAATAAAATAGGCGAGGAGCGCGATCGGAAAATAACTCAAACTTTCAAAGGGGGCCAGCACAATGCGGCCGATCTTCGGAATCCAAAGACGGAACGCGACGCCGATGATCGCGGCCAATACGACCCTGAGCCAGGCGATCAGAATGGCGAACCCGAGCGTGAACTTCGCGCCGATCAACACGACGATAAAGATGCTTTGCGCAAAATCATCGGCGCCCAAGGGCGGAAACTGCTGCGGCGGATACGGCGGCCGCGCGGCGATCCTATGTTGGGTGTTTAACGTCAAATCCGCGATGGGAATATGGTTGTGCCAGATCCAAAGGTAGGCAAAACTCCCCGCCAGCCACAAAAAAATATAGAAAAACCCGATCCAAAACAGCGGTTTTCGGACGAGCTGCCGCACCATCATACCGCCACCTTTTTCCCGGTCAAATGTTCCGCGTAGAGCCGCAAGCCCGCCATCAGAACATAGACGGGGATAAAGAATAATAAAATGCTCAGCGCGAAAATGTCCGGTTGCGGATGATCGAGGATGTAGCGCGTGATGCCGAAGATGTTGAAAACGTACTCGACGATGACCAAGTTGGACAACAAAACCGAGAAGATCGGCTTCAGATGCGTGCACAGGGTGATCAGAGCGTTCCGGTAAACATGGACGAGAACGATCCGGCTTCTTTTCAGCCCTTTGGCGCGGGCGAGATCGACATAAAGCTCGTTTTCTTCTTCGAGCACGGCGAGCAAAAGGATTCTGAAGAAGAGAATGCTCGGCAAAATCGTCAGGATGACGATCGGCACAAAATACGTCCGTTCAAAAGCGCCGGCCACGTTAAAGAGCAAGACCCCGGTCTGGTTGTAAATGGCGATGACGACGAAATCAAACACCGCGATGATCAAAAGATCCGGAATTGATTCCAAAAACGACAGAATGGAAACGATGACGTTCACCGTTTTCTTCGATCGCATGACGGTCGCGTAGGTAAGCAGAAGCCCAACGACAAACGAGGCGACCAACGCCGAGATAAAAATCGTAAACGAGTAGCCGTAGTATCCCCAATATTCCGGAAACACATTGTATGCCAAAGTGCGGGTGACTTCATTTTTCGTGTAGACCATATCCGGGGCATGCAAGAGCGAATGCACGATTTGTGTCAAAGCCCTCCAATAGGTCGGCCAGTTTAAGTGAAAGCCATTGGCGAACAGGCTCGGCACGGCTGAAACGAAAATAATGCCAAGAAAACAAACCAAGAATTTCAAAATCAATGCAATCCACGTGTTCTTCACCGCATATTCCTCCACTCTCCAAAACTCACAACTAAATGATCACACTACCGCCAAATTGATCGCTTTTTTTCCAATATATTATACGTTGGATATTATTTCAAAGTTTTTTGTTATTTTACACCCTTTTTTCTTACCGAAAAGGTTACATGGATTCATCATCGCTTCCATTCGCTTATCACGGGTCGATTTAACCAGTCGCCCCTCCCGCCGCTCAATCTTATTGAAAAATACCCGCGACGATCAAGATTCTGAATTTCGCCTACGTTCGTCCCTACCGTTGCATACTTGTTTCTTTTCATGGATCTCTTTCTCTCGAAAGCTGATCGTTTCGCAGGGACGCTTGGCGGCGGACTGAAACAAGCGATTGCCAGCGAACGTGATGAACCGATTTTTCACGCATTTCATTCATCGCCCCGTTTTTCCAAAGCAGGCGGCTAGGCCCCGCCCGTCCCGGTTGTGATCATTGACACCCTTTTGGGATTCTCATAAACTTGAATTGAACTTCGGTCACATGATTAAATGATCGGTTGTTGGGAGAGACGATCATGGCAAACATAGAAAGAAACACCGGTTGGCGGATTTGGTGGCAGCTGCTTCGCCCCCACACGTTGACGGCATCGTTTGTCCCCGTGATTTTGGGCACAGCGATCGCGCTGTCATACGGCCGCATTCATATTCTTTTATTTATCGCGATGCTCGTCGCCTCGCTGTTGATCCAGGCGGCGACGAACATGTTCAACGAATATTTTGATTACAAAAGGGGCCTCGACACCGCGGATTCCGTCGGCATCGGCGGCACCATCGTCCGCGACGGCATTCCGCCCCAAGTCGTACTGAATCTCGCTTATCTTTTTTGCTTTGCCGCGATGTTGATCGGCGTGTACATCTGCATGGCCACGAGTTGGTGGCTCGCGCTCGTCGGCACCATGTGCATTTTGGCCGGCTATCTCTACACCGGCGGCCCCTATCCGATCGCCTATACGCCTTTCGGGGAATTGGTGTCCGGACTTTTCATGGGGCTCATCATCGTGCTCATCTCCTTTTATATTCAAACCGGCACCGTCACGATGACGAGCGTTCTCCTCGCGGTGCCGATCGCCATCTTGGTCGCCGGCATTTTGATGGCCAACAACATCCGCGACCTTGACGGCGACAAAGAAAAAGGGCGGCGCACGCTCGCCATCCTTCTCGGTCGAAAAAGGGCGGTCGCTTTTTTGACGGGGATGTTCGCCGTTGCCTACATCTGGATCGTCGGCCTGATGATCTTCCGGGTCGAATCCGCATGGCTGTTAATCGTCTTTTTCAGCCTTCCGAAGGCGTTCCAAGCCGCCAAACTGTTTAAAGGCAAAACGCAATCGATTCAGCTCATGCCCGCCATGAAAGCGACGGCGCAAATGCATACGTTGTTCGGCATGCTTTTGTCGCTCGGGCTCATCCTCGATTTCGTCCTGACGACCTGACGCACGGGAACGGACAGGACAAGACGGGATCGCCCGTCCGCGGCAGACGACTGTCAAAAAAAGAGGCGGACCTAAAAGGGCTTTTTCCCCCTTTTGGGTCCGCCTTCGTTTTGCGGAACAACTTATGCCGTCCAATTTCATCCGAACGCCGCCGGAGCTTTTTCTGGCCGATGGTCATGATTCCATCCAATTAAGAAAGCTTCCGCGTAAAACCGCATCGTTTTTCATTAAACTCCGGCGCCGCTTTTCTTGGAATGCCCCATGGCTTTCAGTGGATTCCCCGCCATCGTGAATTTCGAGGATTCTCGAGGCCCCCGTTCTCGCCGACGCTATCCGGATTGCAGTGGGCACGCGCAGCGCCGACCGGTTTCCCAACAAGTTTTTCCAAGCCGCCGTAACTGATACTGCATTCTCGACGAAAGATGCCACATGTACAGAGGCACCATGTGGCGGTTGAAAAGAAAGGCACAACGTTCAACCACACAAAAACAGGCTTTTATAAAAGAAAAAACCGCCTTGTTCGGCGGATCGTGCTCAAACCGATTAGGCAAAAAAGCTTTGATAAAGCAGGAAAACGTTCAGGGAGATGACGAGCATCGCGATCAGCCAAGCGACCAGCGTCGTGATTTTTTTATTGACAAGGTTCCCCATCAAGCGCCGATCGCTCGTAAACAAGATGAGCGGGATGAGCGCAAAGGCGATGCCGAAGGACAAAATGACTTGGCTGATGACGAGCGCCCGCGACGGATTCACACCGGTGAGGATGATGGCCAGCGGCGGAACCATCGTGATCAATCGCCGCAAATAGATGTTGATGCGTCGCTTGATGAAACCTTTCATCATGATGTCGCCCGACATCGTTCCCACCGTGGAACTCGACAGGCCGGCGGACAATAATCCGACCCCAAACAGCAAAGCGGAAACCGGAGCAACCAAACGCCCAAGTTCATGGAACGCGACATCGATGTCTTCGACGCGGAGGCCGTTTTCGTGAAAGAGCGCCGCGGACATGACGAGCATGCTCGCGTTTATCGCGCCGGCGATGAACATGGCGATCAGAATGTCGATGAATTCGAAGCGAAAGATTTTTTTCCGCTCCAGTTCGTTCGCGCCGACCACCCGATTTTGCGTGAGCGACGAATGCAAATAGATCGCATGCGGCATGACCGTCGCCCCGAGAATCCCCGCCGAAAGCAAAAGGCTTTCCGTGCCGTGAAATTTCGGGACGAGCAGCCCGTGAGCTACGGCGCCGGCATCGGGTTGTGCCAAGAAAATTTGAAACGCGAAAGCGAACACGATGACAAACACCATGGCGGTGATCCCGGCTTCCAGCTTGCGCACGCCTTTTTGTTCCAACATGAGAATGAGAAAGGATAGGACGGCGACGAGCACGGCTGACGTCAGCATCGGCAGGCCGAACACCAAATACATGCCGAGCGCAGCTCCCGTAAACTCGGCGAGATCGGTGGCCATGACGACGAGTTCGCTTTGCAGCCAAAGAAAGATATTCACCGGTTTAGAAAAGCGGTTGCCGGCGACCTCCGGCAAATTTTGGCCGGTGGCGATGCCGAGTTTGGCCGACAACGTTTGGATGAGTATCGCCATTAAATTGGAACAGGCGATCACCCATAACAGCATATAACCGTACTTTGACCCAGCCGCGATGTTGGTCGCGAAATTGCCGGGATCGATATAAGCGACCGAAGCGATAAACGCCGGTCCGAGAAAGGGCAAAATGCTCTTAAGTCCCCTCGTCTCTCCGCGCAAGGCGCTGTACGCGCCGGGAACGGTTCCTTTCATTTGACGAGGAATTACCCAACGATAATAGCTCGATTTGCTCCCCATGCGCTCATCCCCCATGCCCCGCTCACACAAACGGCATGATCGTTTTTGTCTCAGACAAAGCCGCGGGCGGCCCAACAGCCTCCGAGCGAAGCAAATATTGCTTGACTCTATTTTATTTTATTAATAAAAAAATGTTTCCTTAAGGAAAAATTAATTCGTTTTCAGTGTACGGTTTGCTAATGAAAAAGTCAATCAAAACACTCCTGTTTGAAAAGCCGCACCGTAAATAAATTCGGCTCCTTTTTATTTTCCCAAGGAACATGCGATTTTATGGGGACTGAAACAAGCAGGTTGTTTTGAAAAACGCCACATTGTAAAAAGGAACAGTTCACCGCAGAAATGAATCGCAAAATAATCGTTTGGCGATTTTTTTGGAAAGAAGTCATAAAAAAAGCGGGCGCTATAAATCTCGGGAAGAACGACTCCAACCCGGCAACTATGTCTTTTGATTTACATTTTGCATTAAAAATGAAAAATTAAATGTTTTTTATGGTTAATTTGGAAAACCTAGATGTCCTCCTTTCCTCCATCCAATGAAGTGCAGGGCGAAATCAACGAAAACGAAGAACAATTCAACGAAATCAACCAAGAATTCAATGTAAATCAGCGAGAATTCAATAAATCTAAACTTTCTTAAAAAATAACTGCATTTGCAGTTATTGCCTCCTGATTTTTATAAAAATTAATATTTCGGTACTAAATAGCCGATTCCTCACAATGTTCCATAATGGCTGATGGATTGGCCATGGACGGTATCATCGGCAACTTGGTGATAGGTCCGTCAATAAACAAAAAGCAGGTATTGTAAAAAGGGCACAATACCTGCTTGGCGATCCCGGAAAAACCCCGGCGCCCATCTCGGAGCGTTCCGATCAGATTTTTACCCGGCGTGTCGCCATAAAGAAGGGGGAAGAAGGAGCCGCCCCAATAACCAACTTTTGAAAACAGGAATACAAGCGTCATTTTAAAACGAGTAGAACGAGTCAAACGATGAGGGCGATCCTTAAAAGAGCCAATGATGTATAAAAGTCTTTTCTAAATTTTGGATCCATACGAATCTCACTTATGATCAAAATAACTGGAATCACCCTTTATGAACGGAAACCGCTCTCTATCCTATTTCTGTCCGCTTCGTCCCTGCTCTGTCCGACGGTGCGAACGGTTTGCCGCTCTTTCCATCTATTCATATAGGCCTTTTCAATAAAATGCGGGTCGCACGCATACAACCTGATGACATCGCGGATTTCTTCGGCGCGATATTTGGCATTGCGGTTATGCGCCAGCGACGGATAGCCTGAACCGCGCTGCAAGTAATCGGAACTCGCCACCGTGTACCACGCTTCGTCTCTTAAAGGTTGATCTCCGACGAGCACTTCGACGACATGGGTGCCGTCATGGATCACGGTGGCGCCGGAGACATGCAGCCGTCCTGCATACTTTCCTCTAAACCCGGGGCCTCTACCGTCCGCCAGGCAGACTTGGACATCGAGCGATTGTTCCAAAGCCGTTCGGATATCCTTCCCTTTAATTTCAAAAGCGGTGGGATTTAACGGGGACGGGCAGACTTCAATTAACTTCTTTTCGGTTAAATAGCGGAAAATGCCGGCGTTCACGATCCCGCTGTTTATTAAACCAATATCGCACGCCAACATTTCTCTTAAACCATCCGCAATCAAGTTCGTGAGCGGATTTTCTTCAATGACATCGTGCCAAAGCGGACGATCGATGGCGTAAAGCGGACGGCTTAAGGCTTCCACCGCTTTCGCCTTATTCGTTTTTAAGATCGCCATGACCTCATCATCCGCATCCATCTCGGCGGTGGACAGAGTCGCGGAATGCAGCAACTCGACCATGCCATCCGCAACTTCCAGCTCCAGAACGCCGACATATTCCCCGTAACATCCCGCACTATTCAAGATGGTTCCGTTGATCCTTTTGGCTTCAGAAAAAAGCTTATGGTCATGTGCGGATAAGATGACATTGATTTCGCTTATTTCCCGGGCAAGTTCCTCATCCGCCGCCGTTCCCACGTGGTTCAAAACGACGCAAAGATCGTATTTCCCTTGATTCCTTTTGATTTCTTCGTAGATGGCTTCTTTGTATGAAGGGACATAAATGCCCAGCCCGTCGTTGAAAACGCCCAAATCAGGAGAAGCCCCCGTAATCAAAATGCGGCATCCGCCTTTTTCGATAATTGCACTGGGCACCACGCCATTGATTTTCGTTCGATCCTTTTTGAATAGATTGATGCTGATAAACGGAAACCGGCTATGGGTGGCCATATGCTCAAGCGTATCGACACCGTTGAACATCTCATTATTTCCGATCGTCAAAGCGTCGTAACCGAGAGCTTCCAACAATTCAACCGCGGCCATTCCCTTCGTCCCGCGCAGCTCGATGCTTTTAAAATCCGCAAAATCACCGCCATCAAGGAGCAGCGTGTGTTCGTCCTTCAGTTTTCGGATCAATGAAGCCGCTCTTGAAAAATTTTCAAAATGACTGTGCACGTCGTTGGTATGGATAATTTTGAGTTTCATAAACTTCCCCCACGAAGCATTGAATTTCGCTCTATCTATTTTCGCCGCTGGCTGGATAAGTTCCTGCCGGACAACCATCGAATGGGAAAAACGGGAGGCCGTAAACCTTTTGCCGGGGCTTCCATGAACCGAACTGACGGCTTTGATATTCGGGGCTTCAGCCATTTCTAAAGCTTCGGCCCGTTTCTGCACAGGCACGGCATTTCGTTTCGGGCCGGCGATAAAACTTGCGGCGATCGTCGTCAACACCCCTGAAGCAAGATAAACGGCAAACTTTTTCATGGCCATCCTCCAATGATCATGGCAAATTTAACCCGAATGGTGAAAGGAACCCGTTTGACTATAAAATAAAAAAGATTATTGCATTTTATATCATGTGCGGATGGTTTTGTCTTCCCAAATAAAGAATGCAAACCCGAAAATTTTCATACGGGAGAGATAATGGGCACGACGGCCCGACATCGTGGCTCGTTTTTGTATCCTGCACATAACAAAACCGGCGTTCTGTCGAAACACGCCGGTTTTCATAAATACGAAAGGGCAGTATGTTCAGCCGTTACCAGGAATCCCATTCTTCAAGGATCTTATCCATCCGCTCGATAAAATCATGGACCCTCTCAAAATACGGCAAGGCCTCCAGTTTCTTTTTTACCCCATCTTTGAGCCTTTTCTTCAGAGCCTCAATCTGGCTGAAAACCGCCTGTAACTCTTGGAGATCTTTATTTTCTTTCCCTAACTTGTTTTGCAGCGCTTCCGCCTTGGAGAGGGTGGCCTTTAATCCTTTAACCGGTTCGGTTAAGCCAGCCACATCCTTTTGAAAGGCGTCTAAAACGGCTTCAAATTGATCGGCCTTTTTGGCGTTCAAAGTATTCAGGATGAACAAGTGCCGTTCGGAAAGGTCGTCTGCCAGTTGTTCCATCTGATTGATTTCAACCTTTGCCTCATCCAATGTCGGCTGAATGGAGGCTGCTTGCTTTTCCCCGTTCTGAATCATTGCTTCAAGCTGTTGTTCCAATCGGGCTTGATCGCCTTGTCCCGGATGGCCGGTTTGCTCCTTCCCGTCGTTTTCGCCCCCGCTATTTGTCCGATGACTGTCTGATGCTCCGCCGGATTCGTCGGCTGAATGGCCGGATGGCGCGGATGCCGTCCCTTCGTCGGATGAGCCGACGGCCAAAAATTGAAGAATTTGTTTCAATTGTTCTTCCGAATATTGATCCTTGTTCTGATTGATGTCACGCTGCAATTCGTCAATATCCCGCTTAAATCCGGCCAAACGGTCCATGAAGCTCTGCCTTTGCGTCTGCAAGGCTTTTATCTCGCCTTGCAGGGACTTGGCCTCATCTTGGATTTCTTTTAAACGTTGTTCCAAGTTTTTCAGGGGTGGGGCAATGTCGGTTGTCTGCTTGTTTTGACCCGTTTTTTTGGCATCGCTGCCCGGTTTCTGCCCGGTGAAGGAACTAAAGGCGTTTTCATCTTGTTCAATCGTAACCATGATTTGCTTGAGCCACTGATCGGCTTCCTCCAAAGCAGCCCCCCACGCGCTGGCGCTTTGATTCAACCCGTTGTATCTTTCACCGATTTGTTTCGCGAGCGGCTCCAGTTCGTTCGGCGAGTCCGCGGCCGCTTGCGCTTCTTTCAAGAGCTGCTGCAACAACGCGGTCTGCTTTTCATTGGCAGCCGTTTCCGCCAACGCTTTCGCTTTCTGAATCCGCGCTTTCACCTGATCCAATTGTTCCTTGAGCAAAGGCATTTCTTTCTCGATTTCATCCAAGGTTTTGCCCGAGGTTTGTGATTTCGATTCTAAACGGGCGTCTTCACATTGTCCATCAAAACACGTCTCGACAGTCGCGTTCGGCAGGGAAATGGCGTCTGCGGTTTGCTCGCTTAATGTCATTTTGACGCCTGTCATGCACACCCAATCCGGTTGGCTCGGAATGCAAACACCGCCCAGCCCCGGCATTCCCATTAATTTCCCTTTTAAGTTTTCAACGTCAATGGGGCCCTGGGATTTGATTTTGATGACAAGCGTCCCTTTATCCGCGGTTTCTAACTTTTTGGTGATGGTTAATCCGTATATCTTCCCCTCGCCGATATCCGCTTCGCCTTGTGAAAGGATCTTCATAACATCGATTGTGCCTTCGACTTTATCCGCCTCAATCAAAAAACCGCCGCTGTTGCCGGAGCCGTCGTCTTCGCCTTCGCCCAATGCCATTCTCGGCGAAAACGACGGGAAACAGATGCCTATTATAATAACAATCATCCATCCAAACAGGATGAGGCGTTTATGAAGCTTTTTACTAGATTTCATATCACAATCCCCTTGCCCGCCATTCTTTCCCCGCCGGATCCGCCGCAAGCAGAAATCTAGCTTGAAGAACTTGAACTGGCGACTTCGCTCGTATCAATCAAATTCGTTTTCGCCTTTTCCCCTTTATCGGGCCGGTTCATTTGGTCCGGACCATTGGCGTCCGGAGCGATCACATGCTCTTCCCAACCGATGCAAAGCGCTCCGCCGATCAGGCCCAAAATGGTGCCGAGCAAGAATCCGCCAAGAGCGCCCATAATGGAAAGAATGGACAGGAACATCGTGATCACGCCAAGAACGGTCGAGAATTGCGGGAATATATAGGAAAGAACGCCTAAAATCAACACAAGGACGCCGAACAGCAGCCCGATGAAAGCAAAGCTGCCGGGGACAAAGGCAATCGCGTACAGCTGGATGGGAATATATAAAATCAACAGCCCTGCCAATACCGAGAAAGTCGCCCCCCAAAACGGCCGGCGGCTTCTCCACGCTTTAAATTTGCCCGCGTTCTCCAATTTTTCCAGCCGTTTTTCCAATTTTGCCCGGGCCTTTTCCAACCTTTCTTGTTTTTTTTCAGCCTTGGCAGCCGCGTCGCCCATGGCGGCTTCCCTCCTCGATACATGGTGATCGCTTCATGGGACTATGGACTTTCAGTCGTTTCAGGTTGGTCGATGCTTTCAATGGAAATCTTGGCGCCTTGCAAATTGACCATGGTTTGGAACAAGTAGTCGGTGACAATTTTTGCATTAGTGATGGTGACGGTATCCGCCGTTTGCGTCCAATTTTTTGTGTAATCATTCGTGTTCTGCTCATGGATGCCCAAATTGTTGAATTGCAAATTAGCCTCAATAAAACGGGCGTCTTGGATCAATCCTTTGATTTTCGTCGGCTCCGTTCCTTTGATGTTGATCCGGATCCACTTTCCGGTCGGCAGCTTTAAGTCCTTATAAATGTGCAGATTATACACCGTCGCTTCCTCAATTTTGTTCCTCACCATGGGGCTGGCGTCCGAGTCGCCCGTTTCCCCGACTTGCGGAAGCAATTGAAATCCCGAGCCTTCCAGCTTATCAAACTGGACATAAAAATCTCCCATCCCGCCGAGAGGCAAGGCAAAGGCGGTTCCGGTCATTCCAAAAACCGTCACCATACCGCCGAGCGCCAACAATCCGGCACAAAGGGCGGCCATAAATTTCTTTTTGACTGTCCTTCCGATAGGCTTGCCTGTTTCCACTCTCTTCACCTCACCGGTATGAGTCTTGACGTTTTCCGATGTCCTAGGAAGCTACACCGATCGATTTTTTTAAGATTTCCTCAGCCCGTTGACGCGTTTCCTTCTTAAGGTGATCACCGTTCCGATCGCAGCCAAGGCGATACCAATCGAAACCATCATGAAACCATTGCTCGCCGTTGACGGCAGCTTGCCGCCCAAACCGGAACCGCCGTCGCCGCCGCCGTCTCCCAATGCCGCCGCGCCGCCCGCGTTCGCTTGATCCGCCGTTTCATCGGGGCCGGAAATGCTTTGGATGGAAATTTTCGCCCCTTGCAAATTAACCATATTTTGAAATAAGTAATCGGTTACAATTTTTCCGTCCGTAATCGTCACGCTGTCCGCGGATTGTCCCCAATTGTTGGTAAAGGCTTCTTCGCTTGACATCTTGGACGTATTATGCTGCTCGACGGCCAAATTATTAAACTGTAAATTCGCGTCAATAAACCGGGCATCCTGTATGAGGCCTTTGATGGTGGTCGGCTGCGATCCGTTGATATTGATTCGGATCCATTTTCCCGTCGGCAATTTGAGATCCTTGTAAATGTGCAAGCCGTACACCGTTGCGCTGTCAATTTTGTTCCTCACTAAAGGCGCGGCATCGGAATCTCCCGTTTTCCCGATTTGCGGCATCAATACAAATCCTTTTCCCTCCAATTTATCAAATTGGACATGGAAATCCCCCATCCCGCCCAACGGCAGGGCGAACGCCGTGCCGGTCACGCCAAAGACCGCCGCCATTCCGCCGAGCATCAATAATCCGACGAGAAGCGCTATAAAAAATTTCTTTTTTATCGTATAACCGATTGTCAGCGCCGCATCACCCATTTAAAAATTGCTCCTCCTTCACATAGTTTCGGCCGGACAAGTGAAACCGCACAAGCCTTGCCTGTTGGAAAACCATCATTATGGCATTTTATTCAGAATATAAATACTTTGTTGCCATTATAAAGCATTCATCATCACAAACCTATCCCGACAAAAATAGGGGTTTCTAAGCCGCACATTGGCGCTCCCCGACTTTTGTACACCGCCCCATCTCCCATCGCCGAGTCATGCCGGAACCCCCAAATCCGCCCGTTCCGAAAATGAAATGGGGATCTATCGCGATGCAAAGGCTTATTGAATGCCTCAATAAATGAGGGAGGAGCATGGCGGCACTGCCATTACATCTTGAAAGGCGCACGGCGATTCAAACAATGGCAAAGCACCATGTGAAAGCGCCTTTGAATTTGAGTCGACGGCGACGGCAGCGCCTCCACCACGACCGAAAAACAGCAAACGCTAAGTACAGCGATCCGTTCCATGGCCAATGCGGGATGCCCATTAAAACAAAGGCGCCGGCCCCCTTCAAGCCATGGAGGAGCCGGCGTCATGATTTACCGATCCATTCATATCTCCTAATTTAAAGACTTTTTATTTCTCCATATAAGCACCGCTCCGGCCGCTGCCAACAAGAACCCGAACAATATGAACGGCGCATTGGGGCTCGCGGTATCCGGAAGCCGGCCGCCTTGTTCAGCTCCGCCGTTGCCGGGGCTCGCGCTGTTATGGCTGCCGGAACTTTGGCCGTTGTTGTCATGGGTGCCGGGATGGTGGCCAGTGTTGTCATTGTTTCCGCCGGAGCCGACGTTATCGCTATCTCCGTTATCAGCGGGCTCTCCGCCGTGATTATTTGTTCCATCGTTGATCTTGGCAAACACGCCGTAAGTCGAAAAATGGGAGAGGCTGACGGTGATGGTTCCAGCCGCTTCATCCACTGTACCGTTCTGTTCCTCCCACATCCCTTTGGCTTCGTTATAGGAGTAAATATCCACCTGATCCTTCGCATAGCGATCGGCATCGTAGCCCATCGTCAGGATGAACGGGCCTTTGGAACTGGTCCCGTCCGGATATTTAAAATCAAATCGATAAACGTCACCCGCCGGCTTTAAACCTGCGTTGCTCGTGACCGCATCGCTTTGGCTGGCGTCCGTCACCATCAAAGTGGTCCCGACAGGCAGGTCAGACGGCAGCGTGATCACGTTTTTGGTCCCTTGTATCGTCACTCTTTGCTTCGCATGCACCGGCGTTTCCGCACCGGGGACAATCTCCGTCGCAAAAAACGGGATGATTTTCTCCAGGAACCGGCCGGCGATCACCTTATAACCGTCCGCATTCGGATGAATATTATTGTGATTGGGCAAATATTGTTCGTAATGCCCGGCAAACAAATCAAAAGTGGGCACAAATTCGGCTTCAAACTTTTTCGCCTCACCGCTGATGACCGAATTCAAGGCATTGATCATCAGCACAATCGCATCCTGGCCATCCGCATAAGGTATGGCGTTGTAATAGCCCATGACATATAGCGGCGCGTCGGGATTCAGCTCTTTGATTTCCTTTAAAATGACGTCCAAATTGGACTGGATTTCTTGAATCGCTTGAGTGACTACCGCGATCACATTGGGATCACTCGTATCCGGCGAGGTTCCCACTTTCTGAAGAACATCATTGGCCCCGATATCAAGCGTGATGAGATCCGCTTCGATGAGTTCACGCTTGACCGTCTCATTTTCCAGCTGTTTCAAAACATCGACCGTCCGATAGCCTCCGACGCCTTCATTGCTTAAATGAACGGAATAGCCGAGTTCATCCTCCAACGATCGCTTGATGTACACGGGATACCCCTCGCCCACGGAACCGGAATTTAAAAACCCGGCCGCCAAGGAATCCCCCAAAGCCACATAATTGAGCGTCGGTTTATAATTTGTTTCATCGCCGGATTTGGCCGCGGCAACGGCCGGCATTAGCGCCAGCAGCAGCACAAGCAGAAGCCGTATCGACTGCATAGACCACTTAATAATTGTCATAAGCCAATCTCCCTCCATTAGGAAAAAACACACATACCCAAAGATGCGGTATGTGTGCCTGCGCCATGAATCCTTCATGTATTTCCGCGTAAAACTGGGCATTTCGCTATTTTAATGAACGGTCCTTCAACAAATCACCTTTCTTGACGAGTTCACCCTGAATGATGTAGCGATCCGGGGCATTGCCCACATAATAAAAGGGATAGCAGGTCGTCAATGTCAGTGTCGGCTTGTCTTTTTTTACAATTACCGTGCGGTCATCGGCATTCGTAATCCATATTTTTTTAATTTCGTACTGATAATCTACGCCCTTATAGTTGACATACACCATGTCGCCTTTTTTTAAATCTTTTAAGGGGCGAAAGACGGTATCCCGATGGCCGGAGATGACGGTATGTCCGCCGTACCCGGGCGGCACGGTCCACCGGCTCACATACATGCCGGCGCCTTTTTCGAGCGTTTTTTTGTCGGTTCCCCAAAAAACATCATACGATTCTTTAATTTTAGGGATGACAAGCCGGGCGACCCGTTCTCCCGTTTTATAATGGGGAACAGGCGGCGGCTCTTGTCCCGCCGCCTGTGAATTCGCCCCGCCATCCGCTTTTGGCTTTGTCCCTTTATCAAAGGCTTTGGAGACATTTTCATTCAAGGTGTGGGCCGATTGAACCGCTTTCCATTGGCCGTAACCGAACCACACCATGATCATGATCCCTGCGATCAAAAGGACAAAGCCAATTTTTTTCATGGCCGAATCACCCTATCGTGCAAGTTTTTTCTTTCTGGCCAAGATGAACGCGCCGATAGCCGCCAAGATAAAGCCAAAGGCGATGCCAATCGGGTTCATGGTTGCCGTTTCAGGCAATTGACCGCCTTGGCCGTTGCCCCCGCCGGCGCTGCCGCCGTTATCGTTGCCACCGTTTCCGGAACCGCCATTGTTACCGCCGTTTCCGCTGTTGCCATTGCCGGTTCCGCCGTTGCCATGGTTGCCGTTATCGTTTCCGCCATTGCCTCCGTTGTCACTGCCGCCATTATTGTTGCCGCCATTGCCTCCGTTATCGCTGCCGCCATTATTGTTGCCGCCATTGTCCCCGTTATCGTTGCCGCCATTGTTGCCGTTGTCTCCGCCGCTGTTATCCGCTTTGGCAAAGACGCCGTATGTCGAGAAGTGGGTCACCTCAACCGTGATCGTACCGTTTTCCGGATCGACTTTTCCGTTGAGTTTTTCCCACTTGCCCGTTTTTTCATTGTAATAGTAGATATCGACTTGATCCGGCGAATACTTGGCGGCGTCGTAAGTCAGGGTCAAAGTGAATTTACCTTTTGGAGCTTGGCCGTCCGGATATTGGATGTCGAAGTGATAGACTTCGCCCGCAAGGATTAAATCAGGGGCATTGACCACTTCGTCACTATTGCTGACATCCCTGACTTTCAAAGTCGTCCCCACGGGCAGATCGTCCGGCATCGTCAAAACGGCACCGGAATCACCAATGGTCACCTGTTCACCGGGGTAAACTTTTGTTCCTTCATTATCACCGGGATTGACCGTTCCGGACGACTTGACGACGTGAACCGTCCGTGTCGCCGTCGCCGTGTTGCCGGAGCTGTCCGTCACGGAATAGGTGACCGTGTACGTGCCGTATTCATCGGTGTTCACTTCGCCCGTGACTTGGATTTTATCAGTGAGATCGCCGTCGACATTGTCGGTGGCCGACGCACCCGGATCTTCGAACACGCTGCCGAGTTCAACGGTCATCGGGTTATCGCCCTTTAATGTGATCTTGGGCTTTTCGGTATCGACGACTTTGACGGTCCTCTCCGCTGTCGCCGTGTTGCCGGCATTGTCGGAAACCGTATACGTCAATGTGTAAGTTCCCAATTTGTGGGTGTCCACTTCGCCCGTGACTTGGATTTGATTCGTGAGATCCCCGTCGACATTATCGGTGGCCTTAGCGCCCGGATCATGGAACGTGCTGCCGTATTCCACGGTCAACGGGTTGTCGCCATTCAAAGTAAGCGCCGGTTTTTCCCCGTCGATCGTGATGGTGTTCGTTGTTGTATCCTCACCATCGACCGGATTGCATGTCGCGTTGACATCAGGTACTGCAGAATTTTCAACATACATATGTGTCTTTATTTCTCCGGCCTTGATGTGCATGACCCCTTCGGTTCCGGCCTTAAACCCGGACACTTCCAAACCTTCTTTCGGAGCGGTAAATTTCAGAGGTCCAGAGGCAGGAACCGGCGTTTCAGGAATAGCAATTTCATGTTGCTGAGCCACATCAACCGTCGAGTCGGGGTTGTCACTGTTCAAAATAAATTCGTCGGTCGTACCGGATAACTTAGTCCCTCCAAGCGCTTTCATTACTCCTACAATGTTAGCAGGTATTTTCACAAGGGTTTGGGCACCGGTAATCTTGACATCCGCTCCCGGTTGAACGGATTTTGGCGCCGAGCCTTTGACGATTACTGGCATGTCAAATTCAATATTAAGAAATCCGAGAGGAACGACGCAATGATACAATATGCTGCCTTCGGGTTTAACCACATTGACCGTTCTTTCAATCGTTGTTGTATGACCGGCGCTGTCCGCAACGGTATAGGTTAATTTATAGGTACCGAGTTTATTGGGATCTACACTACCGGAAGTTTTAATTTTACTGGTGAGATCGCCGTCCTTATCATCAGTGGCCGTCGCGCCCGGATCAACAAACTTATCCACATCGCCAATCTCAATCGTCATCGGATTATCGCCTTTTAAAGTGATGACCGGCGGTTGGTCCACTTGTTCTTCTTGAATGGGTACGGTATTGATCTTCGTATCTGCGCCTTCGACAGGAGAGCAATTAGCGGGAATTGGGGTGTCTCCGAGCGCGTTATGGACAATAATTGTGGTATTGATATTTCCGGTGTAGAATGCCATTTCGCCTGATTGACCCGCGGTATACGGTCCTGCATCGACACCGCCTTCACCCGGGACGGAAAACGTTAGTGGTCCGGAATCAGGAACAACGGTTTCGGGAATGGGAATCGGCGGATTTGCCACGTTCACGGTTTTATCTGTGTTTGTGGATTTGACTTCAAAGAGTGTCGCCTGACCTGAGATGGTGTCCGCATGCAAAACAGTTTTTAAAGTCGTGACGACATCTGCCGGCAACGTCACCGTGCTTGAAGAGTTTTTAATCATAAACGTTTCGCCGGGTTTGACCGAATCCGGGACGGTCGCCTTGATGGTGACGGGCATGTCAAAGCTCGTGACGCTGGCGCAATGATATTGAATCGTTTTCGAGATTTCATGCATCCCGCTTGAACCATTCGTTCCGCCCGCGGCGCTCGCGGTACCCAACCTTGCGCCGGAATAAAGCAGGACCAATGCAATAGCAAGCATCACTTTGGCTGCTTTGGAAAATGCTCTTTTAATTTTAAACGCCCCCTTCTGTTTAAATTTCATACCAAGCCTTCATTTACAGCGGCCGCATTTAAACAGCGACATCACCTCCTTCGAGGCTGTTTCCCCCATGCCGCAGTAAACGAAGAGGATTTTACAATGAAAAGGACATAAGGATGCCCTTTTTGTAAACCCTTTCAAAATTGGCCCCAGGCCACCTCCCTCAAGCCAAAATGGCCATAGAACGGATGTCGCGGTTGTTCTCGTTTCGTTCATAAAAATTGCTGAGAAACAGGGCGTTGTCTTTGAGCGGTTTAATGGATGTTTCTAGAAAAATCCTTATTTTAAATAGTAAAACCTTGGCAAACCCAATCCTATCCCGAAAAAAATAGGAATTATAAAAACTATGAGGCTCGACCTCCTACTTTTGTACGATTATTCCAACATTTCTACAGCATGCGACTCATTTACCTGCTTTTCCTTTTAATTTACGGCGTCAAAAGAAAAAACTCCGGTGATTCCGGAGCTTGTTTATCTATGACTAACGCGTTGGAACTAAAATAGGGCGTTTCTTTAAACGGCAATCGCTGCAACGCTCTATCCTTGACTTTTTTCACCCACTTTGCGAATCATGTTTCAATTTCGGGATTTTGCCGGCTTCATTACTCTAGGGAGAGTGGCATAACCCAATATTCGGAACTTGAAAAAACCTGTCTTATTATGGAACTACTCATTAGAAACCGACATTGGCTCCCATTGCCGCTAGCAAGTTTTTCCCTTCCCGTTTTGTCTTACTCGGGAAAAGCGACGGCGCTCATTCGGTTGCCATCCGGATCATAAAATTCAAAAAATCTCGTGTTGCCGTCAACATGAATATCGGTGATTTTAACATTCCGTTCTTGGAGAAAGCGGTGGTATCCCTCCACGTCTTCGGTGAAAAAATTGAACGCCTCATGCTCCGACTTTACGACTTTTTCCGCTTTATAAATGCAAAGCCCGGTTTGAAGAGGATGGTGGTCCTTAAAGCTGAATCCGACGTAACGGCCATCGCCGCTTCGAAAAGTCACTTTAAAAGGGAACATCTCCAAATACCACCTCTCCGACCTTTCCAAATCCGTTACAGGGACAAAAACCGTATCGATTCTTTTTACGAATGCCATTTCACCACAACTCCTTAAAAATCATCGATTCATAGGATATAACGGAGCACAAACACAAAAAGATACGGTCATTCCTGATCATTGTGAAAATATTTTTCGTCTCGGGCGACAACGGTAAACACATTGCCGTCCGGATCTTCAAAACGGAAGGAAACCGTTCCCCGGTTCAACACCCGCATGACTTCAACACCGTGATATTGAAGCGCATGATAAGCCCGGCTGACAGCAGCCGGATTTTTCTGCTGAAATGCCTTTAAAAAGAGATCGACCAATTCGGCAACGCTTTTCGAGCGTAAACGGAACCGCGTCTGTTTTTCTTCCTCCTTTGCCTGTTTCAAAGTCGTTCGCGCGCGATGCAAAGCCGCTTTCAAGGCGCCTTCGGTCATCTCCATCATCGCGGCCGCCGACCGTGCGCTAAATCCGAAGACGTCCGTCAACAGCAACACAGATACTTGGCGCGGCGGCAAAAGGCATAATAGTTCTTCCAATGCTTCACGCACCTCAAACTCAAGGGCATGCGTCTGAACCGCGAACCGCTCGTCCTCATACCTATCCAAAGGCACTTTATGTTTTCGGCAGTGGTCAATCCAGACATTCGTCGCGATCCGGAACAAATACGCTTTTGGAGCCGGATGTTCGCGAAGGGAAGCCGATGATTGGTAGGCCTTGATTAAAGTTTCCTGATAAAGATCGTCAGCATCCCAAGGGTTTCCCGCCATCATCCGACAATATCTGGACAAGTCAGAGCGATAAGGGCGGATAAACTCCATAAAGGCATTGTTATGATCATTTTTATTGCCCAACGCTTTTTCTGCTCCTTTTGCCAATCCATTTGCATTTATTATACCAAGTTATTTACGGAAAAATAGGACTACTTTCAATATTGATCGCTAAGGGCTCTGCCTTTCTATTAGGTATTGCTTTCTTCCATCGGGTCGAAAAAAAGAAATTTCACTTGGACGGCCTTTATCGCTTGATCTCATCCCCGGAAATCTGACTGCAAATATCATCAACGGTTATTGAATTTTTGAGGTAACAACCATGACTCATTTATTCTCAGCAAGCTGCTGGATTTTAATTTGCTTCACTTCTATATAAAGTGGTTCAGCTCCGATTTTAACGAAACCAAGATTCAGAAACATTATGGGCTTATATCGTAAGGGATATTATTATAAACAGAAAGACTTGACCGAATTTATTATTATTTTTAAGAAGGGCCGGATAAACGATGGGGAGAAAGAAGAAAACAACTAAAAAAAGAATTTTTGCTTTTCTAACCGCCCTCATCTTAATTATCATTTTTATCGGCATTTATGACCTATCGCATACAACACTTGAAGAAGCACCGCATGGAAAACTGATCAAAACGTATGATTCGCCCACTCACGCCTATACGGCAAGAGCGTTTTTAATTAATAACGGCGGGGCAACGATCCGAACAGCCATCCGCGTCGACATTGTTTTTAATAACCAAAAAGACAAACCGCCGAAGACCATTTATTTCGAGTATGATCGAAGCGAACCAGAAATCACATGGCTTTCCCCTCATGTCATCCAAATCTACAATCACAAGCTCAATATCTTTAAAGACACTTATAACTGGCAAAACGATAAAAATTGGGATAAAGAGCGGCATGAATAGATTTGCTTTACCCCTATTTTTTTCGTACTCTCTCTTTCACTTTTGAAATGATGAGGAGTAATCTTTTCGCTCCCCCCTTCCTTCCGATAAAACCAATATTGGCAACGTCTATCGACGCACAAATCCCGATCTTTCGAGTTGTCGCGTTCATCTCTGTCTTTACTAGGGGCAAACAAAAAAGCCGCATGAGAAGCGGCCATCCACATCATGATGATCGCAAGGCGGCAACACCGATCCGGCGAGGCGGACGCAAATCCGGCATCATTGTGTCGGCGGGTTATTCCCGTTCAGCCGGCCAAGCGCCTTGCATTTTTCTGAGCAGAACGATTTGTCCGGTGTGATAGGCATCATGCATGACCCATGCCGTGAGCGCTTCGCCAAGGCCATCGTTGTCCAAATCGGCCTCCGTGATGCCGTTCAGCGCTTCACGAATGTCTTCCGCGATTTGGCGGGCGCGGCGAACCGTCTCTTGCCATCCGGCGGCGTCATTCGGGTCACCCGGTTCTCCGAACGTTTCCGTATTCGTGACGGACAAAGGGGCCGGCGCGCGGCCTTTTAACCTTTCAAGAATGCGCGCATTGTAAAAGTTGAGGTGATTCAATGTTTGCCAAATGGTGTTGCCTCCGACCGGCGGACGCCATGAGGCTTCTTCGGATGTGATGCCCTCGATGGCGGAAGCCAACGGCAAAAACCACGATTCCTTGTCCCAGCTATACTCTCTGAGCAACTGAAGGGCGGACAAACGCGACGCTTCCATGCCAAAACCTCCTTGAAATTGTCATTTGCGGGCGTTACTCGTTACAATAAGAAATAATGGTTCATTCATTTGTAACCATCAAATAGTTAATTAGATAGTTACAAACATATCATACCGAACGCCCTGCTTCCGGTCAATACGGCAAGGAGGATTTTTTATGGATTTGCTCTGGACGGATTTTTTGAACAGCGTTTGGCGGGATTGGCGCGGAACCGGGAAACCTCCGGAAGACCGGCTTGGCCAACGGGACTGGCAAACGCGGTTTCTTAATAAATGGGAGCTTCAGGCGCCGGTGCCGGCCGGGCCGGACGAACTGAAAGCCCTTGTCCGCTTGCGGACATTTTTGCAACAGCTCACGGAAAAGCTGGCAGCGGGGGAACAAATCGATCAAGCGGACGTCGACGGGCTGAATGCTTTCTTAAAACAAACGCCGGTGATCCGCACCATCATCAAAGGGGAAAACGGAAAAGGCTGGCGCCTCAAGAGCGTCGCCGCCCAACAGGGATGGGCGCAGGTCATGGACGCCGTCGTTACTTCTTTCATCCAAACAGCGATTGAAGGGAACCCGGAACGCATCAAAATCTGTGAAAACAAGGATTGTTTATGGGTGTTTTATGACAACACGCGGAACCGCTCGAAGCGGTATTGCGACGACAAAACGTGCGGAAACCTCATTAAAGTGCGGAAATTTCGGGAACGCCAAAAAACGGAATAAAGCGGCCTTCAACACTTTTTGGCCGTACATGTATTATCGCCCTTGGGCATTGGCGGTCAGAACGATGAAGACAAGATCGCGTCGCATTTACGCCGAAGAAAACCCTATAGGCTTCCTTTTCAAGAAAGAAAACTCGCCGACGCCCTTTGCCGCCAAAACCACCTTTAAACGGGTTGCTGCAAATGTACCTTCAGCTGCCAAGCCCCATAAAAAGGTCATACCGATTAGGAAAATCAAACAAAAAGCGGGGTTAAACACACTTTTGAAAACCGGTATGGCCTCCCCCGCCCCGCTTACAAATCGATCAGAAATGATTGCATATCCTCTTAAAAAAAGAAATCTCATGATCCCGGCCTAATAACCTGTCGCTCTACTCATTCTGTGTTTAATATTTGTACTAAACAAGAACCAGGATTATAATTCATCAGCCGTATGCTTTTCGTTTTTCTTCTCTGGGAGACGAATTTTTATTTCATCATATAACGTCGATATTTTACTATCTAATTCCGACGTTTTCGTCGTGAAAGAGATCAAGTCCTAAATGTGGTGTAAATTCGCCCCTCTTCAGGAATTGAGTTATGTCAACTAACCTTGTGTGCTTTTGCGTAGTTCCGGTCCGTTTCCTCCCGCTCCTTACACCATGTGAAATAGTCCGCCATAATCGAGATATTTGTGCCCAGTTTGCCATTTCTCGTCGATTTCTATGATAAGCGCTCCGATTAGTCGAAATGAAGAGTCACGATTTGGATGGATTCGTATCACGCAATCACGTCTGCGGATTTCCTCATTCAGGCGCTCCACGCTGTTTGTGGTCCGCAGCCGCTTTCTGTACCGCACCGGCAGTGCGAGCACTGAGGTGGGGTCAAGAGAGATCAAATTGTAGACATGATAGTAAAAAAAATCCGGTTAATAGCGCAACCGGACCACTCGTGCATAAATTGTCAAACCGTAGATTAAAACGTACGATTAAATCCGAATTTAACCATCATACAAAAGCGTGCTGATTTCACGAAAAAGCGTTGAAGGACGTTTGCGCAATTCCTCAAGGTTGAAAGTCTTCAAAACTTTCCCCTGTTTTGACGCCGCAAGCCGTCGCCGTTGTTCGTCGATCGTGAATGTAAGATCACGGATTTTATAGGCTTTGATCCGTTTCGCCAAATCAACGGAACGGTTGTCCAAGTCGATCCGAATCTGCCGGCTGAATCGGCGCAACATCCGCCATAAAGCTAGCTCTTCCTCAGATTTAATAAAAAGTTCCGGGAGATCATACGCCTTTTTTAACATATTCAGCGTCGTCATCATATAAGAAACAATGCCATAACCCACCGGACCGATTGTATGATCCAATCGGCGCCAACCGTCGACTCGAAAGCGGACGTAATACTCTTGATTCCTTGATGGGATCTCTTTAATATCAGACCTCTTGACGAGTTCTGTATCTATGATCTTGCCATAATAAGTGATTCCGTTGGCAACATCGGCAAGGGTCGATACTTTTTGCGGAATGTAAAGCGCCACATAACGGGCCTCCTGCCATCCGCTTCGCAGAATGCGGACGGGAATGTGATAAAAGCAATGGCGCATATGGGCGTGATACCGGTCCAATCCATTCACATTACCGACCAGTACTTTTTCCTCAAGCGACGAGCGCCAGTAATCCGTGGCCCCGAGCGGCAAAATGCCTTCCTCCTGTATTTCCTCGGCGCTTTTATCGATGAGCCGCTCGATGAATTGTTCGACGAGCGATGTCGCGTTCGGCAAAAACGGCAACCCGCCGATGTTAACCTCATCAATGCTCTTATAGAAATGATGCGACCGATACCCTAATTCATCATTCCACGGAAAAAGCACATAAGCTCCAAAGGCATAGCGCTCATACGGACCGCCTTGGCGAGCCACCAACGCGTCGCGGTACCGGTGCATCGTATTGATGTCCGCTTCCAACGGTCCCGGCGAGTGATATACCGTATCGTAATAACTTCCGGCCGACGCAAAATCAATCCTGTATTTGGCGTCGAAGACATAATTATATGGGTAAGGCCGATCCTTTTTTTCGATGCTTAATAAAACATCGGGTTTTTGTGGAACCGTCGGCACTCCCTTATCCCGCGCCTGAAACTCCAAAACAATCTTCTCGCCAGTGGCCGGATGCCGGAAAACGCGCTTCGCGGATTTTGTCTGATCAAGATCAACATATAAGCCGTCGCGTTTCACTTTCACGATATCTTGAGAGACCGGCTCATATTTTCTGCCGAGGATCTGCCCCAGCTTCAAATAAGTCCAATATTCATAAAGGGTAGCCACGTCTTTAACCGACATTTTAAACATCTGTCCTAGGAGCGCCAAACCCCGTGAAACAATGAGATATATGCGATAAGCCTCGCGATAGCCCGGTTTCATGTGCAAAACGAGGCTCATCACGCTGCGGTCAAGCTTCCCAACCGTCTTCCAAAAGGACATCTGAAACCTGTTTTCTAAGAGACGCTGCATTCCGGATACCTTGTTCAGCAGCTTCGGATCCGCGGCCTTTTCATAAGGCCCCTTTTCAGCGAGTTTTTTGTAAATATAAGCCGTCTTATCGCGCAAACGGCTAATCATCCATTTCACAAACCGGTTTTCCAATGTATCGAAAGACAAATCTTTTCTGACGGTCCATCCTTTCCGCGGCAATAATTCATGTCCTGCAATGTCCAAACCACCCGGCGTTTCTTCAAAAAGATGAGCCTTTTTCCGTATACGCTTTCGAGCTGTCGGATCCATCTGTTTAATCCGGTCGCCGCGAACATAAAGGTAGCGGGTGACAAGCTTATGGTGCGGCTGCCGCTCAATGCGATCGATCGCTTGAAAAAATTGATGAACATAGTGATCGAAAAGTCGATAAAATTCCGTGGGTGAGGGACGGGATGACGGGACGGATGATGCACCTAAAAATGTTTTCCGCAAAAAATGAAACGCCAAATTATAAATTTCTTCATTGACCTCTTTCAACAGTTGATAAAAATCCTCTTTATAATCCAACTTGGAGGGAAAAATTTCGAGCGTTACCTCGAGCAGCGTCCGTATGCCGTCATGAATCTGAAATGTCGTCAAGCCGATTTCGTTCGTAAAACGTAAGTTGCCCATGAGGATGTGCCCGTCTTTACCCACAGGGCCAACAGCTTTTCGCAGTGCCGGATATTCATGATCAAAATATAATCGTTTTCGTTGTTTCGACTCGACCACGAGTTGGTAAAAGCCGTTTTCAAAGAAAATCGGTGGGTGTTCCCCTTTTTCCATCAGGCACCCTTCTCGAACATCAAAAACTTCGACGGATTCGACATCAACACCAGTGCACTCAAACCGCATCGTTTCAAAAGTTTCTTCGGCCTTTTGTCGGTATTGCTTTAGGCTTTCATATCGTTCATGGTACGGTATCCCTTTGATGTACAGAAAAAGTTCCGATGTCTCAATGACAACCAGTTGCGTTACAAAGTCTTCAGAACCAGAAGGACGTGAAGCCATCGTTCTGCAGCCTCCATATCATATCGGCCAATTTCGCCGCTGATTTCGGATAGGGGGCATGATTCAGATCTTCTTTCAAGTTGTCAATGCGATCTTCCTCAATGATGCGGTTCGTACAGAAGCGATAAAGTTGCTTGAGAACCCGATCTGTCCGCTCATCACTTCCCGAAAGCCGTGGCAATATTTTTTGGCACAGCTGTAGGTCGAAAGCTACATCCTCGGTCAATAGCCCCGCTTTTTCATTGTGTATCATATAAAAGCAAATTTCGTCCCTTACCCGATAACCGAAAGACGCGTTTATCTCGTTTAAGATGGCATTCACCTCTACGAGCTTTCCAGTGATGCGATAGATCAAGTCTTTCGCTTCACGATAGGCATCTTTTAATCGAATATATTCGCCCCGAAGAACTGCATTCGACACCAAGGCGGGTCGTGGAAACTGCTTTTCCTCTTCGAGAAATTCAAAATGATCCAGTTTGACCTCATTGAACTCAATGGTATTGGCACGATCCAACACTTTTTGGCTAAACGGATGCGTCGTTTCGTCCATATTTACCGTACCGATAATATAAACATTGTCGGGCATCGTCACCCGCTCTTCTAACCCTTTATCAAGCTCAATGGAATCCGTTACGATCCGATCGCCCTTCCAGTCGCGGCTTTCCATAATGCTGAGAAAATCACTGAAATAATATTCCACCCGTGCCAAGTTCATCTCATCCAACAAAACGAAGAAAGGTTTATTCCTATTTTCCGGTCTTGAAGCTTCCCGCAACACACGGGTTAAAGGTCCGGGTTGGAACTTACCCTTAAGATTCGTGTAACCCAAAAGATCCGATCCGTCGCTCCAATCCGGTCGAACCGGGATCATTGTAAAACGGCCATTCTCTTTCGTCGCCCCCAAACTCTCCGCAAAATAACGGACAATTTGTGTTTTCCCCGTCCCGGAAATTCCGGATAATATGACAAATGGTTTTGTTTTTAACGCAAGAAATAAGTTTATGACATTTTCTTTGGAGTAGTAGAAACCTTTACTTGATATATAGCTGTGAATGTGGTCAATAAGGGCTTGATCCGAATCAAAAGTCGTAAAATAATTCGATGGTTCGATGGATTCACTTTTTAATATATCGGGATCTATCCCATTTTTTAATAGTTTCTCACGAGCTGCTAAATCAAATATCGCTGCACCCAAAATATCTAAATGATTTCTTCGATAAGGTGTTTTACTATAATTTGCAAATCTAGTTTTTACAAAATCAATAGTCCGAAGGTATGCTTCCTGCACGCCCGAATCTATATCTTGATAGGCTTCTATACTAACTGTATAAAGCCTCACCGGTTTTTCATTGATCTTCTGTTGATAAATGTAATCTTCTTCGATCATCCCTTTGATATTACCCGTTTCCTCAATAAGAAGGGGAAGTTGAACGCCAACTTGTCCATCTCGTAATTTTTTAAATCCCAAAATTAACCATGAACAAAAATTAAAATGAATCGAACGCATATCTTTCCGATAGGTAACGGATAGACGTGGATCACTTTCGCTACGAATTCCTAGTCTTTTAGCGGTCTCCCGCATCAAATCAAAACACTGTTCCGCTTTACCATACTCAATGAATATGGAATTAAAAGGTTCAGCCAATTTTTCATGAGTTGATTTGCCATCATGAAAGTCCTTGGTCTCAAGTATCGCTTCTGAACGAGGTCTGAAGGAATTATAAGCCACACCTTCTGGGAATCGTTCTTTAAATTTATGATAGAGTTTCTGAACAAAATCATCCGACACAGAGAAAAAATATCCTTGCTTTACATTCCCATTCCGGTCAAAAGGCCCATCTTCTGTGATTCTCCATTCAAGGGGAATTTCATCTTTCGTTATCGGCGATTTAAGTTCATAATAACTCACGGGTAACAAGTAACCGTCCTGTTGCCATGCATCCGAAGCAATCTCTTTTGGCTTGGGCTTTTCAAGCGCTGATTCATCGACCTTAGCAATTGCTCTAATTTGCCCGACTGCATAAACGAATACTAAATCACCAGGCTTTGCCTTCGTCAAATCCGTATGATGAGCAAATGCAACTCCACTTTTACTTACTTTCGGTGCCCATAAAATTCCACTACTTTTTTCGACTTCATGTGTTTTTCCTTGATTCACCCACCAAAAATGTGGAAAAGTCGTGTTTGATGGCTGATAAACCTTTAAGACAACACGATATATAAATGGAGTCCCCGTTTGATAAAACTCCATGAACTCACTTATTTCATCCGGAACGTGAGCAACTTTTTTCGTATTTTCGTTCACTGAACGCACTTCTAATAAATACCGATAACTCGAATTCAACATTTCTTTTAAAAACGTTTTTAGTTCTTTATTGTTGTCATAACGAATTTGGTAAGTATCCCCAATATTTTTGCGATCCACATTGACTAAAAGCGCATCAAAAGCCCGGTCATCAAAAATGAGTTTTATCTCATGTTTATCCCCTTTTGCAAGATGGTATCCACCGTTTGCCTCATCGAAGTCGGCATGAAACTCTGAAGGAATGGTCGAGCCATATTCGAAGACCGACCAATCGACCTTCTTGATGCCAATCAAATTTGGTTTATCATCAGGTTTTGACCAGCTGTAACTTTGTTTGATCATCATCGGCCTCCAAGTGAAACTAAAACCTATTTTTTAGCAACATATTTAATTCCTGTATAATCCCTTTCATAAATATGTTAATACCGACTTTTTTACCTCGTAAGATTTTTCTAAGTCATCCCAATATATCAATACCTTTTTCTGGATGTTTATAATGAAATCAAGCATGTTATGGTCATTTTTTAGACGGAATAAATTGAAATCCATTGGGCGAGTTTGACCCAACGATTGTCTTTATTCAATTTGCCGCCAAACGGCAAGAAAAAGTCATCCGACAAAATAAGTTGGTTTTCCGATCTTTTATACAAAGCAGGAGCCTCCAAGTGCAAGGTTTTTGCAGAATGGGTGATAAAACCCTTGCATTTGATTTCGACAAACAAGACTGAAAATCCTTGTAAATCAAGGATATTTTATTTGTTCAGCATTCCTTAGTTATAATTTATTAAGAATTGATTTAGAAAGCGTTAAGGATCACGCGTTATGCTGTAAACATACGGTTTATCACAAAACGGATCCGGATGTGCCACAAATAAACGCACAAGAAGGTCGAGAAGATGAAAGTGATAAAGAGCTGGTGGCTGTTGTTGATCGTGTCGCTCTGAATCATGATCCCGTTTTCCACCCCGTGCTTCACCTTGGATCCGAACAAAAGCCGCATTCCGATTACCCCATTCGCCGTCCAATATCCTTTATTGTCGAGGCTTGTGTTGATATAGTTATGCGTGGTCGCACACATCGCGCTCGCGTTCATCGCCTGATCACCGGCTTTTTCCAATTCTTGCACCCCATCCGCCGGCAGAAACCGTCCGTGCATCGCAATCCCGGCAAGATTTACGTCGTGAGCATTCTTCTCAGCGGCGTTCTGGCCTTCCCGGTCATATATTACGAAAAGGATTACACCTAAGCGATGTCCTTTCTCGCTTTGTACGCTGTCTGGCTTTTCACTTGCTGTAAAGGTTTTTGCGCGACCGCCGATCGAAAGTTCAAAGAACATCAAAAATGGATGATCCGCAGCTTCGGCATCACCTTGGTCGCCGTTTACGCCCGCGCCTTGATTACCTCTTTTGATTTTGAATTACGCCCTTTACAACGGGTTTACGCTTCCCGGCGGAATCAAGGCGATGATCGCACAAGTTTTTGCCGTCAATGTATGGGACGTGAAATGGGCCAATCTCAAATCCGGCCGGGCGTTACGGAATTGAACGGCGCTGGAGCGGGAACGGTACGACCACTTTCAATTTTTTTCGAACAAATCATATGAAATTATGTTGGAATACGTTGTAAAGCAAACATCCAACCATAAATGTATATCCTTAAGCCTTCCCGTTTCGCTTGATTGATTATTTCATCTTCAAAATGCGGCAAAAACCCTTTGCATACGACGATACCTTTCATATCCCCTTCACCTTTATCACGTTGATAAACCTTGATATACGCCTTGATCTGTTTTATCACTTCAGGACCTATCTCGCCCTTTTTAATTTCAACAATATATTTTTGTTTGGATTCTTTATCTTGGATCAATAAATCCAGTCTTCTTCCATCGCGTAGGACAACTTGTTTGTCTATAAAGAGCATATTTTTTCCCAGAACCGTCGGATTTTCCGCAATAAATTGTTCGATATCTCGTTCCAATATTTGGCGGATTTCATCATTTGAAAGCAGTTTTCGTTTTAAATAACTCTTCTGATTTAAATCATCAATCTTCTTCCTCAGCAAATCCGCCTGATTCGCATCCAATCTAACCCAATTTCTCAATCGAGAAGAAATGGCGGCCAACTCGGTTTGATTTTTCGAAGGATTGAACGGAATATTTAGTTCCCTTAACAATGCCTTGTTTATCTCCAGTGGAATCTGCAAGATCAAAGATTTTATCGGATTGCCGAAAACAATCACTTCGTTATCTCTATGATATTGCGCACTTCGCAAATGCGGATTATTGTATTTCGTTACAATCGTCGAGTCTTCTCTCGCTTTGTTTATGTCCATTACTTCTTCAACAAAATAGTAAGCGGTGATATATCTCATATTTTGTATCGTCGTATGGAAGAAGAGATAATCCCCTTTTGAAACCCTGGTCTTCAATATTTTTCCCCTTCTCCCACTGTCACCGTATGTATATTCTGAGAATAAAGGATCCTCTTCCAAATCATTTCGTTTCGGGTCAACATAAGGAATGAGGTAGCTCGCCAAAGATTCTTCCTCCTTAAACGAAAAATGAAATGCTTGCTGACGTTTATACTACTCCTGTTCAACAACCTTGATCGCAGCGATTTAATAATGCAGTCTTTCTAAGAAAAATAAAAGAAAATGATTGTCTGCATGTCCGCCATTATCCATATTATCGACCCGTCCGAGATGAGCGGCGTTCTGTCAGCAAGGACGTGTAATCAGGACAGGGATTTCTCCGGCAGCGTTTCGAGAATTTCCCCGGTCTCCAAATTGTAAAAACCGGTTTGGCTTTCCCCGGGGATTTCCAAGATTTTGCTTGCCGGAATCGAAATGGTGAGGTTGCCTTCGGCCGTTTTTTGGTCGAGATACCGGCCCCCGTACATCAGCTCGGAAGTCCTGGGGCTGAAAAAGACACGCTCAATCAAAAATTCACGGTTCGACTCATAAGTCACGAGCCCCTTGCTGTTCGGCAAAATAATCTTATGTAACATATCCCCAAGGTCGCCGATTTCCTCTCCGCCGAGCGAAATCGGTCGAGCACCGTTTGCGGAGAGGCGGGATAATTCCAGCAACGCTCCGGTTGTGGCGCCCGTGATTTTCCCTTCTTTTTCCTTGATTTTTGCCAACTTGATCGCTTGTTCCAAAACGTCGCCAAGCGTATCATCCTTCATGAGATGCCCGGACAATCGCAAACTTCCGTAAGTTTTGTCAAAGATCGCGATGAATTTCGAGCTTTCTTTGATATATGGAGGTTTGTCCGTCCTGACTTTATCGATCGCCCATTCCACATCTTGCCGGTCAAACGGTATTTTTATCAAAAAGCTGTCGCAGAGGATTTCGGCCAGTTTGTCGACTTCGACGTTTTCATTGTTGAATACCGGATGAAGAAGGATTACACCGCTCGTAAAATAATTGCGCGTGAAGCGATGAACGTCATATGTCACGGGATCAGTCAACGGA
Organism: Caenibacillus caldisaponilyticus; assembly: GCF_002003465.1. Taxonomy (GTDB): domain Bacteria; phylum Bacillota; class Bacilli; order Bacillales; family Sporolactobacillaceae; genus Caenibacillus; species Caenibacillus caldisaponilyticus. The sequence continues at coordinate 66,013 of NZ_BDDQ01000030.1, read as the reverse complement.
TACGTTCTCCTTAACGTCGTCGGGCCGCGTTGCTCTTTAAAACCGGAAACGGACTCCCTGACCTGGATGTTGCATTCGAACACCAATAAATCCCCGTATGTGACCGAGCGATAAACATTGTCTTCCGAAATATTCGGAAACACCAGGATGGGAAGGGACTGCGGACTCGTCGTATATTGCCTTTCCTGCCGGACAGTGATCACTTTGGTATGCTGATTCACTTTGTAAACCCTATACGCTTGGGTCGTATAATAATAAACGGCGCCGGGGTAAGCTTCTCTAAGAACTTGGGCATATGACAACGATCCGAGATCTCTTTGAACAGGACCTTGTTTCAGTTCGACTTTAAACTGGCTTTCGACGTCCCTCAATGGAAAGGTATGGTTCGGATCTTCCCCCGCCTCCGCTTTCATCTCCCTCAGATCAACAGGGATTTCCCCGATCCTTTCTTTTTGGCAAAGACGAATGAACCCTTCCGGAAACTCGACAGCCGATTGGAATTTTTCTTCATCCGCTTTTCCGATCATTTGGCACAATTGGTCGTGCTCGCCCCCGAGCCGCGCCAGGCACAGGGCATGGATGTATTGCATCCTCGGGTTTTCCAGATACAACGAACTTTCTTTCATCGGCCTTTCCAACAACGTTTGCGGGTGATCAAAAATCATTTCGTTAAAAGTGCTACCGTTATTGATCACAAAGACCTTGCCTTCCCTGTGGCGGCCGATTCTCCCGATCCTTTGATACAGGCTCGTCAAAGACGTCGGAACGCCGACCAAAACCGCAATATCGAGATTAGGGATGTCGATGCCGAGTTCCAAAGCGCTCGTGCTGATCACGCCTTTCAACGTACCGTCCGAAAGGCGGCGCTGGATGGTTTCGCGGTCCTGCACTTCATAGCCGGCGCGAAACGGCAAAATGTCGGCGGACAAAAGGTGCTCGGCCGTCAACGTGCTTTCCGCTTCTTCATCGCTTTTCTTTTTCTTCCGGTTCAAGATCGCGGAAAGCAATTCGGCTTGCTTCCGGCTGTCGACAAAAGCGATAAACCGCTCGTCAAATTTTGCGATTTCACCGAAAAAAACCGCCATCTCCGTCATAAAATCCGCATTTTTGGGCGGATCGAGCATGATGATTTCCACATCGTATCTCGGCGAACCGTCGATTTCAGGGCCGATGACGACAAAATCCACGCCGGTCAATTTTTTCAGATGTTCCGCCGGCTGTGCGATCGTCGCCGAAGCACACATGAATTGCGGATACTGCCCGCACAGTTGCAATAAGTGCCTCAACCTTCGGAATAAAAAAGCCGAATTCGAACCGAACACGCCGGAATAGGAATGGACTTCGTCAATGACGATAAACGCGACCGATTTCAAGAAACGCACAATGGCGCGATCGCTGACGTTGTAAAGCAGCCATGCATGTATTACATCCGGGGTCATGATGACGATTTGGCATTCTTCCAAAATGCTTTTTCTCTTATTGACGCCGACATTACCGTCAATTCTCCCAACGGAAACCGGAAAGCCAGCCTTTTCCATCGCCGCTTTCCACCTGTCCTCCTGCTCGCGGCCCAACGCTTTCATGGGGTATATGGCGATGATTTTGGCTTTCGGATCTTTCGCGAGGACTTCCATTCCGCCGATATAAAAAGGCAAACTTTTTCCGGAAGAAGTCCCCGTCGTCATGCATACGTTCTCTTTATTCAAAAAGGCCTTGACCGCTTCTTTTTGATGAATGTACAGCTTGGATTGATATAGTCGGCGGAGGTAATCTTTCGTTTTCGGGGATAATGCCAGGTCATCGATTTCGACGAGTTTCTTATCTTTTGCCGTAATCTTGATTTTTTCTACGGTTCGCCAACCCTCTATATGCATGATCATGACGCCACCTTTTTCTTTTTAATATATTTTAATTTTTTTAATTATATTTGTAAACGCGTTTTTTAAATTTTTCGGGTCGAAACGGAGACAGGACGGTATGAAAAAAATTTTTTCATGATAAAAACCGTAAAATGGGGCGATTTCGAGGTATCGGTTTTCAGGCTTCCTAACAACACAATCCTGAAGGTTTTCCTTCCAATACGCCGGGTCACACCCTCACGGCCTCAACGGCCTATTCATCTGAGATAAAATGGAATATTCGGCGGCAAGGTTCATTCTGCCCGCGAATTTCGATATCGTCTGCTTTAACAAAGGTGGTAAAACCTTTATCTTCCGCATATTCCTTGGCACAATTTAATGCCCCCGTGCCCTCTAATTCAATGGGATCATCGGCTATAACAGCCACCGCAAGGTTATTTCCTCTAAACTCCGAATCTAATATTCGAAGGGTGGATACCCTGGCAAGCTTTTCCTCCCAATCTTCGTTAATTTCGTCGTCCTCTTCATCCCAATCATCCTCAGGAAGAGTAGATGAACTGTCCAACACATCATCTTTGTCAAGCCCCAGAGCCTGCATGTCGAGTTCAAACCAATCCTTCTCTGTCATCATGTCGTCGACGTTTTCATCAATGGATTCATCAATGGTCATAAATTCGATTTCAGCCATTTTTCCGGGATCCACTTGTCGGTAAAAATAGTGATAATGTTCCGTTACTTCCGCAAATTCGCTTGGATCGTAATAAAGCTTTTTCCGGCCCCTCTTGCATAAGACGACGGGCTCTCCTCTTAAGCGGACGCCATCGAGGATCTCCGCCGCCTGTGCCGCGAAATATCCCTTCGCATCTTTTTCATTAAAAGAGACGATATGGTTTCCAAACCAGTCGATGATGTCAGGGATCTCACAAGGTTTCGGAAAGGAAACGCTGACGAGCAACGTCTTGGACTTCAAGGTCAAGATGTTCGCAATGATGTCCCTTACTTGAACGCCGTCGATTTTGAACTCGTCAAACGCCATTTCATATTCGGGAATGAAGCAATACTCGTAATAATCATCCGCCTCTCGAAGCTGCTCGCGGTCGTTTCCAATCCACTTGTTTCTACGGAAAGCCGTAAGATCGATGACCTTCATTCGATCAACCCCTCCCGCTTATTTTTACAACACCTTGGCTTGCGGCATTTTTCCGAGCGTCAAGTTGAGCCTTCCGGGTTATGGTTAAGCGCTTTCAATTTGGCGCGGATCTCTCTCCGTCTTTATCATAACACTCATGGTGGCCCAAAAAGGGGGGACTGTCCAAAGCGGTGATGTGGAAATGGCGGATTTTTGCTTCGGTGTAATACCGGAAAAGGTGCGATTGCGCGGCTCCGTCATCGGCAGACGAGGGTGTCGAGCCTAGAGCCAGCCCCGTCGCCGCATCGATTGCCGCTTGTCTTAAAGGGCGGGAAGAAGCCGAGCGTGCGGGTTTCCGGCGCGACCGCCCCGCCCTTCATAGCGTTCGGCGAACCAAATCAATGTCGGCGCCGATCCGCGGGTCACCCGGACCCGGCGTCCGGCATCGATGTCTTCTTAACAATCATTTCCTCTCCGCCGGCCAGGTGCCCTGCATCTTCCGGAGCAAGACGATTTGGCCGGTGTGGTAAGCATCATGCATGATCCAGGCAGTGAGCGTTTCCTCAAGGCGTCTTTGTCCAAATCCTCTTCCTTGAGTTTCCTCAGCGCTTCTTGGATGCACTCAGCGATGTCGCGGGTGCGGCGTCGCGTTTCCATCCCTCGCGGTCATCCGGGTCGCCGGGCGCCCCGAACGTCGCCGTATTCGTGATGAACGAAGGGTCAGGCGAACGCCCTTTCAATCTTTCCAAAATGCACGCGTTATAATAGTTGAGAGGGTTCAAGGTTTGCCAAATGGTGTTGCCTCCGCCAGGCGGCCGCCATGATGCTTCTTCGGATGTGACTCCTTCGATGGCGGAAGCCATAGGCAAAAACCAGGACTCCGCGTCCCAACTATAATCCCTGAGCGACTGAAACACGGACAAGCGCGATTTTCCCATTTCATTGTCCCCCCGGAAAAAATGATTTTCGCACGTTTGAAGGACGTCCCCCGTCACGACACGATTGCTAGTTGTGAGTCATGCCACTTGCTCCGCTTCGCTTTTGACGCGATAAAGATCTTTAAATCCGCGCAGGAAGGGGAAAACCATGGTAGCCAAAACCATGAAGACGCCCGTCCCCGCCGTCGCATAGAGCGTACCGGCAAGGTTCGCCGCATACCCGCCGAGCAAAATGCCTGCCATCTGCCCCCAATTGACGGTCGCTTGCAATATCGCCGAGCCGCGTCCCAAAAATTCCTGCGGGGTAATGCCCAAAAACAAGGCGCTCACCGGAACGTTCAACAGCGCGTTCAAACCGCCGACTAAAAACGACCAGACGAAGACGGGAGAGAGACCGAACAACTCTGAAAAATGCGGCAAGACCAGGGCAAGGAACATCCAAATGCCGATCGCGCCGGTGCTCGCGAGAAGCATCACGCCCGGCCGCATCCGTTTAATGATATAGGGGGAAGCGAGCGCCCCAAGAACGGCGCCCATCCCGACCGTCGCGTCCAAAAATCCGAATTTCGCCGCGGGCACCTTTAATTCCATCAAAAACAAGGCATTGATGTTGGTGTTCAACACACCGGCGGCGAGCGTCATCGGGATCAAAAACAGAATCAAAAATCTTAATACGGGAAGGCCGAAGACGGTCCGGATTCCCCGGCCGATCGACAGCAAATAGCCTTCGGTCTCCCGCCCCGGTCCGTTTTCTTCGCTCTTTCGGTTCAATTCTTTAATGGTGAGGAGGATCGCGGCGGAAACGATAAACGTGCACGCATCGATGATAAAAATCAAATCGTTATCCTTCAGCAAAAACAAAAGCCCGGCGGCCGCGGGAGCGATGATCATCATCGCCTGCGCGGTCCCTTGCGACAGCCCGACCGCTTCGGCCAGTTTTTCCTTTTTCACCAATAAAGAAATGGATGCGGAACGTGCCGGTTCAAAAAGCGACGTCCCGACGCCCTCCAGCACGATGAGCGCGAGAATCAGCCAAACATGGTGTTGAGCGAAAAGCATCAGCAACACGATGATCATTCGATATATATCCATGCCGGCCATAATCAACCGCTTGGAAAATCGGTCGGCGAGAGGACCCATGAATACCCCGAAAACCGCGGTCGGAAGCATTTGCGCAAAGATGACGAAACCGATGATGAACGGATTGTCGGATTGAGTCGCGACAAGGATGATGATCAACGTTTCGTAAGGCCGTCCCCGAACTCGGAGACGACCTGCGCAAGCCATAATTTTAGATAAGACCATGAACTGAGAAGCGCAATCACCGAGATCCCCCCATGTTTTGGTAAAAAATTTTACGACTCCTTGACATTTAAGTTTCGGATATTCGGATTGACCAATGCGAAGGCCGCGACGCCGATGACCCCAAACACCCACAAAGGGAAAGAGGACGGATACGCCGGTGCGGTCGCCAAGAATACCGGCAATCAGAGTGCTGAGCGGCATGGCGAACGATTGCGAAATGCCGAACACGCGCCCGCGGTAAGTTTTTCGACCAAGGCGAGCCGGGCCGAAATCATGACTATCGACGCCATATTGGTGAAGAAGGTTTGCGCAAAGCGCGGAGCCATGGTCAAAGGGACGGAATTCGAGACGGCGATGCCGATCGGGCAAAAGCCAGCGAACAGCAAAGATCCCCCCATCAAACGGCCCGTTTTGAAACGTCTGCTGAGCAGGCCGGTCAATAAGCCGCCGAGCATGCCGCAGATGACCGACGCGGCCTGAATCAGCCCGTAGACTTCCGCCCCGCTCCGCAATTGAACCTTCACGAAGGCCGGGTAGAGCGGGCCAATGTAGGAAATGATGTTAACGAGCATGGCGCTCAACACCAACGCATAGATCATCGGATGATTTTGGAATATTGCCGGCCGCTTTTCAATTTGCCCCAGAAGGAATGCGTTTCCCCCGCTTCTTTTGATTTCGTTGCGGACGGCATGCGGGACGCCCGCTTCGGTTTGGCGGCTCAGTCCACGCAGGCGGCGGCGAAGAAAAAAGAAAAGGCTTCCGCGGACAACGTCCAACCGGCCCCGATCCCGATCCCGGCGATGACGAAGCCGGCGGCCGCTTGCCCGAGGATGGTCGCCGATTTCCCGATTAAAAAAATTTTCTATATTTTCTGATATTTATGCTGATATTTCATAGATATGTGCCGCCGGCAAGAACAAGGCTTTAAAAATCTGTCCGGAGACCGATTTTCGGCTTCGGCCGCCTGCGGGACGAAAGCGACCGCCTTTTAGCCGACCGGCAGCGCCAGCATGATAGACGCCGCAAGTTCCGCCGACATTGGTTACAAATTGAGACGGGCCGCTTATTCCGGCCGGCCGGTTGTGTATAGAATGAACTCGACCGCCTGTTCCAACAATACGGGAAAGTCTTCGGGAAAAAAGTGGCCCATTCCTTCTTTTACAATGCATTGGCACGGTATCCCCTCTTTTTCAAAAAGCGCCGCCAGCTCCAGCGTTTTCTGGTAATAAGGGTCTTTGTCCCCTGTGATCAGGCAGCCTTTTAAATCCTTCCTTCTCTTTTCTTTTATCGATTTTTCTATTGAGGAGACGTCTTTAATGGCGGGAACGGCCGCGATAAAACCGCTTGTGTCCAAAAACAGGGCGCGGAAACCGAGCTCGACGGTGAGAACCCCTCCTTGGGAAGCGCCGGCGAGGATGGCGGTGCCGAACGCGCGGCGTTTTTTTAAATGCCGCATAGGTCCGCTCGATATCTTTCCATGCGGTCTCGCGGTCATCCCAACAATACGCCTTATAGCCGCAGATTTGCGACGATTGCGGAAAACCAAAAAGGTAGCGGTCGGTCGTTCGCTCATCAAGCCAATAAGGCGCAAATTCCTCGACATTCGAATTCCGCCAATGCAAGGAAAAAATCGCCGCCTTCGCGTCCTGCCGTATTCGAAAAGCCGCGCCGGGATGCCGCCCTTGTTCTTTTCCAATTTTTCTTGGCACAGTTTAATAATCTTCTTAAAGGCTTCTGATTCTTGCAGCGGTTTGAAATCAGGATCATGGGCGAGCAAATGCGGATGCCACCATATCCCGCTTTTGAGGGCGCGTGCCAGAATCGCCAGCGCCTCATCGCTTTTGCCTTGGACGGACAGGACGCAAGTTTGCCAATACATCGTATGATGGCGTTTCTAGGGGAATTCCGCAAAACGGCCGTAATTGATGCGTTTCGCTTTCCGCATTTTGCTAAAAACTCAAAAATTGCCCTTAAAATCCTGATACGGGTGGCGCTAGAAACCGCCCGATGAACGATGCCAAATTCGTTTCACGCCTTTTAACGACGTGCATTGAAAGGTCAATCGATAAATATCCGGCATATCAAGGGCTCTCCAAAAATGAAAATCAAACCGCTTGTCAAAATAATGCATAATCAGAACCATTAAATTGCCATGGGTGCCGATGACGATGTTTTGGCCCGCATATTTCTCCAAAACCTGCAAAGTGGCTTGCACGCCCCTTTCCTGGGCGGCGAGATTGGACTCCCCTCCTTCCCAGGAAAAGCGGAAATCCCGCCAGACATTTTCAATGGCTTGATCAAAATTCGTGACGGGCTTTGCGGACAGTTTCCGCTCTCTAAATGCCGGCTCAATGGCGATCTCTTTGCCGATGCATGCGGCGATGCCTTCTACGGTTTGCACCGCCCGTTTATAAGGACTGGAAATGACGGCATCGATCTTTTCCTTTTCAAGTACTGCTGTGACTTTTTTGGCATCGGCCTGCCCTCTTTCAGATAACGGCCTTCCGTATTCATCAGGTGTATAGGCGGAATGGGCATGCCTCACAAAGTATAAATGGGTAAACATATAAATCGATTTCCCTCCGGAACAGATCGCCCTGATTCGATTATAAATTATTAATTGATTAAACAATATAAAATATATAAAACAGCAAGCATTAAGCGCCGATTGAGCGTCGCTGCTAAAGATATTGACGAATATAGGACAAGTTTCCCGTTGCCTGAAAATATCGGGTGGAACCAGCATGAAAACGCCCGTGTTTCAGGCCGGCCATCCCCGTCTTACGTACCGGCAGGGAAATAACCAAGCAGCGGGCGATTTCAGCCGCGGCAAAGGCTTTGGTGCGTCCAGCTTTTGACGGGCAATCCGAAACCTCCGCGGCCGCGCCGACAAAGGGCGAAACAAATCGCTTGCTGTACCGATTCCAGGTGGTTATAATGGATATGAAAATTAAAGACATTCCTTCGGGGCAGGGTGAAATTCCCGACCGGCGGTGTTGAGAGCTTGCTCTCTAAGTCCGCGAGCCGTCAAGGCAGGATCCGGTGAGAATCCGGAACCGACAGTATAGTCTGGATGGGAGAAGGATGATGAGCACGGCTGCGCTTTTTCGGAGCCGATCGTTTCGTATTCCGTGAAAACTTCGACGCCCAAGGGAATGTCCCTTGGGCGTTTTTATTATGTAAAAAGTTTTCGGCACGACGCGTTCGAAGTCCGCACTCCGCCGCAGCCCATCATCAGACCCGACCCAAAGAATCAAAAATGAGGTGATCTGATGAAAAAAATGTCTTTAAGAAGGAACATTACCGTCGCCTTGCTTTCGGCGATCGCTTATTTGATCATGTATCTGCAATTCCCGCTGCCGCTCATTCCGGTGTTTTTGCAAATCGACCTGAGCGACATTCCGGCGCTCATCGCGGCCATCATGTACGGCCCGCTCGCCGGCGTCGTCGTCGAAGCGGTCAAGAATATCATCCACGCTTTCGTGATGGGATCCGTCATCGGAGAAGCCGCCAATTTCTTTGCCGGCAGCCTCTTCATAGTGGTCAGCACTTACATCTATCATAAGGGGAAAACGCTGCGCTCGCTCATCATCGGCATGGGAGCGGGAACCCTGGTCATGGCGGGCGTCATGAGCGTCGCCAACTACTTTATTATTTTTCCGTTGTACGCCTATTTCCTAGGCTTCAGCATTGAACAAGCGGTGCAGCTCGCGAAGGCCGCCAACCATTCGATCCATGATCTGATCAGCCTGATCGTCCTGGCGATCTTGCCCTTTAACATCATCAAAGGCATTATTATCTCCATCCTCGCTTTGCCGATTTACGCGCGCCTTCGCCCGCGCTTACGAACGGATGCTTAGCGAAGCGGGACCGATCGGGAAGGAACGCATTAATGCCTCATCCGTTCCCTGCCTCGGCCGGCATGGGGTGCGGCCGTATCCTCCGCCATGTATGAACGGAATCGCATCACCGGGCGTTGCGGAGCGGTTTTTCGCCATTTCCATCGAAAAGTGATTTCTTCTTTCCCGTTAAAAAGCGTTCAGGGCTTTGCCTGAACGCTTTTTTCATCGGGAGAAACCAAAACCACCCGTTTCGGGTGGTTTTGAACTTTCATTACCAAACGTAGGACGTGCCGACGATGATCAAAAGAATGAACAAAACGACGATCAACGCGAAGCCGGCGCCGTAGCCGTAACCGTAGCCACCACCATAACTCATTCGTCAATCGCTCCTTTTTATAATCAGATTTGTGGGGGTAAACCACACATTAACAGCTTATGCCGGAGCGATTCGCCTGTTTGGACGTTCGCGGATTTCTTAACCTTTTAGCGGATTTTTTCGCCTTCCAAAGGATATAAACGCCTGCTTTTTCAAGCCCCGCAAACGATCTGACGCGCGCCTCACGCTTCCAAACCGTCCGCATACCGCTTCCCCATTGTTGGCGCTTCCGATTACCTTTCGATGATCGGCAGGATGATCGCCGACGGGTGTTCGGGATCGTGAAAAACCGTTTGATGGGCCGTTATCATCTCGCTTGTTTTCCCGAGCGGCGCACCGGTGTTCAGATTCACGTCGTATTTCGGAAATGCGCTCGATGCGATTTCGATGCGGATGCGGTGGCCTTTCTTAAATACGTGCGACGTGTTCCAGCAATCGATTTCAAACTTATAGATCACGCCCGGTTTGATCAATTCCGGGCGATCCATACCGTTCCGAAAACGCGCGCGCACCATGCCGTCGGTGAGCCGCTGCGCGAATCCGTTGGGATGGACGTCCAACAGTTTAACCATGAAGTCGGTATCTTTGGCGTCGGAACTTGCGTACAGCTCCATTTTAACGGGTCCGGTCACTTCCACATCCGCGTCTAGGGGCGGCGTGCTGTAGACCAAAACGTCGTCGCGCCGTTCAATCGCCGAATAGTCATCCGCCCCGCCGATTTGGTTCGACACCATGTCGGTGATAAACGGCACCGGATCGCTCGGATCATAGTCGTAGCTATCGGCCTCGGCTTCGTCGGTTTCGGGCGGATGCATCGAGAGCACGCCATCGCCGAAGCGGCTGTTCGCACGACCGCCGCTGTGAAGGTAAAAGCGCGTCCACTTCGTATTCGGCAAAGGCCAAGCCTCTTCTTCCACCCATTCGTTTCGCCCCATCACGAAGATTTTGACCGGTTTTTCCGCGTCAATGCCGTTTTTTTCGCCTTTTAGCCAACGATTAAACCATCTCAATTGATAACCTTTTAAATCGATCACGGCATCGGGGCCGAAATCGATGGCGCCGATTTTCGTCGACGTGTTGATTTGGTGAATCCACGGACCCATGATTAATTTTTGGTTGCGGCGCGCGCGTTCGGACGGGGCGTGTTTGGTCATGCCGATAAAATTGAGCGGCGTGCCGACCTGCTCATCGTCATACCAACCCGAAATATGTAAAACCGGAAGATCGACTTTATCAAACGCGTTTTGGTAACAGATCGCTTTCCACCAATCATCGAGGTGGGTATGCTCGAGCTCTTCGCGCCAGTGCGGCAGGCGTTTGCCCGTCTTTTCGTCCATCGTCACGAGCGGCAGGTGTTTATACACCGCCTCCCAATCGATGACATCAATGTTTTGCATGATCCGCCCGCTCGTCATGTACAACCAGCAGACGTGCATCGGCGTCGGCGTCCCCGTCGGCCATTCGACAAACGGGTCGGACGGAGTGACCGAGACGATCATGGTTTTGAGATGCGGCGGTTGTTTAATCGCGGTGAGCCATTGGATGCGCCCGAGATAAGATCCGCCCATCGTGCCGACGTTGCCGTCACACCAATCTTGCTCCGCGGCCCATTCAATGCAATCATATCCGTCGTCCCCTTCGTTCCGGTAGGGAATGAACGCGCCGTCCGAATCGCCTCGGCCGCGGACATCGACGATCAGCACGGCGTACCCGTGCCGCGCGTAATAGCAGCCGTTTTCATGATTCGCCTTCGTATTTTTCATGTACGGTGTGCGCACGACGATCGACGGATACCGTCCCGCCTCGGCAGGCCGATACAAATCTGCGGACAGCGTCACGCCGTCGCGGAGCGGTATGCGGACGTCGCGGCGAATTTCTATGTCATAAGTGCCCATCATCGCGCTGCCTCCCGTCTTTGTTTTCGGCTATATCATTTCGCCGCGCAAACCGGATTTTCCTTTTAACGGGCAAAGGCGATCGGAAGACTGGGCGCGGTTCGGCGTGCCGCCGCTGTCGCCGACACGATGGTTTGGACCCTTGCGGCAATCATTTGTTTTTTACGTGTTCGAGCAAGCGTCCCGCCTGGTTTGCGGAAAAGGCGATCGATGGTTATGCCGCTCGGCAGGCCGACGGACGGCCATTCGATTTTCCTAAACTTGCAAAGCCAGGCATCCCGATGGCACAGAGATTGATTTTTAGCAGAGCAAACACCATCGCTCTCGCTGCTTCCGTCACCGCTCCCAAGGCTTTTTCACGGTGATCACTTTGGCAAAGCGCCGGCTTTCCTCTCTCCTTAGTTTGCGAATTTCATAGCGCGATGGAGCGCTTTCATAAAGCATGATTTCTTCGTCCGTTTCCGGAATGACGGGAGGCACTTCGGTCGGCCTTCCGTCTTCGCCCAAAGCGACAAACGTCAAAAAGGACGTCGCGCAAAGTTTGCGATCCCCCGTCAACAAATCCTCAACGATCACTTTCACAAAAACTTCCATCGATGTTTTATGCGTCCACGTCACGAACGATTCCAGACAGACCGACGATCCCGCTTTGATGGGATGAAGAAAATCGACCGAATCTGTCGAGGCGGTCACGACCGGCCGGCGGGCATGGCGCGCCGCGGAAATCGCCGCGATGTCATCGATATGGGCCATCAAGATTCCGCCGAACATCGTATTGTAATTGTTGGTATCCGGCGGCAAAACGTGCGCCGACTTGACGGCGCGAGATTCGTTCACATATTTTGCTTCCATCTTGGCACTCCCTTTCTTCCACCTTACTCAGTATAAATGAAGCGTTTTCATGAAAGCAACCGGAATAGATAGGCGGATTCGCGTGAAGCTTGGCGGAAAACGCTAAAGTAAGCGATCTTGCCTGAACGAAGCCGCCGGACGGCGATGGGAAATCAGGGAGCCTCGATACGGCGGTTGATCCAAATGCACACCAACAACCAAGCGCTCCCGACGAAAAAGCCGGCGAGCACGTCCGTCGGATAATGCACCCCCAGATACACCCGGCTTGCCGCGATCAATACAATCCACATTCCGGCCAAGAGAACGGTCAAAATAACTCCTTTGACGTTCCGGCAAAAATGTTTGCAAACGAGATACGCGAACATGCCGTAACAAGCCGTCGCCATCGTCGCATGGCCGCTCGGAAAACTGTATCCGCCGGCTGCCACCAGATGTTCGGCCGCGGGGCGCGCCCGACGAAAAACGTCTTTCAGCAACCTGTAAATGAAAATGGACCCGGGGGTGCAGAGCAAAAAAGCAAGGGCGTCCGCGTGCCGCCGTTTAAAAGCCGATAGACATAAAGCGGTCGCCAGGGTCACCCCCAACACCGCGAGATCGGAACCAAAAAAAGTGACGCTTTCCATGAACGCGGTCAACGCCTGCGGCCGCTCCGCGCGAAGCATGTGCGAAACCGGCGCATCGATCACCGCCAAGCGATGCCGTTCCAACCCGAAAATCAAAACGGCCAAACCGGATAAACAAAAGAAAAAAGCGGCAAGCCAAAGCCGACGAAAACGACGCGGGTCACTTAAACGTTGCAAAGGGTCGTCCCCCCCTTCCCATTTCGCCCTAAGGCGTCGAAAACGGTGAAATAAGGCGAATGGGCCGATCAAGGTTTTAAAGGCTTGAATTCATACTTTTTATTATATACGGAAGCAAGGCTGCCTTCCTCATGTCTCCGCACATACTTCCCGCATGCTGAAGCAGGAAGCCGATCGGCGACGCCAAGCATGCCGGCGGGTAGCACAAGCCTGCAACCACTCGGTGAACAAAGCGTACAAAAAAACCGGGCACTTCACCCGGCGTAAATGATCATCGAATAAGGAAGAACTTTTTACTCTACGACTGCCAACGCAAAGCGGACATGTTTACTCGCATGATAACCGTCCGTCCGATTTTGAAAATACCGCTCCTGGATAGCGGACGGGCTGGCGTTTTCATGAAGACGGAGCCCCAAACCTTCCAATTCAGAAGCCAATGTGGCCGGATCAAAAGCCGTTTTTATCGGCTCGCCGATCTTGCGCAAATCTTCCTGCATCTCTTTCAGCGCATTTTCTTCAGGCACAAAGTAATCGAAAACAACCATGCTGCCGGCGGAAGAAATTTCGGCAATGGCACGAAGCGTTGCCAACACTTCTTCTCGGGTCAAATACATGGTGACGCCCAGCCAGCTAAAAAAGCTTTTCGCCTGCACGTCATACGAAGTTCTCTTAAGCGCATCGGCCAAACTTTCCTTTGTGAAATCCACGGGCACAAAGTGGAGATGTGATGGGATTTCCCATGCCAATTCAGCCAGCCGCTGACGTTTGAAGGCTTGCGTGGCGGGGTGGTCCACTTCAAACACCTGAATTTGGCGCAGGAGATCCGGACGACGAAAAGCAAAGGTATCCATCCCCGCCCCGAGGATCACATACTGCTCGACCCCTTGTTTGACAGCCAAATCAAGATGGTCTTCCGCATATCGTGACCGGCTGAGGACATGCGGCAGCCCCATGGCCTGCAATAAGGGCCTCAGAGACTTCGGATCGGAGCTGTCCAAACCGCTTTCCGAAACTTGAGCTTGGAGAGCCTTAGAAAATCCTTGTTCAATGAGAGCCCGTCTTTCCTCAGGTATCAGATGAATGGCGAGAAAATCATCGAAAATTTTTGGGGTGTCATTCATGGCATGGTAGGCGCGTAAGTAGGCGGTCATGATGGCCGTAAGACTGACTTGGTTTGCTTGCACTGCATTTCCTCCTTTTTAGAGCCTATCTCCTCGAAACGAAGAGATGACGTCCAAAAAGAAGTATACCAAACCAATTATAAATTTCAATAAATGTTTTTATTATAACATATAATTAAATTTTTGTCAAGTATTTATTTTTCCTCTGAAGAAAAAAATCGTTCCCCACGATACACGCATGTTTTTGGAGATCGATCCTCCCGGATTCAATCGTTGGACCGAATCTTCGGCCAGCGTTTAAGTCAAATGCGGCAGCATTCCTTATACCCAAACGAATACCGCCCGGAAAGCGGGCGGCTTTTCAGTGAATGAGGCGTATTTCAACTTAAAACGGAGAATCCATCGGCTTGCGTGCCGCGCTTTGCCAAGGCGCGTTATCGAAGTGACAGGCGGCGCATCCTGAACGCCTTCCGCTTTTTACACAAACGAACGTCTGTGGCATGACATTGAGTCATTTATCAAGCGGTTTTTCGGCTCTCTTCGACGATCGGCAGAAAGCCGATGGCACCAAAACGAAGCATACGCTTGATGCTTGGGACGCGTTCAAGGCCGTCGTCTTTAAAAAAACTGACCCAAAGAGGCCCGTTCCCATACGGCCTGATGAGTCAGCATCCAAACAGCGTGCTCTTGGCATGTTTTCCTACTTCGCACCCGTGTCGCTTTTTAAAAAGTCGTTGGCTATTTTGCGGATATTATTATTGTTGCGGTTTTTCATCATCGTCACCGCCGCCGCGCCGATGCCGACGCCGGCAAGCATGGAGCCCCAATGCCATTTCATGGTGTACCACCTCCGCGTTTTTCGGTTCAAATATAGTTTTCGTTTTTTTCACGAAAACATGCGAGCCGGGTTTGCCAGTTTGTGGCCGTTATAACCGGACGTTTTTTAATCATATTAAGGTTGTGGAGGTGAAAACATTGACCATCGGCACGAAAATTCAGCAGACGATCGCCAGCTGCGAAGCGACGTTGGCAAACCTCGACAGTTTTGCTTTGGAAACCCAGGACCAAGCGGCGAAACAAATGTTCAAAAGCTTAGCCCAACAACAAAAAACCATTCTCGATCAGCTGAACCAACGCCTTCAATATGTCCAATCGGAAGAACCGCAATACAACCAATAATGCCAAAAAGGAAGGCGCCTTTCGCCTTCCTTAAATTTCATGTTTGATATGAACGGATGGAATACATAAAGGATTTTATCCAAGACCAGTACGGCTGGAGTGCGTTGCATCCATCCATCATTGCGGCGAACGCCAAAACGCCATCGCACACCCTTTTTCCTCGCGGCGGACACCCTTGCCTTCAGCTAACGGTAGGCGCTCGCCAGCCCCCGTTCAGGACTTTCACCCTATAGCACCGCACCCATGCCGGGCGTACATAAAGCCGGGGCAGCCGGGAACCGGCCGCCCCGCCAGCAGGAGGCATGACATGGTGTCATATTGACCATAAACAGCGAGGAGGTATGGGTGGGGACATGATGCGACGGCATCGATCATCATGTCCAATGCCAATATATTCAGTCCACCTTCTCCCGGACAAAAGGCAATCGTGGAAGTTTCAAAAAATAGGTCGCTATTCCAAACGATAACGGATCGATTCCCGGGCTTGCCGGCGCTCGATGCCGAGTTGAATGAGGCGGTCGATCAAATCCGGATATTCCAGGCCGGTATGTTTCCACAGCAAGGGGAACATGCTGAACGGCGTAAAACCGGGCATGGTGTTGACTTCATTGATCAACACTTGGCCGTCCGCCTCGCGGATGAAGAAGTCGACGCGTGCCAAACCGCTCAAATTCAGGATTTTAAAGGCGGTGCCCGCTATGGAACGGATCGTTTTCAACTGTTCATCGGTAATATCCGCCGGAATGATGAGCGTCGTATCGCCGTCTTTGTATTTGGCTTCATAATCGTAAAACTCTTTATTCGGTTTGATTTCGCCCGGGACGGAGAATTCCAAGTCTTCGTTGCCGATGACGCCGATTTCCACCTCGCGGCCGACGATGGCCGCTTCGACGATCACCTTTTGATCGTATTGAAACGCCGTCTCCACGTGGCCGACAAACTCATTCTCGTCGTGGCTTTTGTTAATGCCGATGCTCGAACCGTTGTTCGCCGGTTTGACGAAACACGGAAAACCGATCGTTTCTGCCGCCGAGCGAATGTACCCGCTGCGATCGCGCTCCCATTCATGCCGGTCAATCCGCATGTAATCGGCCTGCGGGAGTCCGTGGGCTTTAAAGATGTCTTTCATCATGATTTTATCCATGCCGGCCGCAGAACCGGCGACGCCCGAACCGACGTAAGCGATGCCGAGGATTTCGAGCAGCCCTTGGACGGTTCCGTCTTCACCGTTGGGACCGTGCAAAAGAGGAAAGACAATGTCGGGTTTATCGTTTTCGTTTTCCTCAGCAGCGACCGCCGGGGTCAGCCACCCTCCGGCGCTGATTTTTTCTCCTTTTTCCTTGCCGTCTTCAAGCATGAGCTGCTTGACGTCCGTCAGCTTGCCGGTCACGGTGGAACCTTCCAACCATTCGCCGTTGTTCGTGATATGAACAGGCAAAACGTTATATTTTTCTTTGTCGATCGCGTTGATCACTGAAAAAGCGGTTTGAAGCGATACCTCATACTCGGCCGACTTGCCTCCGTACACGATGGCTACCGTCGGTTTTTTCTTCATGTCCGTCACCCTTCTTCACGAATAGAAATCTGTTTTTTCCATATTACTCAAACATTCCATGAAGGCGACCGGTGAACACGGTCCGATCAGCGTTCATACGTGACGACGTTGTCGCCTTCCGCGACCAAAACCTTATCGGCGATTCCCAAAAACAGGCCGTTTTCGATCACGCCCGGAATGCCGTTGAGCCACGCCGCCAATTCCTCGGGGCGGGCAATTTTTCCGATGTGAAGATCGACGATGTAATGCCCGCTGTCCGTAATGTACGGCGAACCGTCCGGGGTTTTGCGCAAAGCGGGCTTCAGCCCTTCGCTGGCCATGGTCTTCATCACATGCGTATGGCCGAAGGGGAGGACTTCGACGGGCAAGGGGAAGGCGCCCAGTTGTTCCACCCGCTTCGAGTGGTCGGCGACCCAAATATTGACCCGCGAAGCGCGGGCGACGATTTTTTCAAACAACAACGCGCCGCCGCCGCCCTTGATTCCCCGCAATGACGGATCGAACTCATCGCAACCGTCGATCGTCACGTCGATCTCGGGCACGTCATCGATCGAACGGATCGGAATCCCGTGCGCTTCCGCAAGCTCCGTCGTTCGCTTGGAAGTGGAAACCGCCCGGATTTTCAACCCTTCGTTTTTGATGCGTTCGGCGATCTTTAAAATCGTAAAATGGACAGTGGAACCCGTGCCAAGGCCGACCGTCATCCCGTCGCGGATAAAAGCGCAAGCCGCTTCGCCGGCCCGCCGTTTTTCACTCGCTTTTATATCCATTCGGAGAATCTCCTTCTTTTTCGGTTTCGTGCCGAAAAAAATCGGCCCCGCTCCTTTTTCGTGTGCTCCAGCACCCATTGTACCACAGATGTGGATTCGTGTTGGCATTCTTTTTGCCATATCCGGCGGCCCGTTCGCCCCTAAGGGTGCGATGCGGACCCTGCTCGAACCATCCGTTTCTTCCGCCGTCCTCGGTACAACAGGAGAACCGCCCGCCGGCATGAGCCAATAAAAAAGGAGCCTAGTGGCTCCTCCGTTACCGGCCGGATGATGAACTTCCGTATTCTTCCAAGAAATGAATCCTTTCCATCATGGTTGGGTGGTCGTAGATGAAAATTCGAACGAGCGCGGGCGGATTGACCTCGCCGAGCCCGGCGGTCGTCAGTTTTTGAAACGCCGAAATGCCGGCTTCTTTGTCATGCGTCAATTCAATCGCGTACCGGTCGGCGGAATGTTCCGCATACCGCGATACGGCGTTTTCGACGGGCGAGAAGAGAAAGGACAACACCGATAAGATCAGGAGCAAAAGCGGGAGGGCGGCGATGTCGGAGGGCCCGCGAAGGCCGAGGGCATCGCCCCAACGCGCGACCGCACACCGATATAGTTTCGCCGCGATCACCAAACCGAACAGGATGGCCAATATACTCCCCGCAACGCTCCACAGCAAATGATGTTTGACATAATGGCCCATTTCGTGAGCCATGATGAACTCGACTTCCCGGTCGTCCAAACGCTTGAGCGTCGTATCCCATAAAACGATGCGCAAATTCGACCCGATCCCGTTGACGTAGGCGTTCATTTCGTTCGTTTTCTTCGACATGTCGACTTCATAGACGTTATCCGCCGGAATGTTCGCTTTGTCCGCAAGCTCCAAAATCTCATGTTTTAGATGCCCGTCCGAAAGCGGCTTAAAATGATTGTATAGCGGATCGATCACCACCGGTTGGATGTATGTAAGAAAAACCGTGAACGGAATGGACACGAGCCATACGGGCAGCCACCAGCGCTTGGGGTTTTTGCGGATGAAAAAATAGATGACGATCACCGCAAGCCAGGTGATGACCCAATCCACCCAGAATGAAACGAGGTCATCGCGCAGCCAACTCGAAAAGGGTTGAACCGAAACGCCGTAGCGGAGCGAGATCATGTGCGCCGCATAATGGACCGGAAAGGCGATAAGCCATGTGACGATCGACAAGGCCAAAAAATAAACGGCGGTGTGGACGACGGAAAACCGGGTCACCTCTTCGGCCCGCGTGCGCAGCCACCGCGAAAATCCGAAGGCGATGACAAAGAGATATACGCCCCACTTGAGCGGAATGCTCAAGAAATACAGCCAATCTTGAAGCTTCGAATAGTTTTGGCTTAACACGAGTTGATGGTGGGTCATGAACAATTCTGGATCCGCGGCCGTTCCCTTGTAATCGGCGGGAACCCCCCAATTCGTCCACCAAAAGAAATAACCGGCCATGATGAGGATATAGAGCAAATAGAATCCGAGAAACCACCACGCCGCTTTCTTCATCGAATCCCCCATTTCCGGACCGTTTCATTTATCTTGGAGCGGCCCGACCCTTGTCTTAATAACAGTGTAAGCCATTATCCGGAAAATTAGAACCGCCGGCGTGCCGCGGGGGAAGAAGCAGCTAGGAACGCCTGATGGACGATGGTCAAAACAAACCGAACCGATCCATCGGGAGGGCCGTCCTATGCGCACCGGGCATGCGGCAACCCGACAAAAGACCGGTCGAGGCGGCGATCTTCGTCGTCCTTAGCGGCCAAAATAGAACTGCGCTTCCGAAGGCGTTTGCTATGGCATTCGATCCTCGGCGACCTTAACGGTCAAAACCCTTCACAAGCCCGCGGGCTTTCATTTGGAGAAAAACGGAGGAACCCGTGAAGCTTGGCCATCGCCTTGTTTTGCCCCGCGCCTCTCCGGTGAAACGCTTGCCTGCTTTTCTCAGAGGAGGCTTTCCGCATATCAAGCAAATTCATCAAGTATGATGGTTGAAATAATCGTTCAAAAATTGAATGAATGCCTTAAAAAATTCAATGCCCTGAAAGGCGATTAAAAACCCCGCCGTAATGAAAAAGAAGGCGGAACCCGCAAGCGCGAACCAACGGATCCACACGGACATCCCCCCTCGGTTGATTGGATATTTTTATGTATATAAGGGGGGGACGGCGTTCATGCCGAGAAATGGCCCACAAACAAAAAGGAAAACAGGTGGCCTCCAGATCATAAATGCGGCTTCAGTCGTTGCCCGCGTTGTCGGAAGATCAGAACAAGGCGGAGGACAACGTCAAAATCGCAATGGATGAAAGAACGACGAAAATGATGTTCCATCCAAGATAAGCGGTGATAAAAGCAACCGCCCCGCCGATCAACCCGAAAAGAAAGTCCCCGGTCGTGATGTGCCGCAAATCGCCGGTGTGAATGACGAAGATCGCAGGAAAAATGAGGGCGCCGAGAACGGCATACGGCACGTTTTTCAAAATGCCTTGCAAGAACGGGGGAATGCCTTCCGCTTTCATGGCGACGAGCGGAAGCATCCGCGGAATATACGTGACCGCGCCCATTCCTAAAATCATCCATAGCCATTTACCGTCCATATCCGCCACCCGCCTGTTTCTTATCGACTTCCGATTTTTTGCGAAGGAATAAAATTTCCACCGCCACCGCGGCGATCAGCGTGGACCACACAATCGCCCAACCCGCGGACAGAAAGAAGGATAAGAGCGTGGACAAACCCGCCGACATGAGAAATATCGCGAGCGCCTTCCGCTCTTTTTTTAACGAAGGCACAACGAGCCCGATGAACATGGCGTACAAGGCGATCCCCATGCTCTTTTGAAGAACGCCGGGAAGGCTGGCGCCCGCCGCATAACCGATCCAAGTGAAGACGTTCCAAGTCCCGTACGCCATCACGATCAAGCCGCCCATGTAGGAAGTCCCGACGCACTCGCGGTTTAGCGAGGCGACGGAGAACGTTTCATCGGTAATGCCGTACGCGATGAGCGCCCGCTTGAGGCGCGACGGTTCTTTCATGCGCTCGCCAATCGATGCGGTCATCAGAAAGTGGCGGATGTTCACGATAAACGTGGCGAGGATAATCTCGAGCGGCCCGGTGCCGCCGGCAATCATTTGCAGCGCCATGAATTGCGAAGCGCCGGCGTAAACGAAAAGGCTCATCGCCGCCGCCTCGGCAAATGTTAAACCGGTGGTCCGGGCGAGCAATCCGAAGGTTAAAGCGATCGGCATATAGCCGATGGCAATCGGGATGCCCGCTTTAACCCCGCTCCACCAATCGCCGCTTTTCACTTTTTCCGCCGATGAATGGGAAAGCACCCTCTCCTCACCTCTGCTCCCTCAAATCGTCCGATCAGATTAGCTGTCGTGCAAATTTTAATAATATAATATAATAATTGTAGGTTATTTTGACTTTTTTTTCAAAAGAAATTTTGCGAAGTGAACAAGGGGGATCCGTCCGTGGAAAAGCGGGAGCTGAACGAGCGCATCGGCCGGAGGTTGCGGGCCATCCGGCTCGCCCAAGGCTTGAGTTTGGAAGCTTGCGCCGAACGATGCGGCGTGAGCAAGCCGATGCTCGTCCAAATCGAACGGGCGCTTTCCAATCCGACGGTGAGCACGCTGTGGAAGATCGCCGAAGGGTTGAAAGTGCCGTTTACCGCCTTTATCGAAGAGGCCGAAGACGCGGTAAGCCTCGTAAAACGCACGGAACTTTCGCCCATCCACGAAGACGGCGGCCGCTTTGAAGTTTATCCGGTGTTTCCGATGAACGGCGCCAGGCCGTTCGAAATTTATGAAGTGCGCTTGAAATCCGGTTGCGATTATTTGGCGAAAGCGCACCCCGGCCGCGTGGAAGAGTTTTTATGGGTCACGGAAGGAAACATGGTTGTGGAGTTGGGCGGACGCGCGCATGAGTTGGTGGCGGGGGAAGGCCTGCGTTTTGCCGCCGATCGGCCGCACCGCTACATCAATAATGGCGGCCGGGAAGCCGCCTTGGTCATGGTCATCTACTATTATTGAACGACATCTATACAGATTGGTTTTGGACGCCCGGAACGCCGTCTTGATCGTTTATGGGCATATCGATGACATCATTATCCAAAATGATATTGATTTGATTGGCGGAGAAAATAATGCCGAAGAAGTTACCGTTGCCGAGGTTATTCTTCCCGTGCGCCGTCCAGCCCGGCTGGTTGTTTTCACCGATTGAGACCGAGGCGCCACGGTTTAATGAATTGACGTTGATCGCTGCAAAATTGATCGAAATCGCCACGGATAACCCTCCCGCCGCATGCATCCTGTTTAATATCCTATGGAAAAGGCCCTTTGTCCGGTGAATATCAAACTCCGCAGCCGCTTTGACGTCTCCATCCGCCGGTGCATATAATGGCGTGAGGTGAGAAACGATGGCGGATAAAAAAGAAGACCCGCGCGTCTGCGTGCGCTGCGGACACGTCGGCGGTGAAAACGATTCTCATTGCATCAAGTGCGGCGCTCCGCTCATCAACAAATGCGCCGACGAACCGGGTTTGATTTCGGACGGGTGTACCCATGTCAACCGCCCGGACGCCGCGTTTTGTGCTAAATGCGGGCACCCCACGGTTTTTCACAAGGAAGGATTGGTTCCCCCTTTTCAACCGTTTCACCATTCCATTATGATCCAAAGATGAACGGAACGCATGGCCGATGATTAAATTTCGGCGGCCAAAACCGCTGTCAGGCGGACGGGAGAATGGATGGCGTAATCAGAGGGCAGACGCCGTTTGCCTTGCCATCAGTGAAACCGGGCGCGATTTGCGGATTGAAAAGGCGGGAGCGCCTGACCCGGATCCAACCCGCATGTTTAGCGCAACCGCCACTTCGGCGGTTTTTCGGGCAAAAAAAACCGGCTTCGTGCGCTTTGGGCGCGCAGGCGCTTTTCACAGAACACGTTTGCCGCCTCATCGGTCGTCATGCCCTCACGCTCCGCGGTTTCAAAAATATCGCTGAGCGTTTCGTAAATCCGGCGCGTCTTTTGAACCACCCGTTCTTTGTTCGGCCCGTATAATTCGTCGGCGACTTGAATGAGTCCGCCGGCGTTGACGATGTAATCCGGCGCATAAAGGATGCCGGCTTCGGCGAGCGCTTTGCCGTGGCGGTCTTCCGCCAACTGATTGTTCGCCGAACCGGCCACGCCTTTCACCCGAAGGCGCTCGATCGTCCGGTCGTTCAATATGCCGCCGATCGCGCAAGGGACAAAAATGTCGGCCGGGGCGTCATAAATCGCGTCGCCTTCATAAGCCGAAAAATGTCCGCGCGTCGTCTCGGCGTAAGCGGCCAATTCATTCACCGCGTTGCCGTTCATGTCTGTAGCGTAAACCGTTGCCCCCGCCTCCAACAACCGTTTCGCGACTTTCAAGCCGACTTTCCCTAACCCTTGGACGGCAAACGCTTTGTCTGAGAGTTCTTCGTCGTTCCAAAGCCGTTTTAAAACCGCTTTGATGCCATAAATCACCCCATGGGCGGTGGAAACGGACGAATCGCCGTGCCCGCCGTATGTCTCGGGAAGCCCGACGATGAAACGCGTCTCCCGATGGGCGTGGACGAAATCTTCCGGATTCGTCCCCATGTCGGTCCCCGTGTAAAAGCGGCCGTGCAGCGATTGGACAAACTGGCCGAAGGCGCGAAACAAATCGGGGGATTTATCCGTCAGCGGATCGCCGATGAGGATCGCTTTTCCGCCGCCGAAATCGACATCCGCCGCGGCGCATTTGTAAGTCATGCCTTTGGCGAGCCGCAGACCGTCCTCCAAGGCGTCGTCGACCGTTCGGTACGGCTGCATGCGCGTTCCCCCGAGCGCCGGACCGAGAGTGGTGTCGTGGATGACGATGATCGCTTTTAATCCGCTTTCGGGTTCATTGCAAAACATCACTTGTTCATAATCTTTTATTCTCTCGAATGCCAACATCGCGTTTCCCTCCCGTTTAGCTCATTCGGAATATCCCTAACCAAAAAAGAAAACGCTTTCATTTTTACTCATGTTCCCCTAGACCCGGCTGCGCCTCGCACGCCCCGAGTTTCCGGCGGATCTCATCTTTCGGCAAAATGAATTGCGTCACCTCGCCTTCCCCGGCGATGCCGCGTCGGTTGCGGACGACCACCCGCGCGACGACGGCGCGTCCTTTTATTTCCGTCAGCGTCGCGGTCACCGTGATCGCTTCCCCTTCCGGCGTCGGCGCGAGATGTTTGACAGACACGGCGGCGCCGATGCCTTCTTCGTGCGCTTCCAAATACGGCAAAATGATTTGCCGCGCCGCCCATTCCATGTGATAGACCATGGAAACCGTTGAAAGCGCCGGATGGACGACTTGTCCTTCAAATCGCGCGAACATGTCCGGGGTGACTGTCGCGGTGATCGTCGCCGTCCGGCCGATCGCCATTCCTGGCTTCATCATGGACCCTCCTTGCCTCTGCGAATTGACGAATACCGCCTAAAGACTGACAAAAATCACCAGCCTTGACCGGCTGTCAGACAAGCTTCTTGTTTTCCGTGGTCACCTGGATCATTCCCCAGGGCGCCGCGCCCTTTCGCCTCTGACCATGGAAAAGCGACGAATAAATGGACAAGGGGATTCACTCTCCCCCTTGTCCGGGCAAGCCGGCGCCGGGCGGAAATGCGTTCAACAAAAGCCGGTCGCTCGCCGCCGAGCGCATTTGCTGAAAGACCGCCAATAATTTTTCGATGGTGAGCGTTTTTTTCTCCTCTTCGTCAAAGGCGGCGACGATGCGGCCCGCGTCCATCATCACGAGGCGGTTGCCGAGGGCGATGGCTTGCTGCATGTTGTGGGTCACCATCAACGTCGTGAGCCGTGACGCCCGAACGATGCGCTCGGTCATCTCGGCGATGAGCGCCGCCCGCGCGGGATCGAGGGCGGCGGTATGCTCATCCAACAAAAGAAGACTCGGATAGGTCAAAGTGGCCATCAGCAGGGAGAGCGCCTGCCGCTCGCCGCCGGAAAGCGAGCCGACCTTGGCCGTCAAGCGGTTTTCCAACCCCAAATTCAGTTCCGCCAACCGTTCGCGGAAAAAGGCGCGCCGCTTCTTCGTCACCCCGCGGGCGAGGGTGCGCGTTTTGTTCCGCGTAAAGGCGATCGACAAGTTTTCTTCAATGGTGAGCGAAGCGGCGGTTCCCGCCATCGGATCTTGAAAGACCCTGCCGATCCGGGCCGATCTTTTGAACTCGGGAAGACGGGTCACCTCCTTGCCGTCCATCCAAATCTCTCCGGCATCAGGGGCGAGCACGCCGGTGATCACGTTCATGAGCGTCGATTTGCCCGCGCCGTTCGATCCGATGACGGTGACGAAATCCCCGGATTTGAGCTCGAGATCGATGCCGGCGAGCGCAACCCGCTCATCCGGTTGCCCTTCGTTAAAAACCTTATGGACGTTTTTAAGTTGCAGCACGTTGCTCCGCCTCCCGGTTCCGGTCGTCCGCCGGTGCCTGCCGCCTTTTCCGCCGGCGTTTTTCCCGCCGGTTGTCCACCGCCTTCGGAACGACGAGTGCGAGGACGACGATGACCGCCGTGATCAGCTTTAAATCCCCCGGTTTGAAAAACTCGATGCGCAAAGCGAGTGTAACGACGATCCGATAGATGATGGCGCCGCCGATAACTGCCAGCGTCGTCCGGGCGATCGTTTTCGTGCCAAACAAGGCCTCACCGATGATGACCGAAGCGAGACCGACGATGATCATGCCCACGCCCATGCCGATGTCGGCAAATCCGCCGTACTGGGCGTAAATGGCGCCGGAGAGCGCCACCCAGGCGTTCGCCAGCCCAAGGCCAAGAATGGTCAGGCGATCCGTATTGGCGGAAAAGCTTCGGCTCATCCGCTTGTTGTCGCCCGTGGCCCGGAGCACGAGGCCGATTTCCGTCTGCAAAAACCAATCGTTCAACATTTTGATGATGAGCGTGAGGGCGAGCATGAGGATCAAAATGCCCCACGTCCGTGGCAAGCTTTCCCCGAGCCCGACCGCTTTAAGCGCGGCATTGAGCGATGCATCGAGCCCCGTGATCTTCGCGAAATCCGCCATTTCGGTCATGAGCGTGTGTTTGCCGAGAAGCGGGATGTTGGCCGCGTCTTCCATGATCCTCAAGTTGATCGACCAGAGCGCGATCATCATGAGAATCCCGGACAGGAGCGCATGGATTTTCCCCTTTGTGTGCAACAAACCGGTGAAGCAGCCGGCGATGAATCCGGCGAGCGTGCCGCAGGCCGTCGCCAAGATCGGGTCGAGCCCGCGGGTGATCATGGCGGCGGCCGTGCCGGCGCCGGTGACGAAACTGCCGTCCACCGTCAGATCGGGGAAGTCAAGGACCCGGAACGAGAGGTAAACGCCCAGTGCCATAATCGCAAAAATGATGCCGGATTCGAGAGCTCCAAAGATGGATGCAAACATTGATCCTTTCCCTCCGTTCGCTTCCCCCATCGTTTACTTTTGCGTAAAGTACTCCGCCATGCCGTCCCATTCGGGCTTAAGGTGCACGCCCATCTTTTCGGCCGCCGTTTTGTTGATCAATAGTTTTAAATGCTTGGGGTACTCGACAGGAATGTCCGCTGGTTTTTTCCCGTCTTTTAAAATCTTGGCCGCCATTTGCCCGGCTTGGTAGCCGATGTCCGAATACTCGAATCCGTAAGCGGCAAACGCGCCGCGCCGAACCGAATCCAGCTCCCCGGCAAAGACCGGTATGTCGTTTTCATCGGCGACTTTCAAAACCGATTCAAATGCGCTGACGACCGTATTGTCCGTAACGATGTAAATCGCGTCGACCTTGCCGACCAATGATTGCGCGGCTTGCAACACTTCAGAAGAATTCGTCACCGTTTTCTCGACAAGCTTCAAGCCGGTGCCCTTCATCGCTTCTTTAATGGTACGGATTTGCGCGACCGAATTGGTCTCGCCGGCGTTGTAGATCGTGCCGACGTTTTTGAAATTAAACTGTCCGTTCATAAACTTGATCGTATCCGGGATCGCTTCGGGATGCGTATCGCTCGTTCCGGTCACGTTGCCCCCCGGGTTTTCGATCGATTGGACGAGCCCCGATCCGACCGGATCGGTGACCGAAGTGAAGACGATCGGAATGTCTTTGGTCGCGTTGAGTGCCGCCTGAGCGCTCGGCGTCGAGTTGGCAAAAATCAGATCGACTTTATCGGCGGCGAAAGCATCGGCGATCGTTTGGTTCGTCGTCTTGTCATTTTGCGCATTCTTCACAATGTATTTGACGTTGACGCCTTCTTTAAGGCCGGCATCCGCCATTCCTTTTTTAAACCCTGCAAACGCGGCGTCAAGCGACGGGTGTTCGACGATCTGCGTGACGCCGACCGTGTAGGTCTTTTTGCCGCCCTCGCCTTTTTTGCCTTCCGTCGACGCCTTGTCGCCGCATCCGCCGAGGGCCGTCAAGGCGAAGATCATCAAGCCGAGCAGGATACACGCGGGCTTTTTCACCGATTGGTCCTCCTCTTTTAATCGTCGTTAAATTAATTATATTAATGCAATTGTAAAGGAAATCCGCCGATCGTTTAACACATAATTTTCGGGATGGCCGTCGACTTCTTTCATCATGAATCGTCACGCCGGCGCCGATTCCTTCAGCGCGGCCGCCGCAATCAGCGGCCATTTTGTGCCGCGCCGAAAGGGACGCTTTCCCGCCAAAGGCGAATCATCTTTCAGAACATCCCGCTTTGAAAAATCGCCTCCGTTCATCCGAAACGGCGTCCGTTGCCCGCGCCGCCAAGAATGTTCGGATAGAATGTTCGGACGGCGGATAGTCGCTTATTGTCACGGCGCGTTCATCATGCCGATCCAGCCCGTAAATGTTATACTGGTTTTGACGATCTAAAGATTCTGTACCGGCGTAGTCTTAAAGGCTCAATCAGGAGGGATCCGGATGCTGCTCAAATTTCAATCGCATGTTCCAAACGTTCATGAGAGCGTTTACGTGGCGGAAGGGGCGAAAATCATCGGAGACGTCACGATCGGGGAGCGCTCAAGCGTTTGGTTCAACACCGTCATCCGCGGCGATGAAGGGCCGATCACCATCGGCCGGCGTTGCAACATCCAAGATAACTGCATGATCCATCTATATGAGGGCTTTCCCGTCGTCCTGGAAGATGAGGTGTCCGTCGGCCACAACGCCATCTTGCACGGCTGCATCGTCCGCCGCGGCGCCCTCATCGGCATGGGCGCGACCGTGCTCGACGGGGCGGAAATCGGCGAAGAAGCGTTCATCGCGGCCGGCGCGCTCGTTCCGCCCGGCAAAAAAATCCCGCCGCGCACCATGGTCATGGGCGCGCCCGGCAAAGTCGTACGTGAGTTGACCGAGCGCGATTTTCAAACGCTGAAGGCGACCGTTGAAATCTATGAACAAAAGGCACAAATATTTAAAGCCGAGCAGAATCAGAGAGCTTAAATAAAAACGCCGCCTTTCCGCTGAAAAAACGGAAAGGCGGCGTTTTGGAACGGACAACCATCGGCTCATTCTCTCCCCGCCTTGCACATCCGCATCTGTTTTTCCCCGAGGCACAACAAGAAAATGAAAATGGCTCAGCCAAGATAAGCGCCGCCAAGACAGGCGGTTTGCCGATGAAGTGAACGCGGTCAGTTTCGGGGCGATATCGATCGTCTTCTCCATCCTTCCCAATCGCGAGATAACAAACCATGCCGCGCACGGTCAAGCGATGTCGCCAACGCCATCCTTCACTCGCCGGTGAAGCGCGGCGGCCGCTTCTCGCTGAACGCTTGGAGCGCTTCGACGCGGTCTTTTGTCGGTATTGTCACTTCATACGCTTTCGATTCGATTTTAAGCCCGGTCTTCAAGTCGGTGTCCATGCCTTGCTTGATCGCGAATTTTGCCTGTTGCAAAGCGATCGGCCCGTTTTTGAGCATGGCGGCGGCGAAGGCCTCGCAAGCCGCCATCAGCTCGGAGCCATCGACGACGCGCGTTAGAATGCCGTATGCCAATGCCTCTTCCGCGGTCAGCTTTTTTGCCGTCAAAATGAGTTCAAGGGCGCGGGCCGTGCCGATCAAACGCGGCAGCCGCTGGGTGCCGCCCGCGCCGGGAATGATCGCCATGCTCGTCTCGGTGAGCCCGATTTGGGCATGGCGGGCGGCAATGCGAAAATCGCAGGCAAGGGCCAGTTCAAAACCGCCGCCAAAGGCATAACCGTTGATCGCGGCGATCGTCGGCTGCGGCAGTTCATCGATGCGCTGAAAGACGTCGCCGATTTTCTTTACATTGCGGCGCACTTCCTGTTCCGAAAGCGTCCGCCTTTCCTTCAAATCCGCGCCGGCGCTGAAGGCCTTATCCCCGGCCCCGGTAAAAATGACGACGCGGACCTCGTTGTCGACCGTCAGCGCCTCGACGATTTCCTCTAATGCCAACAAGGTGCTGTAATTGAAGCTGTTCATGACTTCGGGACGATGAATCGTGACATAACCGATTCCATTTTTCTTTTCAAAGAGAACCGTGGCCATCGTTATTCTCCCTCCCCGTCTTCTTTGGATGTGTTTCTTAAGAGCGTCAACCGGGCCAGATCCTGCATTTTGTTCTGACTCGCAGAATCCCGGGCGCTCTTCCGGCCGGTTCACGGGTTACTAGACGGCCTCGACCAACGTGGCCACCCCTTGTCCGACGCCGACGCACATGGTGGCTAGCCCGCGTTTCGCCCCGCGGCGCTTCATTTCATGCAAAAGCGTCGTCAGAATGCGGGCGCCGCTCGCCCCCAGCGGATGACCGAAAGCGATCGCCCCGCCGTTGACATTCACGATGTCCGGATTGAGACCGAGCTCGCGGATACAGACCAACGCTTGGGAGGCGAAAGCTTCATTTAATTCGACGAGATCGAGATCGCGAATCGCCCAACCCGCCCGTTTGAGCGCTTTTCGGGTGGCGGGAATCGGGCCGAGCCCCATCACCTCAGGCGCAACTCCGGCGTTGGCGCTCGCCACGAAGCGCGCCAACGGTTTGAGGCCAAGCCGCCGCGCCGCGTCGCCGCTCATTAAAAGCAGCGCGCTCGCGCCGTCGTTTATGCCGGATGAATTGCCCGCCGTCACCGTTCCGCCCTCAAATAACGGCTTTAATTTTGCGAGCTTCTCAGGCGTCGTATCGGGACGGGGGTGTTCGTCCGCCGCGACGACCGCCGCCGTCCCCTTCCGATCGATGACCGTGACGGGGACGATTTCATCTTTCAATCGGCCGGCTTGGATGGCCTCTTTGGCGCGCATTTGGCTGCGATAGGCAAAAGCGTCCTGCTCCTCTCTCGTCACGCCGAAGCGGCGGGCCACGGTTTCGGCCGTTTGCGGCATGCTGTCGGTTCCGTAACGCGCCGCCAATTTTTCATTGACAAAGCGCCATCCGATCGTCGTATCAAAGAGTTCCATCGTTCCGCGCGGAAAATCGATCTCCGGCTTCGCCATGACGTACGGAGCCCGCGTCATGCTTTCCGTCCCGCCGGCGATGTAGATGTCGCCGGCGCCCGCCATGATTGCTTGGGCCGCGATGTTGACAGCATCAAGGCTCGAGGCGCAAAGGCGGTTGACGGTCACGCCGGTGACCGACACCGGCAGTCCGGCGAGAAGCGCGGCCATGCGCGCGACGTTGCGGTTTTCCTCGCCGGCGCCGTTGGCATTGCCGAAGACGACCTCTTCGATTTCATCTTCCGACACAGCCGGCTGCCGGTCGAGCAGAGCGCGGATGACGTGCGCCGCCATGTCGTCGGGGCGGACGTTCTTCAATGCGCCTTTGTACCGGCCGATCGGCGTGCGCACCGCATCGATGATCACGACCTCGCGCATCGGTCAATCCTCCTGTTCTTTTCCGCGATAATCGTAAACACCGCGTCCCGTTTTTCTCCCGAGGCGTCCGGCGTTTACGTATTGTTCCAAAAGCGGAGCGGGCCGGTATTTTTCCCCGAGCTTTTCATGAAGGTAGCGCAAGTTATTCAAGCGCGTGTCGAGCCCGACGAGGTCGGCGAGTTCAAACGGCCCCAT
The DNA here is from genome assembly GCF_002003465.1 of Caenibacillus caldisaponilyticus. Classification (GTDB taxonomy): domain Bacteria; phylum Bacillota; class Bacilli; order Bacillales; family Sporolactobacillaceae; genus Caenibacillus; species Caenibacillus caldisaponilyticus. Next base: position 35,337 of record NZ_BDDQ01000030.1, on the reverse strand, counting down.
CGGAAAATGAAGGCCGAGCTTCACCGCTTTGTCGATCGCTTCCGCTGACGCGACGCCTTCCTGCAGCATGTAAAACGCCTCGTTGCCGATGAGGGCGCTGAGCCGGCTCGTCACGAACCCCGGAAAGTCGTTGACGGTCACCGTTTCCTTCCCCATTTTCCTAGCGACTGCCTCCGTGCGCGCGACCGTCGCATCCGCCGTCGCCAACCCGCGTACGATTTCGACGAGCGGCATTTTATGGACAGGATTAAAAAAATGCATGGCGATAACCGCTTCGGGCCGTTGGGTGTACGAGCCGATTTCCGTCGGGCTCATCGTCGACGTGTTGGTGGCGAGCACGCAATGTTCGGGCGCGTGCCGGTCGAGGGCCGCAAAGACCGCCCGCTTCACCTCGGCTTTTTCGGGCACCGCTTCAATGACGAAATCGGCTTGATTGACGGCTTTCTCTAAATCCGTAAAATAAGACAACCGGTCTTGCACCACATAAGCCTCGTCTGGCGTCAACTGGCCCCGGGCGATGGCTTTTTGGAAAAGAGAGGCGATCTCTTTTGCGGCGCTTTGAAGGGCGCGATGCTGTACATCGACGACATGGACCTTAAAACCGGCCAGCGCCGCCACATAAGCGATGCCCCGGCCCATGACGCCCGCTCCGACAACGGTGATCTGTTCCGTCATGGTCATCATCCTCCTTTGCCCGAACTATGCTGTAGCGCAACGGAAAAGGCGAGCCTTCGGCGACCGCCCGGCCATGTAGCCGATCAATAAAGAAGGCACTCCGTCAACTGCCCTGGAAAAACGAACCGGTCACGGACAGCCGCGGCGCCGCACAGGCGGTGCCGTCATCGCCACGCCTAGCGACCGCGAAACTCAGGCCGCCGCTTTTCGATAAAGGCGGCAACCCCTTCGCGAAAATCTTCGGTCAATCCGGCTGTGCGCTGGGCGAACGCTTCCCACTCCAGCATTTGATCGAGCCGGGTTTCAAAGCTCCTCTGCATATACCGCTTGATCAGGCCGATCGCCTTCGTGGGCATCGCGGCAAGCCGTTCGGCAAACCGCCACGACTCCTCCTCCAGTTCCGCGGCGGGCACGACCTTGGTCACCAAACCGAGGGCGAGCGCATCATCCGCCTTGATCTTCTCGCCCAAAACCGCAAGTTCAAGCGCCTTGGCATAGCCGATGAGACGGGGGAGAAAATAGAGGCTGCCTGAATCGGGGACGAGGCCGATGTTCACGAAAGCTTGGATGAAGACAGCTTCGTCCGATGCGATGCGGAAATCGCAGGCGAGGGCCAGGCTCATTCCGGCGCCCGCCGCCGTGCCGTTGACCGCGGCGACGGTCGGCTTTTCTATGCCGACAAGCTTTTTGATCATAGGATTGTAGCGGCTGCGCAACACCTCGCCAAAGTCGACCTCGCCGCTCGCCGCTTTCAAATCTTCTCCGGCGCTGAATCCCCGCCCGCTGCCGGTGATGATCAAGGCGCGGACCGCCTTGTCCTTTTCAACGGCCAGGAGCGCATCGAGGATTTCTTGATTCATCGTCTCCGTAAAGGCATTCAGCCGGTCCGGGCGATGGAGCTCGATCCGGGCGACGCCGTTCCGGAATTCATAACGGATCGTTTCGTACATTCCATCTCCTCCTTTTCTCCCGTTTTATTTCTAGAAAAACACGCGCCTTTCCTTCGTCGGCCGGAAAAAACGCGCGGAGAAATGCCGACGCCGAGAGGATGCCAAAGCGAGAGAGGCCGCGAAAGCCGATCGGCAAACGGAGCGTTTCCCGTAATGTATCAATCCTAATTTTTTTAAAAAGTGGTGAACCGCCTTTTATCCCCCGATTCTCGCGGCCAACTTTCCCAAGCTACCGGCCTTTAAACACAGGCTTTCGTTTTTCTCGAAAGGCCGCCATGCCTTCTTTCTGATCTTCGGAGGCAAACAACAAGTAAAAATTTTTCCGTTCGATCAGCATGGCTTCGTAAAGGGCAAGATCGGCGGCTTGATTGACCGTCTCTTTAATCAATCTGAGCGAAAGCGGCGCTTGTTCCGAAAGCTTTCGTGCCATTTTCATGGCGACTTCCATTAGGTTGTCGGCCGGGACGACCCGGTTGACCAATCCGTGCGCACAAGCCTCTTCCGCCGTCATGCGCGCTCCGGTCCAAAGCCATTCGAGCGCTTTATGGCGACCGAGCGCCTTCGTCAATTTCACCGTTCCGCCCGCACCGGGCATGACGCCGAGCTTGACTTCCGGAAATCCGAATTGCGTGTTTTCCGCGGCAAAAATGAGGTCGCAGCTCAAGGCCAGCTCAAAGCCGCCGCCGAGCGCAAACCCGTGGACGGCGGCCAAGAGCGGTTTGCGGATGAGCCGGATTTGATCCCAAACGGCGAACGGATCGACCATTTCCAGGCGGACCGGATCATCCCCTGCCATTTCATCGATGTCGGCTCCGGCAGCAAACGCCCGTCCCGCTCCGCTGATAACGACAACGGCCGTTTCCGCGTCTTCATCAAAGGTCTGCAAAGCGCCGACGATGGCGCTCATCATTTGGCGATTCAACGCGTTGAACGCCTCCGGCCGGTTCAATTCGATGTGCCCGACCGCCCCATCTCTCCAAACTTTTATAAAAGGGCGGTCAATCATCGGCTTCCTCACCGATCATCATCGTAACGAGCGAACCGGCAAACCCCATTAAATCTTTGGCTGACGCCTTCGCTTCCTCGGATTTCATCGCTTTTTTCAGCGCTTCGTGATCGTCATAGTACATCTCGCACAGCAAATAATAATCGCTCGGGCCGGCCGGCGAACCGACGATTTTCGTCACTTCCATTTTTCGGAGCCCGGGAATTTTTTTTCGTGATCGGGATGTGAACGTTGCTGTAATGGTCATCAAATGAAGCCGGATCGTCGGGTTTCTTATAAAGCGCAATCAATTTAACCATGAGTGGCCTCCTCTTCGAACGTATCCGTAATAAACAACCGCTTTGACGGAACGGGAAATCCGCACCTCCCGTTCTCTTCGGCAAAAAGGGGAAAGAAACTCGATTAAGCACCTTGGCTCCACGCGCAAAAACTACCGCCGCACCCTTTAACGAGGAAACCCGCACCGGGGAGAAAACTTGTTCCGCCGCCCTCTCGCATTAATCCGGCCGGGGGCGTTCATCGGCAACGTGAGCGACGGGTTTCATCGCTTCAAACGGATTTCGGCAACTCCGACAGTAAAGAAGGCTGCGGCACGCGGTCGGGCCGAACCAATTTTCCACCGTAACGACGGACGAGCCGCAATAAGGGCACTCGATTTCCCACGGATCGCCGGGGCGCTGTGCCGCGGGCGGCGGCGCGATGCCGTAAGCCTTTAACTGTTCGCGCCCCTCCGGACTGATGCGGGCGGTCGTCCACGGAGGATCAAACGAAAACACCACCGCCACCTCGGTAACACCGTCCACGCGCCGCACGGTTTCAACGACTTCTTTCTTGATGAGATCCAAAGCCGGACAACCGCTGAACGTCGGAAGCAAGGTGATGCGGGCCCGTCCGGACGTTACAGAAACCGTTTCCAACATGCCGAGGGCGACGATGTCGATCCCCGGCAGTTCCGGATCTTTCACCTTTTTAAGCGCTTCCGTGACGCGCGTTTTCAAACCTTCATCGTCCAAAGACGCCTCCCCCTTCATTGCGGACCGGTCCCGGTATGGCATTCGGCCGGACGCTTCCCGTACGGCAGACACGGGGGCATCCATCCGCTCCCGCTCCGGGCGCGAGCATCCCCGCCCCATCGCCCCCGCGGCGCGAGCGATGGAAAAGTTACCACCCGGTCGCTTGCGGATCGGAACGATAGACCTCGCTCAAAATGGACAACGCTTCGCCGAGATCAGCGGTGTGCTCGCCGTTACGGCCATCGCCGTGCGCCATCCCGGGTTCGCCGATCGGGACGTAACCGACGCGGGCAAAGGACTGGCCGATCGCTTGTCGCCACTGATCGCGCCATTCCGCCTCCGTTGCCGTCAACCCGTGCTCGGCCATCACCGCTCCCCATTTGCCGAGTGAAAGCAAACCGCCCGCATCGGCCCAGCACAGCGAAAGCGCCTTTTCCATACGCCTCCGGGCCTCGTCCGTGCTCATCATGAGTTGGACAAACCACGTCTCCCAATGCATGAGATGGTAAGCCTGTTCCGTCACAATTTTCCCGGCCGCCGCGGCGAGGGGCGGATAGCTTGATTTTTTCAAGGCGTTGAGCCGGATGCTTTTAAACACATCGAAGAAAAAATGGCGGACGACGGCAAACGCCCAATCATAGTCGGGCGCGTCCCAATAGTTGCCCGGTCCATTTTTCAACTCCAACAAAACGGCGTTGCGAAAGGCGGCCGGCGGCCTGAGAAGGGCGAGATCGTCGCTTTTCCCTTCTCCGAGATCTTCAAGCATCTGATAATAAATGGCGGCGTGTCCCATCGCGTTCTGATTGATCGACGAAAAAGCGACGTCCTCTTCAATGTGCGGCGTCAGCCCCAGCCATTCCGAACCGCGATAGGCGAGAATGAAATTGTCGTCGGCGAGTTGGTAAAGCAATTCGATCAGCGCGGTGCGATATTCCGGCGTCATGGCCCGGCGTCACCGCTTTCCCCGGCCCTGGCTTTAAAAGCCCTCCAGCGCTCGTTCAGATCGCCGTATCCTCTCGTTTCTCGGTAGGGCTTTTCGAGGCGGCCGAATGCTTCCCGTTCGCTCTGGGTCATTTTCCGAATGTCCGAGCGCTTCACGATCCATAAATCGGCGACCGGCTCGCGGCGGAAAAAATTTTCTTTCGCCAAAATCATCGCCATTTCCATATTCGGGGCGAGCAGGCTGAAGCGATGTTCGAGCGGCAGATCGCCTTTTTTTCGGCTAAAAACTTCGTACTCTTCATAAAAGCGGTGTACCGAATCGGTCAACTTCGGTCATCCTTTCACGACGGAGAATTTCGCGGCCGCGCGCAGGCAAAGCGCCGCGCGCGCTCCACTCCCCGGACATGGATGGGATTAAACGTCCCGAGGCTCTCTTCTACAAGGAAGCGGTCGCATTGTCCAACAAACCGCAGCCGCAAGCGGAATGGCCCGGACGCGGCCGGTTCACCGGCGATAGAAAGGAAGAACAAAATCCTTTTATACCGCGGCCGCTTTCCATTGCGCCAACGCCTCTCGCACCCAACGGCCGTTCTCGTAAGACGTGCGCCGCAAGCGCAGACGTTCGTCGGTTTTCGGGCCGTTTCCCGTGACGATTTGTTTGAACTTGTTCCAGTCCGGTTCCCGGTAAATCCATTCCCCTTTTTCATCATCGTAGCGCAGCGTCGGATCGGGGATGGCCAAGCCAAGCAGCCGGATTTTCGGAACGTATTTCGAAAGGAATTCCTGGCGCAGTTCTTCGTTCGTTTTGGTTCTCAATTTATATTTCAAGTTTTTGTCGACGTTTGTGTGGCCGGTCGCCTCCTTCGTCTTCGGCCCGAAAAACATGAGAAGCGGCTCCCACCAGCGGTCGATGGCCTCCTGAAGCATGCGGCGCTGCGCGGGGGTTCCTTCGGCGAGGGAGAGCGTCAAGCTTTCCCCGTGCTTGGCATGAAACGATTCTTCCTGGCAGATGCGCTTCAACGCGCGGCCATAAGGCCCATAAGAGGTTTTGAGCATCATTGTCTGGGATAAAATGGCGGCTCCGTCGACGAGCCAGGCGATGACCGCGGCGTCGGCCCAAGTGGGAGAAGGCATGTGAAAAACGTTATGAAACTTTAAGCGCTTTGCAAACAAATCTTGCAGGATGTCTTCGCGCGTTTTTCCACACGGCTTGACGAGGTCTTCGGCAACGCGGAGCAACAGCTGGCCGTGCCCCATTTCGTCCTGCACCTTGGCCATGATCGCGAGTTTTCTCCGCAGCGTCGGCGCTTTCGGCACCCACTCCTTTTCGGGGAATGCGCCCATGATTTCACTGATGCCGTGCATCGTGATGAGGCGGATGAGCGCTTTTCGGTAGTCATCGGGCATCCAGTCGTCCGCCTCGATTTTTTCGCCGTTCTCAATGCGTCGCATAAAATGCCCGTATTTTTCCTCTGCGGTCCATTGCTCAAACGGGACGGCGGCGGCCATGGCGGTCAACCTCCATAAAAAAATATGTCGTTTTTATTACGTTATGAAATTCGTCGTCAGGGTTGCAGTTCAAGATGAAGCCTGTCGGATCCAAAAGCGGAAGCATCGGGGGACGGATGGGAAATCACAAAGAAAGGGCGCTATATAGAAGTTGTGGGATTTTAAACGGGATGGCGTCCACGGTGCTGGTCGAACGGGCTGATATTTGGTTCGAGGGCAACTTTCTCCGGCCCGACACCCCCAAAATAAAATATTTGCCATACCTTCATGCGCGTGGTGCGGCTTCCGCCCGTTTATCCACGACGCGGACGGCTTTTCCTTCGGAACGCGGAATACTGCCCGGCGGCATGAGGTGTACCTCGACGGTGACGAGACACGCGTTCTTGATCATTCGAGCGACGCGGGCGGCAAGATCGCGGGCGCCCTCAAGGTTCAAATCTCCGCCAAAGGCCGCGAACGTTTCCGGGTTGATCTCAACGTTCAACACGACTTCATCCAACGGCCCGTGGCGCGTCAACATGAGTTGATAATGCGGGGCGAGTTCGTCGACCGAAAGGAGGACGTTTTCAATTTCTGACGGGAAAATGTTGACGCCGCGGATGATCAGCATGTCGTCAATCCGGCCTTTCACCCGAGACATGCGCACGGTCGTCCGCCCGCAGAGACACGGCGTCTTATCTAACGAGGCGATGTCGCCCGTCCGATAACGGATGACCGGCATCGCTTCTTTCGTCAGACTCGTAAACACGAGTTCGCCGTCCGCGCCTTCCGGGACGGGTTCCAGCGTTTCGGGGTCGATGACCTCGACGATAAAATGGTCCTCCATGACGTGTAAACCGTCCTGCGCTTCATGGCATTCAATCGAAACGCCCGGACCGATCACTTCGCTCAAGCCGTAGATATCGATCGCCTTGATCCCCAACCGCTCCTCAATTTCACGGCGCATTTCCATCGACCACGGCTCGGCGCCGAGTATGCCGTACTTCAGGCTCGTCTTGCGCGGATCTTTCCCCATCCGCTCCATCGTTTCAACGATGTTCAAAATGTACGACGGCGTGCCGCAAATGACGGTCGGCTGGAAATCCTCAATCAACATGATTTGCCTTTCGGTATTGCCGCCGGAGATCGGGACGGTGGCCATCCCGAGTTTTTCCGAACCGTAATGCAAGCCGAGCCCGCCGGTAAAAAGGCCATAACCGTAAGCATTATGCAAGACCTCACCCGGCCTGCCCCCGGCCGCCGCGATCGCCCGCGCCACGATTTCCGCCCATTGGTCGATGTCCCGCCGCGTATAGCCGACGACGGTCGGCTTTCCGCTCGTGCCGGAAGAAGCGTGAATGCGGACGATTTCCGATTTGTCGACGGCCAATAGGCCGAACGGATAGTGGTCGCGCAAATCCTTTTTCTCCGTGAACGGCAATTTTCTCAAGTCGGCAAGCGTCCGGACGTCACCGGGAACGACGCCGTGTTTTTCAAATTTGTCGCGATAAAACGGCACGCGCGTGTAAACTTTCTGTACCGTCTCCTTCAGCCGTTTGAGTTGGAGCGCCTCCAGCCGATCGCGCGGCATCGTTTCCATCTCAGGATTGAAAATCAACGCCTCTCCTCCTCATCAAAATGTAAGCCCTTACAAAAGTGAGCGCGACAAACCATCAGCGGCCGTCACCATGCGATGATGGATTTAACCCAATGATAATGCTCCTCCTGACAAGAGTCAACCTCTTCTGAAAATTTAAGCAGCCGGAGCCGCGACGAACGATGAAGACTGAAAGCCGATTCCGTCCCTTTCGGCGGCTTGCGGTCAACGGAATTTTTCGTGATTTTTATCTTGATATTTTTGATAAAATTTAGAACAGAAATGCGGGTTGGCGACTTCCGCAAATGGCCGTTCCTTTCGGCTATATTCACGCGATCACCTTTTGACCGTGCGGAATTTTTCCGCCAGCCGCATGAAGGGAGGTGCCTTTTCAATAAACACGTATCAAAGAATGGCGCTTTTTATCATGATCGGCTTTCCGCTGTTTTTTCTGCTCATCACATTGGTCACGGGCCGATGGGGCTACTTCCTTTGGAGCCTAGCCCCGAGCTTCATCGCCGGCTGGACCGGTTACTACGCCGCCAGGCGCAGCGGAGTCAACGAACAAAAAACGGAAAAGCCCCGTTGAAGCTGCAACGAGTGCCGGACAGCGGTCGCTCGCCGAACATTCCGGGGTCCACGCCGGCTAAAAAACGATGGCCTGCGTCGGACAAACCGACGCTTTTCATGGCAAAAGCCAATGGGCATCCCAAAATGGTCACCGGCCCGTTCACTTGCGTTCGAATTCTTTCGAAACGGCAAACGGAAGCCGGCAAACGGGTTCCACGCCATGAGACAAGCAGATCATCAACGCCTAGCAGGAGGGTCTCCATGCCGATTGACTTTCATTCTAAAGCCAACCGTTACACTTATGCCGGACGCCGTGCGGATCCGTCTTGGAAAGCCGCGATACAAGAAATCGTCGATGTCAGAGGGAAGGACGTTTTGGATGTCGGATGCGGTGGCGGGATATATTGCAGGGCGTTTGCCGAGATGGGTGCCAAACGCGTGACGGGCATTGATTTTTCTAAAGAGATGATTCGGGCCGCCCAAGAAAAAAGCAAAGATTATCCCCAAATCGCCTTTTTCGTCGGCGATGCCCTGGATACCCGCCTGCCGGGTTCCCAGTATGATGTCATTTTGGAACGGGCCCTGATTCACCACGTGACGGATCTGGAAGCCTGTTTCCGTGAGGCCTATCGGTTATTGAAACCTCAAGGCGTTTTTATCGTGCAGAGCCGGACGCTGAAAAACATTTTGCAGCCGCCGAATGAACATCATATCCGCGGGTATTTCTTCGAAGTCTATCCGAAATTGGTGGACAAGGAAGCCGGGCGAAGACCCGATAGCCAAACCGTAAAGGAAACGTTGCTGAAGGCCGGCTTTCGCACCGTGGACGAAAAAGAGTTATGTGAGACGAGAAAAATCTATTCGGATCTAGAAGAACTCAAAAAAGATCTCTCGGCGAGAACCGGCCGGTCGATTTTGCACGAACTGACCGATCCGGAGCTGGAACGCCTCATTCAGCACATCAGCGAACGCCTGCGCCAACGGTGTACAAAAGAAATCATCGAGCAGGACTATTGGACGGTTTGGGCGGCGAAGAAAGCCTAGATCCGATGTAAAACGAAAATAATTTGTTGAAGCATAAAAGGGTGCGTCGTCCGCACCCTTTCTCACATCGCTATTAAAACATGATGCTCAACAAATCCTCTTTAGTGATTTTGCCGAAATAGTGGCCGATGTCGACCGTTTCCAGCTTGTCGCTCACCGCATCGCGATCGTAGCGCGTGCCGATGAGAAGCGCCTCGATATCCTTCACGTCGCCGACGCCGAAGAAATCGCCATAAATCGCGGCTTCGTCGATCACGCCTTTTTTGACTTCCAAGCGGATGTCGACCGTGCCGGCGGGAAAGCGATGTTTATGCTGAACGTTAAATTTCGGCGAACGTCCATACACCCAGTCCCAATTGCGGTACCGCTTATCGGCGATCTCGCGGATCCGCTTCCAGTCTTTCTCCGTCAATTTATATTCGGGGATATCTTTTTCCCCTTCGAAAATGTACTCTAAAAGCTTTCTTTTGAACGTCTTGATGTCCATGTCTTCTTTTAAATGCTCGCGGATGTTGGTCACCCGGCTGCGCACAGACTTGACACCTTTTGACAAATACTTTTCTGCGTCGGGATTGAGGGCGCGTGCGACGTTTTCGAGGTTCACGTCGAACAGAAGCGTGCCGTGGCTGAACATGCGGCCGCGTGTGGAGAACTGCGCGTTGCCGCTGATCTTTTTGCCGTCAACGACGAGATCGTTCCGCCCTTGAAGTTCGGCATGGACGCCCATTTGCCGCAAGGCGCGCACGACCGGTTCGGTAAATTTCTTGTAGTTATGGAAACTGTTTCCGTCGTCCTTGGTGATGAAACTGAAGCTTAAGTCGCCTTCATCGTTATAAACCGCTCCGCCTCCGGACAGGCGCCGCGTCACGGTCACGTTATGCTCCCGGACGAAATCCATGTTGATTTCTTCGACCGTGTTCTGATTTTTGCCGACGATGACCGTCGGCGTCATGCTGTAGAAGAGCAAATACGTTTCATTGATGTCCAATTCCGTGAGCACGTATTCTTCGATCGCCAAATTCAGCGTCGCATCCATGACGTCTTGATTGTCGATGTACTTCATTGAATTCCCACCTTTTGATGATCGGTTGTGCATGCGCTCCGCTGTTTTCACAATATCAATATGGCACAAATCCCGCGCCATTGCCAATCGGATGGTCCAGACCGTTTTTTATGGTGCGGATCTCCATGCCTCAACCGGCGGCTTCAAGAGATGGAAAACCCGATACCATCAAATCAGGATCGCGGTGATTTGTCGAAGAAAATAGACGGCGACGCCCCAAATAATCAAAGCGGAGATTTTGTTCACCACGTTCAGCCAGCGGCTGTCGCGGTCGATGCGGCCGAGAGCCCGGCCCGCAATCGCCAGTCCGGCAAACCAAAGCCAAGAAACGGCCACGCAAGCCACGGTGTACATCATTTTTTCGCCCCAGTCGTAGGCGAGCGAGCCGGTGCCGATGACGCCGATCGTATCGAGGATCGCATGCGGATTCAGAAGCGACACCGACGCGGCGAAGGAGATCTGCTTCCAAGGCGACAACGTTTCCGCCGCTTGCCCGACACTCGGCCGGCTTTGCCAAATCGACCAGCCCATGTAGATCAAAAAAATAAAACCGATCGCGAAAATCGCCGTTTTCAGCCACGTCAACGCCAAAACCACAACGGAAACGCCGAGAACGGCGAGCGTGATGAGAATCGTGTCGCACAGCGAAGCGGTGACGACGGCCGGCCAGGCTTTGATCAGGCGCGGTTGCAACGCCCCTTGATTAAAGATAAAAACATTTTGCGGACCGAGCGGCAAGATCAGCCCGAACGCTAATACAAAACCGTGCACAAAGGCTTCGACCAACTGTCCTCCTCCTTTTCCCTAATGTCATTTTACCACAGAAAAACACCCGTTTTTAGACTGTTCATATTTTTATATCATCTCAAAGATAGGAAATGGAGGTGGCTTCCATGATAAAGGATTATGCAGGAATCAAGGCCAGTGCCTGTTTTATTGACTGTCATCGCCTCGTTCAACGGCCTCATGGCACCGCGGCAAATCAAACACCACAAAAAGCCACGCCCGATAAATCCGGACTTGGTGTTTTCACTTTGGACGGAGTATTGCTTTTCACCGCGATCCACCATGCCTGATTCCACCTTGGGTGGAAGCGCCGCCGTGATGATGGGTTGGCGCGGCGCACATTGCCGCATACGAACAGCGGCGGCACGGCTTTCGTTTGCCGAAACGGATTCGGAAGGGATGAACATGGTCAACCGAGGTCGATTTGTGTTAAATTGGGGAGAGATGTGACAAACGTAACAGGGGAGAAGTGGAATGGACTATTTGACTTTGCCGCGTGCGGAATGGGAGGCGCGCCTGGGGAAGAAACCATCCATTGAAAGCGCTTCGCTTCCGCCGTACATCGATCCCGCGGAAATCGCCGCGATTTATGCTCCATTGGCCGAGCTTTTGCACCTTATGTACCAAGTCAAACGCGAAACGGCAGCCAACGTCCGCCGGTTCTTCCAAGCACCCGAGCGGCCCGACCTTTTCATCATCGGCATCACCGGGAGCGTCGCGAGCGGCAAAAGCACGATGGCACGCATCCTCACGTCTTTGTTGTCGGGGTATCCGGATCAGCCGAAAACCGCCGTTTTGTCCACCGATCAATTTCTTTATCCGAATCGCATATTGTCGGAACGCGGGTTGATGGATAAAAAGGGCTTCCCGGAAAGTTACGATTTCGAGGCGTTGCACGCCGCGATCGCCGCATTGGCGGACGGCGCGCAGTCCATCCGGGTCCCCGAGTATTCCCACGACATCTATGACATTTTGCCCGAACCGACAACGCTCGAACGCCCCGACATTTTGGTCGTGGAAGGGCTTCATGTCCTCGGCGCCGCCACCGGTCGCGTGCCGCTGTCGGACCGGATGGATGTCACTCTTTACGTCGACGCGGAAGAAGCCGATCTTTTCCGTTGGTACTGGGAACGCATCAAGGGTTTAGTCCAAGCGGCCGAGAACCGGCCGGAGTCCTTTTATTACAACTTCAAGGATACGGACGAAAACACGCTGTATGCCATGGCCCGGCAGGTTTGGGAGGACATCAACGGCAAAAACCTCAGAGACCATATCCTGCCGACCCGCGAACGCGCAAGCCTCATTTTACGAAAAGACGGCGACCACCGCATTCGGGAAATCAAAATCAACAAATGCCTTTTATAAACCGCGGGTCCCGCCCTTAAACAAGAGCGGGACCCTTAAATTTATTAATTATTGAGAGGGTTGTCCCTTTATTCAGAACGAATGCCCGGTATGGCCGTTTTATTCCCCGTCCAGCGGCAGCCATTCGATGATTTCTTTGACGACGTTGTTGATTTTCTGATCGACGAATTCGCTGCCGTACTTCTCTTTCGCTTTCACGATGCGCGCCGCGATGTCGTCGTCAAAATTGATGAGCTCGCGGTCTTCCTCCAATTCGTTGTACAAATTAATGATGTCTTCCATCCCTTGATTGATGCGGTCGATGGCGTCGCTGAATATTTTGCTTTCATCTTGTCCGGCTTTCAAACCCGTCACCCGCCGAGAATCTTTTGAACCTATTTTTCCCGGTCCGAACCTTTTCATGCAAATTCCGCACTGATTTTCGGGGCTGCATGATCAGGCCGCTCGTATGACGTCGGTCAGAACACTGTGAAATCCACTTGGAAAGGAGCGTCGCCCACCGCCCACGCCAAGCCAACCAATCCGCAACAAGGGAACTCAGCCGAATGCCGACCAATCTTCTGCGCCGCCGCGGTTGTGCACCGAATAGACGAGCGTCGGATGGCCGTGAAAATCAACGGTTCTTTCATAATACATGCCGTTTTTGCGCGCGACAAAAATGGACGCCGGGTTGTTCGGGTTGATCAGCGAGATGAGCTTGCGCAAATGGAGCGTTCTAAAACCATATTTTTTGAAGAAAACGGCCGCTTCCTTAGCCAATCCTCGCCCCCAATAGTCGGGCTTTAGCCAATAGCCGATTTCAATTTCTTCCTCTCCGTCCACCTCTTGAGGAATGAGGCCCGCATGGCCGATCGGCTGCCCGTCCGCTTTATGGACCAACATGTAAAGCCCGAGGCCGTCGCGGTAGCGGGGCAACACCCATTCCCTCAAATGGTATTCGGATTCCGTGCGGTTTTTCGTCAACCCGAACCCGATATAGCGCACGACCCGTTCATCCGCCCATAAAGAAGCATAAAAGTCCAGATCATCCATTGTATAAGGCCTGTAAATCAATCGTTCGCTTTCAAACATCGCTTCGCTCCTTTCTATCCGTCAACCGCATCGGCGCCGGTTAAAGAACAAGGATGGCCTGCCCGAAAAGGCGTGCCATCCGTCACACCGGTTGCCTTTTATATATTATCGGTTGTCATTTTCGGATGTTTAAACGACACGCACATTTCCTGACCGCCGTTTGATTACTCCGCCGCTTCCCAAGTCCAGCCGCTCTTCGCCAACGAAATTTTGCCTTCGAAGACGGTCGCCGTTTCATTGACTAAATCTTCGTGGCGGCCGTAATGCGGCAAGTGGGTGAGCAACACTTCGCGAACGCCCGCTTCTTTGGCGAGGCGTCCGACGTCGAGGCTGTTCATATGCCCCATCGGCGCGCCGTCCTGATCCTTGTAAAGGCTGCATTCGGCCACGAGCAGATCCGCTTCTTTCGACAGCGGGACGAGTTCCGGAATATAACTCGTATCGGCGGTATACGCGATCGTCCGTTTGCCGTTTGTAATCCGCATCGCCGCGCACGGCGCGGGATGAACCGTCCGGATGAAGTCGAGGCGGAACGGGCCGATTTCGATCGGCTCGCCGATCTTGTAGCTCACGGCATGAGTCGCATCGTTATAATCCAACGCCTTAAACTTGTCCGGTTCCATTTCGTGGGCATAGATCGGCAACGGCTTCGCCGAACCTCCCAAATATTTGGCGATGTCGCGGGCGTATTGGAGCGGCCCGACGTCGGCGATGTGATCGTGGTGATAATGGGAAAGGATCAGGGCGTCGATATCCGTAATGGCCGCGTATTTTTGCAGTTGAGCCAACGCGCCGCTTCCGCAATCGATGAGGAGGCGGAAACCTTGATCTTCAAGGAGATACGCCGTTGTCGCTTCTCCTTTTTCCGGATAAGCGCCCCAATATCCGATAACCGTCCATTTCATGGCAAGTGTCACCTCAATCCTAGGTTTCAAGCTGTGGACAAATTGCATTCCGTTGAACGTCCGTTGCGTTTTATTTTAGATTAGCGCTTTTCCGCCGGGAGATCAATCTCGGCGCCCCGAATTCCGGCATGCCGGCGGAACCGGATTGCTAAAAATACAAGGCGTAGGAAAGAGCGAAAGCCTTCAAGCCAGCGCGGCCAGACGACAGGCGCCGCGCGGTCCGAAGGCTTCCATAATTGACCGCCATATTCCATCCATCCCTTGAATGCCGGTGAAGCGGACGGATAAAGGAGAACGGGCTTTATTCTACAGACCATCGCCATCACCTGAACGCTTCAACGGCTCCCGATCATTGCCTGAAACCTTCTTCCGTTCACCCGCCATTTTTTGTCATCGTCCCCTTGCCCACACCGCCCTGCCATTATGTCATCAATGCCGCGCGAACGCGGCGCACCTCTACCTTCTTGACCGCGCCACATCCGAAAGTCACCATCGTCATCAGAAAGTATTGTAAACGTTCTCGCACGTTTCTCCGGTCGGCTCGTAGAAACAGTGCAATTTATAGCGGCCCACCAGCGGCTGGTTGTACCACTGCGGCGGACAATCGCCGGGGGGCCGGAAATACCAAAGGCTGAATTTCGCCGGCCAATATCTTTCACCGTTGATCACCCGACGGGCCAAGCGCTTTTCCTGCTCCCGCGCTCTTTGATAAAAGTAGCTGTGTAGGACGCATTCAAACGCGTGGGGCTGGAAAACCATTTGCGGAATGGTGCGAATGCCGACGAAATCCGCACAATTGCACCTCACTCGATTGATGCCGACGTTCCCGACGAGCATCATGCCCATGATGCCTTCCCCTTCCGCTTCCGCGCGCAACAGGCGCGCAAGCAGGGCAATATCGGACGACGTTGCTTTCACAACCGCCATGACCACACCTCCACTTTATGCATATTAGCCGGGAGGTTGGCTCATGACCTGAGGAAAAAAAAAGACGGCGTTGAAAGCGACGACGCCTTCGACCGTGCGCCAAACTTAGGTGACGGCAAACGGCGGCCGAAAGCGAAAAGGTGCGGCATCCGGAACGCGGAGAAAGCGAGACAACCCGACAGAAAAGCTCCGTCGGGTTGTTGCTTATGAAGCCGTAATGTTTTGTGCGGCCGATCGGGCCTGGCGGATGCAGTCGGGAATCCCGACGCCGTCATAGGAGGCCCCGGCAAGGTAAACGTTCGGAAAGTCCCGGGCGAGGCGCGCGGTGATCTCCGCAAGCCAGCGCTTATGACCGACCGGATATTGCGGCATCGCAAGGGGCCAACGCGTCACGACGGCGAAATCGGGTTCGCCTTTAATCGCCACCGTTCCGCTCATCTCTTTTATGGCGATCGCGACGAGTTCATCGTCGGTTTTCTCGATGATCCCGGGATCATTCGGCTTGCCGACATAGCAGCGGATGAGCGCCTTGCCTTCCGGCGCGGTATGGGGCCATTTCAAATGCGTCCACGTCGAAGCGGTGATCGCCTTCGGTTCGCGGCGCGAAACGACGAACCCCGTCCCGTCTTTCGACATTTCGACATCTTCGCGAGCGAAGGCCATGGCGATCGTCGCCACCGACGTATCGGGTGCGACGCGGTCGCGCCTGAGAAAATCGGCTCCAATGAGCCGTTCGGCGACGCGATGGGGCACAGCGAAGACGACGTAATCGGCTTCGACCGCCGTGCCGTCAGAGAGACCTATGTAATACCCGTTGTCGTCTTTCTCGAAACTTTCGGCCTCTACGCCTGTCATGATCGAAACGGCTTCTGAATCCAAAGCGTCCGCAAGCGCATCGATAACCGCATTCAGCCCAGTGGTCAAGGTGGCGAATTGGCCTTCGCTTTTCCCTCGTTTCGGCATGGTTTCGCGCAAACCGAGGATGAGGCTGCCGTAGCGTTTCTCGATATTTATAAATTGCGGAAGGGCGGCCTCCAAGCTGAGCTGATCGATGTCACCGGCGTATATGCCCGACAGCAACGGGCCGATGAGGTGATCGACCATCTCATCGCCCAAACGCTTTCTGAAAAATTCGCCGACCGACAGATCATCAAAGTCGCCGAGTTTCGGGATAAAAAGGTCGTTTAATGCCCGTGCTTTTCCGTCCATGGATAAAAGGCCCGATTTCAGCAACGGACGCAGGCTCGTCGGCACGCCCATCACCGAACCGTCCGGAATCGGATGAAGCGCATCGTCCTTTAAGATGTAGGAGCGCCCCGTCCGGTTCGTGACGACATCCGCGCCGAGGCCGAGCTGCTCGACGAGCTCGAGCCCTTCCGGCTTCCTTTTCAAAATCGAATCGGGTCCGCGTTCGATGACAAAACCGTCGCGGCGCAGCGTCTTCACTTTGCCCCCCAACCGGTCTTCCGCTTCGATCAAGGTGATCCGAAGGCCGTCGCCGCTTTCCGCCGTCCGTTGCTGCAAATAATAAGCGCACGAAAGGCCTGTGATGCCTCCGCCGATGATGGCGACGCGCTTGGTCATTGAGCGGTCTCTTTTTCTTTTAATGATTGCAGGACGGCGGTGGCCAACACGTCGATAAACGCGGGATCGGCGTTCGGCATCGGCGGGCGGTAATAGGAGGCATTTAATTCCTCGGTCACGACTTTGCATTCATAGTCGTTGTCGTACAGCACCTCAAGATGCTCGGCGACGAAGCCGACCGGACAGTAAATGAACGAACGGTAACCCTTTTTTTCGTACAGCTCGCGCGTCAAATCCTGCACGTCGGGACCGAGCCACGGTTCCGGCGTTTGCCCGGCGCTTTGCCATCCCACCGCATAATGCTTCACGCCGGCGCGTTCGGCGATCAGCCGGGCGGTTTCTTCCAGTTGCTGCGGATACGGATCGCCTGCGGCAATGATTTTTTCAGGCAAGCTGTGCGCCGAAAAGATGACGACCGTTTGTTCCCGATCGCCTTCGGGAATTCGGGCAAACGTTTCTTTTATTTTGTCCGCCCACCAATCGATAAAACCGGGCTGGTCATACCAGCTTTCAACGGCAACGATGGAAGGGCCGCCGAGCTCCGCGGCCGTCTTCCTCGCCCGGTCGATGTAGGACTTGACGCTGAATGTCGAATAATGCGGGGCGAGCACGATGGCGACCGCTTCATCAATGCCGTCTTCATGCATTTTTTTGACGGCGTCTTCGATGAACGGATGGATGTGTTTCAACCCGATGTAAAGCTTAAACTCACAGTCGTTCCGGCGCTCGTTCAAACGGGCGGCGAGCCCCTTCGCTTGCTCGTTGGTAATCCGGGCGAGCGGAGAAACGCCGCCGATCGCTTCATATCGCCTTTTCAAATCTTCCAATTGTTCATCGGAAGGACGGCGGCCGTGGCGGATATGCGTGTAGTAAGGTTCGATGTCCTCAGGACGATACGGCGTTCCGTACGCCATGACGAGCAAACCGATCGTTTTTTTCGACATGTGTCAGCACCTCTATTCATGTATGATCTCATTGCGCTTTAAACGAACGACGATTCGGCCGATGGCGCATCCCGCGCGCCAGACTCACGATCGCATTTTTGGAATTCCCGCATTGTCAAGCGAGACCCAACCCATTCCGGATCTTTTAAACCGTCACGATTCCACGCGTTCTTTGACCGCTTCCGCTTTCGTGTATTCATGAATCCAATCCGTCAGCCTTTTTAACACGGCGGCATCTGCCTCGGGGAAAACGCCGTGCCCGAGGTTAAAGATATATCCTGGTTTTTTCTTGCCTTGATCAACGATCGCTTTCACTTTTTCGATTAACGCCTCCCACGGGGCGAGCAGCATCGAAGGATCGAGGTTTCCTTGCAAAGCTTTGTCGATGCCGAGTTCCCGCACCTCGTCGATGGAAATGCGCCAATCAACGGATAAAACGTCGACGGGGAGCTGATTCCAAATTTTGAGCAAATGCGCTGTGCCGCTGCCGAAATAAATCGTCGGCACGCCGGTTTTTCGGATCTCCGCGAAAATGTTCATCATGGTCGGGGCGATGTACTTTTCATAATCATCGCTGGCGACCGATCCAACCCAAGAATCAAAGACCTGCACGGCCTGCGCGCCTGCCTCGATTTGCCACGACAGGTATGCGATGGTGACGGCGGCCAGCTTGTCCATTAAGGCTTGCCATTCTTGCGGACGGCTGTACATAAATCCCTTCGTTTTGTGATAGTCTTTCGACGGCCCGCCTTCGATCAAATAACTGGCCAGCGTAAAGGGCGCCCCGGCAAACCCGATCAACGGTACGGAAAGCTGTTCCCTCAGCAAGCGGATCGTCTCGCGTATGTATGGCAGATCGCGCTCCGGCGCCAAATCCCCCAACCGTTTGACGTCAGCCAACGCGCGCACGGGATTGGAGATGACCGGCCCTTTGCCCTCAACGATGCGCACGTCGACGCCGATCGTCTTTATTGGCGTCATGATGTCGGCGAACAAGATCGCCGCGTCCACGCCCAGCTGTTCGACAGGCAAGCGCGTCACTTGCGCGCACACTTCGGGATTCTCGTTGATTTCAAAAAACGAATACTGTTGACGGATCGCCCGATATTCCGGCTGATATCGGCCCGCCTGCCGCATGTACCAAACGGGGACGTGCGGGACCGCCTCCTTGCGGCAAGCCTTTAGGAACGCGTCGTTAAACGCTCGGTTGGTCAATGCGCGGCCATCCTCTCTCTTTTCTAAAATTATTATTCCATAATTATTATTCCATATTGTAACACCCGCGTGCGCGCCGAAATTCTATCGAATCTGTTACAAATTCGCATGGCGGGCCAAGCATTAACCTAAACTTCCATCATCGAAGGCGGTTCGGAAAAAAACTGCCGAAAAGTTATGTATTCGATCGCAATGGCGCCTGCGTATGGCAAGGAACCGGCTTCCCGCAACGCATAAAGCGTCGTTTCCGTCGGTAAGCGCTTGCGCAAGCCGGCAACCGGGCGTGAGCCGAACGTTCGCGACGTCCGTCGGCCATTGTTTGCCTGTGTACCGATTCCGAAGCGGCAGCCGAACGCAAGCGCGGCGAAACAAAAAAAGGATTTCGGCGTTTCCAACCTTTTCGTCATTCGGCCGTATCCAAACGCCAAAAGACGGTGCCTTTCCTATTTTAACACGACACCGTTTCAAGAAAAATTTAATGCGCGCGCAATCAGCGCATTAATCCATGCCCGAGCCCCGATGAGGCGAAGCTTGTCAACTCAGGCGGAAATTGCCGGAGCTGGTCTGCGCATGCAAACGACAGCGGCCGGACCCCGTCATCCCGCGGATGATATGATCGCTTTTTTCCTGAAACACCATCGCGGGCACTTGAACACGGCCCTGTCCCGATGAACTGCTGAAAAAGAGCATGACATCGGAAGGATCGGCGAGTTTGACGTCGATGTCTCCGCTCGTCGCGCGGAGTCGGCAATCGTCGGTCAAAGCGTCGCTGAGGACCCGAATATCACCGGAAGACGTCTCAATGTCGAGCGCACCGGAGACTTTTGCAACCGATATCTCGCCGGAAGACGCCGAAAGTTGAACGCGGTCCGCAACGATATGGTGCAGCTCCATATCCCCGCTGCGCGTGCGTGCGGAAAACCGTTTAACGCTGACATCGGTCGCTTGCAGGTCGCCGCTCGAGGCTTCGGCCCGGAAATGATGCCCCGCAATGCGGAAGGCTTTGATCCCGCCGGACGTCGCAGAAACCGTCAGCGTCTCCGCTGTGATGTTTTTGAGCAGGAAGGCGCCGCTGGTCGCCTCCATATCGATCCGTTTCGCTCCGATGTTTGTCGCTCGAACATCCCCGCTGCTGGACCGAATGAAACAGCGATCCTTGGCACGGAGGTCAAGGGCTTGAACATCTCCGCTTGAGGTTTTGACGGTCACGGTTCCTGCCGCCACATCCTCCAAAAAAACGTCTCCAGACGAAGAATGAAGGGCAATGGATTCATAAACGTTATCCGGCAAACGGACGTCTAAAGTCAAACGGTTGACCATCCATCCGAAGAAAAAGGATCTGGCGGCGGTGCGCTCGACACTGATTTCCAGGGCATCCTCGTTGCGCCGCACATCAAAAACGAAGGCATCCTTATAGCGGCTTGACACTCCCCCCGTCAAGGCCGCCGTCCCTTCGCCTTCTTTTGTGGATCCGAGGCGGACCGTGACAAACGGCGTCCGTATGTGAAGGCGGCGGATCCCCTCGCCGGAAAATCGCTTTGTTTCATGGATCTCCGTTACATTGAACATGCCGGTCAATGACCGGACGATCGTGATGATCGCTCGTGCGAGACTCATATTGCCATCGCTTCCTTATCAGGTGTCTATTCTAGTTTCAAACCCTATTTTTCCATCATGCGAAGATATGATCAGAACGGTTCCAATCGCTTTTTTACACACATCTTTCATACCACTGCTTTCGCCCTTTCCATATCCGGAATCTTGGCGAAAACAGCGGCCAAAATGACCGCCCCGATCGCCACGCCGATTCCGGATATCCCAAACACACCGATGAGTCCCAAAATGCCGGCTAGAATTCCCGATATAAATGTTCCGATGGGGGCCACGCCACCGAGAGCGGTCATAAGCACGCCAAAAGCTCTCCCCCGATAATCTTTCGGAATCATTTCTTGAATCATCGTTGCCCCGAAGGTATTGGACATGCCGAAGCCAATGCCTACGGAAAGCAAAACAATGACTTCATAGTATAGGTTTTTAAATGCCGGAAAAAACATCAGCAGCCCCTCTATTAAAAACGCCAACATTTGCCCATATTTTGCAGACACTCTCTTTGACAGCACGGCAGCCATGAACGCGCCGATGAAAAAACCGGTAGCCAATCCCAATTCCATCAGGCTGTAGCCTTCGGCGCCTTTTCTCAAAATTTGTTGCGACCAAACCGGAGTTAAATAATTGAAAGTGACGAAAAAAATATTGGTGAAAAACACGCCGGGTATCATGTACCTAAGGAGTTTATATTTCTTAAACAAGGAAAAACCGCCTTTTACGTTTGAAACGAAAATCATGACGTGTTTTTTGTTAAAAGCTTAAAAAGTTTTTCAGCGAGTCTCCCTTTAGCTCCCGCATGCGCCGGATGACCATGGTCATTGCGGATCAAAGCAGCCATTAAAAAGGAAAATAGAAACGTTGCGGCGTTAAAAAGGAAAAACACCACGATGTTTAATTTATTTAACAAAACGGCACCAATGGTCGCCCCGATGATCGTTTATAGTTGGGTAGCCATCGTAAACAAGCTGTTGCCCAAGTTAAGAAATTTTGTGGAAGTCATATCCGGAAGAAAAGCTCTTGAACACGGTAAAAAATTTTGTCGCACAGGTTTAATAAAGGAAAAGAATATAAAGAGATAGGAAAAACCGATCGTTTTAAAGTAAAGGTCGTCATGCTTATAACAAATGAGCATCGATAAAAAGTCGGCTGTCATCATGACATGTTTTCTGTTGTAGACATCCGATACCGCACCGGTAATAAATGAAAACAGCTGCGGAACCGTGATCGCCAAGCCCAACCATGCCACTAACTGGGGATTTTGCGTTTGATGTTCCACCCACCAAAAAACGGATAAATAAAAGATCGATTTCGGAAGCTAAATAACCTGAAAAAAAGCACCAAAAATTTCGATGAGGCACGGAGATCCTTCGCATGCGGGAGCCCCCTACATGGAATTAATCATTAAGGGGTTTGTTTAATGCCGATTCTCTCTATTAGTTGAATCACGGATCCGCTCCCCAAACGGCGGACTGGAAATCTAGCAGAGATATCCACTTGATCAAAATAGAGCCCGGAAAACGCAACCAACCTTGCCGCCATAACCATCGCCTTCATCACGACACGGTTAAACTAAATGATGCTCGTGGGCGTATATCGCCGCTTGGGTGCGGTCGCTCACTCCCAGCTTGCTCAAAATGTTGCTGACGTGGGTTTTCACCGTCTTGATGCCGATGTAGAGTTCTTCGGCGATTTCGGCGTTCGACTTCCCCTTGGCGATGAGAATCAACACCTCGCGCTCCCGGCTCGTCAACTGTTCATGTTTCGGGCGCGCATCGCGAAAGCGGTGGAGCATTTTTCCGGCGACTTTGGCGTCGATGACGGAATCCCCGCGCACCGCTTTGCGGATCGCTTCGACGATCTCCTCCGCCGAAGCTGTCTTCAACAAATAACTGGTTGCCCCCGCCTCAAGCGCCGGAAAAACTTTTTCGTCATCATAAAAGCTCGTTAAGACGATCACCCGGCATTCCGGGTGTTGCGCGAGCACTTGCTTGGTCGCTTCGATGCCGTCCACCCTCTCCATGATCAAATCCATGAGGATGACGTCAGGGCGCAAGGCTTCAACGCGTTCCAACACTTCGTCGCCATCGGACGCCTCGCCGACGATTTCTATATCGTCTTCGATTTCCAAATACGCGCGCAAGCCGCGGCGCACCATGTCGTGATCATCGACGATCAGCACTTTAATCGGTTCGGTCATAAGCGATTCCCCCCTATCGGTATCCGGACGTCAACAAAAGTGCCTTCGCCCAGGCGCGACGTCACCGTCAACTGGCCGCCCAGTTCCTCGCAACGCTCCCGCATCGTTTTCAACCCATAAGACGCCTTCTTCTCTTCCGTGACGTCGAACCCTTTTCCATTGTCATGCACCTTTAAGACGACGGCTTGGCTCGTTTGCCGGAGTTCGAGCTTAATCACCGTCGCGCCGGAATGGCGCAGCGCATTCGACAGACTTTCCTGCAGCAGCCGGAAAAGATGGTCTTCGACGCCTTTTGAAAGGCCTTCGATCGGTTGAATGTCCGTTTCAAACCGGATGTTTGTCTTCCGCGCCAGTTCATCGATGAGTTTTTCCATCCCTTCTTGCAAAGAATCTCCCGACAGATGAACCGGGCGGAGATGAAGGAGAAGCGCCCGCATTTCCCCTTGCGCTTTCAAAGCGATATCGGCGATTTCTTCGATTTGGCGCTTCGCGGCCTCCGGATTTTTGTCGATCGTCTTTTTTGCCGCCGAAGCGAGCATGTTCAAGGCGAACAACTGTTGGCTGACCGCATCGTGCAGATCGCGCGCCAGCCGTTGACGCTCCTCGATGGCCGCCGCCGCTTTCGCTTGTTCGGCGAGTTCCGCCTTTTCGTCGGCCAGTTTTTGCAGCGATTGGACTTGATTCTCGAAGCGGTCGGCGAGGCGGTTGAGCGCCCGGCCGATGGAAGCGAGTTCTCCAGGCTCTTGAATTTCCATGCGGTCGGATAATTTGCCGTTGGACAGCACGGTGATAAAAGCAGTAATGTCGTCCAGATGCTGCTTGAATGCCCAGCGTTCTTTAAACGTGAGATAAAGCCCCAGGACAAAAACGACGATGAAAACGATGCCCGACGCGGCGGCGACTTCGCCCGTGACGCGCCTGCCTTCGGCGGAGGCGATCCCTTCGAGGGCAATGAAGACTCCCGCGGCGGAAAGCAAGGCGATCGCCGCCTGCTTCTTAAAAGCATGAAATGACTTGAGCATCCCGCCTGCCCCCCTAAATCCGGTCGATGCGAAGATCCAAGATTTTAAAATCCAGGTCGAAAATGAGGCGGCGCGTCGCCTGCTCAAAATCCGGCGTTTGATAAAAAATATCTCTGCCGCCGACGCCGTCTTGAACCCGATCGTCGATCTTGGCGTTCAAGATGCTCGCCTCGCCTCTCACTTGGAAGGCGACGTCTTCCGGGATGATGATATCGATGTCGCCGACCCAACCGGAAAGCCGGATTGCCGTTTCCCGATCCGGGATGAACGCCTGGGTGAAGTCCATCTCGTATTCGCCGACCATCGACCAATGCGCCATTGGTTCCACCGGCCAATTCGGTTCATTGAACCGGTATTCTTTGACAAAATTGAAAACCGATGTGCCCGTCCCGTGCCGATTAGAAGCCTTATATTCACGATATCCTTCGTCGTACACGGCGGTCGACCCGCGGCCCTCCCGGCGGCGCCGCTTTCTTTCATAGCCCCCGTGGGCCGTCCTGACGCTGCCGCTGATCATTTCCAAGCCGATATAGACGAACAAGAGCGGCCACAGCTTCCAAAAATCCGACCAACGAAACGAGAGCCAGTGAAAATAATCGGCCAATAACAAACCGCCGTAGGCCGTGCCGAACACGCCCGCAAACCAGTGCGGCCGCCGCCTTCTAAGCAACGGGACAAAGATCGACCATAGCCCGTAAACAAAAATGGCGGCGGCGAGAAAAATATCGAGAAGCGCACCGAGGCTTGTATCAATCAGGCCCATATTGGACAAAAGCAGCCAGGCGCCGATCAGAATGAAAATGGACGCTATGAATAAATTCCCAAATGATATATGTCTTCTCATCGCTATCCCCTCAAAATCTCTGTCATCCTTGGAAGCTTTGACCGGATTGGCCTTCTCCCCGCGGTTTATTGCGCGAGACTTCCACATTCCATGCCTTATCCCTTCGCGTCTGGTCTCCTCGCCTCGGGTTCCAACCTCTTCTTTTCACTACCAATATAATCGCCTTACCCGACATTATAAATGACCCGGCGGCGGTTTTTACCTCCGTCCCAAGTCTGAATTCGCCGTTCAATCCAAAGCGGTTCTGAAGGAAAGGACCATTTTTACCTCCGCAAAATGAGCGGCAGGCGAAACCCGGCGCCCGCTTGCCTTCACGCGCAGCCTCTTAGCGGCGAAAGCGAAGCAGCGGTGCCACTGCCGGAAAAAATATGGCACATCGCGTGGGCGCCTGTCATACCCTATGAATACATGAATGGCTAGGGGGCTTGTCTATGGGAGTGGAGTTGACGCTCATTCACTGGGTGTACCTCTTTTTTATGTTCATCATCATTGCGGCTATGATCATGCGGCGCGATACGTCTCTCGTCTGCCTCATCGGCGTCTTTCTCCTCGGCTTGGTCGCCACCTCGTCGATCGTCGTCGCCGTTACGAGCGTCTTCAATAGTTTGATTTACGCCATTGGTCAATTGCTCGGCACCATCCTCGTCATCTCCGTCATCGTCGCATTGAGCGACATCATGACCGAAACCGAGATCAGCGATCGGATGATCTGCCCTTTTGGCCGATGGATCAAAACCCCGGCTCTCGCTTTCTGGAGCGTCGGCCTCATCATGATGGTGATCTCATGGTTTTTCTGGCCTTCCCCGGCAACGGCCTTAATCGGCGTCGTCCTCCTGCCCGTCGCCTTACGCGCCGGTCTGCCCGCCTTGGGCGTGGCGATGGCGATGAACTTGTTCGGCCACGGGATCGCATTATCCGGCGATTATATCATCCAGGGCGCACCGAAACTCACGGCCGACGCCGCCGGGCTCCCCGTCTCTTCCGTCATGGCGGCAAGCGTGCCGCTCGTCATCATCATGGGAGCGGTCACCACTGCAACCGCGTTTTGGTTTTTGCGACGGGACATGAAAAGCGGCGCGTTAAAGGTGACGCAAAAAGAGTTGGCCGCGTTGGAAACCCACGGCCAAGAGCGACCAAATGCCTTGTCCGATCAAGCGAAAACCGTTTTTGCCGTCCTCATTCCTGTCTTGCTCATCCTCGATGTCATCAGCATGTTCGCTTTTCATCTCCAAGGCGGGGACGCCACCGCACTGATCGGCGGCACGGTTTTATTTATATTAGCCGCGATTTCCCTTGCCGCTCACCAACAGGACGGTCTTGAAAAAATCACCGCGTATTTGATAAAAGGTTTTCAGTTTGGCTTTAAAGTATTCGGGCCGGTCATTCCGATCGCCGCGTTTTTCTATATGGGGGACGCCGGCTTTCAATCGGTGTTCGGAAACCACCTTCCCGCCGGTTCCCAAGGCATCGTCAACGATCTCGGCAACGCGCTCGCCCATGCGGTGCCGGTGAACAAGGAAGTCGCCGCCGTCACGCTCACCGCTGCGGGCGCCATCACCGGACTGGACGGATCCGGTTTCTCGGGCATATCCTTGGCCGGTTCCATCGCCCATCTTTTCAGCGCGGCGATCGGAGCGGGCGCGGCCACCTTGACCGCCTTGGGGCAAATCGCCGCGATTTGGGTCGGCGGCGGGACGCTCATTCCCTGGGCGTTAATTCCGGCCGCCGCCATTTGTAATGTCGATGCGTTCACCCTTGCGCGCCGCAATCTCGTCCCCGTCATCACCGGGCTCATCGTGACGACGATTGCGGCGATGTTAATCTTGTGAACGGTCCGACGAGCGCCGGAGCGGATATATTAATCTTTTTTCACGCCTTTATCCGGCGGTTCCAAGCTTTCTTGCCGCATAGCCGTATGTGAAGGCAGCGGAGAACCCCACGCAGATCAATAAAGCCCATCCGGCCGCTTCCCCATTCCGGCCGACGGCGACGGCCGCGCTCAAAATGACCGACTGGGCGACGAGAATGAGCGAAAGAACGGTTAAAAATCCGCGGAGACGGAGGACGGGGGCCGTCGGAAACCAAAGCGCCGGCCCGTCTTCCCATCCGTTCCGCCACATGGGAAGGAGCTGAACAGCGGTCAAATACACCGCCATGAACGCGACGACAAGCTGCGGCCACCCGTCCGGCAACAAAAGAATGAGGATGGCCCCGACCGCCGTCAATCGGAACCAAATCCCGAAATAATCCCCCAGACGGACGAACGTCTTGGCATAAAACAGGCGGAATACCGAGGCTTGTCCGAACGGGAAAACGTCCGTCCACATCGACAGCAACCGCCGCGGTTTGACGCGGTTTCTGAGGGCCGGGACGTCCGTGATCAGATTGGCGAACCGGAAAAAGCGGGCGAGTTGCCTATTTTCGTTTTCCAAGAGCACTTCCCATTTCAACAGATGTTTTTTGGATAAGGGATGGTACACGAAAACCGACAGGGCGACCATGATCAAAAAGATGAGACATAGCGTCCACCACGGCGCTTTAAAAAGCAAAAACCCGATGAACGCCGCCGTCACCGCCACGCGCAATCCTTTGTACGGCAGGCTTTCCGTTACATAATGCTCCCGCCAGGCGGCATCCAAGTTCCACGCCTTGACCATAAAAAGCAAAAACAAAACGACCGCATACACCGCCGGGCGTCGATCGACCGTCTGCAGGAAAAGCGGCATGGCGATCGCCCAAGCGAACAATATCGCGATGGATTGAACGAGCGCGCTGTAAAGAACGGCCCGTTTAAAATAACGGGTCATTTCACGTTCAAGCGGCAACAAAAAGACGAGATCCGCCGGTTGAATAAAGGTGCGGATCGGCGTGCGGGCGATGAGGATGGAAAAAGCGGCGGTCAACAGCCATTCCGCCGGAAACGCGTCGCTCAAGCCCTTCACCCATCTTTGGTAGTACACCCCGCCGGCGACAATGAAAATGTAGAGGGAAAACATAAAGCCGCTGTTGGCGAGAAGCCGCAAATAGCGCACGGCGATCTTCCAAAAATGGCCACAGCGCGCCCGCCAAAGCTGCTCGACCGTTACCACGGCTTCTCCCCCCTGGCGACGGCCACATACAATTCGTGGAGCGAGGCATAGCGCCTGCCGGACGCCCGCCGCAACTCTTCCATCGACCCTTGCATGGCGATCCGGCCTTCATGGAGGAGGATGAAGCGGTCGCAATACTGCTCGGCGGTCGATAAGATGTGCGTCGACATTAAAATCGCCGCACCATTCTGCTTCATCTCCGTCATCAACTCGAGAAAGGCTTGAATCGCGAGCGGATCCAGGCCGACGAACGGCTCGTCGACGACGTATAACTTCGGCTGGACGAGAAACGCCGAAAGGATCATGGCTTTTTGCTTCATCCCCTTGGAAAAATGGCCGGGAAACGCGTTCAAGCGGTTCTCCATGTCAAAGCGGCGAAGCAATCCCGGCAGCCTTTCCTCGAAAACGCCGCGATCCAAACCGTAGGCCATTGCCGTCATTTCGAGATGTTCGCGCAGCGTCAATTGTTCGTACAAAACCGGCGTTTCGGGAATATATCCGATGTGTGAACGATAGCGCGTCATGTCCTCTTTAATCGTAAGCCCTTCGACTTTGATCGTTCCCTTGGTCGGCTCAAGCAACCCCAAGATATGTTTAATCGTCGTGCTCTTGCCGGCGCCGTTCAAACCGACGAGCCCGACGAGTTCACCGCGGTTCACTGTAAAACTGATGTCGCGGATGATTTCTTTTCGCCGCGAGTAGCCCCCGCTCAACCCTTCGACTTCCAGCACCGCAGGCACCCCGCCCACTCCCTTCAACCGTTTTCGCCATACGCTTCCGCTGCTTCCTATTGTCGCAAAAATGCCGTAATTTTGCCAGAAGCGGAAAGAACAAACCGGTCGGAACACCCCTTGACTGCCCGGCATGGATGAACGACGGGAAATCCTTTCTTAACCATGGTAAAATAAATCAAAAAATAGGAAAGGATGTTGCCGATGGCACACGACCCGAATTGCATTTTTTGCAAAATCATTCGCGGCGAATTGCCTTCCGCCAAAGTCTATGAGGATGAGAACGTCTTCGCGTTTCTCGACATCGGCCAAGTGACCAAAGGGCACACCTTGGTGGTCCCCAAAGACCACTATCCGAACATTTTTGAATTGCCGGCGGACACGGCGGCCAAATTGTTCTCGGTCGTGCCGAAAATCGCGGGCGCGATCCGTGATGCCTTCCAGCCTGAAGGCCTCAATCTCTTGAACAATAACGGTGAGATCGCGATGCAAAGCGTTTTCCATTATCATCTGCACATTATCCCCCGCTACGGCAAAGGGGATGGCTTCGGCGCCGTGTGGCATTCCCACGAAAGCGATTACTCTCCAGAAGAAAGGCAAAACATCGCCAAGGCGATCGCCGAAAAACTTTGACCTTGTCACCTTTCAACGGTGCAGGCCGCATGACGCCCGCCGGAAGAACCGTCCGGGGGATTTAAAGGCCGGCCGCCCAAATCTGCCCATTTCGTTGGTTTATTCCCCAAACGCGTTCAGGCCCTTCCTCGGCCGAATGGGGAAAACAATGGCGTACAAACCCGCCTGGTCCAGG
The DNA here is from genome assembly GCF_002003465.1 of Caenibacillus caldisaponilyticus. Classification (GTDB taxonomy): domain Bacteria; phylum Bacillota; class Bacilli; order Bacillales; family Sporolactobacillaceae; genus Caenibacillus; species Caenibacillus caldisaponilyticus. The sequence goes on along the minus strand of NZ_BDDQ01000030.1, from coordinate 5,893 downwards.
CGGGTTTTGTCAAAAACCGTGCCGACCTTCGCGCGATCTTTTATTATTAGAAGTAAATGAAAGCGCATTATTTTTTTAAACCGCACTGATTCATACTTCCCCGCGCTTGACGAAAGTCAACCGTCATTTGGAGGAACAGGTTATGCTCGCGCTCGTACCGTTAATGCTGGAACGCGTCGGCATTCTCATCATCATTGCGTTTATGCTCTCCATGGTCAAATCGTTTCGCCATATGGTCCGCCATGGCGACCGCCTTGAAAAAATCATCTTGACGGTCATTTTCGGCGCTTTCGGGATCATCAGCAACTACATCGGCGTCGAGATCCAAAACGGAATGCTGACTTCCAGCGAATGGCACACCTCTTTGGAGGTGGACGGCGCCATCGCCAATACGCGCATCATGGGCGTGACGATCGGCGGATTCCTCGGCGGACCGATGGTCGGCATTGGAGCCGGGCTGATCGCCGGATTGCACCGCCTGACGCTCGGAGGCTTTTCCGCCGTCGCTTGCTCGGTTTCCACCGTGCTCGCCGGCTTCGTCACCGGCTTGATGGGCAAACGATATCAACTGCACAGCCGCTCATCGCCATGGCTCGTTGTCGCCACGGGCATCTCAATGGAGATCGTGCAGATGGGCATCATCTTGCTTTTGGCCCGCCCGTATGAAGAAGCCCGCCGTCTGGTGGAAATCATCGCCTTGCCCATGATCACCGTCAACGGTTTCGGCACCTTGGTCTTCATGCTGATCATTCGCACGATGCTACAAGAAGAAGAGCGCACGCGCGCCATTCAAACGCACAAAGCCATGGACATCGCTTACCAGACGCTGCCGTATTTTCGCAAAGGGCTGACCGTCGCCACGTGCGGGAAAGTGGCGGAAATCCTTCTCCGCTCGACCGCCGCCGACGCCGTGGCCATCACGGACAGAAAACGCGTATTGGCGCACGTCGGTGCAGGATCGGATCATCACGTCCCCGGTCAGGGATTGGGAACGAAATTGACCAAAGCGGTGTTGGCCGAAGGGCGCATTTTAAAAGCGACGTCCCAAAAAGCGATCGGCTGCTTTAAAAGCGATTGCCCCTTGAAAGCGGCCGTCGTCTTGCCGCTCATCGTACATGGACGAACCGCCGGAACATTAAAGCTGTACTTCACGCGCCCGAACCGCCTGAATCTCGTCGAAGAAGAGCTCGCCGAAGGGCTGAGCAAGCTGTTTTCCGCGCAGTTGGAATTCGCCGAGATGGAACGGCAAAGCAAACTTTTAAAAGATGCGGAAATCAAAGCGTTGCAAGCGCAAATCCATCCGCATTTCTTGTTCAACGCCATCAACACCATTTCGAGCCTCATCCGGACCGACGCCGAACGGGCCAGAAAGCTCCTCATCAAATTGGCCGTATTTTTCCGTAGCAACCTTCAAGGAGCGCGCCAGATGTTCATTCCATTGGAAAAAGAACTCGAGCACGTCGAAGCCTATTTGGCTCTGGCAGAAGCCCGTTTTTCCGACCGCTGCCGCGTCGAATGGGACGTTGATCCCGCATTAAAAGACGTCTTGATTCCGCCGTTCATTTTGCAGCCGTTGGTGGAAAACGCCGTAAAACACGCTTTCCCGAAGGCCGACGGAAAAACCGGAACCATCCGGATTCGGGCTTACAAAAAAGATGGAAAATTGATCATCGCCGCCGAAGACGACGGACGCGGCATCGATCCGAAAATACTCGACCTGTTGGGACGCCGGCAAATCACTTCGAGCGAAGGCACCGGCACCGCCCTTTGGAACATTAAAAAGCGCGTGGAGGAACTTTACGGCAGCCGCGGCACGTTTTCGATCGAAAGCCGGCCGGGCCGCGGAACGAAAGTGCGGATGACCCTGCCCCTTCACGCGCCGAAACGGGGGAATCAAAATGTTGAAAGCGGTTATCGTTGACGATGAGCCGCTGGCGAGGGATGAGCTCGCCTATCTTCTGAAGCGCACAAAAAAGGTGGAAATCGTCGCTGAAAGCGACACCTTGTCAGCCGTCTTCGACGAGCGTCAGCCGCTTGAAGCGGATGTGCTGTTTTTGGATATCGAATTGGCGGAAGATAACGGCATCGAGATCGCCAAAAAGCTTTCCAAGATGGACAATCGGCCCGAGATCGTCTTCGCGACGGCCTACGATGAATTTGCCCTGGAAGCCTTTGAACTGAATGCGCTCGATTATCTTTTAAAACCGTTCGATGAACACCGCGTCATCCAAACCGTCAACAAACTCGAACGGATCGTCGAGATGAAAAAGGCGAGCCGACGGGCGGACGCGGCGAGTGCCCGAACGGGCGAAGCGCCGAAAAAATTGGCGATCAATCTCGACGAAAAAATCATCGTCCTCAACCCTCAAGACATTTATTCCTTGGAAGCCGCGGGCGGCCAAACGATCATCACCGCGCAAGACAAAAAGTATCGCGTCAATGAATCGCTCATTTCCTTGGAAAGAAAGCTGCGGGACACCACGATTGAGCGGGTTCACCGATCCTACCTCGTCAATTTGGACAAAGTCGCACAAATCGAACCCTGGTTTCATTCCACTTATCTACTCGTTTTGCCGAACGGTGAAAAAATCCCGGTCAGCCGCACTTACGCCAAAAAGCTGAAACAATGGTTCGGTCTTTGAAAGCGCTTGCTTTTCATCCTCAGGTTCATGCACTTCGCTCCCCCTTTTGTGCGTTTGGCGATGAAAATGCAATGAAATCGATCACTTTCGCTATCATCGAAATTGCAAAAATCTAAAGGAAAGGGGAGCGAAACATGAACGGGATTACCGTCGTCATCGGATCGATCTGCCTTCTCGTCATCGCCTACCGCTTATACGGGACGTTCTTGGCAGCCAAAGTTTTGCGTTTAAGCGAAGCCGAGCCGACGCCCGCTCATAAACTGAACGACGGAAAAGATTACGTGCCGACCAACCGCTGGGTTGCGTTCGGTCACCATTTCGCCGCGATCGCGGCGGCAGGTCCGCTCGTCGGCCCGGTGCTCGCCGCCCAGTTCGGCTATTTGCCCGGCTTGCTCTGGCTGTTGATCGGCGCGGTCATCGGCGGCGCCGTCCACGATGCCGTCGTTTTGTTCGCCTCAATGCGGCGAAACGGCAAATCGCTGTCAGATGTCGCCAAAGAAGAACTCGGCCCCGTCGCCGGTTTTTGCACGGGTTTGGCGATGTTGTTCATCATTACCATTACGATGGCCGGCCTGTCCATGGTCGTCATCAACGCCTTGGAAAACAATCCATGGGGCACGTTTTCCGTCGGCATCACCATACCGATCGCCATGGGGGTCGGATTATATTACAAGAAAACCGGCAATTTAAAATGGGCGTCGATCATCGGCTTTTTGCTGCTGTTGGCCGGCGTTTTCGCTGGCCCATACATCAAGGACAGCGCGCTCGGCGACTGGTTGACCTTTAACTACAAAACGTTGGCGATCCTTCTGCCCGTTTACGCCTTTTTTGCCGCCGCCTTGCCGGTTTGGCTCTTGCTCGTCCCCCGCGATTATTTGAGCAGCTTCATGAAAATCGGAGTGTTCATCGCACTTATTTTGGGTGTTTTTCTCGTCAATCCATCGATCCAAATGCCGGCCTTCACGAAATTTGTCCACGGCGGCGGGCCCGTCTTGTCTGGTCCGGTTTGGCCGTTTGTCTCCATCACGATCGCCTGCGGCGCGATTTCGGGGTTCCACGCGTTTGTCGGGTCCGGTACGACGCCTAAAATGATCGATAAGTGGCAGGACATTAAAGTCGTCGGGTTCGGCGCGATGCTCGTCGAATGCCTCGTCGGGATCATGGCGCTCGTCGCCGCGACGTCTCTGCATCCCGCCGATTATTTTGCGATCAACTCCGCTCCCGAAATCTTTAAAACGCTGGGCATGCACGTCGTTCAACTGCCGACGCTCAATCACGAAATCGGCCTAAACCTTGAAGGCCGCACGGGCGGCGCCGTCACGCTCGCCGTCGGCATGGCTTACATCTTTAAATCGATCCCGTGGTTCGGACATTTGGCCTCGTACTTTTTCCAATTCGTCATCATGTTCGAAGCCGTCTTCATCCTGACCGCGATCGATGCGGGGACGCGCATCGCCCGCTACCTGATCCAAGACTTTTTCGGCGAATTTTACAAACCGCTGAAAAAAGCCGATTGGCTGCCGGGGGCGATATTCGCGAGCGCGCTCGCCTGCTTCGTCTGGGGCTATCTGTTGTTCTCGGGCGATATCGGTTCGGTTTGGGCGCTGTTCGGCGTCTCCAACCAGCTCATGGCTTCGATCGGTTTGATCGTCGGCGCCACCGTCATTTTGAAAGTGGCGGAAAAACGCCGCTATATGCTGACATGCTTGGTGCCTCTCGCCTACTTATACGTCACGGTAAACGCCGCGGGCATCTGGATGACAAAAAACGTTTACCTTAACCCGGCATCGGCCGGACACAGCGTGTTGAACGGCGTTTTATCCATCATCATGCTCATTTTGGGCCTGATCATCTTGGTCACGTCCGTCATGAAGTGGATCACCATTTGGCGGACGCCCGAAGCCGAGCTTAAATATCAGTCGGCTTGAGGTTTTCGAGCCTGCCGTTCCCCGCAAATACTTGGACAAAGGCATTCGTCAGCGTAAGATCCACGCTTCGCATGCCGTTTGCCTCGTTGTAAAAAAACGACGCCCGAGGGTGACCGCCTCTCGGGCGTTTATCATTTATATGACGGTTCTGCCGAGCGCACGCCGCAAGCCCCGGTACCGTGCCTTGCCTCATCCGGTGCCGCTTGACGCATCCGGTATCGACCGCCGAACAGCGCCTGATCCCGTCCGACGGTTCAGAAACTGCCCTCGGCAAGGTTTGACGAACCGAATCAGCCTTGAGGCATCCGGCAAAACGGAATGAATCGTGTTCCCTTTTTTCCCGTCGTTTGGTATACTGGATGTAATCCCCGCGATAAGCGGCAGCGCATTATCGGGGGAAAACGAGACGAGTTGAGGAGAGATGAGCGTGAAACAAGTGAAGAAGTTGGTCTTCATCGCGTTGTTCTTGGCGATCGGGACGGTATTGGACGCCGTCGTGCCCGGATTCTTTTTTGGCATGAAACCCGACTTGTTGCTGTCAACCATGTTCCTGACGATTTTTCTGTTCGCGGATCGCCGCAATATCGCCGTGATCGGTCTCGCCGCCGGCCTGTTGTCCGGCCTGACGTCGACGATACCGGGCGGCTTCTTGCCGAACATCATCGATAAGCTGATCACGTCGGCGGTCATCTTTGCGCTTTTCCTCGCGATCAGAAAGCTTTTGCCGATGATGGTGAATGCCGTGATCTTGACGGCTGCGGGTACGATCTTAAGCGGAACGGTGTTTTTAACGGCGCTCCAATTGTTCGCTTCCCTGCCGCCCGGCACCGGATTTTTGGCGATGTTTACGGCGGTGGTCTTGCCGGCAGCGGTCATCAACGCCGTCTTTATCGCGATTGTTTTCCCGATCGTTTACAAAATCATCAACCATACCCCATCATCCACCAAGGCTTTTCGAACAGATGTATCGAGTAGGAGGGGGTGACGAACCCCCGTCCCCTCACACCACCTAGCATGCGGGTCCGCACTAGGCGGTTCGCCAATCTTGACGGAGTTCAAAATATCTCTGCGTTAAACTCTTCAGCCCTTGCTTAAGCCAGTAGGCTTTGCCAAGGGCTTTATGCAATTGAGGCGTCCTTGTCGTACGCCAAGCCCCTTTCCGAGTGTTAGCGATCTCGAACACTTCGTGTTCTTTGAGCCCAAGGGCTCTCAGTTCACGAATTCGAGTTCTCACCCTTTTCCATTGGTGCCAACGGCACAGTCTCAACCTTCTTCTTATCCATTCTTCCAGGCGCTTCAAGGGAGAGGGGGTCTCAATTAACG
>NZ_BDDQ01000029.1 GCF_002003465.1 Caenibacillus caldisaponilyticus | reverse complement strand
GTGCCTGATAAGCGTTTTCTACTGCCTTTAAAGCCAGTTCAGTCGTCATGTGGCGGTCAAAAGCGTAACCGACAATCTTTCTGGAATGTAAATCCATTACGGAAGCCAGGTAGCACCAACCGTCTCTCAAAGTATGAATGTACGTAATATCCGTAACCCATTTCTCGTTGATGGTTGTCGTTGAGAAGTCCTGGTTCAGCAGGTTATCGTGTTCTTCCATCTTGCCCTTATTGGAATGGGGACGGTACTTTTTTCTGATAATGGAATAAATGCCTGCAGCCTTCATCAAACGCTGAACCCGTTTCAGGCTGACTTTGAGCCCTTCTTTTTCAAGCATATGGCGGATCTTCGGCGCTCCGTACCTCTGCTTGCTTTCCGTATGGATTTTTCGTATTCTGTCTGTCAACTCCCGGTTTTCCCGTTTTGTTTTTGACTCTTTTTTTTGTTTGGATTGATAGTAGGTACTTCTCGGCACGCCAAGGACCGTACACATGGTTTTAAGGTCATAATGGTGTTTGGCTCTTATCTCGTCAATCATGGATATAACAGTGGTTTGATCTACTTCTTTGCGAATATGGCCATAGCTTTTTTTAAGATTTCGTTTTCCTCTTTCAGCCGGTGCAATTCTTTTTGCAGGTTCAGAAATTCTTCTGGGGTAAAAGAGCTCCCGTCATCCAGCTTAACCGGTTTTTGTTTTCTGATCCATTTGTAGATTGTCGTTTCAGACAGGCCATATTCGCTGCAGATCTGTTTTACTGGTGTTCCAGTTTGATAAAGCTCAACCACCATTTCTTTAAATTCAGCATTATAACTTTTACGTTTTTCGCTTGTGTTACCCATATCAGGACACATCCCTTCGTTAATATTATATTTCACTAAAGGGTGTCCATGAAACTATACTAGCATCAAGGGGATAATATCAGATGCGTGGGTCTTATTTAATGAAGCAAGCGCAGAAATGATTTAAACTCCAAATAAAACGATTTTTTCATTCCATTTATGCCCCCCATCCTCCCTCTAACGGATGGCGGAAGCCCTTGCCCGTTTGCCGAAAAAAGCCACCGATCCGCCCCACCATCTATTTGGAAGGGATGCAAAGACGGGGTATGATCAAGGGTATGATGTCGAAAAATAATTTGCAAAATCGGAAAAAATTTTTTATAAAAAGCAGGAATCTGTCCATTGATGTCGAATCTTAATAAGCGCAAACCACATTAACAAGAAAGCAGGTGAACGTTTGAATGAGGTAGAGAAGAAGAGTGAAGAACTGCTGGAAATCGCGCTTCGCATCAACGCCTCTGACATTCACTTCGTTCCGCGAAAGGACGACACCCTCATCGAACTGCGCGTGTACGATCACCTCTATGAATTGGACATCTTATCCTGCGACTTTGCCGAACGCATCATCAACCATTTCAAATTCCGAGCCGGGATGGATATCGGCGAAAAGAGGCGGCCGCAATCTGGTTCGCTTGATGTCGTCATTTTGCATCAACCCATCCACCTCCGCTTTTCGACCTTGCCCGCCGCACTCCGCGAAAGCCTCGTCATTCGGCTGCTGCCCCAAACCTCCGATATCCGATTGAACGACTTATCGATTTTTTCAGAGTCGGCCGCACAACTCGAATCCTTGCTTGGCTATGAAAACGGATTGATTTTGTTTGCCGGTCCCACCGGTTCGGGAAAAACGACCTCCATGTACGCCATGCTTCATACGGCGAAACGGCGCTATAATCCGAGAATCGTGACGTTGGAAGACCCCGTCGAAAAGCGCCACGACGGCTTTATCCAGATGGAAGTCAACGAAAAGGCCGATCTCACCTACCAAACCGGCTTCAAAGCCATCCTCCGCCACGACCCGGATATAATAATGATCGGCGAAATCCGTGACTTGGAAACCGCGAAAATTGCTGTACGGGCGGCGATCACCGGGCATTTGGTCTTCTCCACGATTCACGCCTCCGACTCCATCGGGGCGATCCACCGTTTGCTCGAAGTCGGCATCCCGCGGTTCGATCTGAAGGAAACGCTCGTCGGAGTGGTGGCGCAACGCTTGATCCACATTCATTGTCCGCGCTGCGGTCCCGTCTGTTCCCCCGACTGCCCTCATCAGGAACAACGGAACCACCGCCGCACCGCGATTTACGAAATCCTGGCCGGCCTTCCGCTCCACGATGTGTTAAAAAACGGTTCGAGCGCTAAACGCCGCTTTAAGCGACTGGACGACTACTATCGGCAGGCGGCCGCTCTGGGGTATGTCGCCTCTTCAAGCGATGCGCTGCCAATTGGTGATCACAATGCCTCTTCGTAGAAAATGGAAAAAAGTCCAGCAAGCCGATTTTCTCACCCGCGTCGGCACTTGTCTCGACAAAGGATACAGCCTCGCTGACGCCATCCGCCTCCAACACTACGAACAGCCTCCCGCCGTAAAAAAGACCTTGCTCAACTTGCTGGAACAGCTGTCAAAGGGCGATGAGATGGCCCACGCTTTTCAACGCGCAGGATTTCCGAACGATGTCTGCAGCTTTCTTCACTTCGCTTCGCATACCGGCGAACTTCCCAGGGGATTTCTTGAAAGCGGCCGTTTTTTAAAGGTTCGCGAACAACAAAAAGAAAAAATGAATAAGCTGATGCGCTACCCGCTCTTTTTGCTGTGGATCTTTGCCATTATGGTTTATGTCGTGCTCGACCAACTGCTTCCGAGTTTTGAACAACTCTACAGCGCCATGGACATCCAATCGTCGCCCGGAGTCCGATTCCTCCTCTATGTTTCTCGCCACTCGCGCGCCATTTACGGATCGTTACTCATCACCGCCGCGATCCTCATCCTTTTCGCCGTCGTTTACGCCAAAAAGATCCCTCCCGAACGACGAATGGCGCAATTACTATACATTCCCATCCTCTCCTCTTACCTCCGTCTTTACCTCACTTACACCTTCAGCTTTCATATCGGCGGTTTGCTCCGGGTGGGGCTGTCTGTCAATGATGCCCTCAAACTCATGGAAGCTCAACCATTTGACCGATTTTTTAAATCGGAGGCCCGTGCGCTGCGCCAACTTTTGAACGACGGTCACGCCTTCAGCGACATCATCGCACAAAGCCGATTTTATGCGAGAGATTTGCCGGCGGTCATCCGCAACGGCGATGTCAGCGGGCGCCTGGGTGAGACGCTCTTCGACTACAGCGAGATGATGATTCGCACCTTCGAAGAGAAGACCACCCGCGCCCTCTCCTTGGTGCAGCCCGTATTCTTCGTCCTCTTCGGCGGGCTCATCATCGGCTTGTTTCTCTCCATCCTCACGCCGATGTTTACCATTTTGAACGGCCTGTAATGCTTTCATGACCTTTTGAAAGGGGTTGTACCGGTGATTCAGCTTTCCCTGCTAAAGAAAAAAGAGGCCTTCACGCTGATCGAAATGCTGATCGTCCTTATGATCATCTCCATCCTGCTTTTGATCGCCATCCCGAGCATGACGAAATCCAATCAGGTCGTCAAAGAAAAGAGCTGCGAAGCGACGATCAAACTCGTGCAAAGCCAGGTGGCCGCCTACAACATCGCTCACGACGCCGAATTGACCAACCTCAATGAGCTCGTTTCGGAAGGCTATGTCGACTCCGTCACATGTCCCGACGGCGTGGCTTTGACGCTCGTCAACGGAAAAGTCGTCAAGGCGGGATCGGATGGTGGCAACTGAACGCTTAGGGGGGCAAGGCGTCACTATGATTGAGATGCTCATCGTCATCACGATCATGGTCATGGTTCTGCCCATCGCTTTTCATCAATTCGGAGTCGTTCAGGAACGGCAAAAACTGGACGCTTTTGTCGGCCTGCTCGAGGATACGTTAAATTTTGCGCAAATGACGGCCATTGCCGAAGAGCGCTACGTGAACGTACAATTCAACAACGCGAACCATTTGGTGTACGTCCTTTTGGGCGGACAACCGATCAAACAACTTCCGATTGAAAAAGACATCCGCTTTGAAAAAGGCACGCACGCGCTCAGCGTGAGCTTCACGCCGCACGGCACGGTCCAAGGGCAGGCCGGAACCCTTTTCATTCAGAGCCCCCACTACGCCTACAAACTCGTCATCCTCTTGGGCCAAGGAAGATTTTATGTCGAACCCGTCACGTGAAAAAGGATTTACGGTTGTGGAAGTCACCGTCGCCCTGCTTGTCTTGGTGGTTTGCCTCTCTTGCCTCGTCCCGATTCTACAGCGCGCAACGGTTGAGCGCCGGGCGGTCAGTGAAAGGGAATACGCGCTCACCCTGATCCACAACGAACTGTCCGAATGGAGCGCGGGGCGTTCTGCAGAAAACGATCGGCTCACCGTCAATGGAACGGCTTACGACTTGCAATGGAAAGAAGTCGATCCGCATACCGTTGAATTATGTGTGGTATGGCAGGATCGAAGCCAAAGGGTGAACGAGGCATGCGGAATCGCCATGCGTTGAACCGCAACGGCGGATACACGCTCCTCTCCGCGATGATGGCGCTCGCCATTTTGACCGTGACGGCGGCGCTGGTTGCGAATGTCGCCCAGGCCGTCCTCGGCGATCACGCGTATCAGACGACGGAGCGCAAAGACATCTTGATCTTTTTTCAACAGATCAATGACGAACTCGCCGGCGGGAAAGACTTTGCATCCAGTGACCGCCGGCTTGTTTTCAAAGAAGACGGCAACACGGTCGATTATCAGTTGATTGGCACGAACCTGCGCCGCAGCGTCAACGGGGAAGGCTACGAAATCTTGCTCCGCAACGTTCGTTCCGTCGATTTTCAAGTCCATCCCAATGACGTTTCGATATCCCTGACGGATGCGGAAGGGAGGACCTACCATTGGGTGGTGCTAAAAATGGTAAAATAGAAACCGGAAAGCGAAACGATCAAGGCGGTTTCATCCTGCCGATCGCGATGATCATCATGCTGTTCTTTGCGTTTTACGCGGTCAACGCGATCGACCATCTCGCGAACGACCGGGATTTCGTGGCGAAACGGGAAATCGCCGTCCGCTATACGCAGTTAAAGGTGACGGCGGCCCGCCAGCTCCTCGATTCGTGGCGCAAAACCCATGCTTTGCCGCCCTCCGGTACCTTCACATTGGATCACGCGCGCGTCGATTATACGACGACCCCCGCGGCCGAGGGAACGCTCCGCATCAACGTTCGCGTGACGGATCCCCCGCATGCCCCGCAATCCGTCGTTTTTGAGATTGACACGAATGCAGAAACGATTACAGAATGGGAGGATTAACCTTGGAGACCATATTTTTGACGGGATTCATGGGTGCCGGCAAATCCACCATCGCGCGCGAGTTGGGACGGCGATTGTCGATGACGGTGTTTGACACGGATGAATTGGTCGAACAGTTTTGCCAAAAATCGATCCCGGCCATTTTTGCCGAGGAAGGCGAAGCCGCGTTTCGGCGCCATGAAAGCAGCATCCTGCGCTCGGTCGCGAAAGCCGGTGTGATCGTCTCGACCGGAGGCGGCATCGTCCTCGATGAAACGAACCGGCGCTTTATGAGAGAGCACGGCATCGTCATATACCTTCACGTCGATCCCAATATGGCCATCCGCCGCTTGAAAAACGATCGCTCCCGGCCGCTTTTAAAAAATCGCGAAACCGCGCACGTCTTTCGCTTGATGGCCAGCCGCCTTCCCTTTTATCTGGAAGCGGACTACATCGTCGACACGACCATGAAGTCGGTGGACACCGTCGTCGATGAAATGATCGGTTTTTTGGTTAGGCACGAACGGTTTTGGGCATAATAGCGGACGGTGATGCGGATGAAATCGGATGATTACGTTAAATTTCTCACCGAACAGTTTGTCCGATACATGAATCAACCGAAAAGCGAGCGCAAAAGACGCAGAGAAGCGAAACGGAAATCCCGAACCGCGTTCCGAAACGAAATGTTTGGGCTTCTCCCGAACGCGCTCGGCCACTATGCCAACCGAATCAAACGAGCCCGCCTCAGACTGCCTTGGCGCCCGAAGCTTTTTCGGTAGACGAGGGCACGGATCCCGCACACGGACCGGTGCCCGTTTTTTGTCCAGAGCGAACCGGGAAAGAAGCGCCGGTGCCTCCTAAGAAATGACATCCATCATCTCTTCGCTTTTCCAAGCAAAAAGAAGTCCGCCGTATCGGCGGATTTCTCGGTTATGAGACATGTTGGGAGGAAAGTTTGTAATGCGCTTCGCTCAACTTTTGCAAGCCCGAACGGTTAAAACCGATGATCAGCTTTTCGCCGTCGGTCAGGATCGGTCGCCGAAGCAGGCGCGGTTCGTCGTGCAACAGCTGCAGCACTTCACTGACCCGTAATTCCTCGATGTCGATGTCCAGTTTTTTAAACGTCTCGCTCCGCGTCGCGAGGATTTCCTTGACGCCTTCCTTCGTCAGTTTAATAATCTCCATCAATTCGTCCTTGCCGGGCGCTTCCTTAAAGATGTGGCGTTCCTCATAATCGATGTGATGTTGCTTTAACCAGGCTTTCGTTTTCCGACATGAGGTACAGCTCGGATAGGTGTAAAAGACGAGTCGAGCCACCGTATATACCCCCTCCTAGAAACCTACTCTTCATCTAAATTGATTCCCTAAATCGACATGAATTAAACAAGAAAAAATGAGAGAAAGGTTTTTGGGCCATGTCGTCGGATTAAGAACGGCCGGTGCGGTTACAATATGAAGGAAGACGACAACTTCGGAAGGGATTTACAATAGCGAAACCTTAAATTATAATTGCAATTGTGGAAAATCGTTGATCAGGAGGGAAACCGATGCCCAGAATGTTCCGAGTGCTCGCCTTTTGGACGTTGACCTTCGCCGTCATGGCTCTGGCGGGCGGGCTCATCCCGATGTCCCTTTTATTTTTCGCCAATACCGCCTTTTTCCTGACATTAGGTTATTTGAATCTGTCGGAACGCACGTATATGTATATTTTCGGCGCTTATCTCACCTTGTTTTTTATCGGATTTACATATTGGTCCGCCTTTATGATGCCGCAGGGAGGCGCTCAATAAAACAAGCCATCGGTCGCGATGGCTTATTTTGCTTCATCGGCTCGCCGATCTATGGGCGCCTTGGCCACATAGACGCGATAATTCAATATCCTGCCGTATTTCTCCATGATCTGTATGTGCCCGAACCACGCATTAAACGCATCCAAATCAATGTCCCGTGTGAATTCGAATCCCGATGCGTCCGGGAGATCCACTTCCGCATCAAGCAAATCCTCGCCAGTATAAACGGTGATATCCTGAAACCCGGCACCCTTTAATGCCTCCAACCAATCCGCTTCCGTCAGGATGCGATCGATGTCATACACCTTTTTGACATCGGCCGCCTCAGAATCCGTTAAACGCCGCGCCGCCGTCATCTCCAGATCAATCAGCACCCCGTTCGGCTTTAACACGCGCCGATATTCCGGAAGCGACAACCCCGCGTTTGTAAAAACCGTGACGGATTCGGCAACGACCTTATCAAAAGAGCGATCGGCGAAGGGAAGCTTTTCCGCATCCGCTTGATAGACGTCGATCGACAGCCCTTCCGCCCGCGCCCGGTTGCGCGCATGCTGGACCATTAACGGTTGGATGTCCACGGCCGTGACGCGGCAGCCGAAACGTTTGGCCAAATAAACGGACGTCTCGCCGGTTCCGCAACCGACATCCAATACGTGTTCGTTTTGGCGGCACGGAATCTTGTCAAAAAGGGCGCGCGTCAGCGGCAACCCGCCGGGATGCGCGCTCGAAACCCCAAATTTGGCGAGGAAATTCAAGTAGTTCTTATCGCCCACCATCATCTCCCCTTTTCATCGATTCGTATTATCTTATGAGCAAATGAAAAGGGGGTTCACAACAAAGGCGTGCCGGCCGCCGCTGTGACCAGCCGTACAGGAGGCTTGCGGAAACCCGTCCCGCCTCGCCCCTGAGTACAGCGAAACGGGCAAGCGGAAGCGAACGAGACCGCAACGCCGGCGTTTCCCCTCCCTATCACCAAGCGTTTACATGATCCGGACCGGCCGGCTTTGGGCCGCCGTGCGTCCTGCCTTCCGCCTGATCCAAACGATGGGAGGTTACACTCCGCCCGCTTTCAACCGCTTAAAGCTTCCGTGCGCAAGCCAACGCAATCGCGCCTTCCCATTCTACGTCAAAAACGGATTGGTGGCTTTCTCATGGCGAATGGTCGTCGTCAAACCGTGGCCGGGCAAAACGACGGTATCATCCGGAAGGGCAAACAATTTGGTTCGGATCGACTTCAGAAGCAGCGCCTGGTCACCGCCATAGAGGTCGGTCCGCCCGATGCTGCCGTAAAACAAGGCATCTCCGGAGAAGACCGCGCCCGCTTCCTTCAGATAATATGAGACGCTGCCCGGCGAATGCCCGGGCGTTTCCAGAACCTGAAAGGCGAAGGGGCCGAGGTTTAATGGGGCTTCGCCCGCAAGCAGATGATCGGCCGGACGGGTTTTGACCGGCGCGATCAACGGAAAGCCGCTCGAGGCGTTTTTGTCCGGATCCCAAAGCCAATCGGCTTCTTTTTGATGCAAGTAAACCGGCACGCGAAAATGGTCGCGCACGACATCGACCGCGCCGATATGATCGAAATGCGCATGGGTCAATAGGATCGCCAGCGGTTTTAAACGGCGCTCGCGGATGAACCGGATGATCTTTTCACCTTCGTCGCCGGGATCAAAGATGACCGCCTCTTTCGTTTCGCTCTCAAGGATGTAGCCGTTCGTCTCAATCGGTCCGAGCGCCAATTGCGTCCATTTCAACGCCCATCTCCTCCATTCCGTCCAAAAACGTTGATGTTTCTTCCAACATAATAAAGGAGCCTTCACCCGTCGGCAACCGGTCTGCGCATGTGAAGAACGTGCAAGCGACCGCGTCGTCAAACCGGCCGCCGTCTCTTTCCGCCCCCTTCCGCCGCAACGGGACCGGATCGCGGCCACCGGCTTTATCACAGTCGTTCGGCAAGCCCATTGTTGCCTTTTCGTCCGATTTACGCCGACAACCCTGCGCTTTGATGCTTTGCCGATCCGTTCGACTAGAAAGCGGAAACATCGGTTAAACTTTATCATAAGCGGTTTTCAAACTTACCGAAATGAACGGAAAAGCTCGACAAAGATCGGCATTCGGTTTAGAATAGAAGCGTATACATATTGTGCGAACCCGTCCACAAAGGAGGTTGGCAACACATGGTTGTCGGCATCATTTTCCTGATCATCGCCATTCTTTGCCTCATCGCGATTTTCCGTGAAGTCAAGCGACGGAACTTTTTCGGTGCCGTTTACGCGTTGATCGCCTTTGCCGTTCTCGGCTGGTTTTCGATCATGACGATTTGGGACAGCTTCAACGGCGGCGGGGTACCGGTCGGAAGCTGATTCAGTGCAAAACAAATGGAGGCGGGCTAACCCGTCTCCATTTTTCATGGTTCATCACCGGCATCGCTCTGACGAAGGGCTGTCCTATGGGGAATATCTCCTCTGAAGATGCAAACGCCGCGGCGGCCCGTCTCCCGCCTTTCCCCCATGGCGAAATCCCCGGCTGCCTCGTTCAATTTCCGGAAGCGACCAGTTTTTCCAAGTCTTTTTTGATCCGTTGGAATTCACGTTTGCGCACGTAAAACGTATAATTTTTCATTTCAAAAGGGATATTATGGTCGCGCAAAAATTTTTTCACTTTTACCGCCTTCTCGCGGCTCGCCGGGACCGTAAACCGCATCATTTCCATGTCGTCCGGCAAATGGTCGCGGCACCACTCGCGGATGCGTTCCCGTAAACGATCCGGATTCTTCTCTTCAAAGAGCGGCCCTTCTGCCGGCTTCGATCCGTCCAGCCGGTAGATCCGATAGCTGCCGTCCCGGTTGCGTACCGCGAGCATCATGATGTCGTATCCCGTATCCGTCCTCATGAAACAAAAATCCAACATCCGTGCCCTCCCGATTCCTTTTTAATATTTTATCAAGGATCGGGAGAAAAGAGAAAACGTTTTCATCATTATTTTCAGTTTTGTCACAAATTCGTTCCCATTGGACGTCGGAATGCATCCGCGAAGTCCGGTTTACGGGCGCATCGTGGCGAACGGCCCGCTTGCCGCGCGATCCGCGCATCGCGGTCATCCGCCCAAACGCCGTGCGGCCGCTTCCTGATCATATGTTCCAAATCCCGCCCCTTTTCGAGCGTTTAGAAGGGAGACGCGCCCGGCATAAGTCGTCCATTCACGCATATATTGGGACAAAGGCAGGCTCAAACTCGATGTACTTGGAGGCGGGATGATGGGGCGGGCGAAAGAGGGGTTAAAAAAACGTTCGAACCGCAACCGATCCTTCGGCTTTTGGCTCGGACTGCTGACCGTATCCTTTGTGACGGCGCTCATTCTTTATTTGGACCATCGCGATCGCGCGGATACCGAAGAGAGCATTACCTACTTCCCCGATGATCCGACCCTTTCCTTTTTGGAGAAGAACACCCGGCTCCTCCTTCAACGGTCGGAACCGTCGCGTTACGACATATCCTGGCTGGCGTCTTCGCGAACCAACCGCGCCGCCTATGTGCGCCAAGACGTTTCCTTTTTGTTCAGCGACCGCCGATTGGTGGCCATCGCGAACAAATGGAAAACGAAAACCGCTGAAATTCATCAAGCCAAAATCGAACGCTTTCACGAGGCCGGCGTCTTGGAAGCCATCACGGTCCATCATGCGGAAACGCATGGCCAAAACGGAATCCGGGGCAAACTGGCGATGTCTTATGACCATCTGGCCGTCATGCCAGGCGACGACGGGGCTTTTTCGGCGTTCCGTTTTCCGATCGCGGAAAAAGCCAAGATATGGTACCGCGCCAAAACTCAAGCTTTAAATGAAACAATGGATGCCATCATAAAGAAGGCGAGCCGCAAGCACCGCTTCCGCCCGGAGGCGTACGATGCGTTTCCGCTCACCTATCTTCACGTCTTTGCCAACCAATCTTTGCCCGGCCTCAACCAAAAAAAGACGAATAAAGTCATCGGGCAATTGTGGGAAGGCTTGTACAAGGAATACGCCCTCGGCGTCCGCCGTTCGGATGGCCGCATTGAAAGCCCCATTGACAGCTTCATGCCGATCATCCTCTACAGCAAACGCCACGACCATTTACTCGTCGTCATCCGGCTGGCTTCCGGTGAGATCGCCCTGTTGAAACAAAACATTTAAGGCCGCATACGCGAATCAATCGCGGCCGGCCCCTTCCTCCAGCGCGTTCAGCATCCGCTTTCCCGCCCATTGCCGGAAATCGCGCCATGACAGGGAAACGGCCGGCAACAACCGGCGGATGCCCTCGACGCCGAGCATGAATTGCCAAAGCCGAACGCGGCGGCGATATAAAAACCAACTTAAAATTGCGAGCAAGATCACGCGGACCAAAAACCGTTGCATGCCTTTCGCCCCTTAGTGTGGTATCGTTCCCTAATAATATGCGACGGTTTCCCGCTTTTATCCGCGCGATTTTTTCTGATGAAAACGAGGAAAGGCACGGCATGAACCGTCATCGAAACGGACCAAACGCCTCTTTTTAGGCAAGGCCGACGACGAAGATGGATGGGCGCTCGTGGACGATGGCGTGGCGAACCATGAAGATAAAATTTTAAAGGCGATTAAAGAACGGCCGCTGTCGCGCAAGCATTGTTTGTCTCATCCGTCCAGAGGCGCCGCGACGGCTGAAAGAAAATCGGGCCATGAGAAAGAAAGGCACAGAGACGCCGCATGTCCGGGAAGCAGCGATCCAAGCGCCCACGACCGGACCGGCCGCGTCGAGAGGCGTGAACGCCGCCGCATCGAGGCAAGCGCCGTTTTTCAGGACGATAGCCAGACGGATGCGATGGCGCCCAAAACGCCCGCTCCAATGTTGGACAACGCGTTGACCGTGTGATTCGTCATCCATTGGTACCCATGGACTTTTGCCGTCGCCATTTCGCAATGGCGGCGATCATCCGTTAAAACACCGCAAGCGCGGCATTGATAACGGGCTTGCAGGAAAGCCCCCAGCAGCGTATCCAGCCAATGACCGAGCCAACCGACGGCGGTGAAAACCGTGCCGGCCACAAAGAAAAGAGCGAGATGATCGCGATGCAAGAGGAAGGCGCCGAAAAAGCCGATGAGGGCGGCACCGAAAAGCCCGGCAATGCTGCCTCTTAAAGTCGCCGCCCCGGACAAGCCGGGGGCGACGCGCCGGCGCAAACCGATATGGTATGGCCGTCCCCCGAACTTCACCCCGATTTCCGATGCCCACGTGTCGGCGGAGGCGCTGGCCACCGCCGTTATAAACGCGGCCGACCAATAAGGGCCGCCAACGGCCAAGTTCGCGCACGCAGCGAGCAGCGGCGCGCCGCCGTTGGCGAACACTTGGACGACGGTGCGCGTCTCCGCAGACCGTCCGCCGTTCGAGATGAGATTGGCCGCAACAAAAAATAAAAAAATGATCAATAATCCCGATAAACCGAAGGCCCAATCAATCGCCGCACCGAGAACGACCATGCCGGCCGCGCCGCCCGCGGTCAACCAGCGTTTTTGATAAGAAACCGAGGCGCCGCCGATCAACAGAAGGCCGACAAGGATCGATTCCGCCATTTGCCCTCGCCTCCTTTCGCCGCTTCCGCCCGACCGCCTTTCAATGCCCGTACGCTCGGGTTCCTTTATTGCTCTTTTAAAGATTTAAAGAGTCCAAACGTCGGACGTCCTAGGGCTAACTCGATCCCATTTTCTTGCTCTCACCCGTTCAGAATCTTTGGCGCTTCCTCATCCACTGAGCTTCGCCCTGTCCGTAGAGCGCGCCTTTCTCTCCAAGGGCCGCTGGGGCTTTTTACTGTGTTATCACCCGCTGTTTTTTGTTTCCCCTAGAGCAGCAGATCCTCCTATTGGTTCAACCCCGCCTTTTCCGCCGCTTCATCGAAACCCGGCCCGCAATGGATCAGCCGGGCCGGCGTGACGATAAAATCCACCGGGATGTCGTGCGCCTCCCTCGGCACCCGATCCAACACCTGAAAATCGAAGGCTTGCGCGACTTTGACGGCGCGGCAATCGGGCAAAAACCGGTCATAATAGCCGCCGCCGAAACCGATGCGATACCCGGAAGCATCAAACGCGAGTCCCGGAACGAGGATGAGATCGATATTGCCTTTGACGACCGCTTCGGTCTCCGCCTCCTTCGGCTCGAACAATCCGTAATGCGCGGGGGCCAATTGCTCGAAAGACGTCAGCTGCCGAAACTCCAGCCGTTTTTCTTTCGGGACGGTTTTCGGAACGGCGACGCGTTTTCGGTCGCGCCACGCCCGTTCAATGATGGCTTTGGTGTCCACTTCACCGGGCGTCGAGACGGTGACGGCGACGGTATGGGCCCGTTGCCAGGCGGCAAGGCGAAAGAGCCGCTCGTGGATGGCGCGGCAGCCGCGGTGAAACGTTTCTTCTTCAAGGGCGAGCACTTGTTGTTTCATCGCCCGCCGGATCGTTGCTTTATCCGACACTTTTTAATCCTCCCGCACTGCTTTCCCATAAAAAATAAACAGCAGGCTTTAACCCGCTGCTTATTTCGTTTCGCGGTAAATCGTATGACGACGCAAACGCGGATTGTATTTTTTCAATTCAAGACGTTCCGGATTGTTGCGTTTATTTTTCGTCGTGATGTACGTGCGTTCACCGGTTTCGGTGCATTCCAAAGTTACGAGTACGCGCATGTCTCGTCCCTCCTGTTCCTCTGAGTCATACCCTTATAGTTTATCAAAGATCCGGACATCGTACAAGGTTCCGGGATGAATCGCGCGATTCTCGCGCCATATGGCAAACTTCGACATTCCCAATGGGTTTGAATTGACACTTCTTGCCAGGTTAAAAGCCCTTTCTCCTTGAGAATAAAAGAAAAATCGGTCGTCATCCCGGCGGCGTTCCTTTACATTTTCCTTTCTTTTTCGCCAAACCTCTTTGTCCCGCTATCAATCTATGATATAAGTAGTTTAGAGTCCCACTCCCTGCGCGGGATGGCGGGGCCAGGACGTTGGCCGGAAAAAAGCCGAGACGGATAAAATGGGGAGGTTAATCATGGGTTTTCTTTTGCTCATACTGTTTGTCCTGGGGTTGATCTTGTTGATCGTCTCCTTCTTTAAGGAAGACTCCATCAAACAACTGGAAGATCAAATTGAAGGCACTTCGGTGACCGTCATGCAAGAGTTATATAAGATCAAGAAAAAAATCCGCGTCCTCGAAGAAGAATTGATGATTGAGGACCGCGACGTGTGAAAAGGTGATGTGCGTTGACTAAACACGGAATGCGCGGTTTCGCCGCCGGCATCCTCTTGGCGTCGGGAATCGTCGCCTTATATTATTACCAGCTCATGCCCAAGAATGATGATGAAAAAGCCGAGGCGCCGCTCACGGAAAGCCGCGTCGAAGCTTATCTCGCCTCAAAAGGCGAAATCGCCGTAGACAAAGCGGCCTTCGAAAAATGGCAAGCGTCCGAAAGCCAAAAGGCATCCGGTGATCAAGGGAAAGCGGCGGACAAGTCATCCGCGAACGACGATAAGAAAAACGCCGATCAGCCAAAGGTGTATAAAGCCAAGATCACCGTCAAGCAAGGCATGACGACCTCCGATGTGGCTGAGGCCCTTGAAAAGCATCACGTCATCAAGGACCGCCATCAGCTCACTCAATACGTCATCGATCATAAATTAGAACCGTATTTGCAACTCGGTACATACACCTTTACAAGCGACATGTCGATTCCGGACATCGCCAAAAAACTGACGACCAAATGATCTTTTTTGAAAACCGATTGAAGTTCCCCGGGTGCCGGCGCCCGGGGTTTTCGTTTGAAAAGCCTGGCCGCAGGCCAGCCCGCCTTTGCACGGCGCCTTTGGCCAACACGGATCAAAGAAATCGTCTTTTTATCCCCCGGACTGGCGGCACAACGGCACAGAAAAAGACGGCGCCGGGCTTCCAAATCCGTTGCGATGACGGTGAAGGCAATGGGTGCGGCTCCTCCCGATTCGCTTTGGCCTCTCACGCTCGTCTGAACGCGGCGAAAGCCCGTTTATTCATCTCTCCGGATCTTCGCAACTTCCCGATCCCCTTCTTTATCCATTTGCTCTTTTTTTCTCTTCCCTCATGATTAAAAAACCTTCGAAGACAAAAAGCCCATTTTGATTTACCGCTACGAAAAACAATCGTCAGTTCGGGAAAGCCATTTCCAACAAGCGCTTGCCATCTGTCGAAACTTTTGGATATCTTTATGTAGTAACGGGGCGATGAGGGAACCATGCTCATCGAAGAACTGACCGCCGTCTCCTCGTCAAAAAACCTTTACCGACAAGCGCCGCCAAGGGGACGGTCCGGGACATTGAACGATGGCATTCATGCTGCCAAAACGAAGCAAAACGCAGAAATCGAGGTGTGGACATGAGAATCCGAACACTGGAACATGCCGACCATGAGACGATGGCCGATCGCTGGCTGGACGCTCTGGCGCAAAGCCGAGCCGATTTATTGGCCATTTTATCCGACCTGACCCACGAGGAATTGCACGCCCGCATCACGCCTTCCGCACACAGTGTGGCCGAATATCTTTGGCACATCGCCAACGTGTCGTTGGGGTGGACGAAAAGCGTCGTGCTTGGGGAGCCCATTTCAGAGGCGGAAAAAGCCCGGTTCGGCTTGACCCGTCCAGGAGAAATCCTGAAGCTCCCGCCGAGAAACGGTTGGACGAATTTCTGGACTTGCTTGCCGAAACGATGGCTCTCGTGGAATCCGTTTACAGACACATGCCCGACGACGTTTTTACAACGGCGGACCGCCCGCTCGGAGAAGAAAACGTCTCGCCGGAATGGGTGCTCTACAACTTGCTGGACCACGAAGCCAACCACCGGGGGCAAATCGCCATGATGAAACGGATCTTGCGGACGGAATAGATCCCGGAGCATCGCCCGCGGTCCCCGGATTCGCTTTTTTCCGTACATCTCGAAACGCTCCGACCGCTCTGATGAAATGAAAACGGCTGGCAAACGCAATCGTTGATCAACTTTCGCGCCATGGTCACCCCGGCGTCAAAGGAAGCTGAGGATCTCGGCAAGCCGGAAAGCCATTTACGATCCGGCCATTTTCCACTATACTATATAATAATCAAAAAATAGATATATTTTGAAAACGAGGGAAAGTCGATGGTTGAAATCAGAATAGCCACATTAGGCGACGTTGAAGGGATTATTAGAGTGTGTTCGGAGGGTTATCGACATACTTATCAGGAATGGTTGCCGCCCCATTACATCGAAAATACATAAAAAAATTTTACAACGAAGATCGCCTCAAACATGAAATCTTGAACATCAACAATGAGTGGAACGGTTGGTTCGCCGCGGCCGATGGCGGTAAGGTCGTCGGTGCCGGCGGAGGGGGAATGATTGACGAAGAAACGGCCGAGTTGTACGTGCTTTATTTGGCCCCAATCGAAAACGCGAAGGCATCGGCGGCAAGTTGTTGGAAGCGATTACGAAAGACCAAATCGAACGCGGGGCAAAAGAGCAATGGTGTCCGTTTTCAAAGACAACTTTATGGGCATTCCCTTTTATGAAGCGGTCGGTTTTGAGTACCAAGGCGAGCGGCCCGCCTATGAATTTCCGGAAGAAGAAGGCTTTATTTCACTATGATATAAACGGATTTTGAGAAACAACGAAAACCCAGGGCATTAAAACGGCATCGTCATCAAAACCCGGCGGTGACGTGAAAACCAAAAAGCTACCCATCCGCTGCGCGCAATAATGCCTTGTCCGCATGGCGAGGCGATCACGCCTTGTTTGCCAATCCCCCATGTCTGCCGCTTCGTCAGGTGACCGGCTCCGATGAGGCTCCCTTTTCCATTTGCCGTTTTTTTAACCATAACCCGGGCCGGCACGGTAGCGCCCTATATTTTATCTAAGGAGAAGCCGGATGATGAACACGCTTTGGAAAAAGAAAAACTTTACGATCCTATTCTTCGGCAGAATGATCACCAATATGGGGGACAGCCTCTATTATGTGGCAGCCATGTGGCTCGTCTATCAACTGAGTAAAGATCCGCTCTATTCGGGCATCGCCGGTTTTTTGATGTTGCTGCCCATGAGCTTGCAATTTGTGGCGGGACCATTAGTAGATCGCTGGTCGATTAAAAGAACCTTGGTCGCCACTCAAATATTTCAATTGATTTTAATATCGCTGATCCCGATTTCTTACGGTTTCGGTTTTTTAAATGTGCCGCTCCTTTTAATCATCATTCCGCTGGCGGCTTTTATTGAACAATTTGCCTACCCGTCGGAAACGAAAGCGTTGCCCATGATTCTCAATAAAGAGGAACTCGTGAAAGGAAACTCATGGTTCTCGTTTGCTTATAAGGGAATTGATATGGCTTTTAACGCGCTCGGCGGATGGCTGGTGGCGACCATCGGCGCGATGGCCCTTTTTGTCACGGATGCGGTCACCTTCGCCATCACAGCCTGCCTGTTCGGTTTGCTTTCCCTTCCCGTCGGTCATAAAAGGTCAAAAGAGATTAAAACAGGCGCTCGAACATCTATAAAAGACTATTTTGCGGATTTATCTGAAGGCTTTTCGATCGTTTTTCATTCCTTGCTCGCTGCTTTTTTGTTGGGTTCGATCATCTGCAATTTCGCTCTCGGGGCTTCCACGGCGGTTTTGCCTTCGTTTTCCAATCAACGAGGGGGAGCGGACATCTATGGATTGTATTTAGCTTCAGAGTCCATTGGCGTTCTGCTCGGCTCTTTCTTATCTTCCTGGGCCGGAAAATTTCGCGTCGGTTATTTCACCATTGTCTCTTTTATCATCGGGGCAGGGTGTTGGTTATTGGCAGCCCTTGTCCCTTGGACCGTTCCGAGTATCGCATTTTTTGGCTTGGCCTGGATACCTATCGGGGCTTCAAACGTCCTTCTCGGCGCCGTTAAGCAATCTGTGGTGCCCATTCATTTACTCGCGCGCGTGAGTTCTGTCACCTATAGCATGAGTGCCGTGGCCATGCCGATCGGTTCTTTATTGGGCGGTTACTATGCGAGCACCTTCGGCAGCCCCATCGTGTTTGCGCTTGCGGGATCGGGATTTTTGGTCATCGCCATCGTATGGTGGAGCCACTCAAAGTTGCGCCAATTGCCGCCATCAACGGCGATGACGCCCTCAACGTTTCATTTAGATGTTGCCGAAAATGAATGAATAGCCAAGCGTTCCAGCCACGGAACAGAGAACCTCTACGGATCGTACAACATCCCGCCGATTCCAATGATGAAACATTCTTTGTGCTCAACTGATATCCGGAAGTGGTCCTGGAGGCTTTACGCTCTGTTTGTGGATCAAGACTCGATACGGCGCGTGCATCAAATCAATTCATTTCCTTGCACTCCAAAATCGATTTCAGCATGCCTGTTTTCAGGCGTTATTTTAGCAAGCAATTCTTCCAATGACGGCTTTTTCTTTTTCGGGATCAGCTTGATGGCTTGACTCTCCACGACGATTTCTATTTCTGAGCCTTGTTGAATCGCCAGTTGCTCCGCAACCGCATTTGGTATACGGACAGCCAGGCTATTCCCCCATTTTTGCACTCTTTCTATCATTTCCATCCCCTCGCAACCTTTTCCTCATGATGCGGTACAAGCGTTCTTGTCGCCGCCATCTCGCGCTTTCCTCCCTCTTCTTGGAAATCGTTTAAAGGGGGGGCGATTTTAAGCTGGACGTTTCGCATGATAAGACGCCTCCTGATGGCGGCCCTTGCCAGGTTTTTCAGTCCACCCGATCACGAGAAGGAGCGTTCAGTTGCTGTTTTCTGCCGCTCTTTGCCGCGTTCGCGCTTGGCAGCCGTGGCGCCTGTAATGGTACATCCTGTGCAACAAACGGAAAACCCGCGGGAAGGCAGGAGCCGAACGGCCGACGAACGGCAAGAGCAGCCGGCGATTAAAAAACGGGGCGATTGAATCCGCTCCATGCGTGACCTCGGCCTTGGATTCGCTTCTGCCTGTTTTTCAGCCGCTTACCGCCGTTGCAAAAGCGCCGCATCACCCCCGCCTTGCCGCCATAGATCCGCGCCCAGCGCACGTGATCGCATGGTTTTGTCCCGCTTTCCGCCTTCAGCGGATCTGTTTCGGGTATGCCGCGCTGCAACGCTTTTTTATTTTCTTACAAATGTGCTGTAGACTTGGGAAGGCGCGGAAGGATCCAAATATTTTTTCGCGCTGTTTACCGCCGTGATGGCTTCCGTAAAAGCCGACGAAATCAGTCGCCATTTATTGGGATAGCCGGCGATATCCCCGGCCGCGTAGACCCCTTCAAATTTCGTCTCCATTTTGTTGTTGACGGGAATCCGGCGGTTTTCAAAAGTAAAGCCCCATTTTTTCAACGGTTCCAAGTCAAAATGATACCCGTGGCTGATAACGAGGTCGTCGACGACCAGGCGCTCATCCCTTCCGTTGGCATCGGAAATGAACACTTCAATCCGCCCCCCTTCATCTTCACGCACATCTGTAATCGTATAAGGTTTTTTGACGATCACGGGCGACTTCGCCAACGCCTCCAGTTCTTCTTCAAGGGCATTCAATTGCTCCCGGTTGTGGATGAGCGTCACCTGTTCCGCCGTCTCCGAAAGCGCCATGGCTCTTTGCACGGCCGCGCTCAGTCCGCCGTACACCGCCACCCGTCTTCCGGAAATCCCGCTCAAATCCATCGGTTCATAATGGATATGCTCGCCTTCCTGCAGATACCCGTCCTTTATTTGCAAATGCCGGATTTTATACGTCCCCGCTCCGACCGCGATAATCACCGTTCGGGTAAAATGGCGGTCACCGCTATGTGTGGTCAAAACGTAAAGCCCGTTTTCTTCCCGTTGGAGGTCCGTGACTTCTTGATTCAACACAAGGGTGGGCTCATACATCATCGCCTGTTCAAACAATTGGTCCACCAATTGTTGACCGCTAATCTTCGGGATGCCGCCAATATCATAAATTTTTTTTTTCCGGATAAAACACGGCGACGGACCCGCCCGTTTTGGGAAGAAAGTCGATGACTTTCGTTTTCATTCCCCGCAGCCCCGCATAATTGGCCGCAAATAATCCGGCGCACCCGGCGCCAATGATCGTCACATCATAGATTTCTCTGTTTTCCAATTCTCCCACCTCATTCTTGTGAACGGTCACCCGTTTAACGGGAACTGGTTTTGGCCAATAAATAGAGAAAATACGGAGCACCAATCATGGCGACCACGATCCCCGTCGGGATTTCAGACGGTTGCAAAACGGCGCGGCCGATGGTATCCGCAATGAGAAGCAATAAGGCACCAAGAAAAGCCGAAACCGGAAGCAGCGCGCGATGTTCCGCGCCAACCAGACGCTTCGCCAGATGGGGCCCGATGAGGCCGACAAAACTGATTCCGCCGCTCACGGCCACACATGAGCCGGCCAGCCCGACGGCCGCAGCCAGTAAAAACAACTGCTCTTTTTCTACATGGACGCCGAGACTGGTCGCCGTCGGACGGCCTAAGTTCAAGATATCGAGAACGTGTGCCCTCAAAAAACTGTATGGAAGAAGCACGATGATCCAAGGCAGCAGGGCGACGACAAACGACCAATTGGAGGCCCAAATGCTTCCGGCCAGCCAGCTCGCAACAAATTGATAGCTTTCGGGATCCAATCTTAAAGTCAGGACAATCATGGCCGCCGAGATGACCGCGCTGACGGCCACGCCCACAAGGAGCATCCGGGAAGGCGCCAGCCCTTCGTTTTTTTTGTAAGAAAGGAGATAGACGGCGAGCGCCGCCGCTCCCGAACCGATGAAAGCCATAAACGGCAACGCGAAAAGCGATGAGCCGCCCTCCGCCGAAAAAAAGGCGATATAGATGGCGACCATCAACCCCGCGCCGGCGTTGATGCCGAGGATGCCCGGATCGGCAAGCGAATTTTGGGACAGGCCTTGAAGGATCGTCCCGGAAACGGCTAGGCCTGCGCCGACGAGCACAGACACGACAATCCTTGGCAGCCTGAAATCAAATAAAATCAAATTTTGTTTACCGGTCCCCTCCCCGATCAAAGTGCGAAAGACTTCGCCGGGCGTCAGTTTGATGTAACCGATGTCCATGCTGACAAGAAAAACGGCGATCATTAGGACCAGACTTGAAAGCATGATCCACACCGGTCGCGACAGCACGCGTTTCTTTTTTACCGAGGCATCGACCATTATAGGCCCACCTTCTTTCCTCTGGCCAAATAGAGAAAGAACGGAGCCCCGATCAGGGCGATCAGCGCGCCGACCGGTGTTTCATACGGCGGATTGACCAGTCTCGCCGCCGTATCGGCATAAACCAATAAAATACTTCCCAATACCGCGGAACAAGGAATGATCCAGCTGTAACTGGCGCCGACCAAAAACCGTGCCACATGGGGAATGATCAACCCAATAAAAACGACCGAGCCGACCACCGAAACCGAGGAACCGGCAAGAACCAATACGGCGATCAAACTTATGATTTTGACGAGCAGCGTGCGTTGGCCGAGCCCTTTGGCGACGGATTCCCCTAATGAAAGGACGGATATGGATTTGGATAGAAATAAGGCAACCAAAATGCCGGCGCATGCAAAGGGAAACAACACCTTCAACTGGGTCCAATTCGTCCCGGCCACCCCGCCCAGCATCCAGAAGGCCAAGTCTTGGGACAAATGAAAATACAGAGCGATTCCTTCGCTTAAGGCGGTCAACAACGCGCTGACGGCCGCTCCCGCCAGCGTTAATTTTAACGGGGTCAAACCGCCCTTCGCCATCGAGCCGAACCCAAAAACCAAGAGGGCGCTCAACCCGGAGCCGGCAAAGCAGAAGAAAATGAGCTCGATAAAAGGTATTTTCGGAAAAAAGGCAAAACAAAAAGCCAAAGCCACCGCGGCGCCGGCGTTCAGCCCGAGCAGCCCCGAGTCCGCCAACGGGTTTCTGCTGATTCCTTGCATGATCGCCCCGGCCACGGCCAAGCTCGCGCCGACAATCGCCGCCCCCAAAGCCCTCGGTAGGCGGATATCCACAACGACCCGCTGCGCGTTCTGTGATGATTGAAAATGAAAGAGCGCTTGCCAAACGGTGGACAGATGAATATCGGCCGCTCCGACCGAAATGGATAGGGCCAGTCCAACCGCAAGAACGGCCAAGCCCCCGATGATGACCGCCACAGCCGCCAGCGGGCGGCTTTTTACATGCACTTCACCATGAGGTTGTTGAGACCTCCCCATTGAATGACGCAACTGTCTTCCCCCACAACACCGATGATGATTCACGTTGGAACTCCATTTTATGGAAATCCTTGCGCGATACAGTCTTATTATAACACTTTGAAAAAAACCGAAGGGAGATTCCTTCGGTTTTTTGGCTTTAACGTTATTTCAACAGCGCTTTTTCGACGTCATCGATGATTTGTTCGTTGGCAATGAGCCCGCTGTAAAGCCAACTGCTCTTCTGGCTCATTTCATAGACATGGCCGGCTTTGACGGCGGGGAGATTTTTCCACACCGGATTGTTCAATACGGTGTCTCCTTGCCCTTTATCGCTATTGACCAAAAAGATCTCATCCGCATCCAAATCCGCTAGTTTCTCCAACGAAACGGGCTTCCAGGTCGCGTTCGGATCCTTCGGAAGATCTTGCACCATCTTCGGCACGTTTAATCCGAGATCGTGGTATAAGACCGCGCCGCTCGAGCGGGTCGGATCGACGACATAAAATTGCTTTTGCGTCAGCCAAAGGATGGCCACCTTTTTATCGCCAAGCGCTTGGTGTAATTTTTCCTTGGCCTCGGCGGCTTTTTTATCGTAATCTTGAAGCGCCTTCTTCGCTTGATCGGATTTGTTCAGCAGTTCACCGAGTTTAAGAAGCGTTTTCCGCCAATCGCTTGCGGTTTTATCTCCTAAAACATACGTCGGAGCAATTTTGGAATATTTCTCGTATAATCCTTTTTGGACCAAGCTTTCGGAGCTCACAATAATGAGGTCCGGATTGAAGCTCACCACTTCTTCGGGCGGCAGGTTGTAATTGATTTTAGGCACGTTTTTCAAATGCGCTTGCAGATAGTCCTGAATGCCGTTGGCGACCGACCATTGGGCCACCGGTTTTTCCCCTAAAACGATGAGCGGATCTTCAAGATAAGGGGCGATGATCCGTTTCGGATGCGCCGGAATGGTCACTTTATGCCCCATCGCATCCTTGACGACTTTTTCTTTATTTGCAGCATTGTCGTTGGCGGATTCATTAGAATTGCCGGCCTTTCCGCAACCCGCCAACAACAATGCCAATATTAGAAGGCCAATGAAAAATACGCCAAATCGGCTTTTCATTTTTGGACTGGCAAACATCTATTTTTCCTCCTCGTCCGGTGCTGTATTATGTATGGTGTGCAGCTCCTAAAAAAGATGATAATGATTATCAATATCATTGTCAATATGATTTCACCCCGTATTTTAAATTTTTCGTGACGGGAGATACAGGATTTGGGTTAATTCTTCCTTGACAAATGCGTAACGTTGATTGTTTCTTGGTTGATTTCCATGATTGTTTCCCGCCCTTCCCGCTTTTTAGTCACGTCATCATCCGTCACGCGCCATCCTCACTCGTTCCCAAATTAAAACCAAAACTTCCCGTTCACCGGTTAATTTGACGCCATGGCGATCACCAACCGGGGCTGGCACACGAAATGCCAGGTGAAATCGATTGTGAATTCTATATGTCCAAAACTAAAACTAAAGAAAAAAGACGGTTCGAAACCGCCTTTTTAATTTTATAGCGAATGGCTTCACTCTTTGGTGGTGATTTAAGATGTTGAACCTAAAAGGAACCGGTCAATATTTTTTAGTGATCGTTTTATACTCCATCTTCTGCCTTATTGAACTCAAGAACATTTAATCCCTTTATTTGAAATAAGTCCGCTTTTCTCTTACTTTATTGTCCTTTGGGGGGCAGATAGCATCATGTTTTGTGCGAATCCACCATCATTTATGTCTCGTATTGCTGAGATTTTTCCATTGTCATTCATGTTAATATATCCAGTGACGGCAGCCGTTTTGGTTTCACCCTCTTTGCTGTATTCCACCTCAACCTTGAAAGTGTAGGCATTATTGTTGTTTACCTTTTGTATTTCGCTATTTTTTATTTTTAATTGATAACCCGCTTGGTATGCAGGCAATAACCAACGAAATGCTTCATTGGTATTGACGAACGTTTGATAGTCCTCCTCTGGAATCAGGGACTTATATTTTTCTTTGATATATGCGTTTAATGCAGTTGGGTCTTCTGAAAAAAATTTATTAAATAGTTTTTTCAGTTCTTCGCTAGGTCCTGTGAACTCATTTTTCAAATAGGTTTGGATTGTCTCCTTATTTTTTTGGTTATCATGAACCGAGCTTCCATTACTCTTGGATGAAAGGGAGTCTGGATTCGAACAACCTACACTTAAAATCAATGCAGACACTAAAACGGCCAATTTAAGCAAAATGCCTTTCATAAATGGATGCCTCCATCATTTATGGAATCCCCCAGTTCAATTCCCATGGCCTAACCCTTTAACAAAACATTTCTTATTTATAATTTTAACACAATTCCAACGTTATTTCCTGATATTTTGAAAAATAAACAGCGTTCCTCCCATATGAGAAACG
This sequence comes from Caenibacillus caldisaponilyticus, assembly GCF_002003465.1. Classification (GTDB taxonomy): domain Bacteria; phylum Bacillota; class Bacilli; order Bacillales; family Sporolactobacillaceae; genus Caenibacillus; species Caenibacillus caldisaponilyticus. Next base: position 10,239 of record NZ_BDDQ01000029.1, on the reverse strand, counting down.
CTTTAAATCATTCACCTTCTATATCAACTCTAGATGGTGATTTTTATTCTCTATTTCACCCTTCACGAAGGACGATTGCCTATCGAAACCTTATCGAAACCTTCATTCCTGCCGACCGTTCAGAAACAGGGCAAGACAACGAAGCTTGCGCATTTTTTAGCGAGTATAGGCGGGATCAGGCACGCTTTTCATCAAATTGGCGATCAAGCGCAACCCCCCGCCTGACGCCGCACTGAGTATCGATTCCGGATGAAAGAGCACGGCGGAAAGCGGATATTGCCGATGGCGGAACGCCATGGGAATGCCGTCTTCCGTTTCCGCGAGCAACAACAGGCTGGGCGGCAGTTCCGGAACGAACAATGAATGATAACGGCCGACGGCAAGCGCTTTGCCCATCCCGGCAAAAAGTGAATCGCGTTCCCGGATGTAAACCGTTGATTTCTCGCCGTGCGCCGGCTTCGGCAACACGTCGAGACGAGCCCCGAAATATTCGGCCAATCCTTGGAAGCCGAGACAAATGCCGAATATGGGCAAACGGCGGGCGAGACACAGCGAAATGGTGTCCTGCATTTGAAAGCGCTCCGGTTTTCCCGGTCCGGGTGACAAAACGACGAGATGGAAAGAGGGATCGTCCGCCAACATCTGCCGAGCGGGTTGCGGCCGAACCGTAACGACGTCGGCGCCCGTTTGTTTTAAATAGTTCGCCAAGGTGTGCACAAACGAGTCTTCATGATCGATAAGCAGCACGCGCTTCCCTTGGCCGGGACGGTCGACGTTTTGCCGAGTGTCCGCCGCGCGTCCGTCGCTCTTTAGCGCCTGCACGAGAGCGGAAACCTTGACGAGGGTTTCTTCCTCCTCGGCCTCGGGATCCGAAGCATAAAGCAGCGTCGCGCCGACGCGCATTTCCGCCATCCCTCCGGCGAGCTTGATCGTTCTTAAGGTCAATCCGGTATTCATGTCGCCGTTGAAATACAAACAACCGACCGCGCCGCCGTACCACTCCCGCGGCGTCGCTTCGTGCGCTTCCAGCCAGCGCATCGCCTCGAGCTTCGGCGCGCCGGTGACGGTGACCGCCCACATGTGGGTCATAAAAGCATCCAAGGCATCGTAATCGGGCGCGAGTTCGCCGACGATGTGGTCGACCGTGTGAAACAGCCGGGCGTAACGTTCGATTTGACGCCGCCCGATGACTCGGACCGAGCCGGGAACACAGATCCGCGACTTGTCGTTGCGGTCGACATCGGTGCACATCGTCAGTTCGGCCTCATCTTTCGCCGAATTCAAAAGTCGCCGGACGTTTTCCGCATCTTCCATCGCGTTTTGTCCTCTTTTGATCGTGCCGGAAATCGGACTCGTTTCCACTCGCCGGCCTTGGACGCGCACATACATTTCCGGGGAAGCCCCGATCAAATGCTGGTCCCCGAGATGAATCAGGAAGCCGTATGGGCTTGGATTCATCCGGGAAAGGCGGCGGAAAATGCGTGACGGCGGCCGATCGCACGTTTCATAAAGGACTTGGGACGGGACGACTTCGAATAAGTCGCCTTGGGAAAACGCCGGGAGCGCTTGACGCACCAATTCGGCATAACTCCCTTTCCGGTACGGCGGAATGGCGCCCGGGTCGCGGCGTCCCAGGGATGGCGGCGCGCCTGAGCCTGCGCGCTCGATCCCCTCTGTGGTCGTCCCGCCGAACGAAAATTCATAAGCGAGGCGGTATGCGCGCCCGCTTCGGTGGTCGACGGCGAACAGTTCATCGGGCAAGTAAAGATGCAGGTCTCTATGGTGTGCCGGCCTCGGCTTCCGCCGCATGATGGCTTCAAACTGAAAAATGAGATCGTAGCCGTAAGCGCCATAAAGGCCGAGAAACCGCTCTTCTTCCGAATAAAACCCTTGTTGAATGGCGCGGAGGACGTTGAAAATGGATGGGTGCTTCGTCCGTTCCTCCTCATTGATAACCATCGGGCGTTCCTTGATGGTTCCCGTCAACAATCGTCCTTCGCGCCTCAAGTCCCTCATGGCCGGCTCATGCGCCAACCATTGGTGAAAGACCGGTAAAAGGCAAACGCCGCGGCGGTTGAGGGCGCGAATGGTGAACGATGGGCCGCGCGATACGAGTTCAATGGGCGGGTTGACGAAACCGATGGCTCCCCGTACATAGCGTTCGCCGTCTTCTACGCCGCTCGAAAACCACGCGCCTTTCTCACGATCCAAGCGCGCAAGCACGCGTTCGATCGCCGGATGGCCGATCCCTTTGTCGATATGACGTTTGACCGTGAGTCCGGAACGGGTTTGATACACTTTCTCGGTTTCCGCATCGGTGAGTTCAAAAAGGTAAGCATTCATGGCGGTCCTCCTCGTATACGTTTTCGTATACAGAGGGGAGCGTCGATAATCGGGGAAAAAGAAGGCAAAGAAATGAGGGTATGAAATAAAGAACCGTGCGTTTCTCCTCTTATCTCCGCTCCGCTCTGCCCAACTCGACTCGACTCATCTTTTCTTATCACGGCTCCAAAATCTGGGCCGTAAATATAAAAAAATTATAACCTACTGCACCAAAAAATCAAAGGTTAGGCAAACCGCTCCTCGGATTCCGTGAACACGTTTTTTAAAAACCCGTCCATTCTTCATAACTCTGTAAAGCTCCGCCCGGAACGGCCTTTCAGCCCCGGCATCGCTTCACACCGGCTTTTTAAACATCATTGGGATCCGTTTCTCTTCTTGATTAGAAGCGGACGCGCTTTTCCCATTTCGAAGCTCGGCTTGAACTTCTCGCTTGACGGGACAAAGGCTCCCGCCCGTTCCTCGTTCATCTTTCCGTCCATAAAGAACGAGAAGTGGCTGCGCCACTTCCCGCTATTTTTGACTCGGACCGCGCTCATGGCATCCGGCCCGTTTCATGCAACTACCGCCGTCGGTTCACGCCGACAGCTCACCGCTATTTTAATTTTTTTCCGAGCAACGATAAAACCGTGAGTCTTTGTCCGCCCGTTTGCAAGGGAGATGTCGACACATTCGGGCAAAGCGACGCCCTCGCCCGGTTCCGCTTTTTTCGATCTGTGCCGAGATGGCTCCTGGTTCCATGCGTAAAAGGTCAGTCCTTCAATTGATCGGGATACAGGCTGAAATACGTTTTAAAAATGTCTTGGGCGATGTACAGGTTGATATGGTTTTCCCTCGTCTCAGGGGCGATGATGGCGACCGCCACCTGCGGGTTATCATACGGGGCGTACCCTATAAATGCCAGGTTGTAAAGGCCTCTTTCGATGGGGGCCAATTGCGCCGTGCCCGTTTTGCCCGCGATTTTATATTTCGCGTTGACTCCGGTTCCAAGCGATTTCGCCGTACCGCCGGAACCGTGGGTGACAAGATAGAAACCCTCGTGGACAAGATCGATTTGTTGTTTGGTATTGGCGACCGTGTTCAACACTTTCGTTGGGTAAGTCTTGATCGTCGGGCCGATCTTTTTCGGATCGTCGCCGGGGGCGTGCACCGATTCCAGCAAGTGCGGGGCGATCCGTTTGCCGCCGTTGGCGATCGTCGAAACGTACTGCGCCATTTGCAGCGGCGTATACGTATCGAATTGGCCGATCGCAAATTGCATGATTTTACCGGGCTGGTCGGGAACGCCGCCGTTATATCCGGTCGATTCAAACGGCAGATCGACGCCGGTGTGCACCCCGAGGCCGAATTGGTTATAGCCGTCGCGCAAGGCATGGACGGCATGGACGTATTTCGGGCCGTTGAAAACCCTCACCTTGTAAGCCGAACCGACGTCCGCAAATTGGAAACCGGCCATGCGTCCGGCGATCGTCCCCATGAAGATGTTGGAGGAATGCTCCAGCGCTTCCGTGACATTGACGGCCCCGATGCCCGACGTGAATGAACTGAATTTTCCGCCGCCGTTGAACCGGAACGGTTTGTCCACAATCCGCCCCGCGGGCACCGCATGGTTTTGGAACCCGGTGAGCACCGTCGCCCCTTTGACCGAAGAACCGAATTGGAAGGCGTTTAAGATCGTGCCTTCCGACGTGTCTTTAAACTTTCCGGTGGCCGGATCATACGTGCGTCCGACCATCGCCAAAATGCCGCCGGTGTGCGGGTTCATGACGACGGCGTAGGCGCTGCGCGCATGTGAGCCAAGGAATTCTCTAATCCTATTCTCCAAAATATTCCCGATTTTTTTCTGCAAATCGGCATCAATGGTGAGCACGAGGTCATCCCCGCGCCGGCCTTCCACTTTTTTCGGCGTTCCGACCGGCTTGCCGTTTTTCTTTTTATACGTATAGGTCATCGGCACGCCGCGGAGAATATCTTCGTATTGCTGTTCGAGGTTGCTGGTTCCGACGAGATCGTTCCGGTTATAGCCGTCGGCCAGGTAATTGTCCACCTCGTGCCTCGGAATCTCTTTGATATTGCCGAGGAAAAAGAAGTGGCCTTCCGGATAGGTGCGCGTCGACGCCACGGAAGTGTCGATGGTCCCGTCGAATTCATTTAAATGTTCGCCGATCCGGGCGAGCTCGTCCTGCGACAAGCCGATTTTCACGTAGGTCGGGGTTAAGTTCGTGCCTTGTTCGAGCTTCCGCCAGATCGCAATCACTTTTAAGTCGTCGGTCGTCAGCTGACCGAGCTCTTTTTCGCCGATGCGGGCGAGCACTTTGTCATAGTATGCGTTCATCTTGGCCTTCTCTTTGGCGTCGGAGGCCTTTTTGTATTTCTCATATTCGTCGGCGCTTAATTTTTCTTCGTAAATTTTGGGATGCGTCGCGATCCAATAATCTTTCATGTCCCGGACGGTCACTTGCGACGTGGAAAGATCGCCGTCCGAAACGTTCTCTTTCGTGCTCACGTCCAAGTATCGGCTCAATTTTTTCGCGAGTTTGATGAGATCTTGATCCGGTTTTCTCGTGAACACCAACGCATTTTTGGCCGTGTTGCCGACGAGAAGCCGGCCTTTGGTGTCGTACATTAAGCCGCGCGGCGATTGGATTTTGGTTGTCACCGTCTGCGTCTTTTTCAATTCCCGCACGTAATCCTCGCCGTGGACGATTTGCACGTAACCGAGCCGGAGGATCAGCGTGGAAAACGCGAGAAAAATGATCAAAAACAACACGTTAAGCCGGAAGGGAATGTGGTTTTTCTTTTTTTTCTTGTTCAAACGATTATCCTCCACGTCCCCGATCACCTCGTTTCCCCTTTTCATGCATAAAAAATGAACAACGACGTAAACCGTGCGTTCGTTTTTCGCTCATCCGTTTTAAACATCACATCTCAACGACCGCCAATGGGCCGGCAGGTGAACGCCTGCCGATGTTTCACCGTTCGTCCATATATTTTACTACAAATCCGAGCGCATTTGGGGGGGTGATTATTGCCAATCCGTCAAACGGTCGATCCGCTTTCCCCATCTTCGATCCCCCGCGGCTGCATGAGCGCCTTTTCGCGCGGTTGATCGGTCAGGGCAATGCGGCGGACAAAAACGGACATCGCCAACGGCGCCGCGCCAATCCCCATGACGAAATAGCGAAGGGCAATGAAGGGAGGGTCAAAGGCTTGCGCAACGATCAGGAAAAGCAGGATGGAAAGCAGGCGGCCGGCGTTATAAAACAAATCGAGGACGACGATGTATTCAACCCGCCTTTCTCCTGCCTTCCATCCTTTGCCGATGGTATCGTACGCCAAGGACATGTACGGCACCGAAAGCAAAGGATACGCGCCCGCCGTCACGACGGCGTACGCGATGAAAACGGCGAACCCGTGAGCGGCGAACAGCAGCAAGACGGAGGCGCTCAGGAGAAGACCTCCCGCCAAGATCGCTTTTTTACGACCAACCGGTTTGACGAAGTGGGACACCGCATAGTAAGAAAGGAGCATGATGCCCGACTCCACCAGGGCGAACTTGCCGAGCGCCCATTCGCTCTTCGTCGTCAAAAATATTAAAATGCCGATAAAAAAAAGAAACGTGCCTTCCCTGAGGCCTTGAAAAAAGCGGGCGTTCAAAACGGCATTCCAATTCGGATTGCGCTTTCTTTCTCCGATGATGCGCATGACCGCAAACTCGCCGGCCGCCGGGCGCCGTTTGAGAAAAAAGCTGGCGAACACGGCGATGCCAAACAAGAGAAGCGAAAGCGCGAAGATGATTTTATAACCGATCTCATCGGAGAGAGCGGCGATCAACCAGCCGCCCGCGGCGGCCCCGACCATTCCCCCGAGCGCTGTGAGAAGCCCTTGAAAACCGTTAAAAAAATCGCGCGTTTCCGGTTCCGTCACTTCAAAGGTCAAAACATTAAAGGCGCACCAGTAAAAGCCGTACCCGATGCCGAGCAGCCCTCCGAAGAGAAGCAAAAATTGCCGGGCATGCGCCCCCAGGAACAACACGCTGACAAAAAAGAGCGCCAAAAAACTGATGCCCGTGCGCAGGACGAGCACACGGTCGATTTTTTTCGCCAGGCGGCCGGCGATGAGGAACGTCACGGGTTGAAACAAGACGATCATGAAGTTGTAGAAACCGATATCGATTAAATTTTTTGTATGCTTCCAAAGAAAAACGTTGACGAAGGTGTTGGAGAGGGAGAGGCTCAGGAAGTACAAGCCGCTGATCGCCAGTAAGATCAGCAAGTCTTTCGGCACGCGTGTTTTTGGAGCGGCAAACAGCCAAGTTTTGATCATGTCCTGTCGACTCCCTTGCCTTGATCCGCTGTATAGTTTGCTTCAAAGGCGGTGAGATATACCGGCACACAGCCGGCGGCCGCTTGCCTCTCCGATCAGCCCGCTATCCCATGGCCGAAAACCCATATTTTCCGCATAAAAAAAGGCCGCAACCGGCCCTTTAGGATTCCGCCACTTTCAGGCGGTTCACTTCTTCTTGGAGCGATTCCACATCCCGCAAGAGAGAGTGGACCGTCTCGTTGATGTTTTCAATGTGCGCCGTCTGCTTGCTGGCGCTGTCGGCCACTTCGCGAACGGCCGCTGAGGTTTCTTCCACGATCGCGGCCGTTTGTTCGGCACCGCCCACAATCGCTTCCATGGCGGCGTGTTGATCGCCGATCATCCGATGAATGGCGCCGATGCTGTCCGCCACTTGTTCGACGGACGACTTCATCTCGGCCAACACTTTGACGGTGGTTTGCGCCCGCGCAATCTCCTTGTTGCCGAGTTCGACCTGGCGGTGGTTTTGCGCGACAGACGCATCCACCCTTTCTTGGATGAGCAGGATCGAATTATGGATATCTTGCACCGCTTCGGCGCTTTGGTTGGCGAGCTCTTGGATTTCTTGGGCGACGACGGCAAACCCTTTGCCGGCTTCACCGGCCCGCGCCGCTTCAATCGAAGCGTTCAACGCCAACATGTGGGTTTTTTCTGCGATCTCGGCGACGACGTCGATGATCGAATTGATTTTATCCGCATCTTCTTTTAAATCGTTGGCGACCTTCAGGGCGTCTTCGTTCGTTTGGCAAATGACATAAATCCCGTTGATCATTTCCTGAATGCTTTCCAAACTATCGGAGAGGTTCTTCATCGTCACCTCCGACAACGATTTGGAACGCGTCGCCTGCTCTTCCATTAATTTGGATGCGTGCATGCCGTATTGCGCCCGTTCCAGCGACTTTTGCGACGTTTCGGCTTCGTATTCGGCGCCTTTTGCGATATCGTCGATGCTGATGCCGACTTGCTTGATTTGATTCGTGACTTCTTCTGAAGACTGAGTGAGATCCTGAATGCGCTTCCTCGTGTTTTCCGTATACATATGGATGCCTTGGACGATCGTTTTGAACTCGTCCATCATTTTTTGGAAACCCGTGGCCAACGCTTCGATCTCATCGCGCGTCCCCGGATTCGGAATCACAACGTCCAAACGGCCTTGGGCCGCATTCGCCACCGCATCGCGCAGCGGATTCAAAGCTTTTGTCAACACACGGGCGGCGATATACCCGAGAATGCCTGACCAGATGATGCCGAGCAACAGCGTGATCAAAATGAAGAGGCCTTGCGAAATGGCGCCCGCAAACCATTTGGAAACGTAAAAGATGAAGAACGCGCTCGTGCCATAGGTGATGCAAGCGACGACGACCATGCCGAGCACCAATTTTTTGACGAGTCCGAACGGTACTTTATTATTGTTATCCGCCATCAGTTTTCCCCTCTCTGTCATATATATCGGACGTTTTTCCTATTTTTTAATAGATTTTTTACAAATACAATTCTTGGCGAATGATACGTTTTAAAATATACACTTTTTATTACAATTGCGCCACCTGCGGACGCCGTTCCGAAATTTGCACAAAAAAAGAACACCCATGCGGGTGTTCTCAAGCTTTTTAGGCGGAATTATTTTTTCGCCGCTTCGTAACGTTTGTTCACTTCATCCCAGTTGATGACGTTGAAGAACGCTTCGATATATTCCGGACGGCGGTTTTGGTACTTCAGATAGTAGGCATGTTCCCAAACGTCAAGGCCGAGAATCGGGGTTTTGCCTTCCATGTACGGCGAGTCTTGGTTCGGAGTCGACGTAATTTCCAATTCGCCGTTATTGACGACGAGCCAGGCCCATCCGGAGCCAAAGCGGCCGGCTGCGGCATCGGAAAATTGTTTTTTAAAGTCGGCGAAGCTGCCGAATTTCGCCTTGATCGCGTCGGCGACGGCGCCGCTCGGTTCGCCGCCCCCGTTCGGGCTCATGATTTGCCAGAAGAGGCTGTGGTTGACGTGGCCGCCGCCGTTGTTACGAACAGCGGTACGAATGTTTTCCGGAACGGCGTTCAAATCGCTGACCAAATCTTCGATCGATTTGCTCGCCAGGTCGTCGTGGCCTTTCAAGGCCTCGTTCAGTTTGCTCACGTAAGTCCCGTGGTGCTTATCATGGTGAATGCGCATCGTTTGTTCGTCGATATACGGTTCGAGCGCATTGTAGGCATATGGAAGTTCAGGCAATTGATAAGCCATTTCTACCCCTCCTAGAATATGTAAAGTATTCGCAGATTTCAGTCTGCATCCGCTTTTACATTACCAAAATTATCACTGGACTTCAATAAATATGCCCGTCCACAGACGCGTATAAACAAAAAAAGCCCTTCGACAGGCTTGTTGTCGATCGCGGATCCTTTGAAACTGAGGTCGCGCATCAAAATGAGTTGGTTGCGGGGGCGGGATTCGAACCCGCGACCTTCGGGTTATGAGCCCGACGAGCTGCCGCTGCTCCACCCCACGATGATGGAAATGTATTTAGTTTAAATGGTCACTGGCCCTTCCTCTGCAAGCCGCGCTCCGATGCCGGATGCGTCGGGACAACTCGCAGCTTGTCCGGCGGGAGCGATGCTCGTTGCTCCACCCCGCGACGATGAAAAAAAGTATGCAATTAAATGGCCACTGTCCCTTCCTCTGCAAGCCGCGCTCCGAAGCCGGATGCGTCGGCACAATTCGCAGCTTGTTCGGCGGGAGCGATGCTCATTGCGGCGACAAAAAATCACGCCAAAGGAGATGGTGGACCCTGTAGGATTCGAACCTACGACCGGACGGTTATGAGCCGTCTGCTCTAACCAGCTGAGCTAAGGGTCCGTGGGGCGATTGATGGGACTCGAACCCACGAATGCCGGAGCCACAATCCGGTGCGTTAACCGCTTCGCCACAATCGCCATTTTTCGAAATTTTCAACTGAAAAGAAAAGATAAAAAACGAGGCTCTGATCGACCTCTGTTTTTAATCATAATGAAAAAGAAAATGGTAGCGGTGGAGGGCCTCGAACCCCCGACCTCACGGGTATGAACCGTACGCTCTAGCCAGCTGAGCTACACCGCCACGTTATCAAGTTTCGCGTTTCGCTTAACGACAGTTGATATTATAACTGCTTCCCAAAACGATGTCAACAACTTTTTTTATCACTGTTGTTCGTCTGTGATATTGTCATATTGTAACGCTTCAGTGAAAATGTCAGTATGAGACAGGAGCGAATTCCATTGAGCAAAAAAGAATTGAAGCGTTACAAAGTCATTCGTCAATGGATCGAAGGGTATATCACGGGAAAACAAGCTGCCGAATTGTTATCGCTAAGTCTTCGTCAGGTTTATCGCCTCAAAAAACGAGTCCTTGAGGAGGATGAAAACGGAGTCATTCACAAAAACCGGGGGCGAAAACCTGCACATGCCTTATCCGAAGACATCCGGCAAAAAATCCTGAATCTCCGCCAAAGTGAAAAATATCGGCACTGCAATGATGTCCATTCTCCGAATTATTGGTCAAACAGGAGGG
>NZ_BDDQ01000028.1 GCF_002003465.1 Caenibacillus caldisaponilyticus | reverse complement strand
GTTCCGTTATTGGTCTCATCGCACAGACCGAAACGGTTTTACCAGAGAATTTAAAGTCTACGAATGTGAAGACTGTTCAGGTTGTCCGTTCCGTTCCCAATGTACCAAAGCAAAAGAAGGACATCATCGAAGAATACAATATAACCAAAAATGGGAAGAACATAAAGAATTCATTAGGCAGAAGCTTTCGGAAAAAGAAACTGGTGAAATCTACGGCAAACGTAAAATTGATGTGGAACCAGTTTTTGGATTTCTGAAGGCTAATTTGCGTTTCACTCGTTTGTCAGTGAGAGGCAAAGAAAAGGTGAAAAATGAATTGGGATTTGCATTCATGGCGGTGAACTTGAGAAAGATCACCGCCATGAAAAGTTAATCCACCTAAATATAAGGGAAAATAACACCTGAAAAAGGTTCCGACCATCAAAAAGCGATAATCGGAACCTTTTTTACGTTATTTTGGGCTAGTTATGTCCCGGCCCCTTAGTTTGTCTTTGGAGAATAAAAGGAAGCGTGTCTGTTTTTAAAGACGGCTCATTTGCTATATCCGTTTTTCGGCGAAGCGGCGACATGGCAACATGCCGGGATTCGATGTGTTAGTTTTTAAATATAATCAAAAATTTATTGATTTCATGTATATTTTTTGTATAATTTAATACTGGCTATTTAAATGAATTCTGGAATGATGCGGTGACGGCCTAGGCCAAAGCCGCGACGAATGTCCGGGAAAACTTGACGTCTGCGCATCGTTGAAAGAAGGCGCCTCATTGATGGTCAAAATCGCCGTCGGGCATGTCCCGAACCGGCTTCATTTTTTGTCGGACGTTCGGAACGTCAAAGCAAGCAAAGGCCGTCGCCGGGGTCGGGGGAGCGTGGTCGTTTGCAATACATTCATCCGAAAGCGATAAAGGTTTGGCGCATCCACGGCATGATATCCGCCGCCATTAGTTTTGTTTTATTCCTCGTCTTAATGCTTTTGGGTTTGTTTCTGTTTCGATGGCTCCTTTATCTCGCGGCGGGTTTCCTTGTCATCGGTTTAGTCGACTTTTTGATTTTTGTGAGCGTCATCCCGATTCTCCGTTGGCGGTTTTTCCGTTATCGGATCAATGAAACGCACGTGGTGATCCGGGATGGGATATGGTTCGTCAAACATACCGTCATTCCCATGGCGCGCATTCAATTCGTCGAAGCCGAGCAAGGACCGTTGCTTCGCGCCTATCGGCTGGCGAAACTGAAGATTTCCACCGCGACATCGACGCATCATATTCCGGCGCTGTCGATCGGACAAGCTCAAAAGTTGCGCGACCGGTTGGCCGCGTTCATCCAGGCGAGTGATGTGGATGTCTGAGATGAAGCGCGCGCATCCGCTTTCGATCTTTGCGGGGTTTTTCAAGGAGTTAAAGCAACTGCTGTTGCCCATTATCATCGGAGCCTTGTTCGGGATTCGCCACGATGACGGCATGTCCGAATGGTTTGCGCTCTTCGGCATAGGCATCTGTCTCTTTTTTGCCGTCATCGAATGGTGGCGCACCCGCTATCAAGTACTGGAAGATCAATTGTACGTGAAAATCGGCACCATCTTTATGAAAGAGCGGTTCATCCGCTTTGAGCGCATCCAATCCCTTCATCTTTCGACGAATCCCTTTCTCAAGCTGTTCGGTTTGGTCCGCCTCGAAGTGCACACGGCGGGCGGGGAAGACAAGGCTGAATTTGCATTGCCGGCGGTGAAACGTGATGAAGCTCTCCGGTTGCAAGAACGGATCGGCGGCTCCAATCGCTCTTCCCAGGAGGATCTCCTCGCCGTTCTTGATCGTTCCGAGAATTCCGAGCGGGTTTACCGTTTGCGCGGCGGCGAGTTGGTGTTGGCCGCTCTGACGTCCTCGGGCGCCCGTGTCATTTTTCTCGGTCTGTTCACCTTGCTTGGACAAATCGGGGAGTTGTGGGATCGCGTTTCCTTCATCACTCCCCTGCGGCGCGAATTTCATCGCGTGATCGGCGTGCCCTTGTTGGAAGCGGCGGCGGGGGTTGCCGCGGTTTTATTGATCTTTTGGCTGCTTTCTTCCGCCATCGCTTTTGTTAAAATGTATCGTTTTACCCTGACCGTCCGCGAAAAAGATTGGGTGATCAGAAGGGGATTTTTCGAACAGACGGAACAAATCGTTCCGTTCAAGCGGGTGCAGGCCGTTAAAATCAGGGAAAATTGGCTCAAACAATCGTTCGGTTATGCCTCGGTTTATCTGGACGTGGCCGGCGGGCAGGCCGGAGACGGTGCGAGTGAAGTGTTGCTTTATCCGCTGATTCGGAAAGAAAGGGTCGCCGAATTTCTCGCGGCGATCCGTTCGCCGTTTCCGTGGGCGGTACCCACCGCCGCGGTTTCGATACGTGCGTTTTATTGGAAAATCATTAAATACGTCGTGCCGCTTGCCGTTTTGGCGACCATATTGAGCCTGTGGGTGCCCTATGGCGCATGGAGCTGGCTTTTGGTGGCGGCCAGCATGGCGCTTTCGTGGTTGGGGTATCGTGACGCCTCGTTTGCGGTTGACGGCGACCGGGTCGCTTTAGGGCGCAGGGAATTTTCAAAGGAAACGATTTTGACGGAGAGAAAGCGGCTGCAGTTTTTATCCTGCCGAGTGTCGCCCGTTCAAAAGCGATTGAAGCTGATGACGGTCCAATCCGGGCTCATCGCCGGAAACAACGGCTATTCGTTCCGGATTTGTGATTTGCCGCTTGCGGAAGGCCGGCGCTTGTACGAATGGTATATAACGGCGTATACGCGCTCCGCCCGGCGTGAGCTGCAAAGGGTCGACGGCGAATCGTCCTATTCGCTCTAGGAGTCGGCCCTTCGAGTCGGGAATGATTTTCCGTCAATCATGGGGCGGATCGAGTTTTTGTTAATAAATGGGCCATCCGCTTCGAGTGGTTGTACGGTCCGTGAAGTGGGCCTCTGCAAAACACAGCCGTTCAAGATGCGGGCTTTCACAGCGGTTCGCGCCTCGCGGGGGAAAACCGGTATCTTTGAGTTGAAACGCCTTTTTCATTTAAGGATCGCGGCGTTCAATCAATAAAACGTTCTACGCATGGAAGGCTGGATGCTTGCTCCCGCGGGTGGTCTCCTTTTACTTTAAAAGAGGTTAAGCAAACGCAGAGGAGGGGGATCCATGACCGAAAATTTCTTATGGAAACAGTTGAAGTTTGTCCGCGGCCAAACTTTAAAAGAAACGGACGGCATCAGCGAGGCCGAAGCCGATCAAATGCCCGACGGGTTCCGCAACACAATTCGCTGGCACCTCGGCCATATTTTCACGGTTGATGCGCAACTCGTCGCCGGGTTGACCGGACAGGCGGCCGACTTGCCGGACGCTTATCCGATATTTTTTGCACGGGGAACAAAACCCGCAGATTGGACGGAGCCGGCGCCGTCTCTTTCCGAGCTCCGCAGCCGGCTGCAGGAACAGCCGAACCAATTGGAACAACTTTTCCGGAACCGTCTTGATGATCGGTTGCTGAAGCCGTTTAATGCCGGAACGCTTTCCGTCGAAACCGTTGGCGAATTGCTCCAGTTTCTCGCTTATCATGAAGCGCTTCATTTGGGTTTTATAAAAGGTCTCAAGCGGGCCATCGGGCTTTAATGGCCGCCGCAAGCGGTTAGTGAATAATGATTACAGTTAGGAAAAAGAAGCCGGCCGGAGCGGTCTCTCGCGTTTGCCGGTTCTTTTTGTTTATGATTCCGGCGGTAGCCCGTTATGTCAAAACATCGTTTCAACTTAATATGCGAATCAATCGCCATAAAAATGGGTGTATGCAAGCTTGGGGACAACCGCTGAAGTTCGACAAAACCGGCACCGAAGGATCCATTTGCCCAATTGGCGCAAATCACATCGATTTTTCTGGTGCCGTTCCGTGCCGCCGCGCTCTGTGTTCGTGGCAATCAAGGAAAACCCGGGGGAATTCAACAAAAACCGCCTGGAATTCAACGAAAACGGCGGAAAATTCAATGAAAAGATGGGGGAATTCAACGAAAATCGGTGGGGATTCAATAAATCTATATTTTTTGTCAATTAATCCCCGCATGGAACCATGATAATTCAAAAAACGCCATATCGGCCAACCGAAAAAACACCACAATAAATTTATGGCGGAGTTGTGCCGTATGGCTTAAAACAGAATCATTATTGGGGAGGGACGAGACCGTACATGCCGCCGATTTTTTCTGTCATGGCGGCATCGGCCGCTTCGAGCGGATAATACCCTTTTTTCACCATCCATTGCCAGACGTCGTAGGCATGATTGCAGCTCATTAGGAAGGCGGTTTGACAGAACGCGCGAATGTCGGGATGGCTCATTTCCATCGCCGCCCAAGCGTATTCGCGCCCGGCTCTTTTTAAGGTCAACAAATAGGCCGTTGCCATCTCGCGGTCATTAAATTCTTGAACGCTTGTTCTCGGCGTGACCGGAACGTAGGAAGCGGACGGCGATTGCGTATACGATTGGAGCGTCCGATTGATCTCTGGGGTCGGCAGCTTGGTCTGTGCGCCTTGCGCTTTGCTTAAATATTCGACTTTCATGTCATAATCTCGTATGTGGTAAGGCAGATGAGTTTCGATGAGAGCTTTCAATTCGGGATCTTGAACATGTTGCAGAAAATAGCCCATGTTCGTAATCGAATTGACGCAGCTCATCGTTAATTCGTGGAGATCGTGCATTTCATGTGCGGCGAGTTGCATGGCCGTTTACCTCCTGTTCTCATAATCATGTGCACAGTCATTGTGCGGCCTGTCTAACATTTTCTCACGCGCTGCGGTTAATTATTCCGCTATTGGTGTACCCAGACACATCCTTTGGTACCGACCAGCATGGCGCATGAGACCGTACCCTTTGAATCAGCAGCCGTCCGCCCGCAGGTGATCTCATCGCAATAGCGTCGTGATGGCTTTTTATCCCTGCCTTCTGCGGCAGCGAAAGGATTCCGTGTACAAAGTCATAAAGAAACGGAACAACGCGATCTTCAGCCGTTTAAAGGTCGCAATTGAGAAAAACCAAACGGCCGCCGATGTGACGAACCGGTGGCCGTTGGTTTCGGTCATATCTTTTTGGCGTTGTTGTGGAGCCGCCACAGGCGATAGAGGTTGATGACGACCGTTTTGGCGACGGCATAAACGGGCACCGCAAGAATCATGCCGAGGATTCCGGCGAGGTTGCCCGCGACGAGCAAAAGGACGATGATCGTCAACGGGTGCATATCCAAGCGCTTGCCGATGATCAGAGGCGACAGGAGGTTGCCGTCGATCTGTTGAACGATGACGACGATGAGAACGGTCAGGAGCGCTTTGGTCGGCGAATCCAACAAGCCGACGATGACCGCCGGTGCGGCGCCGATGAATGGACCCAAATACGGAATGATGTTCGTGATCGCGATGATCAGCCCGAGCAACAAGGCGTATGGCAGATGAATGATGAGAAAGCCGATGAAGGTGAGCATGCCGACCGCAAAGCAAACGAAGGTTTGCCCTTGAATATAGGCGCCGAGCGTTTCCGCCGTTTCTTTGATGATGTTCAGGCTTTCCTGCCGGTACGCCGCCGGGATGAAGCGCGTCACCGCCTGCGGGAATTTGTGCCCGTCTTTGAACATGTAAAACAGGATAAATGGCACGGTGATGATCGTGATCGTAATGCTCGTGACGATGCTGATGGCCGTTTGCATGCCTGAAGTGATGTTATCCGTGAATTGAGTGACCCAGCTGATGACCGATTTATTGATTTTATCCAAATAATCTTGTTGTTGGATCCAAACGAACCAATCGGATTCCGTCAAATCTTGAATGAGCTTTTTACTGGTATGGACGTAATCGGGAATGTGATTGATCAACTGGTTGATCTGCCGGACGATCATCGGCCCGATCCAACCGATCAATCCGCCCACGACGCCGATAAAGACGATATAGAGGATCAAAATCGCCAAGGTGCGGGGAATCCGCGCCCGTTCAATGAGGTTGACGGCGGGATTCAAAAGAAAATAAAGGAAAATGGAGATCAAAAAGGGAAAAAACAGCGTTGAAATAAAGATGAACAACGGTTCAAAGAAGAACGACAATTTCGTGCAAATGTAAACGATGACGACGATCATCAAAATTTCAAAGGTCCAAAAATGGAGTTTGGATTTGAACACCTCATCAAGCTCCTCCCAGCGCACGGCTCCGCTTCCATGCTTCTGTCTTTATGTTAGCTTAGTTTGGTTCCCAGGGCAATCGTCCCAGCGTCAAGGCTTCGCGAAACACGGGCGCCGGGAGACAAGCGGGCATCCCTCCTTCTTATGAACAGGATTTTTTTGAAAAAGATCGAATATGAAATATAATTAAAATAAATTTCCGGCCTCCGGTCCGAACATGGAATGGCCAAGGGGGACGGCGATGCCGGACAAAAAGGGTTCCGGCAACCGGCATTTTTCCGTGTCCGTGGTTTCTCTCAGGGCCGCTTATTATCCAGAACGGATGTGAAAGAACATGGTCAACTTGCAAACAACCGTCGTGGAATTTCAAGGCGTAAAGGCTCTATCCGGAAAGTTCAACCGTTTGGGCAATCATTTTTCTTTTTTTGTTTATTATGTGGACGGCCTTCTTATCGACACCGGACCTGTGTTCGCCCGGGAAACGGTCGCCGCTTTCGCCGAATCGATGCGCCCGAAAGCGATTGTTTTGACGCACTATCATGAAGATCATTCGGGGAATGCCGCTTACCTTCACGATCGCTTGCAAATCCCTTTATATATGAGTCGGCGTACGGCGGAACGATTGGCCGAACCTCTGATCTTGCCGTTCTATCGCCGCGTGGTTTGGGGAGCGGGCGAACCGGTTCGCGGCGAGCCGATTGGTGAACGGTTAACGTTGGACGGCCGCGTTTTCGAAGTTATTCCGACGCCAGGACATTCCGACGACCACATTTCACTCTACCAAGCGGAAAGGCGTCTCCTGTTTAGCGGCGATTTGTTTTTGGGCCGCCGTCTTCGTTACGGGATGCGGGAAGAATCGATCGCCGACATGATCGCCTCGCTCGATCGGGTCATGGCTTATCGCTTTGATGCGCTTTGTTGCGGACATGCCGGTTTTGTTCCGGACGGACGGGAAGCGTTAAAACAGAAGGGCGAGTTTTTGCGGCGTCTAGAGGCTTCAACCAAGGCGCTCGCGGAAAAGGGATTGTCCGCCCGGCAAATCGCCCGGAGACTGTTGCCGAAAGGGTACAAGGTGCGGTTCGCTTCGTTAGGCGAAATGTCGCCGGTCCATCTCATCCGGGCGATTCTCGCCGATCGCCGCACGGACGTCACGGACTTTTTCTGAAAGAATTCGCATGGGAAGTCTGCGGCACGGCTAAACGCGAATGGAGCTGGGGATGGCGACATGGCGTGAAACGATTTCGCCCGGTGTTGGGCGCCGGCCGGCAGCATTCAGTCGAAACCGACTCTGGAGCCTTTGGATATATTTTAGTGTGCGGTCGGAGGATGGGGAACGCTCAATGCCGGGCTGCCGAAGGGCCGTTGGCCTGGACGAAACGTGAAGAGGAGTGGGTGCTTGCCTCGCTTGAACGATCGGTCTGCGCCGATCCGGATGGAACCTTTTATTCAACCGCCCATTAATTGATCGCGTTTTTCGCTTTCGGAACCATCGCCCGCGTTTTGCGCTCCGGCCTTTCGTCCGCATTTTGTCGAAAGGCTTTTCCTTTTATGTCGAGCAAAAACTATCGGCTGTTCTGTCAATATATGTTATATTAATTATTGGGGGAATTTTTAGATAAGAAAAAATGAAAAACCGTTGGTCACCAGCTTAAACGTTTGTATCGCCTTGTCTTTGGCTAAAGAAAAGCCCATTTTTTCCAAAGGGGACTGAGAGCCGTGTTAAGATTGTTGGATGTTCATACAAAGGCGATTTTAAAAGATGGTGTCCAATTCATGCGGGCCAACCAAAATACCATCCGGATGGAATGGGAGGCGATTTTGCGGCGCCTGAAGCAGAGAAACGGGCAATCCGCCGCGACCTTTGAAGTGGCTTATCGCTTCTTTTCGGCTCTTTTATTGGATGACAAAGAGGAAGACGTCGACGCGATGATCGCCGGCATTCGCCATTTATGGGTGGCCGAATTTGGGCAATTGCCGCAACCCAATTTGACGATTTACATCCTCACGCTATTGGAGAATGCGGTTCATCAGGCGATTCAGTCGCATCGGGCCTCATTGAGATCCTACCATCCGGCGGTGCAATACCTTTTCTCAAAGATCTGCGAGGAAATGCTCTGTCAGCCGGGCGGGATGTCCCCCAACCTGCATTATTTTCTGCGCTTGATCGTCGAAGCCCGGCAGTTGCCGATCAAATGGATTGCCAGATTGGAGCAAAATGAAAACGGTTACAAGGTTAAGGAGATTTACGGCGCGATTCGGAAACCCGTGAAAGGGCTGGTGATTAACGCATCATCGGTCTTTCTGTTGTCGGAAGCTTTGATCGATTACATCTCGGAAAACGATGAGCGTTTAAAAGTGATCCCATTGCCTTGGAAACAAGAGATCTTGCTTTTCGGGACGACCGATAAAGATACCGCCGTCGTGACGCCGTTCCTCACATTTGCCATGCATTTACTGCAGATCACCGAGGAATGTTTTGCGCAGCGGCGGGAAGATGAGTGGAAAGATGCGGTCATTTTGTTTAACGACTGGATCATGCGGTCGCAAAACCTTCATGAAGCGATCCAAAATATCACTTGCGGTTATGCCCGGTATTTGCCTTTTGAGCGCTGCGCGTTGTTCACGTATTCCAAAACCGACGGCACGAGCGTCGGGCTGTTTGGCTATCATATCAATAATGAAGCGATTCAAAACGTGAAAATTAAAGTCGATGACATTCCGGCTATTGCCAACAAATTGAAGAAATTGGCGTCGCCGGACGCGGTTTACCCGTTCCAGCCGATTTATATTGAACATGCCGAACGAGATTTACCCGAGCCATACGTCCGGCAATTCCAGCTCGGTTCATTGGTCGTCGCCCCGATCTACGTGCCGTCCGAACGCTCGTTGATCGGCGCCGCGCTCTTGGACCGCGGTCCGGGCGTCCATTTCGACGTCGACAATCATACGTACACGGCGTTGATGAAGTTTGGGCAGAGCGCGGGGGAAATCTTGTCCAAATTCATGCATATGACGGCGATCAAGCAGCTCGTATATGGGTCCGTTTCGCTGTCGGAAAGAGAATTGGACGTTTTGAAATTGTTGGCAGAAGGTGCTTCGACGCAGGAAGCCGCCGACCGTCTCCATCTCAGCGAATATACGGTGCGCGATTATGTTTCGGACATCATGAAGCGATTGGGGGCGAGAAACCGTACGGAGGCGGTCGTCAAAGCGATGAGGCTTGGGTTGATCCATTGAAGCATCGTCTGGCCGTTACTTGCCGTCCATTTAAAATAGGTTTCATTCGCACCGCCTGACGACGGCGGATTTTTTATTTTACCCTTGCCTCGTCAAATCAAAAAAAGCAAAGCGAGAGCGGTTCTTCGCGGCGGGTGCCTCGGGCTGTCCGCCGCGCTGCTTCTGTCTCCGGGGCAACCCTTCCGGATGCGTTCGCTGCGCTGCTTGTCCACGCGGCAAATCGAACCGGTCTGCCCTTGGCCTCCTTTTACCGGTCTGCATGAGTCGCCCCTATTAAATGATCCAACACAACGGATCGGCCATTTTTGCATGGCTGATCGGGATCTGCACAAGGTTTTAGAGGTTTCACAGGCACCTTCTATGTCCTCCCGCGCTGGGTCGCCATGGAGTTGGCATGTACTGTTTTGCCGTTTTTGAGGAAGAAACCGTTAGGGCTCTGCGGTGGACGCGCGAAATAACGAGGGGAGCCGTGCAGGCGATGGCAATAACCCCTGTTGTTTTGCATACGGATAGATTATAAAGATCGGTTTCGGAATCATAAGGAGGTGAAGCGATTGCTCATTCACGTTGTAAGAAGTGGCGAGTCGCTTCGGCAAATTGCGGAGCGGTACGGAGTCGCCCTGTCCCGGCTGTTGGAGGTCAATGAATGGTCTGCTGGCGATCCGATCATTCCGGGATTGGCGTTGCTCATTCCGACGGCGAGCCGCTATCATACCGTTCGCCCCGGAGAGACGATTTGGCAGATCGCCGCCCGTTACGGCGTATCGGCGGAGGCGGTCATCCGCGCCAACCCTTCGGTGAATCCGGCAAACTTGAGGCCCGGCATGATCCTTGTCATTCCGCCCGTTCGACATACGGTGCGAGCGGGGGAAACGATCGCCGGCATCGCCGGCCGCTATCGGACGACGGTTCAGGCGATCCTCTCCGCCAATGCCATCACCGATCCGAACCGGCTCGTTCCCGGGACGGTATTGGCCATTCCGGCGGGGGAAAAACCGTCGATTGAAACCAACGGCTTTACGTATCTTTCCGGAAGCGAAGGCGCGGCGGCCATCGATCAAGTCGGCGACTTATTGACCTTCATGGCGCCGTTTGCCTATCGCATTCAAGCGAACGGCGGTCTTGAACCCTTCCCTGATGAAGCGTTGATCCCGCGGGCGACGGCGAAACGGGTAACGCCCATGATGGCGATCACCAATTTTACATCCAGCGATCCGGGATCGGCGCTCGCCCACGCCGTGCTGGCGAATGAAAGCGTTCAAGAAACGCTGTTGGACCGCATTCTGGCGACGATGCGGGCGAAAGGCTATCGCGGGCTGAACGTCGATTTTGAAAACGTGTATCCGCAAGACCGAAATGCCTATAACCGGTTTCTCGAACGGGCGAGAGACCGGCTGCACGCCGCGGGCTATTTTCTTTCGACTTCGCTCGCTCCCAAGACGAGCGGCGCCCAGCAAGGCCTTTTATATGAAGCGCACGATTATGCGGCGCACGGGCGGATTGCCGACTTTGTCGTTCTCATGACTTATGAGTGGGGGTACCGGCTCGGTCCGCCGCGCGCCATTTCACCGATCGGCAACATCAAGCAAGTCCTCGATTATGCGGTGACCGTCATCCCTCGCCATAAAATCATGATGGGATTTCAGATCTACGCGCGGGATTGGCTGCTGCCCCATGTTCCCGGCCGGGAAGCGGAGACGTTCAGCCCGCGTGAAGCGATCCGCCGCGCCGTGCGCTATGGGGCCGTGATTCAATACGATGAAGCGAGCGCGTCCCCGTATTTTCGCTATTATGATGAACGGGGGCGGCTCCATGAAGTTTGGTTTGAAGATGCCCGCAGCGCCCTGGCCAAGTTTGAGTTGTTGAAAAGCTATCCTTTGCGCGGTGTCAGCTATTGGGTGCTCGGTTACGAATATCCGGAAAACTGGGCGCTCCTCGGAGACCTTTTTACCATCATTAAGCGCCCGTAAGGTGATTGCCCTCACTGCGGAGTTTCTTCGCGTGAGGGCGTTTTTTCTCGTTCGGCATCGCTATACTGCGCCTTCATAGGGGTTGGTTTCCGTTGATTTCCCATGCCATTTAGTTTTCCGTTGCATTTGTTTCACCTGCGCGGCGATCCCGGGGCCGTGTGGCGCTTATCGATGATTCCGACAGGCAACTCGTCGCCGCTGCCGTGGCCTCCATTTTGATTTTTCATGTTTTGTCGCATTGCCGGAGATTTTGCGGAAAGGGGGTCCGCCTTTGCATGGATCTGCCGGGAGATGACCTATAATCGGATGCATTCGACCGCAACCAGCGCGTGTCGAACGGGGCGGTTTCAGGGGAAATGGGTTAGAATGTTTTTATCGTCGTCCCTAACAATGATAAAATAAAAAATTGGATTGAACTTCAGACGGAAGAAGCCGGGGGCGCGACAAGGCGGTCCACCAACGGGACAAGCCGTCACCGTGTGGAGACAACTGGGAGGTCAATGTTTTTATTATGAAGAAGAGCAATCAGTTCAGACGGGCTTTGAAATTTATCCTCTTGGTTACTTTAATTTCGATCCCATTGAGCGGGGCGTTCGATACGGCGACGGTTTTTCTTGATGCGGTCCCGTGGTATTTCGGCATTTTTATCGTGATCTTTATTGTTTTTATTGGCGCCTTTTTTGATATGATCGGGGTGGCTGCCGCGGCCGCCGAAGAACCGCCTTTTCACGCGATGGCTTCCAAGCGGGTTTTCGGCGCAAAGATGGCGGTGAAAATCGTTCGCAATGCGGAGCGGGTCGCCAGTGTGTGCAGCGATGTTATCGGCGACATCGCCGGGGTGTTGAGCGGTGCCACGGCGCTCGCCGTCGGGGAACAGGTCGCCATGGCGTTCGGTCTTGAGGGGTGGGCGGAAGAATGCGTCTCCATCGCTTTAACCGTGTTGGCGACGGCGCTGACCATCGGGGCGAAAGCGTTAGGAAAGACGATCGCGGTTTATTTTCCGACGCCGATTGTGCTGATGGCCGCCAAAGTCTTGGAAAGCTTTTTAAACAGAAAAAAACCCCAAAAAATCAACCGCAGGCGTTAATGCGGAAGTGGCGATTTTGGGGCGTTTCCGGCTTATTCACTTCTTGCTAAAACCACATGGCTAAGTCAAGCTCTGGGACCGTTATCCTCTTTCTTTTTTTCTTGCGCTTTGTCGTCATCGGTCAGGCCGTTGATCGCATTTTTAAATTCCTTCAAGGTGTGGCCGGCCGCACGTCCGAGTTCCGGGAGTTTCTTCGGACCGAACAGGATTAAGGCAAAGAACAGGATTAACAGAATTTCTCCAAAGCCGAGATTCATGGTCTTCACCTTCAATAATAGTAAATGTTTTAATTATAATATAACTCAATTATCGGTGAAAGACAATGTCATCACCTCATGCATAATTTCTTCGTTTTTGCCGATGATCATTCATCGGTTTTCTTTTTTGGCTTTTTCGGAGAACCATCGTTGGCAGGGTCTGGCGCTCGCCGTTCCGGCCGGGAATGGCGGCATCTTGAAAAACCGGGATAAATGCGGGGAAGAAACGTTGAAGGAATCGCAACCGCTTTGCCCGAACTATATAAACCAGGGGATGCCGGCGATCCAATGGGGGTGCTGGCCGCGGAGCGACGGGAGGAGCCCCGAAAGCGAAAGACTTGGATGAAGCCGCGTTCCCGCGAAGCCGCCGGCGGGGAGTTAGGCATCATTGCGAAAAAAGAACGCCTATTCCCTCGATAAACGTCCTCTTTTTTTGGAAACTTTCCCAAAATGGTGAAAGTGGATTTATGATAGGATGAAGATAAGGTTGTAAGATTTAGGGGGAGATACATGCGGCACGGGATGCTCGAGCAACGGCTTGGCACTCTTATGGACGAATGGTATGATGTCCGCTTAAAAGAACCCGAAAAGATGATCACGGTTAAAGGAACGATAGACGCTCTTGTCGATAGGCTCCCGTTTATCGAGGAGAAATGGCGGATGGAGTATACCATCCTCAATTACGGACACGCGGTTTTGAACGCCCAGTCCGATCACGCCATCCGGCACTATTATGAAATGCTGCCGAAACTGTATAAATTTACGGAACGACAACTGTACTTCGCCAGTTTTTTTAAAGGAACGGAAGCGTTTTCGCAGGGAAAATTGCTGCAAGCACTAAAACATTATAAAGAGGCGCTCCGCCTTTTAAAATACGTGCCTAGAGTCGTCGAAGAGGGCGAAATCTATTTTAAGATCGCCTGTGTTTATTATAAAATCGGGGCCTATCACACCGCGAACCGATTTCTGCATAGAGCGTTGTTCATTTACAGCGGTGAGCGGGGTTACCCGGAACGCGTCGATGCCTGCAAGCTTCTTTTTTCCTTGATCCGCCGAAAACCGAATCCGAAATGGCAATGGGGGTGTGCTTCTCTTTGAGAAGCCCCTTTTTTCGTTTCGGGCGGCACGGGCGGTTTTTTGCTGCTGAAGTGCCCGCTTCTTTTCACTGATCGGGAAGCCTCTTTTACGCGGCATCGCTTTTCAGTGTTAAAAGACCGCGTCCAATGATCGCACGGAGACTTCTCCGTGTTTTTTATTTTTTGCGGTGATTTCAATGTTTTAAGGAACGTTTTTCTTTAGAAAAGAACCATTTTTTGCAACATAGGACTTCCTTATCTCTGTGATGTGCTAAGATAGGGTTGATGGTTTGTGTTGACTTCGCTTCTTTGAGGTGAGAACATGTCAAGGTTCGATGCGGTGATCGATAGAAGAGGAACGAATTCGGTGAAGTGGGACGATGTCGAAAGAATTTTCGGCGAGCCCGATATTTTGCCGCTTTGGGTCGCCGATATGGATTTTTCCTGTCCGCCGGAAGTCGTGGAAGCCGTCGTGAAGCGGGCGCAACATCCGATTTATGGCTATCCCGGCAAACCTAAAGCCCTTTTTGAAGCGGCGAAAGGCTGGATTCGTCGGCGGTTTGGCTACGATCTGAAAACGGAGTGGATGACCGCGGTTCCCGGGGTGGTTCCCGCCATCCGGATGGCGATCATGGCGTTTACGAAACCGGGAGATAAAGTCGTCATCCAGCCGCCGATCTATCCGCCGTTCTTCTCAACCGTTGAAGACTTGGGTCGCCGGCTGGTCAAGAATCCGCTGAAAGTGGAAAACGGCCGCTATGTGATGGATTTCGACGATTTAAAGCGAAAAATTGACGAACGCACGAAGATGATTCTCTTGTGCAGTCCGCATAACCCGGTCGGTCGGGTATGGACGAAAGACGAGTTGCTTGAGCTTGGGGAGATCGCCATTCGCCACGACTTAATCGTCGTTTCGGATGAAATCCATTCTGATCTCGTTTATGAAAAAGGTGCGCATACGCCGTTTTACGCGCTGTCCGAAAGCCTCGCCGACCGATGTATCACATTCATTTCGGGGAGCAAAACGTTTAATCTCGCCGGGCTGTTTTCGTCGATCGCCATCGCGAAGAATCCGAAGATCATGAGGGCATTTAAAACCGCTGTCTCCCAAGCCGGTCTTGAACACATCAATTTGTTCGGCATCGAAGCGATGACCGCCGCATATCATCATGGTGACGCCTGGCTTGATGAATTAAACGTTTATTTAAAAGAAAACGCTGAACATATCAAACGCTTTTTATCGGAACGCGTGCCCGAAGTGAAAATGACGATGCCGGAAGCGACGTACTTGGCGTGGCTCGACTTTCGCGAATTGGGATTGGACAGCCGAAAGCTGCGGAATTTCCTCATTCGCGAGGCCAAGCTCGGTTTGAATAACGGTTATGATTTCGGCGAAGAGGGCGAAGGGTTCATGCGTTTGAATTTTGGTTGCCCGCGTTCGATCTTGGACGAGGCGCTCGAGCGTTTGGAAACAGCGGTCCACCGATTACGGGTGGAGAATGTGCGTTGAACCATTCGGATTTGTATACCCGCCTCCCGTTATTGGGGGAGACGATCGCAACGCAAGGCCGTGGTTCAAACCGGAGCGGGGCGTGTGTTTACGGCTGGGATTCTATCCTTGCGTGCATTCGGGTCTTGGGGCTCTACGGAAGGCGTGACGCGTGCGAAGGGCGGGCGCCGAGTGTGCGCCTCTTCTAGGTTTCATGGATGCGCGTCATGCCGTTAAATAACCGGGGAGATGAGGCATGCTCGATTTTTTGCTTTGGCACTTGCTGCTCGGGTTGATCATCGCCTTGCTGTTTGCCGTCATATTGTGGGACGATCCGCACGGGGCAAAGCGCTCCCGCCGTAAAGCCAAACTTCCTCGGTCGCCGGAAAGCGGGCAAGGGCCGCCCGGCACCGGGGACGAATTCGGAGAAGAGCCGTAGACGGGAAGCCGGGCCATCGGCCGATCTTGAATCGTGCTGTCCGGCCGCTTTGACGGCGGGCCTGTGTTTTGCCTTTTTGGATGGCGATGTTTTCAAACCCCGCTCAGCAGAAAGAGCGTTGGTGCGTTGTTTGACTGCGCGCAGGCTTGCTTTATCTTTTAGGAAAAGCGGTTTTGCAAGCCGTTTGGTTTCGAGACTTGAAAGGGGATGAGAATGGTAAAAAATTCCTTTAAATTTCTCCTTGCATTTTTCGAAGTGCTCGTCGTATAATATACCTTGTCATCGGGATCTGCGGACGTGGCGGAATTGGCAGACGCGCTAGACTCAGGATCTAGTGGTAGTCAAATACCGTGGAGGTTCGAGTCCTCTCGTCCGCACCATATGTAAATGGTATGGCCGTGCACGGGAAGCCGTGACCTATAACGGCTTCGTCGGAATGCGGCTTTGCTTGGAATCGGCGTCTCGTCGACCGTTGGCAAGCGTGACACAGCTTGCGAAGGGACAGACAGCCAAGCCAATTCAATACACAGATCGTCGGGAAGTGGCTCAGCTTGGTAGAGCACCACGTTCGGGACGTGGGGGTCGCAGGTTCGAATCCTGTCTTCCCGACCATTTTTATGCCCATTACAGCGCGGTTTTTCGGATTTCACCGAAATTCCGCGCTTTTTACGTGGGGCTCAATTGCAAACATTTTGCCAATCCAAATATATTCTCCATGACCAATAGTTTTTTAATTAATAGTATTATTGGTTTTCGTGATTGTACCCTCAATCATGCGGTCGGAAGTGTTCATTTTGGTGAATGCCTGAAGGCATTTGGAATGATGGGCAGAAACTTTCTTCACAGTTTTGGTCGGGAACGGTCCGATTCAACGATTGGCAGCAAGCAAATCGTTTGTATAAAATACCTTACGGGGGTATACTATTTACCAGCGAGGTGATGAACATGGCGCACCACCAAGCCCAAGAGGTTGACATGCAGCCGGAACGGAAGCCTTTGGTCCCGAGAACGGAGCAAGAGAAACAGCGTTTGCTCAACCGCCTCAAGCGGATTGAAGGCCAAGTGCGCGGCCTGCAAAAAATGGTTGAAGACGACCGCTATTGCGTCGACATTCTCGTGCAGCTTTCGGCGGTTCAGGCGGCGTTGCGGGAAGTCGGTTTCTCCTTGACGGAAAGACACGCGAAGATGTGCGTCGCCCATGCTATCCAAGAGGGTTCGGGTGAAGAACACATCGATGAATTGTTGAAAGTCGTCCGGCAGTTAACGAAATAAAGGCCGACCGGGGGTGAGAAGATGGGCAAAGCGTTGGAACTGTCGCTTGATATCACCGGCATGACGTGTGCGGCCTGCGCGAACCGGATTGAAAAAGTGCTCAATAAAATGGACGGCGTGACGGCTACGGTGAACCTTGCGGCGGAAAACGCCAAGATTACCTATGACCGGGAACAAGCCGAACCCAAAGCGATCATTGAAAGGATCGAGAAATTGGGCTACGGGGTGGCGCCGAAAAAAGCGATTTTCGACATCCGCGGCATGACGTGCGCGGCTTGCGCGAACCGGATTGAAAAAGTGCTCAATAAAATGGACGGCATCGAAAGCGCCGCCGTCAACCTGGCGACCGAAACCGCGGACGTGGCCTATCTGCCCGGTGTCGTCGAGATCGCCGACATCCGCGAGCGGGTGAAAAAGATCGGTTATGAGGCGATCCCGAAATCGGAAGGCGAAGAAGACGGCGCCTACAAGGAAAAAGAATACCGGGCGAAACGCGTCCGTTTCATGGTCTCCGCGGCGCTGTCCATTCCTTTCGTTTATATGATGATCGCGGATCGCACGGGGCTTTTCATGCCGATGATGCTGGAAAACCCGTGGGTTCAAGCCGTATTGGCAGGGATCGTGCAATTTTATATCGGGGCGCCGTTTTATGCCGGAGCGGTGCGCGCGCTCCTCAATCGGAGCGCCAACATGGACGTGCTCGTCGCGCTCGGCACCTCCGCGGCTTATTTTTACAGCCTGTACGGCACGATCCGCGCGCAAGCCCAACCGAGCTTTACGCCGGAACTTTACTATGAAACGAGCGCGATCCTGATTACCTTGATTCTTCTCGGCAAGCTCTTGGAGGCCCGGGCCAAGGGCCGGACGACCGAAGCGATCAAAAAACTCCTCGATTTGCAGGCGAAAGAGGCGACCGTTTTCCGCGACGGCAAAGAGATAAAAATTTCGGCGGAAGCGGTCGTGCCGGGCGATGTGCTCATCGTCAAACCCGGCGAAAAGATCCCCGTCGACGGCACCGTGATCAGCGGCGCTTCGAGCGTCGACGAATCGATGATCACCGGCGAATCGCTGCCGGTTGAAAAGGCGGCCGGCGACGCCGTCATCGGCGCCACCATCAATCAAACCGGCACGTTGAAAATTCGGGCCGATAAAGTCGGGAAAGATACGGTGTTGAGCGGGATCATCAAGATCGTAAAAGAAGCGCAAGGATCCAAAGCGCCGATCCAACGGCTCGCCGATGTCATTTCGGGCATTTTTGTTCCGATCGTCGTCGCGGTCGCGGCGGTGACGTTCCTGGTGTGGCTGTCCTTTGTCAGGCCCGGCGATTGGCCGGCCGCGCTCGATGCCGCCATTTCGGTGCTCGTCATCGCTTGTCCGTGTGCGCTCGGTCTCGCGACGCCGACATCGGTCATGGTGGGCACCGGAAAAGGCGCCGAACTGGGCGTCTTGTTCAAAGGCGGCGAGGCGTTGGAGACGGCCCACAAGCTCGACGTCGTCTTGCTCGATAAAACCGGTACCGTGACGAAAGGAAAGCCGGAAGTCGTCCGTTTTGTAGTCGAGGATGGTGAAGGCGACCGGATACTGAGAGCCGTCGTCTCCGCCGAAAACGCGTCGGAACATCCGCTCGCCCGGGCGATCGTCGCCTACGGCCTCGAGCGCGGCGTGGAGCCGCTCGAAGTCGATGCGTTTCGGGCCGTCCCGGGCCGGGGCATTGAAGCCGAGGTCGATGGCCGCGCCATTGTCGTCGGCACGCGTCGTTTGCTGAGTGACCATGGCATCCGATATGATTCATACCAACAAACCATCGCCGAGCTCGAAAGCGAAGGCAAAACGGCGATGCTCATCGCGGTGGACGGCGAGGCGAAAGGCGTCATTGCGGTGGCCGATGAATTGAAAGACACGTCGCGGCAAGCGATCGCCGATCTGAAACGGCTCGGCGTCGATGTCCGGATGGTCACCGGCGACAACGAACAAACCGCCCGGGCCGTCGCCGGGCAGGCGGGCATTGCGCATGTCTATGCGGAAGTGTTGCCCGAAGAAAAAGCGGAAATCGTCAAGGCGTTGCAGCGGCAAGGCAAGCGCGTCGCCATGGTCGGCGACGGGATCAACGATGCGCCGGCGCTCGCCGCGGCCGATATCGGCATGGCGATCGGCACCGGCTCCGACATCGCGATCGAAACCGCGGACATTACCCTCGTCGGCGGCGATTTGTCCCATATTCCGAAAGCGATCGCTCTAAGCCGCGCGACCATGCGCAACATTCGGCAAAATTTGTTTTGGGCCCTGTTTTACAATTGCATCGGCATTCCGATCGCCGCTTTCGGCCTGCTGTCGCCGTGGGTGGCCGGCGCCGCGATGGCATTCAGCTCGGTATCGGTGACGGCCAACGCGCTGCGCCTGAAACGCGTTCACATATAACGCGATCACCGGCGTCCGCTTCCGCTTGGCACCATCCTAAGGAGGTTCGCTGGTCAGCGGGGGCGAAAAAAGAGGATCGCCCTCCTGTTTCGATTCGGCGGGACGGCCGACGCCGGTGGGCGCTCAGCCGTTTGTTTACACCGCCAACCGATTGCTCTCTTGGGCAACGCTTATACTAATCAAAAAACTGAATGGAGGGTTTCATGATGGAAAATGTGGTCTTGGATGTGAAAGGCATGACGTGCGGGCATTGCGAGGCGGCGGTCTCCGGAGCGTTAAAAGCGCTCGACGGTGTGGCCGACGTCAAAGTCCATCTCGATACCGGTAAGGTGGATGTCCGCTATGACAAAGATAAAGTCAGCCTTGAACAAATGAAGGAAGCGATTGAAGAACAAGGTTACGACGTCGTATAAAAACGATGAACCCGTTCGGCGCACGTCCGGACGGGTTCATTTTCTATGATAAAGTTTCTTCGCGGGATCACTTCCTGATGTTGCTTTCTTGAATCTTTCGTCGGAGTGCAGGCAGCATGCCCAAAGCGGGCACGTGTCCGGTTGGGGATGTATTCATGAGCCAAGATTGATAATTATTTCAGAAAATATAGATATACTGAATGCCTGCCGTTTTTCATTGAATTCTTGGCGGTTTTCGTTGAATTCACCAGGATTTTTATTGAATAAGGGAAAGCAGGCGGCGCGGAAAAATATGATTCTTTTCATCGTAATGAAAACATTCTTTATTCATCGACGGCCAAGTTTGTTTATAATGGGGAATGAAAAGGTTTAGGAGGATCGAGATGAACAACGAACAATACCTTAGCAAGCGGCGATGGCGCTTGCTCATGCGAACCGCGCTCATCCTTCTCATCGCCGCGGCGGTCGGTTTTACCATTTATCAAGTCGTCAGGGACAAGCAAAACATTGATGTCGGCGATCAAGCGCCGGATTTCGCTTTGAAAACCTTGGACGGCAAAGAGGTCAAGCTTTCCGATTTTCGCGGCCAAGGGGTCTTGCTGAATTTTTGGGGATCATGGTGCGATCCTTGCAAAGAAGAGATGCCGTACATAAATGAAGTGTATGAAAAGCACTTGAAGAACGTTAAGATTTTGGCGGTGAACATCCAAGAGTCGCCGGTCGTCGTCCGCGGTTTTTTTGAACGCTACGGCTTAAAATTTACGACCGTTCTCGACCGGGACGGCGCGGTGACGCGGGCTTATCACATCGGGCCGATCCCGACGACCTTTTTGATCGACAAGAACGGGCGGATCGTGAAGAAGATTACCGGGGGCATGGATAGTCCCGAAGCGGTGGAAAAGAATTTGAAACTCGTTCAGCCGTAAGGTTCTCCGTTTGCCCGGACCGCCGTGGAGCGGTAGACTTCATATGATCAAACGGAGAGTGGACGCGCATGGAACCGGTGGGGTCCAGCACCGGTTGGCGGAAAAAAGGAGGTGCGCGCTTGGCTGCCAACGTTAATCTTTTTTTGGCTTTCGGAGCGGGATTCTTGTCGTTTGTATCGCCGTGCACGCTGCCGCTCTACCCCGGTTTTTTATCGTATATCACGGGGCTTTCGGTCGATGAACTGAAGGGGCTGAACGGCCGCCTCGAACGGCGTGTGATCGTTCATACGTTGCTTTTCATGCTCGGTTTTTCCGTCATTTTTCTCTCGCTCGGCGTGTCTACGACGGTCATCGCCCGGTTATTCGTGAATTACAGCGTTCTCATCCGGCAGATCGGCGCGATTTTAATCGTCGTTTTCGGACTCATGATCATGGGGGTGTGGAAACCCGGTTTTTTAATGAAGGATAAACGGGTGACGTTTCGCTCCCGCCCGGCCGGATACGTCGGTTCGGTGCTGATCGGCATGGGCTTTGCCGCCGGTTGGACGCCTTGCACCGGTCCGATCCTCTCCGCGGTCATCACGCTGGGCATAACGGATCCGGGCAAAGGGCTGTTTTATATGGCCGCGTACACGGCCGGGTTTGCTTTGCCCTTTCTCATTCTCGCTTTTTTCATCGGAAGGCTTGGTTGGATTCGCCGCCATCACGTGTTGATGACGAAAATCGGCGGCGTTTTGATGGTGGCGATGGGCGTTTTCCTCTATTTCGATTGGATGGCGAAGATTTCATCGTTTGTCAACCGCGTGTTCGGCGGGGTGACGGGATTTTAATACTAACACTCGCCGGTGCCTCCCGTCCGAATCCTTTGCGATCGCAGGCGAGGATTTTGGAAACCCGGGCCGGGCGATATATGGCGCCATGTGTCTTCCTGGTGGTAGGGGACTGTCGAATGCTCCAGGCAATAAAGAAAAGTGAACCCATCTATTCTCTCCGCTATGGCTAAACCCGTGCATGCTCCTGCACATGAAATCAAGTGTATTTCCGAGAAAACAGCGCTCCGCGGGCGACGCGGGGCGCTGTTTTGTCCGAAGCGCTGCTACTGAAGCATGGGCAGCGGCCGGAGAAATGTGCAGAAGGGTCGTCGAAATGATCGACGCCCGACGTCGCGGAAAGAAAAAAGTCTTTGTGCGGTGCGGGACGGCGGACCAGCTCGTCCTTTATTGTCAGGTGCGACGCTTGAAGGCGTGATGATGACCAAAAATCGCTGACTCTTCGACCGCATCTCCCTTCAAGCGACCGTTTGTGCGACGGTTGAGGCGGCGCTGGGAATCATGGGGTCGTATTTCGTGTTTAATTGTCAAACGATTTATACAAATTATTGAAAGGGTTTTCATAATCTTTTATAGAAATCCTTACTATCAATATTATGGGAGGGATGTTTCGTGGAACCCAACACCCTGGAGATCAGCAGGCGCTTGTCCGATTTCTTGACGGGAACGAAAAAGCTCTACATCGGCGGCAAATGGGTCGACTCGGCATCGGGAAAAACGTTTGATACCGTGAACCCCGCAACGGGTGAAGTGCTGGCGACGGTCGCTGAAGCCGGTCCGGAAGACGTTGACCGTGCGGTGAACGCGGCCCGGAAAGCCTTCGATGAAGGCCCGTGGTCGCGCATGAGCGCGGCGTCAAGAAGCCGCTTGATCTACAAGCTGGCCGATCTCATGGAAGAGCATAAAGAAGAGCTGGCGCAGCTTGAAAGCCTGGATAACGGCAAACCGATCCGCGAATCGCGGACGGCGGACATTCCGCTCGCGATCGAGCATTTCCGTTACTACGCCGGTTGGGCGACGAAGATCGTCGGGCAAACGATCCCGGTGGCCGGCCAATATTTTAACTACACCCGCCATGAGCCCGTCGGCGTCGTCGGACAAATCATCCCTTGGAATTTCCCGCTGCTGATGGCCGCGTGGAAACTCGGGGCCGCGCTTGCCACCGGTTGCACCGTCGTTTTGAAACCGGCGGAACAAACGCCATTGTCGGCCTTATATTTGGCGTCGCTCGCCGAAGAAGCCGGGTTTCCGGAAGGCGTCATCAACGTCATCCCGGGTTACGGGGAAACGGCGGGAGCGCCGCTCGTCCAACATCCTAAGGTCGATAAGATCGCGTTTACCGGTTCCACGGAAGTCGGCAAGCTGATCATGGCGGAGGCGAGCCACACTTTAAAACGCGTCACGCTCGAACTGGGCGGGAAGTCGCCGAACATCATCCTGCCGGACGCCGACATGTCGCGGGCGATTCCGGGGGCCATTTCGGGCATCATGTTCAACCAAGGCCAAGTGTGCTGCGCCGGGTCGCGTTTGTTCGTCCAGAAAAAAGCGTACGATAACGTCGTCAGCGATCTCGTCAGCTATTCGAAAAAAATCAAGCAAGGCGACGGGCTGAATCCCGAAACGGAAATGGGACCGCTCGTCTCTAAAGAACAGCAAGACCGCGTCGTTCGTTATATCGACCGAGGCAAAGCGGAAGGCGCGGAACTTCTCACCGGCGGGTCGTTCTCCGAACGCGGCTATTTCGTCGAGCCGACGGTGTTTGCCGACGTCTCGGACGACATGACGATCGCGAAAGAGGAAATCTTCGGTCCGGTCGTCTGCGCGATGCCGTTCGAAGACCTCGACGAAGTCATCGAACGGGCCAATAACAGTGAGTACGGGCTCGCCGCCGGCCTTTGGACGGAAAACATCCGCAACGCCCACTATGTCGCGAGCAAATTGAAAGCGGGCACCGTGTGGGTCAACTGCTACAACGTCTTCGACGCCGCCAGCCCCTTCGGCGGCTACAAGATGTCTGGCATCGGCCGGGAAATGGGCTCCTACGCGTTAAACAACTATACCGAAGTCAAAAGCGTGTGGATTAATCTCGCATAATAGAAGTGAGATGCGGTCCGCGGCAATACGCGCGCCCGTATTTCAGACGGACATCCGCCGGTAGGCGGATGTCTTTTTCGTTGAACGGGTCGTCCGGCTCCCGCAGCCTCTAAATGCGGCGTCAACGGCGTCAGGAAGGCCGGTGAGAGGGAAATCCCTTCAAACCCGTAAGACGTCATATCATTCAGCAGGATTATTCGTCCGCGTCACAATAAATGTATATTGACAATATACATATACTCATAATATACTTATAAAAAACGAATCAGAAAGGTTGGATGAACATGCCGAACAAGACGATTTATGTCACGGAAGATGATCTGCCGATTTTTGAACGGGCGCAGGAGCTTGCCGGCAACAACCTTTCGGCGACGATCGCCCAAGCGTTGAAGCGGTTTATCCGGGCGGAGGAGGCGAAGCGGGCGGGCTTTCAAGAAGTCGCCGTGAAAATCGGTGAAAACGGTACCTATGTACAAAAGCGTTTCATGGGCAAGGAGCTGGCCAGAACCCAGATCGCCGATCCTCATGAGGAAACGCTGACGGAGTATATCGTCTATGAGACGGCCAAACACCGCTATGCTCTCTACACGAAAACGCGCCATCATTCGCTCAGCGTTTTGATCAAATCGAAGGTAGAAGAAAAGCTGGCCGAAAAATTTAATTTTAATTTTAACCTGAACGATGGAATCGGGTTTTGGACGGTGCCCGACAGCTACCGCCTTGAAGTCTTTGAAACGAAGGAAGATTTGCGGGCCCACATTCCCGAGGTGCTTTATGAAACGTTAAACCAAAACATCTTCGGAGACGGAGACGACTTTCTCGATATTTAGCCCAATGCTTGCTAAGTGATCGTGTCGCCCTCAAGGACCGGATTTTTTCAACAGGACAAAGAGGAGAAACACGAGGCTGAGATAGCCGAACAAAGGGTAGAGGTTCGATAAAAGCGGGCCGTAACCGAATTGGCTGATGGGATAAATCAGCCCCAACAACAACGCGGTCAGCACCGGTTCCCGGATGGAAAAGCGTTGCGCCAAGTAGCGCTTGACGCCATAAATATTGCCGATCAAGGTCGTGAAAATTTCCCCGAAGATGACGGCGAGAAACAAAAGATGAATCCCCATTCCGAACGTTCGGATCACTTCGGCCATTGGGATTTGGAAAAACACCGTGTCCGGATGGCCGCTTAAAGTCCAATGGCTGACCAATAGTAAAACCATAAGGAGGAGGCCGCCGAGCCGGCCTCCGTTTTTGATGGCCTGTTTGTCGCGGATGTCGTGCCCGAGCGGGACGAGTACCGCCTGGGCGGCAAAAAGATTGAAGGAGGCGTACGACAGCGCGCTGATGAGCCAGGATAAGCGGCCGCTGTGAAAGGGAAAGGGCGGCGTGAGGGCGTTGTCGTGGGAGGCGGTCCATTGCACGCCCGCCGCAAATAACGTAAAAACGATCATCACCGGCACGACGAAGGCGTTGACCGCCATGACGCCTTTCAAACCGTTTAAGAGCGCGAGAAAACATAAAACGGTCGTGAGAAAGAGCCCCGCTTGCCACGGCCAACCGAGTTGTTCATGAAAGACGGCGCCGGCTCCCGAAAGCATGACGGCCGACGAACCGAACAAGACGAATAAGACGAGGCCGTTCATCACGGCCCCGAATACCGGACCGAAAAGGAACACGTTCAAGTCTTTATACGATCGGGCCCCGATGTTTTGCGCCGTGATCATCAGTTTGGAACCGGCAAAGATGAACAGGATGCCGCTGACCACAATGCCGTTCGTTCCCCAAGCGCCGTATTGCGTAAAAAATTGAACGATTTCCCTTCCCGTCGCAAAACCGGCGCCGACGACCGTTCCCACAAATGTCGCGGCGACTTGCAACGTCAGCCGTATATTCCCCATGCCCTTCCTCCTTCCGCCGCGGTGCCTTGAAGACGTTGGCGCCAGCGTGCATCGCTTTCCCGCGTCGTTTTAAAAAACGCCTGTCCACTGCAAGATGAGCACCGCCGCACCCAATACCCATACATAAACGGCAAAAATTCTTAAGGAATGCCTTTTTACGAAGTCGATCATCCATTGGATCGCGAGGTAGCCGAACAAGGCGGACGATAACGTCGCGATCAAAAGAGGAATGGGGGTGATCTGTTCGACGGTCCCCCGGAAAAGTTCGCGCGCTTGAAGGACGAGCGCGCCCGCGACCGCAGGCGTCGAGATCAAAAAGGAAAAATACGCGGCGGTATCGCGGTCGACTTTTCTCAACAAACTGGCCGCGAGGGTCGCACCGGAACGCGAAACCGCAGGAAAGATCGCCGTGGCTTGAAAGCAACCGATAAAGAGGGCATCCCATGCGGTCAGATCATCGATTTTTCGATGCCCTTCCTTCACGCTTTCCGAGAGCCAAAGCAGCCCGCCGGTGAATAAAAATTCCCAACCGATCGTTTGTCCCGTTTTCGAGAGCCCGTCAAAAAAGTCCTTAAATAAAAAACCGAAAACAATAGCCGGGATGGTGGCGACGATGATAAGGAGCGACTTTCGGCCGAACGGCCGGCGCAGGATGGCCAGCCACTCCTCTTTATAGAAGACGATGATGGCGATCAACGTTCCGAAATGAAGCATCGTGTCCAAAAACAGCCCCGCCTCATCCAATCCAAAAAAATGTCGCCCCAAATACAGATGCCCGGTGCTTGAAATCGGCAAAAATTCGGTGATTCCTTGCAACAGCCCGAGAACAAAAGCGGCGATTCCGTCCACTGTTCCCATCCCCTCCCGTTCGCGGTTTGACTGTCTGTCCTATATATATTTCTATGCCCGTACACTTATTAATGAGTGGACTTCTCTCCGCGGCGGGAAGCCAATCCGCACCCCTCTTGCCCGCGATTTCTTGCAAGCGCCAATCAAAGTTTCCCCGGGCCATGAGCCTTACGATCTTTATTGGAAAAACGGAGGCTTATCCTTCGCTTCGGCTAAACGCGGCGGAGGCAACCAAGCGCAGCCAAAACATTCAAAGCGGATAAAAACTTTCCAAATCGCGCATGTTAATGAATGAAATGGAAGCGTTTGGAGAGTAGGGGGCAATCATGAAAGGCATCGTTCTCGCCGGAGGGAAAGGCACGAGGCTGTATCCTCTTACCTTGGCAAACAATAAACATTTGTTGCCCGTTTACCAGAAGCCGATGATCTATTATCCGCTGTCGGTC
The DNA here is from genome assembly GCF_002003465.1 of Caenibacillus caldisaponilyticus. Taxonomy (GTDB): domain Bacteria; phylum Bacillota; class Bacilli; order Bacillales; family Sporolactobacillaceae; genus Caenibacillus; species Caenibacillus caldisaponilyticus. Next base: position 44,076 of record NZ_BDDQ01000028.1, on the reverse strand, counting down.
TTAATGCTGGCGGGCATCCGCGACATTCTTTTGATCACGACGCCCGAAGACCGTCCGCGCTTTGAAAAACTGCTCGGCGACGGCCGCGCATTCGGCATCCGGCTCCAATACGCTGAGCAGGAAAAACCGAACGGGATTGCCGAGGCGCTGCTCATCAGCGAATCGTTCATCAACGGCGAGCCGGTCGCCTTGATTCTCGGCGATAATCTCTTTTATGGCCAAGGATTGACGACGTTGTTAAGACAGGCCATCCGCCGTCTCGACGGGGCGGTCATTTTCGGCTGCCGCGTGAAGGATCCCGAACGATTCGGCGTCGTCCGCTTTGATGAGCAAAAGCGCGTCCTGTCTTTGGAAGAAAAGCCGAAAAAGCCGCGCTCGGATTTTGCCGTCACCGGTTTGTATTTTTATGACCGGCACGCCGTGCGGTACGCCAAAACTTTGGAGAAATCAGCGCGCGGCGAATTGGAGATCACCGACTTAAACCGGATTTATATGCAAAAGGGAAAGCTGTCGGTCGAGCTGCTGGGCAGAGGCTTCGTCTGGATGGATGTCGGCACGCATCAAGCGCTGCACGAAGCGGCGGAGTTTATGAAGACGATCGAACTTCACCAAGGCTTTAAAGTCGCTTGCCTTGAGGAGATTGCTTATTATCTAGGGGCGATATCCAAAGAACAATTGCTCGTTTCGGCGTCCAAATATAAAAACAATGAATACGGCCGGTATCTCTTGGACATTGCCAAGCGCAAACACATTTACCCATATTGGGAGGCCCCGTTCGAGCCCCGCGCCGATGCTCGGGCGGAGTGACGGCGAAGCCGCCTTGGCCATTTGGTCAAAGCGAGCAAAGGAGGATTGGAGATGAACCGAACGGAACAACCATTGCTGTCGGTGGTCATCCCCGTTTACAAATGCGGGGAATGCCTTCCCGAATTAAACCGGCGGTTAAGGGCTGTGCTCGCCCGTTTGACCGACAACTATGAAATTTTATATGTCAACGACGGCAGCCCGGACGATTCGTGGACGACCATCGGATCGCTGGCGGCCGGTGACAAGCGGGTAAAGGGCATCCGGCTCTCCCGCAATTTCGGCCAACACATCGCGATTACGGCGGGAATCGACGCGGCATCAGGGGACTGGATTGTCGTCATGGACGGCGACCTTCAGGACCGCCCCGAGGACATTCAGCGTTTGTGGGAAAAGGCGAAGGAAGGGTATGACATCGTTTTTGCCCGCCGCGCCGTGCGCCGGGATCATTGGCTGAAACGATGGGGGTCGCGGCTGTTTTACCGGGTGTATGCGGGCATGACCGACGGCCGTTTCGATCCCGCGATCGCGAATTTCAGCCTTTGTTCCCGTCAAGTCGCCGACGAACTGTTGAAAATGCGGGAGCGGAGCCGGTCTTATCCCCTGTTTTTAAAATGGCTTGGCTTCCGATGGGCGGCGGTCGATGTCGTTCATGATCCGCGCGGCCACGGCCGATCCAGTTACAGTTTGCCGAAGCTCGTCAACTTTGCGGTTGACAGCATCGTCAGCCAGTCCGATAAACCGCTCCGGTTGTCCATCGCCTTCGGTTTTGTCACCGCGACGGCTTCACTCATCTATGGCCTTTATCTCATTTATAAGTACTTCTGCCTTTATCAGCCGGTGGCGGGCTGGACGAGCGTCATGGTATCGTTGACCTTTTTTTTTGGGCTCTTGTTTACAAACCTCGGCATCCTCGGCCTTTATATCGGGAAAATTTTCGATGAAGTGAAAAGGCGGCCGCTTTATGTGGTTCGCCAAACCGTAGGCTTTATGGAGATTTTTAGGACGGACAGGGCGGCGGGACCGATGGAGCTGACGCGGAATCCCCATGCGATGGCGGGAGCGCGGCGGGGCGCGCCCGCGCCTTAACGGCGATGACGCCGGCGGCGCTCGCTTCCTCTCCACGGCTCGCCTTGCATGAACAGCGCATACGAAGTTGTAGCGAATTCATCATTCGGCGGCGGCTCGGCACAAGGGGCGACGACCGGCCCGCCGCAGACGGATTGCGCGGGAGAAAAAGCGGCATCGCAAAGGAGGTTGGCCGATGACCGGGAGGACGTCCGCGCTCGACGGCTTGGTCGAAACGCCTTGGGACCGACGCGTTTTCGGCTTTGCCACCTATGAAATCACGAAGGCATCCGAATCGCTTTTCCAAACGATTCGCGCCATGCCCGGCCATTTCACCCTGCGCGTCGATCCTTTGACGCCGAAGGGCCTTTTGCATCAGTACGGGTTTTACTACTGCGACACGCTGATTGAGCCTTATTGCGCCAAGGAGAAGTTTCGCCCGGTGTTTGATGCGCGCGTCGCGGCCGAGCCGGGATTCGATCCCGAACGAGCCGCCGCCATGTGTCAAGGCGTTTTTCAATACGACCGCTTTCATCGCGACTTTCACATCGATCCGGCCAAAGCGGACGCCCGCTATGCCGCCTGGGTGCGGGAGATCGCCGCAAGCGGCCGGTTGTACGGGCTTTGGTTTAAAGGGGAAGCGGCCGGATTTTTCGGATGTCAGGGGAACAAACTCGCCCTGCATGCCGTTGTTCCGAGCTTTCAAGGGCGCGGGCTCGCCAAATTTTTTTGGAGCGCCGTTTGCCAGACGCTTTTTGAGGAAGGCCATGCCGAATTGGTGAGTTCGGTGTCCGCGGCCAATGCCGCCGTCGTGAACCTTTATCGATCGCTCGGTTTTTCTTTTCGTAATCCCCGCGACATCTATCATCTTTTCAATCCGCCGGATGGACCGATCGATCAAGCGACTTCGAGCCAGCGAATTTGCCCGGGCGATGGGCTGCAATACCAACAGATTTCAGGTTCCAAAACGGATAGGTACCAAGACCAAAATCGAACGATTCTTCGGCCATGAAGGAGGGGGATGGAATGGGCTATCTGTACATATTGGCGACGATCGCCTTGACCGTTTACGGCCAATTGGCTTTAAAGTGGCGCGTCAACCGGCTTGGGGAAGCGGGAAACGGCGGCTTGGATAAGATTGCGTTTCTGTTCAAAGCGCTGATGGATCCCTTTGTGCTGTCGGGATTGGCGGCCGCCTTTGCCGCTTCGCTCTTTTGGATGCTCGCCATGACGAAGTTTCAGTTGAGCTACGCCTATCCTTTCATGAGCCTTTCATATGTCGCCGTGCTGTTTTTGTCGGCGGTTTTGTTTCACGAAGCGGTCACGTGGCCGAAGCTTGCGGGTCTTGCGCTGGTCGTGGCCGGGCTTGCGTTGTCCAGCCAATCCGGATAGGAGGAATGGAGTAAATGATTCCGTTTAACTTACCGCCAGTGACCGGCAGCGAAGTCGATTATCTCCGGAAAGCCATCGAAAATCGAAAATTGTGCGGCGACGGGTGGTTCACGCAAAAATGCCAAGAGTGGCTCGAGCGCCATACCGGTTGCCGGCGGGCGCTCCTCACGCCTTCCTGCACGCACGCCCTGGAAATGTGTGCGGTGCTCTTGGACGTCAAGCCCGGTGATGAAGTCATCATGCCTTCTTATACGTTCTCATCCACGGCTAATGCGTTTTTGCTGCGGGGGGCGACCGTCGTTTTTGTCGACATCCGCCCGGATACGATGAACATGGATGAACGCGCCGTGGAACGGGCGATCACGCCGAGGACGAAGGGCATTGTCGTCGTCCACTATGCGGGTGTGGCTTGCGAAATGGATGCCATCTTGGCTTTGGCGGAAAAATACGGCTTGTTCGTCGTCGAGGACGCCGCGCAAGGGATGATGAGCGCCTATAAAGGCCGGCCGCTCGGTTCCATCGGACATTTGGGCTGTTACAGTTTTCACGAAACGAAAAACTTGACATCCGGCGAGGGCGGAGCGCTTTTGATCAACGACCCCGCTCTGTGCGAACGCGCGGAAATCATCCGGGAAAAAGGCACGAATCGCCGCCGTTTTTTATTGGGCGAAGTGGATAAATATACGTGGGTCGACATCGGGTCGTCTTTTCTGCCGAGTGAATTGAATGCGGCCTATTTATATGCCCAGTTTGAGAAGGCCGAAGCGATCCAGCAAAAACGCCTGTCCATCTGGCGGCGTTATTACAACGGACTGAAGCCGCTTTCGGAAGCCGGACGCTTGGAGTTGCCCGCGCCTCCGCCTCATTGTTCCCACAACGCGCACATGTTTTACGTCAAGGTCCGCGATCGAAACGAACGCGACCGTATGATCGCTTTTCTCAAAAAACGGGGGATCACCGCGGCTTTCCACTATATTCCCCTTCACCGCTCCGAGGCGGGCCAGCGCTGGGCACGTTTTCACGGGATCGACCGCTATACGACAAGCGAAAGCGAACGGCTCGTCCGCTTGCCGCTTTATTATGATCTGAAGGCGGAGGATGCGGATGTCGTGATTCGCGAAATTCATCGCTTTTTCGAAGGCGGCTGACGGCGTGGACCAAGAACGGACTGCGTTCATGCATAAAGGGAGAAGCCCTCTTCAATAATAAGGGTGAAATGATCGCCGTCCGTTTGAGACGGCCTACGAGGAGGAATGATGATGCCGGATTATCGGCCGAAGCCTGATGATCGCAGCGATAATGTCGAGAAACTCCAGGAAATGGTGCAAAACACGATCGAAAATTTGGAAGAAGCCCATAAAACGTTGCAGAACGAAGATTTATCAGGCAAGGAACGGGAAGCGATCCTCGCCAAAAACGAGCGGCGTGAGCAAGCGATTGCCGGCATGCGCCGCGAGATCAAAGACGAAGCGCATGATCATTGATGAAGCCAAGCCTTACGATTGGTCATGCCCTGCGTGAGCCGGACGATCGGTCCGGTTTTTTCGCGCGCTTTGCCTATTTTTCGACCGGTTGCGGGGGATTTTTAATAACGATCGGGGGCGGCCGTTCGGATTTCGTCGAGCCGCCATAGATCTTTAGAAAAATTGTTGGTTTAACACATGTTTTGTCAAAACAATTGAATTTTGTCCGAACACTTTGCATAATAGTTGGCAGGTATTTTTTAGAACATGAAAAAAGAGTAAGGGGTTAGGGAGAGTATGCTGAATCTGGAGTCCATCAGCGAAGCCGATTTAATGCGGTTCATCGCCAAGAAGAGAGACGAAATGGTGAAGGTGGCGGCCGTAAGGGGGATTAAAAACGGGGAAACCGTCAGACAAAGCCGGGAATTGGACACCTTGATCGTCCTTTATCAAAAGCGGTTCGTGGGACATTGAGCGGGGCAGCGATCGCGATAGGGGGACGTTTGCGCGCGATTTCCATGCGCCGACATGTCACACGGCGGATGGCATCCACGTGACCGGTTCGGCACCTGAAGATCTCCGCCTCATGGACGAAGCAGCTCTGGTGGACAAGGATGGGAAATCTTGATACCCGTCATATTGAGTAATTCTCCCCTTCAAGTCGGGGAAAAATAAACTCGCCACACACAGCTTTGCTTGAGAGGATGATGAACGAGTGGCGAAAGACGTTTTATGCGAAGTGAGGAACTGTTTCTTTTGGGAAGAAGGCAATCTATGCGGCGCGGACACCATTTATGTGGTGAGCCACGTCGGCAAAGAAGCAAAAAACAGTCGGGAAACCGATTGTAAAACGTTCCAGCCGGCTTAAGGGTAAGAAAGCCAAGACCTGCCGTCCAAATGGGAGAAAGGCATGAGGATCAAGCGCCGGCCAACCGGTGCACTGAAGAGCCATATCTTTCTCCCGGCAAAAGCGGGGCCAACCGGTAAATCTCCAGCGCAAAAAGGGACAACCTTGAAGGTTGTCCCTTTGCGCTTATTGGATTACGGCATTTTATTTGCATTGATTTGATGCGGCAAAGATAAAATATAAGCGTCCGAAAGGTTTTCCAACTCGATCACGCGTTCATAGTCGACGCGGTAATTTTTATAATCTTTCACCGGTTCGCCCGTCCATATATTATAGGCGGTGCCGTCGTCAAAATTTTTATTCGGTTGGAAGATGATGTGTTCATTGATAAATGAGCCTTTCGGCATATAGTAGCGCATGCCGATGGTGTTGCTGTCCGTATTCAACAAGTCTTGGCCGAAGTGAACAAGCCGGTTTTCGATTGGGATCCCGAGCAGGTTGGTCAATGTCGGCAGAAAATCCAACTGCCCCCCGATGATATTCCGTTCTTCCCCGTGCGTCACCCCCGGTATGGTGACGATAAAGGGGATGTTGTAACGGTCAACGTCCGTATAGGGGTGGCCGAGCAGCTCTTGCATCAATGCTCTTTCATTGCGGTTCAACATGTCGTTGTCGAGTCCGAAGTGATCGCCGTAGAACAGGAAAATGCTGTTTTTCCAAAGCCCTGCGGCTTTCAACTTGTCGATGAAACGGCCGAGCGCGGCATCCGTATAGTGCTGGGCTTGCAAGTAGTCCCCGACGATGGTGCCTTCGTAGCGTTTGGGCAGATCGAGCCCTTGTTTGTCCTCGGGGATTTTATAAGGGTGATGGCTCGACATGCTGATGAACATCGCGTAAAACGGCTGTTTGCTTTTTTTCAAAATGTCGATGCCCTTTGAATAAAGGACGTCGTCCGAAGGGCCGAGGCCGACGATATCTTTATTGCCGTACAGCGGTTGTTCATAAAAATGGTCAAAGCCGAGCGCGGGATAAAGCTCATCGCGGTTCCAAAATTTCAATTCATCGGCGTGAAAGGTCATCGTTTCATAACCTTCATCGCTTAACAACCGCGGCAAGGCATAGAAGTGGCGATTGCCGACGGCGATCGATGTCGCGCTGTACGATTGCGGAAACAACGAAGTATTCATGATGAATTCGGCGTCCGACGTGTTGCCCGGTCCGACCTGTTGGAAGACGTGCGGGAAGTACAGGCTGTGCTTGATCAATCGATTGAGATTAGGAGTGACTTCCTGGCCGTTGACCTTCAATCCGATGAGAAAGTTTTGGAACGACTCGCCTTGAACGATGATGACGTTGCGCCCTTTGGCCGCTCCGAACATGGCCTTCTTATGATCCGGTATGATGGTGTTGCCTTTAATCTTTGCGATTTTTTCATTGATTTCTGCCGGGGTTAAGTTCGGATCCAACGGTTTGACCGTCGCCGACGGGTTTTTGTATATGTTCAGCAGCTCATAATTCAAAATGCCTTTATTTTCGGCGGCGAGAACCGGGTTGGCGATGTCGACGCCTTTGTAGTAAACGAAAATGCCGAACGCCATGATGACGGCCACCGTCACCGATGTCCGCACCCATCTTTTATCGACCTTGGGCGTCGGGAACGGCAGCTTTTTGGACCATTTGAAAACGAGCAGGATGGCGATGTCCAAATACATTAACAAATACAAGGGATTGAGCAGCGAAATGACGCTGTCGCTGATGGCCGACACTTGGCCGAGCTGAAACAGGGCGAAGTAGGTCGGCACCGTGTTAAAGTAGGCGACGTACAAAATGATGCTGGCAAACAACGTCGTCATGATGACGTCGGCAATAAAATAACCGGCGCTTTTAAATCTCTGGGGGAGCAATTCGATCAGGCCAAGAATGAGAAAGATGTAGCATCCTTCCAGCAAAAAAGCCTTGATTAAAAAAAAAGTCGTGGAACAAAAACATGTGGATGAGAACGGCTTTAACCGTTAAAATGGTGGAAAAGGTAAAATATTGACTTTTCAAAAAGCGACGAAGGCTTTGCCAGATCGTATTCATCGGTCGAGACCTCCAAGAAAATGGGACGAATCCGTAAGCAGAAACGCCGCCATTTCTGGTTTTTAATACAGGGAGGGCCGGCTTCTTCGCTGCGGACGGGCCGACGCTTTGGCCGTTCGCTCCGAGCCGGCTGTACTCTTGAAACGGTTCTTCCGTATCCACGTTTTGCCGCGGAAATGGACAAAACTTCTAATCATATAAACTATCATTATTTTAATTCCACTATCTCCTACATACAAGGGATATTTTTTTGCGGCTTCAGGGCGGCTTGAAACAACTGTCCGTTTGCCCGCTTTTATGTTAAAATAACATATGGGTAAGTATATGGCCCCCGTCTTTTTCCTGAAGTTTTCGTATAAAATGGTCTTAACGGCTATTGGACAAGCTGAGTGGAACATATCCTAAAAAGTGAGGGCACGTCTCGTGGCGAACACAGGGGAGCCGGCCGCCGAAGCATTTTTCATGGATAGGAGGGGATCTTCGCCCCTTCGTCCGATCGGTCGAATCAAGGCTCACCCGCTGTCTCCCGCAAACCGCCGCTTGCCATATCACAACACCGGAATGCGACGAACCGCGCGGGGCGTGGGGTTTGCCGGCGCCCCGCTGCTCGGTTCATTTCGGTTATGTTGTTAGAATTAAAATTAAATAACAGAAGCGGAACGGATTGGCGAATAAAAGGAGCCATTCAATATGAAAATATTGTTTTTACCGTTGTTTAAGATGCCTAACGGCCATCACAAAGTGGCCGACGCATTGATCGACATCATTCAAAAGCGGACGAATAAAGTCACTTGCGAAAAGATTGATCTGCTCAGCTATTGCAGTGAAAAAATGGAAAAGGCGGTATCCAAGGCATACTTAAAATGGATCGATCAAACGCCTCAATCCTATGATTGGGTTTACAACCATTTTGCCTACACGAAATCGCACCGCCATTGTTCCTTTAAGGGATTGGAATTTTATTTTCTCAACCGGTTGACGAAGCTGTTGGAGGAAGTGCGTCCGGATACCGTTGTGTGCACGCAGGGATTTCCGTCACTATTGATGAGCCGGCTGAAACTCAACGGCGTTGTTCGGATCCCTGTTATTAATGTATATACCGATTTTTTCATCAATGATATATGGGGACGGGAAGGCATTGACTATCATCTCGTTCCGAATCTTGACGTCAAGCAGCGAATGGTCGAAGAGTACGGTTTGAAGGAACGAAACATCATTGTGACCGGCATTCCCATTCATGAAACGTTTTTGGCGCCCCGGCGCAGGACGGAACCCAATGATGTGAAGACCGTGCTGGTCGCCGGCGGTTCCAGCGGGCTTGGGGACATCCACGGCTTGCTTGAACAGCTCCAACGATCCGACCGCGATCATGGGTTCCATTATATCGTGTTGTGCGGCAAAAACGAACGATTGTTCAACGACTTGAAGGCGAAAGGCCATCCGCGCATCGAACCGTTGCCCTATATTTCGTCTCGGGAAAAAATGAACGAGCTGTATGATCGGGCCGATGCCATCATTACGAAGCCGGGCGGCGTAACCGTCAGCGAGGCGTTGCGCAAGCGGCTGTTGATCTTCATCCATTCGGCTTTGCCCGGTCAAGAGTATATTAATTTGCAATACCTAAAAGAAAAACATTTGGTGTATGAGATCCGCCGCGATGCCGATATTGAGCCCCAGTTGGCGCGGGTTTTAAACGATGATCTGGAGCGGCGCAAATGGGAGCGCGAGGTGGACCGCTACTTCAGTGAAATGCAGATGTATTCGACGCGGAGCCTTTACAATTTTCTGATGGCCAATGTGGCGGAAGGCGTTTATATCAACAGCATGACGGATGCCATCACGAAAAAACGCGGGTTCGTCAGCAAGATCAAAAAATATGCGAAGAAAATGTCGATGACGAGCAATTTGTATTAAAAAAGCGAACCGCTACGGTTCGCTTTTCCCGCGTTTTTATGCCGCTAGACCGCTTGTGGAAATCCGTCGGTCAATCCGCTTGCTGGCGGAACAAGAGGGCTTGCGCGATGAACCCGATGAGAAAGAGGAAGGCGAGAAGCGACAAGCCGACGGCGACATGGGCTGGGGTGAGCGCAAGCAATCGCTCGATCTTGTTCCCCACAAAATATCCGAGGGAAAGAAATGCGGTCGTCCAAACCGCTGCGCCGCACAGAGCAGCGGCGGCATACGGGATCAAGCGCATGCGGCTGATTCCGGCCATATAAGGGTTAATCTGTCGGATGCCCGGGAGGAAATACCCGACCGCGATCGCCCATATGGCATGCCGGGAGAAGGTGCTCGAGGCCTTTTGCCACCGCTTTGGCGTCAAGCCGATCCAAGGCCCGACCCGGTTCAGCACCGGCTTTCCGACCCAATAGCCGACGGTATAGGCGAACAACATGCCGCTGATCACGCCGAGAAACGACGCCAGAAGGGCGTCGGAAAATCGGAGCGTTCCGTTGGATGCGGCAATGCCGACGAAAACCATCAGGGACTCTTCGGGCGCGGGAATGCCGATGATGCCCATGACAAGGAAGAAATAGATGGCCAAATAACCGTATTCGGCAATATACATTTGAAAGTGTTCCATTCTGAATCCTCGTTTCTTCAGTCAAATGGTTTTGGCATGTCCAAGCGGCGGGGAAGACGCCGCCGTTTTTTTGACTCATAAGGGAAAAGGTTTTATCCCCATCCGGGGCATGATGATCTCCGCACGCCGGCATATGCCGAGCAGTCATACTGGGAAGCCCGTGTGAGTTTCAGCAGAAGTCGATGTGCGGAAATTGCCGATGATCAAAATTATGCAATAAAACGGGTGAAAAAAGAAGAGAAGGCGAAAAAAATGTTAATGATTCTCTACATTTTGTTGACAATTATAATGCTTATACTCGTTTACGGCGTATTGCCCACCGCGATCATGCGCATGTTTTCTCTCGGCATTTTTCGCAGCGCGGATGCCCAAGGCAAGGTCGCGCTCACTTTCGATGATGGGCCGCATCCGGTTTATACGCCGCGGCTTCTCGATTTATTGAAAAGATATCGAATCAAAGCGACGTTTTTTGTCGTCGGCGAGTATGCCGAGCAATATCCTCACATCATAAAAAGAATGGCGGAAGAAGGGCATGAAGTCGCCATCCATCATTATCGCCATGTGAGCAACTGGTTATTGACGCCTTTCGGAACGAAGCGGCAATGTGCGAAAACCGCCGCTGTCATCCGCCGGATCACCGGCCGGGAACCGGTCGATTATCGGCCGCCGTGGGGGCATCTGAATCTTGCTGTCTTTTGGGCGCGCCGCCCGTTCCGCCTCGTCATTTGGTCCGCCATTCTGGGCGATTGGAAGCGCACGCTCGGTAAAGAGCGTTTGCTCAAGCGCCTTCATGAAGGATTGCAGGACGGGGCGATCATCGTCCTGCATGATAACGACCGCACGCCCGGCGCCGACGAAGGGGCGCCATTGATCATGCTTGAAGCGCTGGAAGCGTTTCTCGCGGACGTTCATGATCAATACGACTTCGTCACCGTCGACCGGTTGGCCGCAGTCGACCGACGCGCGGGAAACATGTGAGGGCATTCCCCTTTTGTAAAAAAAGACGGGTTTTTGCCGTAGAAGGTTCATTTTTGATTCTATTTAGTAAAATGTGGTTTTTTCTCCTTGACGCCGGGTTTGTTTGTTTTCTGCCATTGGCTTAAGATCACACCCCCGGCAATGAACAGCCCGCCGATCCAAAAGCCGCCGCCGAGCGATTCGCCGAGAAAGAGCCGCCCGAAGAGTGCCGCTGTGAGCGGTTGCAAAAAGAAATACAGGCCGGCGTGATGGGACGGGGTTAGTTCCAATCCTCGGTTCCAAGCGAAGAAGGCGCCGGCGGTTGACACGATGCCGAGATAAAGAATGCCGAGCAAAATGGAGGGTTCGGCCAACATGCCGTGATCCCACGTCTGCCATTGGAAGGCGGCGAACGGAAAGGACAGGACGGTTGCCATCCAAATGCCTGCCGTCGTCATTTGCAGCGGCGTGTAAAATTTGGCGGCTTTTTTGGCGATCGCCGAATAATATCCCCACGAGGCGGCCGCAAACAATAGGATCAAGAGGCCGACGGTTTGGCCGGACGCGCGGCCGGGTCCCCCGACGATGAAAAACACCCCGGCGGTTGCGATGGCGAGCGCCGCCGCTTGTTTGGCCGTGATGGCTTCTTTTAATAAAATGACGGCGAAAAACGAGAGAAAAATCGGCGATAGCGTCGTGATCAACGCGCCGGTGTGGGCGTCGGCGAGATCGGTTCCGATGAACTGGGCGCTGATCGAGAGAAAATAGCCGACGACGCCGATTTGGACGAGGGATGCGATGTCTCTTCGCGACAGACGCCATTCCCTCCGGACGAGGCAAACGGCCGTCAGCACGACGCCGGCTATAAGGTAACGGATGAACAGCAACGTCATCGGGGGAATGGCGGAAAACGTGAATTTGCTTACGACGTACATGCCGCCCCAGATGGTCGCCGCCGCTGCCAAAAGCAGCGGTCCTTTTACTTTTGTCATACGAATCGACACCTTTTCCGCTTAAACTTTTCCAACCTAAGACTAACAAAAAGCGCCGCTTTTTAACCATCGTTTTTTTAGAAAAGTTTGCCTATGGAATCCCGTCACCGGCTGGTGTGTGCGGAACGGTGCGGCGCATGCCGAACATCCGAGCCGATGAAGAGGCCCGGCCCAAAAGTGAACAAATACATAGCGAGTTTCCCTCATGATGGCTTAATAGAATATATTGGATATGGGCGTTCGCGATCCCTTCGATACAGAAAACATTTCGGCATCCGATCGTCCCGTCCAATCGATGTTGGCGCGGGCGGCCGGCATTTCGCCCGCCTCTCGTGCGGCGCGCCGTGCCAGAGCGGACCATCGAAGAGAGGAGACGTTCGCGGGGAAACGGTCCGATAGGGTTTTTGCGAGAAAACTTGTTTGAATAATAGATAAACTGTACAACTGGGCAAACGTCTTATATCATAAACATATAAAACGAGCCTTCGCATCATGACCTTCTTTTCAAGAATTTGGAAATGATGCGAATTGGGGTTGGTGGGGTGTCCATATGTCGAAAGGAAAACGACCCGCAAGCAAAAAGACACAAGCGAAACACGGCAAATCGCAAACGTGGATCATCATGATCACCACCGTCGTCGTGCTGGTTTTAATCTTGGCGATTGTCGCCATTGTTTTTCAAAACCAAAAGCATTCTTCGGACGGCGCGAAAGGCGGGGGAGACGGCGCGATCCAATATGACCATCAGCCGGCTTTGGGCGCAAAAGACGCGCCCGTGAAAGTGGCTGAATTCGGTGACTACCGTTGCATGTATTGCCGGCAATTTGAGTTGGACGTGTTTCCGAAACTCAAAAAAGATTTCATCGATACGGGGAAAGTCCGGTTTTACTTCATGAACTACACGATTTTGGGCACGGGTTCGGTTTTGGCCGCGGACGCTGGCGAATACATTTATGCCAAACATCCCGAGAAATTCTGGGATTTTCATCGTTTGGTCTATGAAAATCAAGGGCCGGAAACGGAAGAGTGGGTCACGACGGACCTCCTCGTCAAATTGGCGAAACAAGCGGTGCCCGATCTCGATGTCAACGGCTTTAAATGGGCGTTGGATCAAGGAACATATAAAGACGCGATCAAAAAAGATATCGAAATGGGGAAGGCAGCCGGCGTTCAAGGCACCCCGACGGTTTACATTAACGGCAAAATGGCGTCCGACCCGCTGGATTACAATCAATTAAAAGCAGACATTCAAAACGCCCTGGAGGACGTCCATGATTAATAAAAGGCTTTACTTCGCGTGGGTCGTGGCGCTCGTCGCGACGTTCGGAAGCCTTTATTTCAGCGAAATCGCCGGGTTTATTCCCTGCAAGCTGTGCTGGTTTCAAAGAATTTTCATGTATCCGTTGGCGATCATTTTGGGCATCGCCTGCTTTCGCAACGACCGGAAGATTGCCGTTTATGTTTTGCCGTTGACGGTGATCGGTTCCGCCTTTTCCATCATTCATATCCTGGATCAAAAGGTGGGCTTGTTTCGGAGCATCTGTCAAGAAGGGGTGCCGTGCAGCGTCGATTACATCAATTGGTTCGGATTCATCACCATTCCCATGCTGGCGCTGACCGCGTTTGTACTGATCACCGTCACTTTAATCATCGATTGGAGAAAGAGTGGACGCGATGACGACTAGAACGCGGACGAGTCTCGTCATAGCCCTTGCTTTAGTGGTTTCAGCCGTATTCGGCGCGGTCTCTTCGGTGGCGGCGGCCGATAAAAGCGGAAAAAGCCGGGAGATCATGGTCACAAGTTTGGAAAATCAAGACCCGCTCGTCGCCGGAAAAACGATCCGCTTTACCGCGCAAGTCCAAAGCGACGATCCGAAAAATCCGACGAAAACCGTCAAGGACGTCAATGACGCCATCGTGTACGCTTTTTTTACCAAGGGGAAAGAATCGCGCCAAGTTTCGCTCGTCTTTTCCAAAAAGGGGCTTTATGAAGGCGAAATCAAACTGCCCAAGCCCGGCACGTGGAAAGTCAACGTGATGGCGCTTGCCGCGGCGGGCGACGCCAATTCCCGCGGCGTGGGGACGATGGAAACGACGTGGGAAGTAAAGAAGGCCGGCCTGTCCCCGTGGATGATAGGGTTGATCGGTGTGGGCGTTCTCATCCTTGTTTTGCTCATCGCCTATGCCGTCATCAGGATCCGAAAAAATAAGCCATCCGGATCGAGAAAGCCTAAGGGTTCTGCGACCGCCGCGGGGAAGCAAAAACGAAAAAAGCCTAGAAAACGCTGACAAATGATTTTCAAACGGTTATCATAGAGTTAAAGGGAGAGGGGGTTCCCTCTCCCAATTTTAATGAATTGGAGAGACGTCTATGTTTGCTTTTGCTGTCGCCATCTGCACGATGATCCATTCATAATCAAGCGGGTGCGACAAGCCCCCGCAAAACTGATGGGGGAATCAATCATTGATTACACAAAGGCTTTTTCATGGTACCAAAGTCCGCTTGACCGGACGCCGTCCTGACGACGCCGCGATCATGGCGGCGTGGATGGAGGACGATTTTTACCCGCGCTTGGTCGACACGGATTTTGCCCGTCCGGTTTCCGCTGACAGTCTCGCTGCACGGGAATCCGACGCGGACGCTTCCCACGTTTCCTTTCGCATCCGGACGGTTGCCGACGACCGATTGGTCGGGTTTTGCGCGCTTTTCAACATTGAATGGAATAACCGCTCGGCCACCCTCGCCATCGGCATCGGCAAGGCGGAAGACCGGGGCAAAGGCTTCGGAGCCGAGGCGCTTCAGCTGCTCCTTCGCTATGCTTTCATGGAGCTCAACCTCCATAGGCTGAGCCTCGACGTGATTTCTTATAATGAACCGGCGATTCGGGCATACCGCCGCGCCGGATTTAAGGAAGAAGGGCGGATGCGGGAAGCGGTTTATCGGGAAGGAAAGCGTTATGATCGGTTGATCATGGGTCTGTTAAAAAGTGAATGGCAGCCGTGTTGATAGGGTTTGAGCTCCGCGTTCCGGCGCGGGGCTTTTTTGTTTGCTTCTTTTCACCGGTGTTTTTTCGTTAAAATGCAATTTTGATCTGACAGGATACGGAAAAATTTGTTAGTATTATAAGTAAACAGGGTCAACGCGGCCGGGCTTTGATCGGTGCGGCGGAAACCTTTCTGTCGCTCTGTGCTTGTTATCCTTAAATAATTTCTGTTGTGCGTCGATATAGGTTAATAGGAACCGTAAACCAGGGGAGGGTCATGATGCAAAAGAAGAAATTATTGCCGGTAGCGGTCGCTGGCGGTCTTTTGTTGACGGTGAACGGTCAGGCGTTGGCGGATTCCGGGTCCGATATCGTCAATATCGCTTATAAATACATAGGCAAACCCTATGCATGGGGAGCGGTGGTTGGCGATACGTCCCGTTTTGATTGCTCGTCTTATACGGCGACGGTGTTCAAACAGTACGGAATAGACCTACCGCGCACGTCCCTGCAGCAATCGCGCGTCGGCGTGGCGGTGAACCGCAACCAATTGCAGTTGGGCGACCTCGTCTTTTTTGATACGGATGGCGATGGCGTCATCAACCACGTCGGCATATACATCGGAAACAACCAGATGCTCAACGCCACGGAATCCGGCGTCACGGTTTCCAACATCACCTCGTCCTACTGGGCCCCTCGGTATGTCACGGCTCGCCGCGTGTTGAACCAATCGGATACCGGCCAATCGAAAGGGCAAAGCGCAAGCGTTTATACGGTAAAGCCAGGGGACTCGCTCTGGAGCATCGGCGTGAAATTTGGCGTATCCGTTTCCACCCTTAAATCGTTGAATCATCTGTCTTCCGACATCATCTATCCCGGACAAAAGTTAAAGGTTTCCAATGGACAAGCCTCTCCCTCGGGACAAAGCGACAAAGACGGCGACGCCGGATCGGCTTCCGAATATGTCGTGAAATCGGGCGATACCTTGTGGGATATCGCGCAAACGCATCATTTGACCGTCGCTCAGCTGAAATCGTTGAACGGATTAACTTCGGATCGGATTTATCCCGGACAAAAGCTGAAATTAACGTCCGCGCCGGCTTCTTCCGGGTCTTCAGCAACGAAGACCGCCAGCAATGAGAATCCGCGCGCATCGGTTTCATCGAACGCGACCTATTACACCGTCCAAAAAGGCGATACCTTATGGGACATCGCCGTAAAATTTGGCCTTTCCGTTGCGAAACTGCAAGAAATCAACCAATTGAAAAGCCCCATCATCTTTCCGAATCAAAAGTTGAAGGTGAGCGTGGAAAGCCCCAAACCGGCCGCCGTCAAAGAAGCACGCCCCGTTTATACCGTGAAATCGGGCGACACGCTTTGGGAAATCGCCTTGTTGAACGATACGACCGTCGGCCAATTGATGAAAACGAACAACCTCAGTTCCCCGATCATCTATCCAGGTCAAAAGCTCGTCATCCCGAATTAAGACGTTTCCCGCCGCGATTCTAGCGGCGGGTTTTTTACGGCCTTTTAAGCCTCCGTCCTTTCCTCTTTGTCGTGACGATTTGCGATAAAACGCCTTAAAAATGGAATATCCCCGAACAAAATTGCATAAATACATATAAAAAAATAAATTTTTATATATAAAAACGCATAAACTTGCTATAATAAATAAAAAAATGCAAAATCACGAAGGAAGTTGTTGCGCATGTTTGCAGAAGAGAGGCAACAGGCCATTTTACAACGATTAAGGGAAGAAGGGCGCGTCTTGGCCAAAGCATTGGCCGAGTCGCTGGGCGTCTCCGCCGATACGATTCGCCGCGATCTGATCGCCCTTGAAAAAAAGGGATTTTTGAAAAGAACACACGGCGGAGCCATTCCCGGAAAAAAGGTCAGATCCGGACCGCTTTCGCCGGCGCTGCGCTATTCGGAAGGTTCGGCGGCCGAAAAAGCCATCGCCAAAAAAGCGGCGGGTTTCATTGGCCGGGACGATACCGTGTTCATCGGTTCCGCACGATTGCATTATGTCATGCTTGATGAACTGCCGACGTCGTATCATTTTACGGTGGTCACCAACAGTACGGTCATCGCCGAAAAGTTGAAAGCGAGAGAAAACATCGATACCTATGTGGTCGGCGGGCGGCTGCGGCCGTCCGGTACCATTGCCGACGCCATCGCCGTCGATTTTTTGCGCGGGTTAAGATTAGACATTTGCTTCTTGACGGGTGGAGGATTGTCCGCGGAGCACGGCGTCAGCACGGCGACCGGCGATGTCGCGGTCCTGCACCGCACGGCCGCGGAAGTGGCGCGCCGGGTGATTTGTTTGGTCACGCACGATAAGCTGGGGAGCGAAATGTTTGCCCGCATCATTCCCATACAGGAAGTCGATGTCATTTTGACGGATGCCGACGCGCCGGAGGATGAAATCCAGCTGTTGCGGGAAACCGGCGCGGAAGTCATCGTTGTCGATCCGGAAAAAGCGGGTTTGGAGGCGTGAGACCGATGTTTTACCGAAAAAAGACGTATGAGATTGATCCCGATCGACTGGAGATGTTCAATGACTTTTTTCATCAGTATTTATTGCCGAATCAATTGAAACACGGCGCCGAGCTCGTCGGCCGCTGGACGACGGAAGATCGCCGGAAGATCCACGCGATCTGGGCTTATAAGAGCCGGGAGGATTATGAGCGGATCGAGCGCCGGGTTCGCCATGACGAACTCCATGCGCGTGCCCAGA
Organism: Caenibacillus caldisaponilyticus; assembly: GCF_002003465.1. Classification (GTDB taxonomy): domain Bacteria; phylum Bacillota; class Bacilli; order Bacillales; family Sporolactobacillaceae; genus Caenibacillus; species Caenibacillus caldisaponilyticus. The sequence continues at coordinate 26,166 of NZ_BDDQ01000028.1, read as the reverse complement.
AACGGCGAGCTCAATTGCCGCCTTTCTTTCATTCCAGCCGGGAGGAATTTTTGACGGCTACGGGGGACTACCATCGGCCGAAACATATCGTCTCGGCGGCAGGGGTGATCACGAATGACGAGGGCCACCTCTTGCTCGTCAAAACATTTTGGCGTGCCGATACTTGGGAGCTGCCGGGCGGACAAATCGAACTCGGCGAGGCGTTGGAGAACGCGGTCAAAAGGGAAATCTTCGAGGAGTCGGGGATCGTGGTCGCCGTCGACGGATTGACCGGAGTGTACAAGAATCTCAAAAAAGATATTCTTACGCTCGTCTTTCGCGGTCGGCAAGTCGGCGGGCGTTTACGGATATCCGAGGAGACGCAGGACGTCGGTTTCTTTCCGAACGATCCGCATGTGCTCGACCAGCTGGTCACCCGGCCGCATCTGCGCGCGCGCATCCGCGACGCCTTTGAAAGACCGCCCATTCCGGCCATCTCGTTTCATCCGTCCTCACCTTGACTCGCCTCCTTTTGCCCGCACTTCGATAAAAGCTCAAGACTTTGGTCATCCCTAGAAGTTTTGGCGGGAAGAGCCGCCCTCCCCGTATCGCGCCGGCCGTTCGAAAGGGTTCGAAACCGTGGTGAGAGTGTAAAAAAAAGCCTTTTAGATCGGTACTCTTGTTCCCGACCCCAAAGGCTTTGGTCGCGGCAAAGGCTACTCTTGTTCACCATTCGCGCGCGCATCCGTTCTTTTTTGTTAGACGGCGTTTAAGCAAGAAACACCGGCAAGCGCCCGGCAGTCGGTGACGTACGTGCGGGTCACTTGTCCTGTCCCGACGGTTTCTTGGTAGGTCAAAACGGCGCAGCATGACTTCGGATCGTATCGAACCAAGGAGAAAAGGGTCGGCGTCGTCGTTCCGCCCAAGGCTAAGGGTACATCCGTGCCTTTATTGACCAGCAACAATTGGGGCGTCTGACCGAGCGCACACAAAGAGCCGACGCGTTGGTTGGCCAATTGGTTTAAAAGCTCACAGACGCCCCCTTTGCATTTCGTTTTGCCGTCCCCATCCGAATGGCACGGGAGGCAACCGTCATCAAACAGGCTGCTCATTTTACCAGCCTCCTCGTATTTTTTTCAGGTACCTGAAAGAACATCAGGTTACTATACTTTATTGCGCCGAATGACTTTCCGCATCGGCCAGGCGTCCAAATCGGTTTAAAAATGATGAAAAAACATAGAATCGGCTGGAACCATGTTTAAAAGATCATGGTATTCGCATAATCAAGTTACGGTAGAAGTCCGTATAGATAAAAGAGGCCGTCTGAGGTCTTAACATCATATTAGGGAGGTCGTCCATATGCCATTGACACAGGTGGGGAGAGTCAATCTTCGCAGTGAACTGATTGCGCTCGCCAACCAAGGTGTGACCATCAATGAAGTATCCCTTTCCAACGGACAAAGTTTGTTCGGTGTGACGATATTGGCCGTTGAAGGCGATTTTGTCGTGTTTAGTGAGGCCGGATCCGCCGGCATAACCAACGTCATTGTTGACCTTGCAGACATCGTCTTCATCGACACGACCAACGCACCCATACCGCCGAATATCTGAATAAGCAGAAAGGGCTCTTTACGGGCCCTTTTTTCCTGAGTCAAATGGGACAGCACTCGCGCTTGGAGATGCCTTTTTACCAAGCCGACATCCCACAGGGATCCCCATCACCGAGGGGAAGGAAGGTTTTGGACTAAATGTAAATGGATTGGAGAATAAACGGTGGATAGGATTAAGTTGTTGTTTATTACGAAGGATTTTTCCAATCATGTGGAACGCAGCAGCTATTACTTATCACAGGAGTTGGCCAAAAGGACCGATTTAATGCTTTGGTCGAAAGACGGCGGCATTCTGGACATTCTCGAACGCATTCCCAAGCGCCCCGATTTTATCCTCGTCAATGATTTTAAACCCGATTATTCCCCGTTTATCCGCAAGCTTCGGCAGTCGCCGGTGCCGACCGGCATCATCATGCACGACTTGAAATATAAAATCCGACAGCGTAAACGTTTTATAGAACAAGAGGGCATCCGGCACATCTTCAGCATCTACCGCGATCCTTTTTACCGCTATTACCCCGAATATGCCGAACGCATGATCTGGCTGCCGCATCACGTTCCGCTTTCCATTTTTAAGGATTACGGGGAAGAAAAGACGATCGATTGGCTCATGACGGGGGCGATTTATCCGCACATCTACCCGCTGAGAAATAAAATGTATCACGCTTTGATGCGCGAGTGCGGTTTCCGGTACATTCCGCATCCGGGCTATCGCAATATCGGGAAAAGAGAGACCGGCGTGTACGTCGGACAAAACTACGCCCGTCTGCTCAACCGTTCCAAAATCGTCCTGACGTGCGCGAGCGTCGAACAATTCCCCGTGTTAAAGTATTACGAAGCGGCGGCATGCGGGGCGCTGTTGCTCGCGACCGTAAATCAGGAAATCAGCGACCTCGGCTTCATCGACGGGCAAACGATGGTGGCGATCAATGAACATAATTTCGTGGAAAAGGCAAAGTATTATTTGCAACACGAAGACGAGAGGCGCCGGATTGCGGAAAACGGCATGGCGCTCATCCGCAGCCGGCATTCGACGGCGAAGCGCGCCGAAGAGCTCGTTCAAGCCATCCATAACATCATCGAAGAAGGAAAATCACGATGAGCGCTTGTCTATGAATGGGATGGTTTGGCGCTGAAAGAAGGGGCGTTTATCCGCCCCGCCGGAGATTATGAATGGAACTCGTCCTACGGCGCGGTATGGGAAGCGGCTGAGCGCCCTTTTTCGTTCGACCGGCCAGCGATTCAGAACGATAGGGCCTGTTTCGATCGAATTGCCGCCCGGCGCTTGACCATTATGACAAAACGATGACACGCGCCGAAGGATCCTACTAAAACGGCAAGGCATCCGAAGCGCGGTCTGTAATGTAATTGTAAGATATGAAACCGAAATCGGGTCATAAAAGTAGTTATAGAACAAGAATTTGTTCCAAGGGGAGGTAGGAGGATTGAGTGTGAATCATGCGGTCGTAAGAAAAGCGACGGTGACCACGGCGTTAACGGGGACGTTTTTATCCCTACCGGCCTTGGCGAGCGCCCATTTCGGCAATGAACTCCTTTACAAGGGAATGCGCGATGAGCACGTCACGAATGTCCAGAACGTCTTGATGCATGAAGGCTATTATAAGCCGTTGAAAGCGACGGGTTACTTCGGGACGGCCACCGAAAAGGCGGTATTGAAGTTTCAACGAGACCATGGGCTGCGACCGGACGGCATCGTCGGACCGAAAACGAAAGCCAAGTTGAGCCATTACGTGAAGTTCGACGGAAAGTTGTTGGCGTACGGTTCCCGGGGAGAAGCCGTCAAAGACGTCCAATATCATTTAAAGGACCTCCGCTTTTACAACGGCGAAATCGACGGCATCTTCGGGAAGTTGACGCGCCTTGCGGTGTTGAGGTTTCAAAAGTCAAGAGATTTGTCAATCGACGGCATCGTCGGGCCCGAAACGTTTAAAGCCCTTCATGACGCTGAGCCGTCGGCCGGGGCCCGATTGCAGGCGAGCGTTCAAGCGAAAAACGGCGTTCAAACAAGGCGTGTCGTCGGCTCCGCGACAAAGGTTTATTATATGAACGCGACCGCGTATACCGCCTATTGCACGGGGTGTTCGGGCGTGACGGCGACCGGCATCGACCTGCGCACGAATCCCGATGCGAAAGTCGTCGCCGTTGATCCCGACATCATCCCGCTCGGCACAAAGCTTTATATCGACGGTTACGGGTACGCCGTCGCGGGCGATACGGGCGGAGCGATCAAGGGGAGGCGCATCGATCTTTTTATGCCGGACCGTTCCGATGCTTTAAAGTGGGGGCGGCGCACGGTGAAGGTGACGATTTTGGATTGAGCTCTTTAATCTGCCGATTCCGAAAGCATCCCTTTTTGAGCGCGTTTCAAAAAGGGATTTTTATTTGTAAAAACGAATATTTAATTAAAAGCGGCAACGGCATCGCGCCATGCCGTCCGGCGGCGGAGGCGCCGGCCTGACGGATGGTGTTTTTGAACGGTACATTGGCGCGTTTGTCATTGGGAAACCGATGAGACGAGGAGGCGCTTGGGTGGAACTGATTGAGATTACGCCGTCTTGTTTTTATTTTGCCAATCCGACCAATCTCGGATATGTGAGAAAAGAGGACACCGGCTTGCTCATCGATGCAGGGCTCGACGCCTCGATCGCCAATAAAGCCTTGCGTTTATTGGATGAGAGGGGCTGGCCCTTGACGCACGTTTTCATCACCCACGCCCACGCCGATCACTACGGCGGGCTTCATCAGATACAAAAAAAGCGCGCGATGATGACGGCGGCGCCGGCGGTCGAAGCGGACGTCCTCCGCTATCCGAAGTGGGAAGCGCTCTATTTGTTCCAAGGCAATGAGCCTCCACAGGCCATGCGCAATAAATTCATTGAAGGAAAAGCCGCTTCCGTCGATGTCGTCTGCGGCGAAGGTCGCCACCGCTTCGGCGATCTCGATGTCGAGCTGATTCCGCTGCCCGGCCATGCCGACCATCAGATGGGGGTGCTCGTGGACGGCGTGTTATACGCCGCCGACAGTTATGTGTCGCTGGATTATTTGTTCAAGCATAAAATCCCGTTTTTCACGGATTTGGACAAGTTGCTCGCTTCACAAGAAAAGCTGTTAAGCCTCGCCGATGATCTGTTGGGGGCGGTGCCGAGCCATGGCGTTTTTGAAAAGGAATTTAAAAACACGGTCTGGGGCAACATCGCGTTTCACAACAAAATGTTGGATGAAATCTTGGCGCTCGTGGAACGGGAGAGCTTGCCGGCGGGGATCGACCGTTTGGTGAAAACGGTGTGCGATGCCTGTGAGGTCGAGCTTTCTGACGTCGCGATGTGGGCCCTTTATCGGACGGCCGTCGTCGGTTATTTGATGGCGGCCGTGCGCCGGGGACATTTGGAGATGGCCATCGAAGAAAATGTTTTGGTATTCAAAAAGGCGTGAGCCCACGGCGAGGTCGCCGCTCCGACAGCATCCGACGGCCCATGCGGCCGTCTCTGATGGGACGATGGGGTCATCAATGGCATTCGTTCAAGACGTCGCGCCGCCGCTTTCCGCGGGTGAACCGCTCAGGTTACGACCCGATGGAACGCCTCGCGAATTCGCCACGTTGATCGAATGCTTCTCCGCCGCCACCGTCTTTTTTACCAACGCAGCAGGAGATGAACGCAAGAGATGATCGGACCGACGGTGAAAACATGGGAAGATTGGAAGAATGTCTACCATCAACGCAAAGCCTGGCTCGGGATCGTCGCGAAAGTGTTCCGAAGGGAAGGCATCGTTTACAATAAGATTGAGAACGCCACGCCCGGGACGAGCGCGGTGTTCATCGCCGACCGCACTTATGTTTTGAAAATTTATCCCGGACCGTTTATGCGCGATCACGACCGTGAATGGCCGGTTTTGCGCCTGCTTGAAAAGGCGGTCGGCCGCAAGTTGTTGATCGCTTCGGGCGTGATCCGGGACGGAGAGATGACGTGGCCGTACGCGATCTTTCCTTACATAGAGGGAACGCCTTATCGGGCATTGGTGGGTCGTTTGAGCGAAGCGGAGGCGCAGGCGTTCCACACCGCTCTTGCGTCGCTGTTGCGCAAGGTTCATCATCTGCCCGCCGATCCCCTTCAGGGAGATCCCGTTTATGCGTGGTGCCCGAAAGAGGAGAAGGAACGGCGCTTAAACAAAGCCGCGGTGCAACTGGGCGAGCGAATCCAAAATGTGACCGATGGACTGGCCGATTTTGTCGAACGGGGTTGGGCTGACCTTAAGGGGGAACCGTTGCACCTGGTACACGGGGATTTGACGGCCGATCATTTGCTGTTTCGCCGCGTGGACGGACGTTGGACGTTCGAAGCGGTGATCGATTGGGGAGATGCCCATCTCGCTCCGATCTATTATGATTTCGTCGTGCTGTGGGCGGAGGTGTTTTGCGATCAACCGTCCGCATGGCAAGCATTCATTCGCCGGTACGACGAGCGGCTGGATGCCTTTTGCGAGGCCTTTCGCCGCCGCTTCATCACGGCGCTTTTTCTGCATCCCTACGCGCCCGACTTGCTTCGCATCATCCATGAAAAAAGAAAGCTTGGCCCGACGGAAACCTTTTCGGCCTTTGAAACGTATGTCGATTGGATGTACCCGGCGGGCAGGGCACAATAAAAAGAGCCCTGTTATCATGTGATGGTTTAAAGCGTGAAGCGTTAACGGCCACGTCGCCTTCCCTGCGCCCCGATTCTCCATCGGACAGCGCTCGGAGTCAGGGCGCGGAAGTCAAGCGCGGCCGTACGGAAAGGGTTCATCGCACCGGGTTCAATCTTCCAAGCACGTTAAACTTTTAAGGGGTTTTCCATATGCAGAATGTCAACAAGGGACAAAGACGCACGATCAGCGGCGTATTGGTGGCCGCCGGGCTCTTGATTTTATCGAAATTGAAATGGGTTCTGGCGCTTCTTAAATTCAGCAAATTGGGCGGCACATTGATCAGCATGATCATTTCCCTGGGCGCTTACGCCGTCTTTTATGGTTGGCGGTTTGCCGCCGTCCTCGTCTATCTCCTGTTCATCCATGAAATGGGCCATTTGATCGCTGCCAAGCAAAAGGGCATTAAAACGTCTCCGGCGATTTTTATCCCTTTTGCTGGCGCGGTCATCGGGATGAAAGAAACGCCGAAGGATGCGGCGACCGAGGCTTTTCTCGCCTATGGCGGACCGCTGGCTGGTTTGCTTTCCACCTTGCCGCCGCTCGCGATTTACGCGTTCACGCATGACCCGTTTTGGGCGTTGGCCGTCATGCTTGGCGCCATGATCAATCTGTTCAATTTGTTTCCCGTCTCCCCGCTTGACGGCGGCCGCATCGTCGGCGTGCTTTCGCCGCACCTGTGGTTCCTCGGATTGATCGGGCTCGCGGTCTATGCGTTCTTTTTTCCTTCGCCGATCATTATCTTGATCATCATTCTCGGCTTTTTCTCCTGGTGGCAGCGCGTCCGCGAAGACTTTACCATCAAAAGTCTTCAGCTGCACATTCAAGCGAAACGGGACATTTTGCCGCGCATCGCCGAACTGAAGCATGACATTTTTTATCCGCTCCACACCGATGAAGAAGACGGTCCCATGGTGAATGAAGCGATGAAAGGGTACTTGAAATGGCCGGCTGAAGCCGAACGCCGCGAGCTGATCGAGCAATTGCGCGCCATGAAGGGTTGGTACTTTCCGTTCATTCAAGATAAAAAGAAATTGGAAAAACGGGAACGGGAAGCCCGACTTGAAGCGCTGGACGCCTGGCTTGAAGTCCTCGATCGAGCCAATGAACCGCGCGATATCGACACGGCCATCGAGCGCGTGAACCGTGAAATTGAAAAGCTGGAAGCGGAAATCCGGAAGATGAATCAGTATTATAACGCGCCGGCCAAGACGAGGGCGGTCACTTTTGTTGCCTATATCCTGCTTGCGGCCGTTTTGGGGCTGATGTATATTTACGCCAAAGATATTTTGGATAACTATTATTGGTACAACAATCCGCTTTCATAAAAACATCCCGCCGTTCGGTCACGGCGGGATGTTTCATTCGTTTCAAGGGTATGGTTTTCGGACAGCCGCTTGTCCGTTCGCGCGCGGGCATGGTGCCGTCCGAAAGGTTTACTTATGGAAGAAATCCCGGTTCAGCTGAATGTAGATTTTTTCTTCTTCGGGGACTTCTTCTTCCGGATAGATGGCTTCTACAGGGCAAACGGCTTCGCAAGCGCCGCAGTCGATGCAAATGTCCGGATCGATGTAATATTGATCAGGCCCTTCGTGAATGCAGTCGACCGGGCAGGTTTCGACGCACTCGGCCGCTTTTTCATCTCTGCAAGCCGACGTGATGACAAATGCCATATGTGATGTTGCTCCTTTCTGATCCTGTCAGATGCTCTATATTATAAAACCGTACGTCAAAGGCAATGAGTGTAAAACCAACGCGACGCCAACATAAGTTCATATCAAACTAATATATATCACAACGGGATGTGAAAGGCAAGGCGGAGCGCGCATGCGAGTGTTTTTCCGCTCAGCTTGAATCAACCGCCACGCCTTGAAATTAGTATTGCCGTAAGAAGGATGGAAAAGGCCGTCCCATGGAAAGGACGGCCTAGATCATCAGTCAATAAAATGGATTATATTAGGCGGCGGCACATCGTTAATGGCTTGTTCATTTACGCCGGACGCCCCAGCATATAAAGCGAGGGACATTACTACGACTAATACTCCGAATAATACTTTTTTCATCTGGATGCCTCCCTAGCTAGCGTATCTTTTTGCGGGCTTCATTGGCCAATTGGTACATTTCGCCCGCTTTTTTATAAAATTTAAGTTTAAAATAATAATTACCTAGATCTTCAGCATACATAGCGACAAAATCCCATGTTTTATTTTTTTCAAAATATGGAAGTGCTTCATTTAGGATGAAATGTTCATAGGTTTCATCTTTAATGTCCAGTGCATCGAATTTCAAAATGCTCAAAAGATAGTAACATCTTTTGTCTTTGATCGTCTTGGAAATCTCGAGTCCTCTTTCAATTTGCTCGAGGCATTCCTTTTTCATCGAAAGTCTGTGATATTCTTTGGCTAATAAATAAACGGTCAATATTATCGATTCATTCTTTCCGACTTTTTCTTTGTATTCAAGGCTGCGTTGATAACAGCTGATCGCTTCCTCTGAAGCGCCTTGATCGGATTTTACAAATCCGAGATTATGGTAGATGACGCCCAGGCGAACCGGATCGTTCATCACTTTGGCGAATTTCAGCGCTTGGCCATAATGGTATTCGGCCTTGCTGTAGTTTTTGATTTCTCGGTTAGTGATCCCAAGGATTGTTTGGCAGTCGGAAATTCTTGTAATGTTGTAGTCTTTGTTGAAGGTGGCCAACGCCTTTTCTGCGTAATTCATACAGTCGGAAAGACGCTGAAATTTACAATAAAGATTGGCGAATTGATAATTTAAGTGCGCTTCTTCCGTCTCGCTGTGGGATATCTTTTTGAGTTCTTCCTCAGCCATTTTTAAGTATTTGATGGCATTAGTATAATCGTTCATCATGTTATAGTAAATACCGGAAAAATGATGGAAATAATATTGCAATTCGGTATCCAAGATTTCCTTGAATTGATTGAGGTGTTGGATGAGCCGTTTCGATTCTTTCAAATCCGCGCGGTATATTTCATAGCGGAGCTTGAATACATCAAATCTCAAATGGATGAGCGGCTGTTGAATGGACGACTGCTTCAGTTTATCTTCGATTTCCTTGGCGCGCTCCTCCAGGCTGCGCGGGTCTTCATAGTTGACGATCATCCGGTACCAATCGTCTATAAGCCACTTAATCTCCTCGATCTTGCCGCTATCGTCCACATCCGAAAAAGAGATGCCGAGCCGTTCGCAGAGGTGAATCAAGATGTCGTCGCTCGAATGGCCGCCGTTCTCGATTTTGCTGAGATAAGATACGGAACAAATGCCTTCCGAAAGCGTTTCAAGCGTATAGCCCTTGAGCTTTCTGTAATACCTTATTCTCGTTCCGATCATGCTTTCCCTTCTTTCGGATTTGGGAAAATCGCACGTTTTTACCATGACCAAAGCAGGACTAGGATGTCCCGTTTTCCCAATATCGGTGGACTAACAATTTGTTATGATGAGAGTAACTTACACGTTTTCCTCTATTGTAAAACATAGGTTGGAAAATGTTAATAAGATTTTGTCAACCTGTTCGTGAGAGCGGTCCGGCATTTTGATCCGGAATGAATAAAAGGAGGAATGCGGCTGTGAACAAGCGCATCGGCGTCACGTATCGCGACGGACACGAGGGAAAGAACCGGCTTTCTTTTCAACGCGTTTTTTATACAAAAGACATAAAGGACCTCCATCATTCGACCGCATGCGACTTTGATCAGTTTCTCATCGATGATCGGGGATGCGGATGGTTTACTGAAAAAACGCCGTCCAATCAAACGACTTCTCGGATTTTTATTTTTAGTGCCAAGGGCGATCTCCTGAAGACCCATGTTGTCGTCGGAAAGCCGACCTTATATGAGTGCGACGGACAAGCCGTTATTGCCGCGTGCGAAGGAACGGACGGCAAAGGTTATATTTACCGGTTTGATAAGGAGTGCTTGGAACCCGTCGCCCAATGGGTCATCGATGGGTTTTTATGGGATTTGGAATGGGTGAACGATGTCTTATATATCACTTCTTACCGGGCGCGCGATGGTCTGGCCGTTTTATCCATCGCGAATCGCGACAAGATAAAGGACATCGCGCTCGGACGCGGAATGTTTCCGGTCGGTGTGCTCCGAAAGCCCGACGCCCTTTATATTGCGTTCAGTTTTATTGCGTCCGGAAAGACCGGCAAAGTCGCGCGGTATGACGACACCGGATGCTTGGTCGAAGAAACGATGATCGATTCCGCGCCGAGGCAAATGTTCGCCTATAAAGAGTGGTTGGTTTTGCACGGCATGGACATGACCAAAGGGATCGCCGATGAACTGGTCTACGTTAATCCGAAAGACGGAAGCCAAAAGGCCTACAAAATCCCCAAAGCGATCGACCTCCGCGCCCAGGGGCGGCATTTGCTCCTGTATCATCGCGACGGCGAAACCGTCCTCTATTGGAGTCATGAAAAGCGAAAGATCATCCGCATGATGCACTTGCCGCCGCGCATGGAAGCGCACGACGTCAAAGGATTGCAGGAATACCGCTGATCGTTACGGTCGGCGGTATTCTTTTTCCGGGCGGAACGCGAGCGCTATTTGAAGCGAGACGTCCGTCGCGCATAAGCCCTCCTTTTATGCGGAAACTAAGCGAAGAGACTGATCACAAGGGGATGGGCCTATGCCTTATTTGTTGTCTGTCGGAACGTGGACGCCCCCGTTTGCGGTAGAACAAAAGGACGTACTCGCTTTTGCCCGGGAGTGGTTTAAAAACGATTTTTCGGATGTCGACCGGTTGTTGTCCGTCTTTAAAAACGCAGAAATCGAGCGCCGGCATTTTTCCGCGCCTATGGATTGGTTTAAGAAACCGCGGGGATTTGCGGAAAAGAATGACCTTTATGTGCGGACGGCTCTCGAAGGCGGTGTGGCCAGCATACATCGCTGCATGGAAAACGGCTGTTTTCTCAGCGAGGCGGTCGATCCGCGGGAAATCGACGCCCTGTTTTTCATTTCGTCAACCGGTTTGGCCGCGCCGAGCCTCGATGCCCGCATCATCAATCAACTGGCGTTTCGCTCCGACATCGTGCGCCTGCCCGTTTGGGGATTGGGATGCGCCGGCGGGACCAGCGGGCTGTCGCGCGCGGACGATTTTTGCCGCGCTTACCCTGAGAAAGCGGCGCTCGTCGTGGCGGTTGAGCTTTGCAGCTTAACCTTCCAATACAACGACCGTTCGAAAAGCCATTTCATCGGGACGTCGCTCTTTGCCGACGGGGCGGCGGCCGTCCTAGTCGCCGGCGACCGTTCCCCGCTTCTCAAAAAAAGCCGCCGGGACGTTTTGCCGAAAACGGTCGCGTCCGCATCATGGCTTGTGCCCAGGTCCGAAGAGGTCATGGGCTGGGATGTTCGAGACGACGGGCTGTACGTCGTTTTTTCCAAAAGCATTCCCGAGTTGGTCAAACGCGAGTTTCGTCCGGCCGCGCAAAAATTTCTGGACGCCCATGGCTGGCAGCCCGAGAAATTGGATTACTTCATCGCCCATCCAGGCGGCAAAAAAGTTCTTGATGCGTATGAACAGGCGTTGGGGCTGGAGGGAGAATCGCTCCAAGACGCCCGCGACGTTTTGCGGCTCTTTGGCAACATGTCGTCGCCAACGGTATTGTTTGTATTGGAAAAGGTGATGCCGAAACCGTCCCACCCGGGGGTCACCGGGCTCTCGGTATCCCTCGGCCCCGGCTTCAGCGCCGAAATGCTCATGTTGGAGTGGGTGAATCCATGACGCTGTTTGTTGTCCTCCTTGCTTTTGTCATCGGTGAACGGATCGTCGAGCTGTTGATCGCCAAAAGGAATGAAAAAATACTCAAACGCCAAGGCGCTTTTGAAGCGGGGGAAGACCATTACAAATGGATCGTGCTTTTGCACCTCCTTTTTATCGTGACGCTGACGTGCGAGGTCGTTCTGTTGCATAAAAGACCGACGCCCTGGTCTTGGGCGCCGCTTTCCGTCTTTTTGCTCGCCCAGCTCGCCCGCTATTGGGCGATCCGTTCCCTCGGCGTCTTTTGGAATACGAAGATCATAATTCTCCCGGGCGCGCGGATTGTGGCCAAAGGCCCTTACCGCTATTTGCGCCATCCGAATTACTTGATCGTCTCCGTGGAAATCCTCACCTTGCCGCTCATCTTTCATGCGTATTTCACCGCCATTGTCTTTACGCTCTTAAACACGATCATGCTGATCGGCGTTCGCATTCCCGATGAAGAAAAAGCGCTCGGACAAGCGACGAACTATCGGGACGTCATGGGGCGGCGCCGGCGATTCATCCCGAAACGTCCCGAATAGCGCTTCTAAGCGAAGAATGTCCTAACGGAAACGTCTCGCGGAGATTCGTCCGCATGTTCAGGGCGGCGCGGCCGGCAGCGGCAGTACGCGCCGCTTTCCTTTTGAAAAATTTGGGATGGACGACAGCCGGAGCCCCGCACCGGAAAAATCGAACGAGCCCGCCATTTGAGAAAAGCTTGCGCAGCGTCACCGCAACAGTTCGAGAACAAAGCGTTCAAAGCGGCGCGCGCGGGCGGTCGCTCGATGTTTTAACAGATAGGTCCGTGTCGTCGGCAGATCGAACGGGTGCTCATCGACAATAGCCAACCGTCCTTCAGCGATTTCGCGGCGCACCGCGCTGTGGGGTAAAAAGGAAAAACCGATGCCTTCTTCGATAAACCGTTTGGTCGTGCTCACTTGGCTGACGACCATCGTCTTGAACGTGTACCGGGCGCGGAGGTCTCTTAACAAATCGTCCCAGTATTCGGGATGATTATGGGTGATGAGCGTATATTTGTGGAATATCGATTCGAGATCGATCGACGCCCCGGAATCCGAAAATCCCTCTTCATAAGGGATGACCATGACGACGGGATCTTCCGAGATGACGGTTTGTTCGACGTTTTTGCGGACGGCGCCCGCTCGGGACAAACCGACGTCCGCTTTGCCCTCCACGACGGCGCTTTCGATGTCGTGGGATTCCATGACCTGGACGGCCACTTCCACGTTCGGATAGCGATGGATAAAACGCCGGATGATGTACGTTAATTGCGTCGAAGCGACGAGCGGCGAGGCGGCGATCGTCAAATGCGTGCGGTATCCCTTTTTATAAGCGGCCAACGCTTCCAGCGCCTGCGAATAGTCATTCAGGATTTGTTCAGCATATTTTAGAAACAACTCGCCCGCTTCGGTCAAGGCAATCCGGCGGCCGTTTCGTTCAAACAAACGGAGGCCGATTTCTTTTTCCAACTGTTTAATTTGGAAAGTGACGGCCGGTTGAGTGATGAATTGTTTGTCGGCGGCGATGCGGAAATTTTCATGGGTTCCGGCGATGACGAAGGTCTTCAGCCATTCCAATTGCACGGCAGTCCCTCCTAATAAATAAATTTAATTAATAAAATAAATATAATTAAATTCTATTTATTTTATTAATGGTGTACATTAATGTCAAGCCAATGAATCTGTCAAAGGAGGGAACGGTGCGCGACATATCGGAGCGCGCCGAAACGCATGAACGGATTGGAAAACGTCGTCGCTCTTGAAACGGCCTTATCCGAAATCGACGGGGAAAACGGACGGCTTCATATCCGCGGCATGCCGATCGAAGCGATCGCCGCAAGCCGTCCATTCGAAGAAGCGGTTTATTTTTTGTGGACGGGCAAATTCCCGAATGCGGATGAAAAAGAAAGATTCATAAATGAAATTTTTGCAGGGATGAGGCTGGCTGACGCATATCGGCGCTATCTGGATGCCATTCCAGCCGACGGCGATGCTACGGCTTTCTTGATGGCCGCGCTTGCGGGCCTCGACCGCGGCGCCTTTCCTTGGCCGCCCGATTGGCAGCAAGGGGCGCGGCTCATCGGCCTCGTGCCCGCCGTGATCGGCCATCTCCAAAGCAGGCGCCAACAGCGGCCGCCCCTTCAACCGGACCCTGCGCTCGGTCTAGCGGGAAATTACTTGTATTTCATAAAAGGAAGCCGGCCGGCGGCTGAGGAAATCCAAGCTTTAAACGGTTATTTCACGTTGACGATGGAGCATGGATTGAACGCTTCGACGTTTGCCGCCCGCGTGATCACGTCGACGCAATCGGATCTCGCCTCGGTTGTGGTGGGGGCGATCGCCGCTTTGCGGGGACCGCTGCACGGCGGAGCGCCCTCCGGAGTCATCGCCATGTTGGAGGCCATCGGTTCCGAAGAAAACATCGAGCCGTGGTTGACCGAGCAATTGCGGAAAGGCAAAAGGATTATGGGATTCGGGCATCGCGTTTACCGCACGCTCGATCCGCGCGCCAAAGTTCTTAAAACGCTGGCCGAACCGCTGGCGCAGGGCGGCGGATGGTTTGCCCTGGCCTTAAAAGTCGAGGAGACCGCCCTTCGGCTGCTCAGAGCGCATAAACCGGAGCGCTCATTAAATACCAACGTGGAATTTTACGCTGCCGCCTTGTTCAAGGCGCTGGGGCTGCCGCCGGACTTCTATACCGCGACGTTTGCGACGAGCCGGCTTGCCGGATGGTGTGCGCACGCCATCGAGCAGGCGCAGAACAATCGGATCATTCGCCCGCTTTCCCGCTACGTCGGCCCTGTGCATGAGTAAAATGGGGAAGCGCTGTATTTTAAGGCGTTTCTTTCGCCGTCGGTCAGGCGGGGATTTATGAATTGAAGGGAGAAGGCCGCATGGCAGCGGCCTCTTTTTTTGATGACGGTCTTCTTTCGCCCGTTTCACGCGGAGAAGGACAACTTCATACGCCGAGTTTTGGCGGCACGTCCAGCCGACGGCCGCTTTTTTGCGTTTTTCTTGTCGAGAGCTTGCGGCGCATTAATAACCCCGGTACCAGTTGGGACGCGTGCGGAACAGGAGAATCGGGCCGAGGACGAACCCCGCGAGGAGGCCAAATAAATGGCCCAAAACGTCGACGCTCGGGAAAAGGAACGTCCAGGCGAGGTTGGCCAGCAAAATAACGGTGATGATCTGCGAGCTTTGCCGATCGATCAAATGGCGCCGCAAAAGAACGATGAACAAAAAGATGCCGAAAAGGCCGAACATCGCCGCGGAGGCTCCGACATAAGGCAGCTGATCCGGGCCGCCGAAAAACAACGACAACACGTTGCTTAAAATCCCGGAACCGAAATAGGCGATGCAAAATTTCCATTTCCTCAGCATGAGTTCCAGAGGCGGCGCAAACAAAAAGATGGAAACGCAGTTGAAAAAGAGGTGCGAGAAAGAAAAATGCAGGAACATCGGCGTGATGAGGCGCCACCATTGGCCGTCCATCACGGCAAGATTCCATCCGTAGGCGCCCGCGTAGAGGATGAGGATCGAGCGGATGTCCAACCATGATGCGATTTGGTAAATGAGATACAGGGCGATATTTATGGTCAAGATAAAGGTGACGACGGGATAAAGCCGCACGAAGGTTCGGAAATTTTCCGTTCGGATAAACAAGTGACCGCCTCCTTTTATACAAGTATACTAATTAATAGTATAAATTATAGTACGAGTAAAGGTGTGGACAAATTCGGATGATCGTCGGAACGGGTTTGGATTTGATCGAAATCGACCGCATCGCGCGTTTGGTGCATAATAAAAAATTTGTCTCCCGGATTTTAACGGCATCCGAAAAGGCCGTTTTTGACGGGTTGGCGAAAGACCGGCGCCGGGCGGAATTTCTGGCCGGCCGCTTTGCGGCCAAAGAGGCTTATGCGAAGGCGCGGGGGACCGGCATCGGCGCCGGGCTGTCTTGGCAAGACATAGAAATTTTAAGCGATGCCGCCGGCCGACCGCGGCTCAAGGAACGGCGCCCCACTCAAGATATCGTCCACCTGACGATCACGCACGCGAAAGACTATGCCGCCGCCGTGGTGGTCATTGAAAGCCTGTCAGGCTCGGGCGCATAACCCGGAGGGTCGTCTCATATATTCTTAGTACGCTGGGAGGGACTATTGTGCAAATCGTATCAGGAGAAGAAATGGCGGCCATCGATCGCTACGCGATCGAAGCGATCGGTCTGAAAGGATCGCTTCTGATGGAAAACGCCGGCCGTGCAGTTTCTGAACGGCTGTTTTCTCTCTTGAATGAGGAAGACAGGATCGGGGTGATCATCGGAAAGGGGAACAATGGCGGCGACGGCTTCGTCATCGCGCGCTACCTGATCGATAAAGGGTATGACACCGAGGTGTGGCTGATCTCTGAGGAGGCGGCGATCAAGGGCGATGCCCTGGAACATATGCGCATTTACAAAAACGCAGGCGGCTCGCTCCGTTCCTTGCCGATGGAAGGCTGGGAGGCGTTCAAAAACGCGACGGAGCGATGGACGGTCCTTGTCGATGCGCTTCTCGGCACGGGAGTCAAGGGCGCGCCGCGCGCTCCATATGACGAAGTCATCCGGCTCATCAACCGCTCTCCGGCGAAAGTGGTCGCCGTCGACTTGCCGAGCGGCGTGCCGGCCGACGGCGGCGCCTTTGAACATGAAGCGGTGCAGGCGGATCATACGTTTACCCTCCAGTGCCCGAAGCTCGCTCAATACACTTTTCCGGCAAGGCATTTCTACGGCCGAACCGAGGTGGTCGATATCGGCATACCTAAAGCCGCGCTTGCGGCCGTCCTCGGCGGAGAAAAAAGAATCCTCTGGACATGGCGCGATGTCGAACGCACCTTTCCGATCCGAGCGCGTGCGGCGCATAAGGGTGATCACGGAAAAGGGTTGATCGTCGCCGGGTCGAAGAACATGCCAGGAGCAGCGGCGCTCGCCGTCCGCGCGGCTTCCCGCGCCGGGGCGGGGTTGCTCACGGCGTCCGTGCCCGAAAGCGTCCGCGCGATCATCGGTGCCCAAGCGCCGGAAGCCATGTTTGGCGATATCGATTGGGAACGGCCATCCGAAGCGGAACGGCAATTATCTCGATATGATGCCGTCGCGTTCGGCCCTGGACTTGGCCGCAGCGAGGAGACGGAACGGCGGCTGCTCACCTTGCTCGGAGCTTATCACGGCCCATTGATCATCGATGCCGACGGCCTTTATTTTCTGCACGCGCATCTCGACCGGCTGACGAAAAGGGGGGCACCGGTCATTTTGACGCCGCATGCGGGTGAGATGGCGCGATTGATCGGCGGATCCATTGATGAGGTGGAAAACGACCGCTTTGGTCTGTCCCGGCGATTTGCCGCCGAGTATGGCGTCCATCTCGTTTTGAAAGGGCCATACACGATCGTCACGACGCCGGAAAGGCGCCAATTCGTTAACGCCACGGGCAATCCGGGCCTTGCCAAGGGCGGATCGGGCGATGTGTTAACGGGCATTCTTTTGGGCTTTGTGATGCAGCACGCACGTCTCCACGAAGCCGTCTGCAACGCCGTCTTTCTCCACGGCGCCGCGGCCGATCGGTTGGTTGAGAGGCGGCACGCGATGTCCGCCATCCTGCCTTCGGATCTCATCGCCGAGCTCGCGAATGTGATCCCCGCCCGCTAAACGGATACGATTTGCTAGAATAGCATCCCTCCTTTGTCACTGACTCGAGACAAAGGGGTTGGATGAAGTGAAACAGCGGTTTTCCATCGTTTTTTTAAGCCTCCTGCTGCTGATCGTCGCCGCGGCATGCAATCAGTCCCGTGAAGACATCGTCGAAGACTTGACGAAAAAATTGGACCGTCTCGACGGCTATACCGCCAATGCGGTCATGACCTTTAAGCACGGCGAAAAACAGCAAAAATATTTGGCGGAAATTTGGTATAAAAAGCCCGATTTTTACAGAGTGGTATTAAAAGACGAAGACGGCAAGAATCCGCAAATGATCATCAAGAACAAGGACGGCGTGTACTTGATCACGCCGGCGTTGAATAGAAAGTATCACTTTGAAAGCGACTGGCCGAACAACCGAAGCCAATATTATTTGTACCAATCCTTGGCCAAAGACATCATCCATGACGGCAACGCCAAGTTCGAGGCGAGAAATGACGATTACGTCTTCACGACGAAAACCAACTATCCGACCAAGCTGTTGGCGTATCAGAAAATCACGCTGAAAAAGAAAAAATTGGCCCCCGAAAACGTCAAAATCATGGATGAAGACATGAACGTCGTCATCGACATTACGTTTAAGAACTTTAAATTCGGCCCGAAGTTTGACTCCGACGCCTTTGACGTCGACAAGAACGAGCTGAGCATGAAGTTTGACGCGCACTTGCCGACGATGGCCGCTCAACATTCGTCTTTCAAAATTTATAAACCGACGATTTCCTTGACCGATACGAAGCTTGCCTATTCCAAGGACGTCACCGAGGACAGCGAACGAAAGTTCATCTTAAAATACGAAGGCAAGAAACCTTTTACTCTCGTTGAAACTCAAAGCCAAGTCACCGCCAAGAGCGCTTCCGTATCGATGGAAGCCGATCCGGTCGACCTCGGCTTTACCGTCGGGATCATCACCGACCATTCGTTGTCGTGGTCCTATGACGGCATGGATTTTTACTTGGCATCCGACAAGCTCTCCGCTGAGGAAATGCGGGATGTCGCGCGTTCGGTCGTCGGCATGATCAACAAATAAGCGAACACGGCTCAGGGTCACAACTGAGCCTTTTCTTTTGCGTTCGGATGGCGCCTTCGTCGGCCTTCCGGAATGGCGTTCCGCCGGTTGGAATAAACAAGGATTACCGCACTCGGGTTGACAACCTTTTTCTCACGGTTCGATAATGGAGTGAATGAATGTGTTGCCGGAGGGACCAAATCATGTCGGAAAATTTTTATCGCGAAACGTGGGCGGAAATCGATTTGGATGCCGTTGAGCATAACGTCCGCCGCATGAAACAGCATTTGCCGGAGGGGACGCAGCTCATGGCGGTTGTCAAAGCGGACGGCTACGGACACGGAGCGGAACCGGTAGCGCGCACCGCGTTGGAAGCGGGGGCGACGTGGCTCGGCGTTGCCCTTCTGGATGAAGCGATCGCGCTCAGGAAAGCCGGCGTCCATGCGCCGATTCTCGTCCTCGGTTGGACGCGTCCACAAGATGTCGGCTTGGCGGCCCGCCACCACATTTCCCTCACCGTTTTTCAAAAAGAATGGTTGGAAGAAGCATCCCGCTACTACAAAGACGCGTCTCCCGTTTTCTTCCATATCAAGTGCGATACGGGCATGGGCCGGATCGGGGTGCGGACGCCTGAAGAACTCTCGGAAGTCGTTCGCGCGTTGCAAGCCGATTCCCGGTTTGTCGCCGAAGGCTTTTTTACGCATTTCGCCACGGCCGATGAAGCGGATGAAGCATATTTTCGCCGGCAATACCAACGGTTTGTCGACATGACGGAGCAGCTGAAAAGCCTCGGCATCAACCCGAACCTCATCCATTGCGCGAACAGCGCGGCGGCTTTGAAGTATCCCGAAAAGATGTTTAACATGGTGCGCTATGGCATCGCGATGTACGGCTTAAGCCCGTCGCCGGAAATGAAGGACAGGCTGCCGTTTGAATTGAAAGAGGCGTTTACGTTGAAAAGCCGGCTCGTGCACGTCAAATTAATCGAACCGGGTGAGGGGGTCAGCTACGGGGTGGCTTTCCGCGCGGCGGAGCCGACGTGGGTCGGAACCGTGCCGATCGGTTATGCCGACGGCTGGCAGCGCGCCCTGAGCGGCAAGGCTTCGGTTCTCGTCGCCGGCAAACGGTGTCCGATCATCGGTCGAATTTGCATGGATCAACTGATGATCGCCCTCGATGGCCCGGTGCCGGTCGGCGAATTGGTGACCTTGATCGGCGAGGACGGGGCGGAACGCATCGGCATCGACGACATCGCCGCCATGCTGGGCACCATCAATTATGAAATCCCGTGCATGATTAGTAAACGGGTTCCGAGGATATACTTTAAAAACGGGAAAATCGCCCGCACGGCCAATCTGATTTTATAAGCAGCGTCCGCATCTTGCCCACGGAGGCGGGCGGAAGGCGCCGTCTTCATGTTTCTTTTTTATGTAAAGGGGTTTCGAACCCGGATGCGGGCATCATGATGGCGATGATCGTTTACTTGCGCCGCAAAATACGGATTTTCGTGCAAAATGAATGAAATTTCCGTTTTACAAAGCCTCCCTTGTAATGCTAATATAATTTTTGGAACCATTCGAGCGTATGATTGGTGGAGGTGCAGCCATGCCTGAGTCCCAATTGAGAGAAATCGTGGTCACATTGCCTCAACAAATCGTGCAAGAAATCGACGGGCTTGCCCGCATGGACAACGTCAATCGCGACGAATTCATGTTGCGCGCGATCAGCACGTATTTAAGAGAGCGCAACAGACGGCAAATACGCGAATCGATGCGTCAAGGTTACATGGAAATGGCAAAGATTAATTTAAACATCGCTTCCGAAGCGTTCCTTGCTGAGGAGGAGGCCGAAAACACCTTGGAGCGCTTGGTTAGCGGGGTGTAATCGGGTGATCGTAAAACGCGGCGATGTTTACTTTGCCGATCTCTCACCGGTCGTCGGTTCCGAGCAGGGCGGCGTGAGGCCGGTTTTAATCATCCAAAATGACATAGGCAACCGTTTCAGCCCGACGGTCGTGGTCGCGGCGATAACCGCACAAATTCAAAAGGCGAAGCTTCCCACCCACGTGGAAATCGATGCGAAAAAATATGGTTTCGACCGTGATTCGGTGATTTTGCTTGAGCAAATCCGAACGATCGATAAGCAACGCCTAACGGATAAAATCACGCATTTGGACGACGACATGATGAATCTCGTCAACGAGGCGATCCAAATCAGCCTGGGTCTTGTTGATTTTTAAGAAAAGTTGCTCGGCGGCGGGCGGCTTTTTCTTTTTTCGGGGAAAAACGGTTTGCCTTTCCACGGCGCGCATCGTCATCGGATGGGGGCCGCACTTTTTCCGTTCAATCATGCCAAGCGTGAATAGTGGCTTCCGCGGGCTGTGCGGGCGCATCCGGCTTCCATACCCGCGCCATGGGTTTTTTAATCAAACGTTTAATCAAGATCGTTTTTTTGGCATATCGGTTAAAAAGTTAAAAGAGGCGGGGGCGGTACGATTGAGTCTCAGCGCGGAAGATCGCATGCGATATATCAAACGCATCGCGAAGGAATTGGGATTGAGCGAACGGCAAGTGCATAACGTCATCGAACTGTTAGAGAACGACAACACGATTCCGTTCATCGCCCGATACAGAAAAGAAATGACGGGCGGTTTAAATGAAGTCGAAATCAACGCCATCCATGAAAAATGGACGTATGCCGTCCATTTGCATGCGCGCAAAGAAGAAGTTTTGCGCCTGATCGGTGAACAGGGGAGGCTGTCGCCCGAGCTTGAACAGGCGATCCGGAACGCGGATAAACGGCAGGACGTCGAAGATCTCTATTTGCCGTATAAGCAAAAAAGGCGGACGCGCGCCACCGTCGCCAAAGAAAAAGGATTGGAGCCGTTGGCTGACTGGCTTTGGCGGCTGCCGACGGCATCTCCGGAAGCGGAGGCCAAAAAATACGTTTCAGAAGAAAAAGGCGTGGCGACACCCGAAGAGGCGCTCCAGGGCGCGTGCGATATCATTGCGGAGCGGCTGTCCGATGACGCCGACATCCGGAAACACGTCCGGGCCGTGACGTTTGACAAAGGCGTATTGGTCGCCGAGAAAAAGAAGGATGCCGAAGACGAACGCGGCGTTTACGAAATGTATTATCAATTTGAGGAAAAAGTGAACCGCATTGTGCCTCACCGGGTTTTGGCCATCAACCGCGGGGAAAGCGCAGGGGTGCTGAAAGTTTCCGTGCGCGCGCCCGAAGACGAAATCATCGGTTGGATAGCGCGTCGGTTGTTGGGGAACAAGGCGGGACAAACGCCGGCGGTAACGCTGTTGACGGGCGCCGCAAGAGACGGTTACAAACGCTTGATCGCGCCGGCGATCGAACGCGAAATCCGGCAGCGTCTGACCGAGACCGCCGAAGCCCAAGCCATTCGCGTGTTTTCCGAAAACCTGAAGCAGCTTCTCATGCAGCCGCCGATGAAAAATAAGACCGTTCTCGGCATTGATCCCGCCTACCGGACCGGTTGCAAGCTCGCCGTCGTCGATGAAACCGGAAAAGTGCTCCACATCGACGTCGTCTATCCGACGCCGCCGCACAATGATGTCGAAGGGGCGAGAAAGAAAGTTTTGGATCTCATCGCGCGCTACGGCATCGATATGATTGCCATCGGCAACGGCACGGCGTCGCGGGAAACCGAGCGATTCGTCGCGGACACCATTCGCGAAGTGGAAGGCCGTTCGGTTTATTATGTCATCGTCAATGAAGCGGGCGCCAGCGTCTACTCCGCTTCCGAACTCGCCCGCGAAGAGTTTCCGAATCTCGCGACGGAAGAACGGAGCGCGGTCTCCATCGCCCGCCGCCTTCAAGACCCCCTTGCGGAATTGGTCAAAATCGATCCGAAATCGGTGGGTGTCGGCCAATACCAACACGACGTATCGCAAAAAGAGTTGTCGGAATCCTTGCGGTTTGTCGTCGAGACGGTCGTCAACCGCGTGGGGGTGAACGTCAACACCGCTTCGGTCGCCCTTCTTCAATACGTCGCGGGATTGACGAAAACGATTGCCAAGAACATCGTGAAGCGGCGGGATGAAAACGGGCGCTACAAAAATCGAAAAGAATTGCTGGCCGTGCCCCGCCTCGGCGAAAAAACCTTTGAACAATGCGCCGGCTTTTTAATCATCCCTGACGCGGAAAATCCTTTTGACCGCACGCCGATTCACCCGGAAAGCTACGGCGACGCCGAAGCGCTTTTGAGGCTCATCGACGCCGCTCCGGAGGACATCGGAGCGGAGGAATTGAAGAAAAAATTGACCGCTTTGGATATCAAAGCGGTGAGCCGCAAGCTCGGAATCGGCGAACCGACCTTAAAGGACATCGTTGACGCGTTGATCCGCCCCGGCCGCGATCCCCGAGACGAGGTGCCCAAGCCGCTGCTTCGCACGGACGTTTTGGACATCACGGATTTGCGCGAAGGCATGCGGCTGGAAGGGACGGTGCGAAATGTTGTCGATTTTGGCGCGTTTGTCGACATCGGGGTCAAGGAAGACGGGCTCGTCCATATATCGAAATTGGCCAGCGAATATGTCCGACATCCGCTCGACGTCGTTCACATCGGGCAGATCGTGACGGTTTGGGTCGACGGGGTGGATGTGAAAAAAGGCCGGATTTCCTTGACGATGATTCCGCCTGAAACCAAAGGCCAGGATTCTTGAACAAAGCGGCATTGAATGATGACGGCACGTTTTCAGTGCCGTCGTTTTTACGGCTGGCGCGACCACTCGCGGATCGGCCGCGCA
Source organism: Caenibacillus caldisaponilyticus (assembly GCF_002003465.1). Classification (GTDB taxonomy): domain Bacteria; phylum Bacillota; class Bacilli; order Bacillales; family Sporolactobacillaceae; genus Caenibacillus; species Caenibacillus caldisaponilyticus. The sequence goes on along the minus strand of NZ_BDDQ01000028.1, from coordinate 2,575 downwards.
CGCATGGGGGAGGGGAAAAGCTGTGGATCAGCTGGAGTTGCAACGCTTGGTCGAGCGGATATCATTAGAATTTTTCGGCAAGCCGTTCCGGCATGGCGCACGTTTTAATCATCGGCTGCGGACGACCGGCGGCCGCTATTTGCTCAAGACGCACGATCTGGAATTCAATCCGAAACAATTGGAAGTCTATGGATTGGAAGAGTTCATCAAAATCATTAAGCATGAATTGTGCCATTATCACCTGCATTTGGCCGGCAAGGGCTACCGGCACGGCGACCGCGATTTCAAAGAGCTTTTGAAAAAAACGGGCGGATCGCGCTACTGCAAAGCGCTACCCGGACAAACCCGCCGTTCCAACCGGGTTTATTTGTATACTTGCACGGCTTGCGGCAAAGAATATGTGCGGAGGCGGAAGGTGGACTTGAATAAATATGTCTGCGGCGCTTGCCGCGGCCCCCTCGTGCTGTCGGAAATGTTCAGCCGGCCTTAAAATTTGCCGAGGCAGGGGGATTGACAAGCGCGCTTCGGCAAGGTAATCTTTTTCCTGTATTTCACAGATCGCCTTCGCCCGACATTGGGCGCGCGGCCGGCTGTGATGGCGGTCTTAGCCAAGCTTTTTATGAGCTGCGTTAAAAGCAAATTGGAAGGCCGGGCAGAAGGGCTTCCGATTGCTTTCGGATGAGGGCTGACGTGAGAGATCTTCTCAACCGTGTTGACGAGCCCCGCGGTTTTATGCTAAATTTATAAGGCCGCGATGAATGGCGGGAAGTTTCTTCCGACGCCGGTTCATCCAAAAATACATAAATTACCAATTGACATTAAAAAACAAATCGGTTATTATACTGAATGTCGCTGTTGAGCGAACGGATTGAAAAGAGATAACCTCCTAACGACATTCCGCAGTAGCTCAGTGGTAGAGCGATCGGCTGTTAACCGATTGGTCGCTGGTTCGAATCCGGCCTGCGGAGCCATTGAGGAGAAGTACCCAAGTAGGCTGAAGGGGCTCCCCTGCTAAGGGAGTAGACGGTGTAAACCGTGCGAGGGTTCGAATCCCTCCTTCTCCGCCATCGAAAAAATTTCCTTCATTTCTTTGGCCCCTTGGTCAAGTGGTTAAGACACCGCCCTTTCACGGCGGTAACACGGGTTCGAATCCCGTAGGGGTCACCATTTTTGGACCCGTGGTGTAGCGGTTAACATGCCTGCCTGTCACGCAGGAGATCGCCGGTTCGATCCCGGTCGGGTCCGCCATCGAACTTTTGGCCCATAGCCAAGCGGTAAGGCAGCGGATTTTGGATCCGCGATGCGCTGGTTCGAATCCAGCTGGGCCAGCCACTTTTAATTTTCTTTAAAGAAACGCTCCGATGCCGTTCATCGGACGAGCGATCGAATAACGCGTTGGGTTGCTGCGGTTTTCGCATCGAACAAGAAATGGCATCAGTCAAGCACTAAGCTCGTCATCAATTAATCAAATGAGCCATTAGCTCAGCTGGTAGAGCAACGAGCGGGGCATCAGCCGAGTATGCTGCGAGTTGCGAAAACAAGCTATGCTGCCTGAAATGCTACGGTTTTCGCATCGAACAAGAATCGGCATCAATCAAGCACCAAGCTCATACATCATTTATCCATATGAGCCATTAGCTCAGTTGGTAGAGCATCTGACTTTTAATCAGAGGGTCGAAGGTTCGAATCCTTCATGGCTCACCACTTTCAAAATTATATGCGGTCGTGGCGGAATGGCAGACGCGCTAGCTTGAGGGGCTAGTGGGGGTGACCCCGTGGAGGTTCGAGTCCTCTCGACCGCACCATAATCCTGCGCCCTTAGCTCAACTGGATAGAGCGTCTGACTACGGATCAGAAGGTTAGGGGTTCGACTCCTCTAGGGCGCGCCATCTTTTTTATTTGCCTCGCGCGGGTGTAGTTTAGTGGTAAAACAAGAGCCTTCCAAGCTCTGGTCGTGGGTTCGATTCCCATCACCCGCTCCATTTTATTTTGATAGCTTTGTTTTGGGCCTGTAGCTCAGTCGGTCAGAGCGCACGCCTGATAAGCGTGAGGTCGGTGGTTCGAACCCACTCAGGCCCACCATAATAAAAGTAGTTTTTAGAGTTTCAACGGAGTCTAAACGTTTCGGGCGCTTTTTGCTCGTTATTATAACCGTTGATAAACAATAGGCAACGTGTTATAATTTAATAGTTGCCGAAAGGTTTTCGTTCCTTGAAAACTGAACAAAAGCCAAGCGCGAGTGAAAAGGGCAACCTTTTCCGGACGCCACGGATGAAACGGATGTAAAGGTTACGATGGACCGATGCGATCGGTCGTCGTTTTCGAGACGCCGGAAGGCGTCAACTTTTACGGAGAGTTTGATCCTGGCTCAGGACGAACGCTGGCGGCGTGCCTAATACATGCAAGTCGAGCGCGGGAAGCGGACGGATCCCTTCGGGGTGACGTTCGTGGAACGAGCGGCGGACGGGTGAGTAACACGTGGGCAACCTGCCCGTAAGACCGGGATAACTCCGGGAAACCGGGGCTAATACCGGATAGGCTTTTGCCCCGCATGGGGCAAAAGGGAAAGATGGTT
>NZ_BDDQ01000027.1 GCF_002003465.1 Caenibacillus caldisaponilyticus | reverse complement strand
AATTGAGACCCCCTCTCCCTTGAAGCGCCTGGAAGAATGGATAAGAAGAAGGTTGAGACTGTGCCGTTGGCACCAATGGAAAAGGGTGAGAACTCGAATTCGTGAACTGAGAGCCCTTGGGCTCAAAGAACACGAAGTGTTCGAGATCGCTAACACTCGGAAAGGGGCTTGGCGTACGACAAGGACGCCTCAATTGCATAAAGCCCTTGGCAAAGCCTACTGGCTTAAGCAAGGGCTGAAGAGTTTAACGCAGAGATATTTTGAACTCCGTCAAGATTGGCGAACCGCCTAGTGCGGACCCGCATGCTAGGTGGTGTGAGGGGACGGGGGTTCGTCACCCCCTCCTACTCGATTGCGTTTCTGATTTCGCTTCATCGGTTTGGGTCTTCATGTCCGCTTTGGCGCCGTAGCTCGCCGCCGGCGACGGTTCGGATTCTTTTCCGGTGATGTCGATGGCCGTCACCCGATAAAAACCGTACAGATCGCCGAGCGTAAAGGAGGATTGATCCCCGCCGACGACGTCGGCGATTTTTTGAAACGGCGAAGATTCCATCGGCGCCCAATAAATGCGGTAGCCGATGACATCTTGAGACGGGCTTTTCGACCATTTCAGCGATTTTCCATTGACCATGAGGCGGCGGATGCCCGCGGGTGCCGCGTTGTCCGGTTTATAGGCGTCGACGGCGGCGAAGCCATCCAGGCCCGGCGTTTTTTGGACGGCGCTGAGATTAACATACGGAAAATGCGTTTGGATGAAATCCCGGTTCAACACCAACCCCGTCTGCGTAAATTCCGGGGGCGTCGACGGCAAGGCCCGCACTTTCCGCCCATTCAAGACCACGTAGCGGTCGCTGTTAAACGCGGCGGCTTCTCCGTGCGGCAAAAACTTTTCGTTAAAAAGATCGGTGACGACCAGCCCCGCCTTCTTGCACTCTTCCGTTGCCGGTCCGTTCGTTAATCCGCAGAACGTCCGCTTGACGATGCCCGCCGGCATGTTGAAGCGTTTGCCGGCCGCCGCGACCTTTGGATCGGCCGCGTAGGCCGCGTTGGCGAACGCCGCCCATAATCCGGCGGTTTGCTGATGGTATGTGGCGGGATTCAGTTTGAGCGAATACGTTTGCCCGTTGACCGTGATCGCTTGTTGGTCATACCCCGTCCAAATGCCGAGCGTGACGTTCGGATTGGCGGCAATGAACCAAGAATCGTGCCAGTCTTGCGACGTTCCCGTTTTGCCGAACCAATCGCTTTTAAAGGTCAACCGGCTCGGGATATCGGCGGCCGTCCCTCCGGCGTGATAGAGGACGTCCCGCAGCATGTCGATCACGAGATAAGAGGTTTGCGGCGAAAACACCTTCGTCTCGCTTTTCTTGTGCTGGTAGACGACTTTTCCGTCATTCGCGGTGATCTTCTCGATCATGTAGGCGTCGACAAACGTTCCGCCGTTGGCGAACGTCGCGTAAGCGTTGGTGTTTTCCTCGACGGTGACACCGATCGTCAAGCCGCCGATGCCGACGGGCAACGGCCCGTTGTCCGGGTAAACGAGCGAAGAGAATCCCATTTTTTCCAAATAGGACAACGGATTAAACTTTTGCCGATTCATCCAATAAACCTGAATCGCCGGCACGTTATGGGAGGCGTACAAAGCGGTCCGCGCCGTCTCGAGGCCGTGGAAACGGCCGTTGTTGTCCGTCGTTCCATAGTTGTGCGGCTCGTAGTTCCCTGGATATCGGCTCGGCAAATCGGCGAGGATCGTGCCGGGTTGAATGATGCCGTTTTCGATCGCCGGCCCGTAATCAAGAAGCGGCTTCATCGAAGAGCCGTTTTGCCGCCTCGTCTGGGTCGCGTGATTGACTTGGGATAACGCGTATTTGTCTTTGCGTCCGCCGACAAACGAAATGATTTTGCCCGTGTCGTTTTCGATCAGCATGGCGCCGACTTCCATCGGCAGCCGGATTTCTTCTTTTTTGCCGGTCTGGGGATTGATCCGCGTGTACACCCGATCCCGATCATACCCGGTGTAGCTGTCCGCAGCTTTCTGCATGCGGTCGTAGACGTTCTTGTCGATCGTCGTATAGATTTTGTAACCGTTCTGTTCCAGCTGTTTTTCGGCATTTTCCAAGAAGGCGTTAAAAAGGTCCCGGTGTTTTTTCAAAGTCTGGTAATCGTAGCCCGCTTTTTTGACCGTCGCTTCGATGCTGACCGGATGGCCCTGATTTTGCAGAAGCCGGTTGACGTACTCAAGGTTTGACAGCCTCGTGGCATCGGCGGCCAGCCGCTCGCCGTCATAGCCTTGTTTTTCGGCATCAAGCTTGGCTAGAATCTGTTTGGCGCGTTCGTGGACTTCGGTCATGAGATAAGGATAATCTTCCGCCGGGCGCTCCAATTTTTTGAGGAAATGCCGGCGGTAATCATAGGCCAGCGCCTTTTGGTATTCCGCTTTGTTGATGGCGCCGCATTCGAGCATGCGCCTTAAGACGAGATGGGCGCGGCGGATGCCGGCGCTGACGTCGTCCTTCAACCCGCCTTCGTTTTTATAGGGCGAGTAAACGAACGGATTTTGCGGCAACCCAGCGAGAAAGGCGGCTTGCGGCAAGTTCAGATCCTTCGCGTCGACGCCGAAAATGCCGCGCGCGGCGGCTTGGACGCCGGCGATGTTTTGTCCCGAGGCGTTTCGCCCAAAAGGCACGAGGTTGATGTATGCGTTCAAGATCGTTTTTTTGTCGAAAAAGTGCTCCAAACGAAGGGCGTACAAAATTTCTTGCGCTTTTCTTTTGAACGACACTTCATTCGTCAAGATCTGGTTTTTGACGAGTTGCTGCGTCAGCGTGCTGCCGCCCGTGACGACCGGCTGGTTCGTCAATTCTTGGTACATCGCGCGCATCACCGCTTTCGGGACGACGCCGTGATGCTCATAAAACCATTGGTCTTCCGTCGCCAGCAACGCGTCGATGAAGACGGGGGCGACGTCGTCGACATCGACTTCGGTCCGTATCAAATCGGTTTTCAAGCGCCCGAGCTCTTTTCCATCGGCAAAATAAATCGTGCTCGTCTCGGCGTAATTTTGAATGGACTTTTTCATTTGCTCGCGGCTTAAAATAGGTTGGTCTTTGACGAGGGATGCGAAGTAACCGGCGGCGACGCCGCCGACGAAAAAAAACGACGACGGTGGCGCCGGCGAGCAAAATGAGCAAAAGGCTCCAAAGCGTTTTATATCCGATGCGCAGCCCCTTTAAGATTTTTTTCTCGCGCAAACGGCCGATCGCTTTTGCAAGAAGCGCTCTCAGGCCGGAAGATGGCGAAGGCATGGCTTTTCCTCCCTATGCGAAAATGAATAAAAATAAACAATTATAAAAACCCAATCTATAATATATCATAAAGTTTGCGGTGGAAAGAGGCCGTCCCATTTATCGAGGGGAGGAAAGCGGCACCGGCGCGGGAAATCGGAAATAAAAAAAAGACCCGGAAAAATCCGGGTCTTTCGCATCAGCGCGAATAGAATTCGACGATGAGCGCTTCGGTGATTTCGGCCGGAAGTTCCGAGCGTTCGGGCAGACGCGTGAGGGTGCCTTCCAGTTTGTCGGCGTCGAAAGACAGATATTCCGGGATAAAGTTGGTCGCTTCGATCGCTTCTTTGATGATCGCGAGGTTGCGCGATTTTTCCCGTACGCCGATCACATCGCCGACGTTCACGCGGTAAGACGGAATGTCCACGCACTTGCCGTTCACCGTGATGTGGCCGTGGTTGACCAGCTGACGCGCTTGCCGGCGCGTACGGGCGAGTCCGAGGCGATAAACGATGTTGTCCAGGCGGGTTTCCAAGAGAATCATGAAGTTTTCGCCATGGACACCTTTCATTTTGGCGGCCGCTTCAAACGTGCGGCGGAATTGGCGTTCGTTCAATCCGTACATGAAACGAAGTTTTTGTTTTTCTTGCAGCTGCAGACCGTACTCGGAAAGCTTGCGGCGTTGGTTCGGGCCGTGTTGGCCGGGCGCGTACGGGCGTCTTTCGAGCTCTTTGCCCGTTCCGCTCAAAGAAATGCCGTAACGGCGGGATTTCTTCCAAGCCGGGCCAGTGTATCGAGCCATGCTGACTCCTCCTTTGGTTGTTTTGTTGTCAACCCGGCGACATGGCGCATATCGGCATGTCTTCCGCGTTGCGTGGATGCATAAAAGGACAGTCAACGGCGGCGCGCACGCGGGACCATTTTGTTTTCACGCACCCTCGCCCGACAGTGAGGTTACGCGATGCGCCTCTCCGCCCCGGATGAGAGGAACAAAATGGGAACTCCGCGCGGCTTTCCGCCACCCTGTCTGATTTTGCACAAAGTCCATTATATAAGCGCCCACTGATGGTGTCAAGGCTGCGCATCGCCTAAATTAATCTGGCCGCAAGGATTTTGGCGCGCTGACGTCAAAATATGAAAGGGCCGGTCGTTGTTCCTTAATAAAGTCTCGTTCCTATGGCACGGGGTTGAGATTTTCCACGTCTGACGTTTTCGTCAAGATTTTTTGAACAGAGTTGACACGGCTATGATAAAATGATTATTAAGAACTAGGACTTTAGGACGGTCTCTTGAAACCTGTGGCGTAAAAAGGGAGCCGGATGGCGGGGCACATCGGCCGATCGTTTGCGTGTACGCGGAGATGCGCAGGGGGGGTGCTCATGGGATTGAAAGATGCGTCCGAACATGAACTTGACGAATTGGATATTCGCGATGTTTTGGTTCACCTGTTTTACGAAACGCATTATGCCGGTCGGATCAACCGCGTCTGGAAGGCGTTTGCCGACTACTTTGCCGCACAGAGCGGCGGTTCCGCGACGGTTTTTCTTTATAATCCGTCGAGCGCATGCTACGGCTTTCATGTGTCGTCGAACCATGATTTGGCCCGTCGGCTTGAATCGGTGTCTTTTACAAAGGAGACGTTGCAAAACCTTTTGCAGGGTGAGGCGTTTGCCCGCCTGAAAAACGGTGACGGAGTCGTTCCCGATGGAGTGATCGGCGAAGCGCATGCCGGTTATCTATGGCCGCTTTCAGGAAGAGGCGGCAGCGCGCTCGGGGTTTTCATTCTCATCGCCCCCGCCGAGCGGTGGAGCAAAAAAGCGCTCGACCGGGTGACGCGCATCATCGATGAGTGCGGCAAAATGCTGTTCCAAGTTGAAAAACTCATCAATGCCGCCAACGCCGGCAAGCGCTATCGCCATCTGTTTGATGTGACGAGAAAAGTGCATTCCACCATGGATGAACAAGAAATATTGGACGAGGTGCTCCGTTCCCTCAACACCCTTTATCCCGACTTTCAAATCCGGCTTTTGTCCATGGAGGACGTCCTGGCTGCTTCCCTCGAAAGCCAGGCGGCGTCCGAAGCGTTTTTGAGCGGCAAAGTGCGCTTTGAGCGTTCCGAAACGCATGCGCGGATGTACGCGCCTCTTTCGGGCCGGCAAGGCGTCTATGGGGTCTTGGAAATGACTGCGCCGGACACCGGGCCGTTCCCGGACGATGAATCCGAGTTTATTGCCTTGCTTGCAAGCACCGCGGGCCATGCTTTTGAAAATGCCCGGCTTTATCAGCAGTCCCAGCAATCGATCTCCGATTTACGCTTGCTGAACCGGACGTCCCAACGCCTGAACGCGAACCTTCGCTTCGAAGATACGGTGGATTATTTAATCGGGCAGATGCTCAAGGATTTTAATGCGGACGAAGCCGGATTTTTATTGGTGAAAAACGACGGCGAGCCCGAGGTCTATCCGAAGAGCACGCCGTATTTCCACACGGAGGACGGCCGGACGTTGGTTCAATCCATCGCGCAACAGCTTAAAGCGAAGGATGAACCCGTGTTTTTGGGCGACATGCAGCGCGAAACGTGGGGGCGAAATTCGGCGTATCGTTCCTTTATCGCCATTCCGATGCATCTCGATGAAGCGTTGTTCGGAGCGGCCGTTGCTTTGGATAAGGAAGCGTACCATTTTTCCTATGATCAGTTCCGGCTGTTGCAATCGATCGTTCAGCATTCCGCGTTGGCGCTGGCCAACGCGCGCTTGCGCGAAGAATTGGAGCAGAAGGTGATCACCGATTATTTGACGGGGCTTTATACGCGCAGTTATTTCAACCGGGCGGTGGCCGCATCGCTGTCCCGAGATCGCTGCGGCGTGCTGCTTTTGATCGACATCGATGATTTTAAGCTGATCAACGACACATACGGCCATTCGACGGGCGACCGCACGCTCGTTGCGATCAGCGATATCATCAAAAGAAATATCCGCAAAGATGATGTCGCCTGCCGCTGGGGCGGAGAGGAGCTCGCCGTCTACATGCCCTCCTGCGAACTCCCGTCGGCGAAAGCGGTCGCGGATCGATTGGTGTCCGCCGTCAAAACGCTCACCTCGCCGTCCGTGACGATTTCCTGCGGGCTGGCGGGATGGAGGCGGGATGCGCCCTGCGGTGGGCTCAATGATCTTTTCGATCGCGCCGACAAAGCGCTGTATATGGCAAAAAAACGCGGCAAAAACCGCGTTTTCCTCAGTGAATGAACGGGCCGTCCCGTGTTACCGGGTACGGCGCTTTTTGTTGTTTACAAAAATTCGACAAGGGTTTTCACAAACATTTCCAGACCGCGGCGATCGACATCGTCAAATCGGCCTTTCACAGGGCTGTCGATGTCGAGGACGCCGAAAAGTTCGCCGTCGATTTCGATCGGCACGACGATTTCGGATTGCGACGCCGCGTCACAGGCGATGTGGCCTTCAAATTGATGAACGTCTTCTACGACGATTGTTCGCCGCTCTTTGGCCGCGGTGCCGCACACGCCTTTGCCGATCGGAATGCGGACGCATGCCGGAAGGCCTTGAAACGGCCCGAGGACGAGTTCCTTTCCGTCGAATACGTAAAAACCGACCCAATTGATGTTCTTTAAAAATTGGGCGAGAAGAGCCGAAGCGTTCGCCAAATTGGCGATCCGATCCGATTCGTCGGCGATCAACGCTTTCAACTGCTTGGCGACGAGCGCATATTGTTCTTCACGCGTCCCTTTATATTCCGTAACGGTAAACATTCGCACACCCTCCTATCCGTCGCTGATCACTTCATTCTAGCAGAATTCCGCCGTTTTTTCAGCTGTTTTGTCGAGAAATTTAGGAAGGAAACCACCTTCCCAAAAGAGAAGCAAACATTGTAAATCCGTTCGTTCCCGGGAGGTGGAACCATGCGGCCAGCGGCAAAAAAGCGGGAGACCAAACAGGCGGTCATGGACGCGGCCGCCCGCCTGTTTCATATGTACGGTTACCATGGCACTTCCGTGCGCGCGATCGCGGAAGAAGCCGGCGTCAACGTCGCCCTTATCTCTTATTATTTTGGCGGGAAAAAAGCGCTCTTGGAACATCTTATGGAAAATTTTTATGAAGGGTATTTGCGCGTTTTGGAAACCGCCATTCGTGACGGCGCATGTCTGGGCACGAGCGATTTGCTCTATCTTATGGCCGAGCGGCTCATTCAATACCAACACGACCGTTTTTATGTCGCGCTGTTCGTCCACCGCGAAGTGACCGTCGATTCCACGCTGGTCCGCGAACTGATGACCACTTATCTCATGAAAGAAAAATATTTGTTCGAAAATGTGTTTGCGGAAGGATTGCGCAAAAAGGACATCCGTCCGCTTCCCGTCGATTTTTTGATTCTGCAATTCCGCGAGATGATCATCATGCCGTTTTTGCAACCTCTTTATTTAAGGCGGGTCCATGCGTTGGAGCCGACCCGTCCGCCGTTTCTCGCCCGCTATTTGCGGTTTGTAAAAAGTTGGACCGCTTCGCTTTCCCCATCTCCTTCGCCGTCCGCCGACGGCTTCACGCCGTTGACCGCCATCGACAGCGCCGATCGGTGATGGCGATGGCGGAGCCGGGCGTTACAAACGCGTGTGTTCGCCAAAAACCGGCTTGAATGGGTGCATCCGCAGACGCGCGTCCCCTTTCCTGTTGAATGCCTGAAATGCACCGCAAAATAAATGAAAATAGCTGTCATAAAAAGTCATTCCGTGTTATCATAAAATATACATATCCTATGTCGTTTGATGTCCGGGAGCTAGGCTCGGGTGATTGGGGGAAGCTTCGGTCATGGTATACGTCATTGTTGCCATCCTTCTTATCGTCGTGGCGGTCGCCATATACGGAGCGGTGATGCGGCGAAAAATTTATCAAGAGATCGATCGCTATGAATCGTGGAAGATTGATGTGATGAACCGACCGATCGCCGAGCAGATCGCCAAGGTCAAAGAGTTGAAAATGGTCGGAGAAACCGAGAAAAAATTTGAATCGTGGCGCCGCGATTGGGATGAAATCGTGACCACGGATCTGCCGGCGGTCGAAGAAAAGCTCTTTGATGCGGAGGATTATGCCGACAAATTTCGCTTCGGCAAAGCGCAAGAGGTGGTCATCGACATCCAACGCAGCCTGGAAGCGGTCGAGGCGAAGCTCAAGCGCATGTTGGACGATCTCAACGAAGTGATCGAAAGCGAAGAGGAAAACCGCAAGGATATCGTGACCGTAAAGGAAAAATATCACGGCCTGAAAAAAGACTTGATCGCGAAACGACCTTTATATAAAAGGACGGCTCCATTCGTGGAAGCCGAGCTTTCCAACATTGAATCGGATCTCGCCCGTTTTGAAGAGGAGAGAGAGGCGGGCAACGTCCTCAAGGCCCGGGAAATCCTCGGCGGCGTCAAAGAACGGCTGGACGAACTGGCCGGCATCATGGGGAAAATACCGAAATTTTACCGCGATATCCACGACCGGCTGCCGAAGCAATTGGACGAACTGGAAAACGGCGTCGCCGAAATGGCGGCGGAAGGCTACGCGCTGAGCCATCTGAAGATCGATGAGCGGGTCAAAGACATGAGAAAACAACTGACCGCCTGCGAAGACGGTTTGGAAAAAGCGGCATTTGATGAAGTGGAACGGGTCATCGCCGATCTCAATGAACAGCTTGAATGGTTGTACAATCAATTGGAAAAAGAAGTGGAAAGCCGCAAACAATTGCGGGAAGAAGTTCCGATCGTCCGGCGCGATTTGGAAATCGTCGCTGAAAAAGTGAAGGAGATCGCCCGTGAAACCGAGCTTGTAAAAGAAAGCTATCGGATTGAGCCGGGCGATTTGCGGACCCAACAGGATATCGATGAGGCTTTTGAAAAGCTCCGGAAGGAATTTGACGAAGTCAGCGCCGTGCTCTCGGAAAATAAGCAGGCCTTCAGCATCATTTATGAAAAAATCGAAGACATGCGTCACCATATCGAACGGCTGCGCGATAATGCCGACGAATTTAAAGAGTTTTTGACGAATTTGCGGAAAGATGAACTGATCGCCAAGGAAACGCTGCAAAAATTAAAAGAACGCTTGTTTAAAGCCCGGCGAAAAGTTCAAAAGAGCAATTTGCCCGGCATACCTGCCTCCTACATAACCCTCGTGGATGACGCCGAAGAAGTGTTGAACGAAATCAGCATCAAGCTTGACGTGAAGCCCCTTGAAATGCACGCCATCCAGCAGCTGTTGGAAGACGCGCAACGAAAAGGTGCGGCTCGTCTACGAGAAAACCGATGAAATGGTCGAATCGGCGATTTTGACCGAACAGTTGATTCAGTACGGCAACCGTTACAGAAGCCGCGATCCCGAACTCCATCAAGCGCTCTTGCAAGCGGAAGATTATTTTAGAAGTTATAATTACGCTGAAGCGGTCGAGATTGCGGCCGCCGCGATTTACCGCATTGATCCGTCCGTCGTCAAACGCTTTAAAGTGGAAGTGGAGGACGTCGTCTAACCCCCGATCTGATCGGTCGGGGGTTTTTCACGGTCGGCCATGCTGCGCGGCCCCGTTCACTGCCAATGCTTCCGCGAGTTTTCGCGTGGACGGGGCTTCTGTTTTTTTATGGCCATGCTTCGCGGCGCCCGTCGCCGAAGCGTCCGGCACATGCGCCAAAACCGGTGTTTTCATCGCACCGCCTTTTGTGCGGGGGTCGCAAGTGATGGTTTTTGCCGGAATGTGTTATCCTTTCAATAGGACAAAACCGAGTAAGGAATTATAGAAGGAGTTTTGGTCATGATTTATCTTGATAACAGCGCGACGACCAAACCATATCCCGAGGTGCTCGATACGTACAAAACCGTGGCGGAAGAGTACTTTGCCAACCCGTCGTCCCTCCATAAACTCGGCGGGCGCGCCGAAGCGTTGTTGAACAAATGCCGCGCCCAGGCCGCTCGCCTCCTTAACGTGAAAGAGCAGGAAATCATCTTTACGTCCGGCGGGACGGAAGGGAATAACACGGCGATCAAAGGCGTGGCCTTCGGCTATCGCCAGCGCGGCAAGCATATGATCACCACCAAGGTGGAGCATCCCGCGAGCCGCGCCGCCTTTGAACAGTTGGAAGCGCTCGGCTACGACGTCACCTACCTCGATGTCGACCGGGAAGGTCGGATTTCCGTCGATGACGTGAAGCGGGCGCTGCGCGACGACACGATTCTGGTCAGCGTCATTCACGTGAATAATGAGCTGGGCACGATTCAGCCGGTCGAAGAAATCGGCAACCTTTTAAAAGAACGGCCGAAGACGCTGTTCCACGTCGATCACGTGCAAGGCTTTACCAAGGTGCCGCTCGATTTTTATGAAGCCGGGATCGATTTGTGCACCATCAGCGGCCATAAAATCCACGGTCCCCGCGGCACCGGCATCCTTTTCATTCGGGAAGGAGTGCAGCTTTCCCCGCTGCTTGCGGGCGGGGGGCAAGAACACGGCCTGCGCTCGGGCACGGAAAACTTGCCGGCCATCGCCGCTTTTGTCCGGGCGATGCGCATGACGACGGAACGCGCCCGTACCGGCATCGCTGCGCTCGACAAGCTGTCGAAGCGCATTCGGCAGGCTTTGGAAGAACTCCCCGGAGTGACGGTGAACACCCCGAAGCAAGGCGCCGCGCCGCACATCCTTAACGCCACCGTGCATGGCTTGCGCGCCGAAGTGTTCATCCATGCATTGGAAGAAGAAGGGATTTACATTTCGACAAAATCCGCCTGCTCCTCCAAGGAAAGCGAAGCGAGCGCCGTCCTTTTGGCTTGCGGCATTCCTGAAGAAGCGGCGCGCCAGGCGGTCCGCATCAGCCTGTCGTTTGAAAATACACCGGAAGAAATCGAGCGCTTTTTACAGACGTTTGCGCGTAAGCTGAGCGAATTGAAAAATGCGATGGAGTGATAACGATGCGCTATGATCAGTTGGTCTTGAGTTTTGGGGAAATTGCATTAAAAGGCAAAAACCGCCAGATGTTCAGCGATTTGTTGTTTCACCGTGTCCGCGAACGGCTGAGAGATCTCCCGAGCGTCAAAGTGCGGATGCCGTATGACCATATCGAAATCGATTTGAACGGCGCCAATGGCGACGAGGTGGCCGAACGGCTGCGCCACGTCTTCGGCATTCAGTCGATCCGGGCCGCGATCGAAACGAATCTGGATCTCCAAGAAATGCAAGCCGGGGCCTTGAAAGTTTTATTGGGCGAACAAGCGAATCGTCCGATCCGGACTTTTAAGATATCGACCAAGCGCAAAAATAAAAAGTATCCGACGCCTTCCAACGAATTAAATCACTTGATCGGCGCCCATGTGCTACGGAACACGGAAGGCATTAAAGTCGACGTTCATCATCCCGATTTGGAGATCAAGGTCGAGGTTTTAGAAAATCGCGCCCGCATCAGCGGCCGGACTTACGAAGCCGCCGGCGGACTTCCGGTTGGTTCCGCCGGCAAAGTGTTGCTCCTGTTATCCGGCGGCATCGACAGTCCCGTCGCGGGTTACCAACTCATGCGCCGGGGCGCGACGGTCGAAGCCATCCACTTCCACAGCCCGCCGTACACGAGCGACCGCGCGCGGCAAAAGGTCATCGATCTTGCGGAAAAACTGCACTTCTATGGCGGCGACGTGAAATTGCACATCGTGCCTTTTACCGAAGCGCAGCTCGCGATCCGGGACAGCTTGCCCGAGAGTTATCGAATGACGATCATGCGCCGCATGATGCTCCGGATCGCCGAACGCGTCGCGGAGCAAAGGGGGGCTTTGGCTTTGGCGACCGGCGAGAGCTTGGGCCAAGTCGCCAGCCAGACGCTCGAGAGCATGAACACGATCAACGAAGTGACGAACCTGCCCGTCCTCAGGCCGCTCATCGCCATGGATAAAGTCGACATCATGACGATTGCCAAAGAAATCGACACGTACGACATATCCATTCGTCCTTATGAAGACTGCTGCACACTATTTCTGCCGCGGGCGCCCAAGACGAAACCGAATCGCGAACACGCCAACCGTTTTGAAAAAAATCTTCCCATTGACGCGCTCGTTCAGGCAGCGGTTGACGGCATCGAAACGATTGACATCGGCCGTCACGAGGATTCGATGGACGCTCTGTTATAAAGCGCCGGAGGACTTGCAAACAATTACCAATTAAAAATGGAATGGGATCACCTCTCTTGACAGACCATAAAGGTACACAAGGAGGTGAATACCATGGCAAACAACAACAGCAACCAAATCCTTGTTCCCGGCGTCGAGCAAGCGTTGGAACAAATGAAGTACGAAATCGCTCAAGAATTCGGCGTTCAGCTCGGTGCTGACACGACTTCTCGCGCGAACGGTTCCGTCGGCGGGGAGATTACGAAGCGTCTTGTGGCGGCGGCGCAACAACAATTGGCCGGTCGTCAATTCTAACATTTGAATAATAAAATGGTTAAAGAGGACGGCTTTTCGGCCGTCCTTTTCTATTGAAAAAATCCGCAAATAAAGTTCAAAAAATTGATATTCTTTAGTACAATAAGGGAGGAAGGATATCGCCTGGAGGAGGAGAAAAATGGTGGAAAACTTAATCGCTCCCGAGTATTACAATTTTACGGAGGAAATCGAAAAGCACGATAAGGAGAAAGCGGCGCTGAAATTTCTCTCTCCGGACGGGGAAGTGACCGTCGTGACCTACGGCGAATTGATTGCGCGGGCCAACCGGTTGGCGGACGGTTTCACTTCTCTGGGCCTTAGAAAAGGCGAACGCGTGCTCATCATGGTGCCCCGTTCCATCGAGGCTTACGTCGCCTATATTGCCGCGCTCAAAGCCGGGCTCGTCATCATCCCCGCCTCGGAAATGCTGCGGCCGCAGGATCTCACCTACCGATTAAATCACGCGGAAGCCAAAGCGGTGTTCGTCCAAGCCGGATTGACCGATCGCATTGATGCCGCGGAAGCTCCGACCGTCCGCTTTAAAATCGTCTGCGGCGGGAAGGCTCCTTCTTCGGATTGGCTCGCTTACCACGAGCTTGTCAAAGGGAAGCCCGATCATTTCGAGGCGGTGCGGACAAAGCGGGACGACATGGCGTTTTTGGCCTATACCTCGGGGACAACGGGCCATCCGAAAGGGGTTGTCCACGTGCACGGCTGGGCATACGCCCATTTGCGGACAGCGGCGACACACTGGTTGGATATCCGGCCGGATGACACCGTCTGGGCGACCGCGGGTCCCGGCTGGGCGAAGTGGGTATGGAGCCCGTTCGTTTCGGTTTTAGGTTCGGGAGCGACCGGTTTCCTTTACGGCGGACCGTTCGACGCCGAACGTTATTTATCCATTCTCGATGAACAGTCGATCAACGTGCTTTGTTGCACACCAACGGAATACCGGCTGATGGCCAAAGTGGATCATCTCGGAGCGTATCGCCTCGCCGCCCTTCGGAGTGCGGTCTCTGCGGGAGAACCGCTCAACCGGGAAGTCATCGATACGTTCAAAAGGCATTTCGGCGTCGTCGTTCGCGACGGTTACGGGCAAACGGAGAACACGCTTCTCGTCGGCACGATGCGCGATGTGGAGCCGAAGCCCGGTTCGATGGGCAAACCGACGCCGGGAAACCGCGTGGACATCATCAAGGAAGACGGCCGGCCGGCAGAAGTTGGAGAAGTCGGCGACATCGCGGTTCACATAAGCAGTCCCGCACTGTTCAAACATTACTATAAAGACGAAGAGCGAACGGCCCAAGCGTTCAGAGGGGAGTACTACATCACGGGGGATTTAGGGAAAAAAGACGCGGACGGATATTTTTGGTTTGAAGGCCGGCGCGACGACATCATCATTAGTTCCGGTTACACGATCGGCCCGTTTGAGGTGGAAGATGCGCTCGTCAAGCATCCCAAGGTGAAGGAATGCGCGGTGGTCGCCAGCCCCGATGAGATCCGCGGCCACGTCGTGAAAGCTTTCGTCGTCTTGAAAAATCCGGAAGACCGCAACGACCCCGGTTTGATCCGCGCCTTGCAGGAACACGTGAAAGCGCTCACGGCGCCTTATAAATATCCGCGGCGCATCGAATTTGTCGACGGATTGCCTAAGACGACATCCGGAAAAATCCGCCGCGTCGAGTTGCGCGAACGGGAATTGAAAGCGGGAAGCCATCATTAAATCGTCGCGAACCGCGGCGGTGCCGGTTGCGGTCGCCGCCGCGGTTCTCAAATGACAGAGCCGATTGCCCGGCTCTTTTTTGTTTATTTTCAGCGGCGCTGCAAAACCTATGAGCGAGAGCACATTAAGGGCGGGTGGCTGCGATGTGGGCTGCGATCGGGCTTTTCATTCTTTTTGCCGCGGCTTTCCTCGTTGTACTGATCTATTTCAGCCGGGTTTCCGTCTGGATCGATGCGGGCTTCGGCAACGGGCGCGATTTCGCGCAAGTCCGCATCAAGTGGTTTGGCATCCGCTTGGCCGTTTTTCAATATCCCGACCCGTCCGGACGCTTTCCCTCGTTCGTGTCCATGTTTAAACAAAAAAACGGCGTCTGGCGAAAACAGGAGCGGGAACAAGCGCGGCGCGAACGGCAGGCCGCCGGTTGGCTGAAACGTTTGCGGAAAACATGGCGGGAAGGAGAAGCCGTTCGCCCGTTCATTGCCGCGCTTCGCGTCAAAAAATTGTACTGGGCGACGTCCATCGGACTGGAGGATGCGGCCGCAACGGCATTCACCGCAGGCGTCATTTGGACGCTGAAGGCGAACGTGCTCGCCTGTCTCGGCGGTCTGGGTTCCCGGATGGACCAGCCCCTGATAGACGTCCGGCCGATTTACGGGGCGCCGGCGTTTCGAACCCATCTCCGCTGCATGATATCCGTTCGCCTCGGGCAAGCTATCCTCACAGCTTGCCGAATCGCGAAACTAAGGAAAGGGAGGCATGGCGGGACATGTCGGAACATCCCATACAGGGCTTAATGAAAACGGCTTTGGAAAGCCTGCAAGAAATGACCGATGTGAACACGATCATCGGCGATCCGATCGAAACCCCCGACGGAAATGTCATTTTGACGGTGTCGAAAGTCGGATTCGGATTTGCGGCGGGCGGCAGCGAATTTCAAATGAGCGGCCAAGGACAAAGCGGCGGTTATGAGGATTCGGATGCCTCGGGTTCCGGTTCCGGGTCGAGCCTGCCCTTCGGCGGCGGATCCGGGGGCGGCGTTTCGATCACGCCGATCGCTTTTCTCATCGTCGGTCCCGGCGGCGTGAAAACGATTCATTTGGACAACAGCACCCATATATACGAAAGACTGCTTGATCTGGCGCCCCAGGTCGTCGAAAAGCTGCAAGCGATCGTCACCGGAACGGGCGGAAAAGACGGCCAACAGCCCAAAGGCGACTCCGGGGGAAAAGAGCAACGGGGCGTCATCCGTCACAGAGTGAATTATGAGCCGTATGACTCGGAAAGCTGACCGTCCCGCGGTCGGCTTTTTCATTTCCCGGGATCCGCCGCCGATGCCCTTTTCTTTTATGTGAAAAAGGACAGATGGGGATTGCATTTTTTTCACGTTTTCTGTATTTTATTTAATAAAAACAATAAAGAAATAAACATTATTTCTGAACTTGCCTATATGCAGCAAGAATCGCAATGCCCTGCCCGCGGGAGATAAGCCTGACGGGCATGATCAAAGTCAGCAGGGGGTAAACATGCTAGAAGCAAAGGATGGGCGCAACGCCGGTGAAGATCAAGGGAACAAACTATTGGTTTTGCAATCGGATTTCGGGCGAAGCGATGGAGCTGTCTGCGCCATGTACGGCGTCGCCAATTCGGTGGACCCTTCCGTTCGGATTTTCGATTTAACCCATGATATTCCGCAATATGACATTTGGGAAGCTTCTTACCGCCTCTATCAGACGATCTCTTATTGGCCGAAGGGCACCGTCTTTGTTTCCGTGGTGGATCCGGGGGTCGGCTCGGAACGCCGCAGCGTTGCTGTGCGAACGGCTGCCGGGCATTATGTGATCACGCCGGACAACGGGACGTTGACTCATTTGAAAAAATTCATAGGGATTGAAGCCGCACGCATGATCGACGAAAGGGCGAACCGCCGTCCCGATTCCGAATATTCTTATACGTTTCACGGCCGGGACATCTACGCCTATACGGGGGCACGGCTGGCCGCGCGGCAAATCGCTTTTGCGCAGCTCGGACCGGCGGTGGCCATCGACTCGTTGGTTGAACTGCCCGTAGCGGAAGCTTGTATAAAAGATGGGCGCATCGTCGGGAACATCGATGTCCTCGATATTCGCTTTGGCAATCTTTGGACAAATATTCATCGCCGCCTTCTCAAAGATGCGGGGATCCATTATGGCGACCGTTTGGAAGTCGCCATTTATCATCGCGTCCGTGAGGTGTATAAAGAGACGATGACGTTCGGCCGCACGTTCAGCGATACGCGTGTCGGTGAACCCATCGTTTATGTCAATTCATTAGACAATGTGGGTGTCGCCATCAACCAAGGCTCGTTCGCAGACGCAAACGGCATCGGCAATGGCAAGGATTGGCGCATATCCATTTGTAAAATATAGATTCAAGGATTGATAGGGGAGGAAACGCCATGCAGGGGGAAAAATTGTCCATCAAAACGATCGTCGCGATCGGGATCGGCGCCGCCGTGTTCGTCATTTTGGGAAGATTTGTTTCCCTACCGACGGGCGTCCCGAATACAACGATTGAGACGTCTTATGCTTTTCTTGCTTTAATGGCCGTGCTGTTCGGTCCCGTCGCCGGGGCCTTGATCGGACTCATCGGACATGCATTAAAAGATCTCATCATGTACGGCTCGCCGTGGTGGAGCTGGGTCATCGTTTCCGCGCTCGTCGGGCTTTTCATCGGCCTTTCATCCAATAAAATCAAGATCGATGAAGGCGAATTCGGCGTGAAAAAGATCGTCCTTTTTAATATTGTGCAAGTCGTCGCCCAAGCCGTCGGCTGGTTCCTGATCGCGCCGACGCTTGATATTCTCATTTATGCGGAACCGGCGAATAAAGTTTATCTGCAAGGCCTCGTCGCCGGCATCGCCAATATGATCACCGTCGGGGTCATCGGCACGCTGTTGTTGTTCGGCTATGCCAAAACCCGGAGCAAAAGCGGAAGCCTTGAAAAAGAATGATCGCCGTCCGTTTTTGAAAGGTTTTATGTGTGGCCGCTTTTCGCGTGCCCATTCAAAGAAGTCAAGCCGCGCATCCGTGCGGCTTTATCCATGCCTTTTTGTTGGGATTGAAAATCCGCTTCCGAATCATCTTTTTAAGACGAATCGGCTTTTGGTAGGAGAGAACGATGGCAAAACCCGTGATTGAATTCAACCACTTCGGATTTAAATATCGCAGCCAAGCGCAGCCGACGCTATACGACATCAATTTAACGATCTATGAAGGGGAAAAAGTGGTGATCGTCGGCCCTTCAGGGTCGGGGAAAAGCACGTTGGCCCATTGCCTGAACGGTTTGATCCCGTTTTCCTATAAGGGCGAGGTCACCGGGAGCTTGAAAATCCTCGGCCAAGAGGCGAAAGACAAGGGCATCTACGCGCTTTCCAAAATGGTTGGGACGGTTGTGCAAGATCCCGACGCCCAGTTCGTCGGAATCACCGTTGGAGAAGATATCGCCTTTGCCTTGGAAAACGACGGCCTGCCCCAAAGCGAAATGGTCGCCCGCGTCGAGGAAGCTTCCAGGGCGGTCGAGATGGAGCAGCATCTTTTGGCTTCCGTGCATCAGTTGTCCGGGGGCCAAAAGCAAAGGACGGCGCTCGCCGGGGTGATGGTGGATCACGTCCGCATTTTGCTTTTCGATGAGCCTTTGGCCAATCTGGATCCCGCCGCAGGGAAGCGGGCCATGGCCCTCATCGACCGCATACAAAAAGAGATGAAGGCGACCGTCGTGATCATCGAGCATCGCCTTGAAGATGTCTTGCACGCCCACGTCGACCGGATTGTTGTCATGAACGACGGGCGCATCGTCGCCGAAGGCGCTCCCGATCAAGTGTTGGCTTCTTCGGCATTAGAGGAAAACGGCATACGGGAGCCTCTTTATGTCAAAGCATTAAAATACGCCGGCTGCGAGGTGACTCCGGCGATGCGCCCGGCCCGTCTCGACGCGATGGAGATGAACCCGGTGAGAGAGCGGCTGTATCGCTGGTATGAAGCCATCGATTCGCCCGCCGAAAAGCCGAAAGCGCCGCCGGTCTTGGAACTAAAAGATATCCGCTTTGGCTATGCGCCCGGCCGTGAAGTCATCCACGGCGTTTCTTTTTCTATAGGAAAAGGCGAAATGGTCAGCCTCGTCGGGAAAAACGGCGCGGGCAAATCGACGCTCACCAAACTGATCTGCGGTTTTGAAAAGCCGGACTCCGGCGAAATCGTCGTGGACGGCCGAGACATGACCGCCGCGACGATCAAGGAACGCGCGCTGAAGATCGGACTGGTCATGCAAAATCCGAACCATATGATCTCAAAACAAATGCTTTTTGATGAAGTCGCTTTGGGACTTGTGGCCAGAGGATTTTCCGATCAAGAGATCGAAGAACGGGTTGAAAAAACGCTTAAAATTTGCGGTCTCTGGCCGTTTCGCCATTGGCCGATCGCCGCGCTCAGTTTTGGCCAAAAAAAGCGGGCGACGATCGCGTCGGTGCTGGCGCTTGAACCAGAGATCCTCATTCTGGACGAGCCGACGGCGGGACAAGATTTTCGGCATTATACGGAAATCATGGAGTTTTTGACGGAGTTGAACCGTCGCGGGATCACGATTCTCATGATCACGCACGACATGCACCTCATGCTGGAATATACGCCGCGTGCGATCGTGATGGCGGACGGGCGCGTCATCGCTGACGAGTCGGCCGTCCGCGTTCTCGCCGATCCGGATGTGATGCGGCGGGCGAACTTGCGGACCACTTCTCTTTTTGAGCTGGCAGTGCGGGCCGGCATCGGCGATCCTGTGGAGTTTGTCCGGCGATTTATCGCCTACGATAAGGAGGCGAGAGGGCATGACCGCAAAGATGTTGTCGTATATTGAGAGGGACTCCCCGATCCACCGCTTGACCGGGGCGACGAAGCTCCTATGTTTCTTCATGTGGTCGGGCGCCGCCATGCTGACGTATGATACGCGGGTGTTGGCCTTTTTCTTCTTGGCGAGCGTCGCCGTTTTTAAAATTTCAAAGGTGAGGGTGGCCGAAATTTCCTTCATCCTCATTTTCATTCTCGTGTTTTTAGCTTTGAACGACATCGCGATCTATCTTTTTTCGCCGCAAGAAGGCGTGAAAATTTACGGGACGAAGCACGTGCTGTTCCCTTTGCCCGGACACTATGACGTCACGCTTGAACAGCTCTTTTACCAGCTGAATATCACGATGAAATATTTGACCGTCTTGCCCGCCGCCCTTCTTTTTATCGTGACGACGCATCCGAGCGAATTTGCGGCGTCGCTCAACCGGATCGGCGTCAGTTACCGGATCGCTTTTTCCGTGGCGCTCGCCTTGCGCTACATTCCCGACATTCAGCGTGATTTCCGCACCATCGCCCATGCCCAACAGGCGCGCGGCATCGATTTGTCGAGAAAGGAAAAATTGCCGAAACGGGTCAAAAACGCGCTGGCGATCCTTTTTCCGCTCATCTTCACCAGCCTGGATCGGATAGAAACGATCACGAACGCGATGGCCTTGCGCGGTTTCGGAAAAAAGAAGCGGCGCACTTGGTACAGCGCCCGTCCGTTTGCGAGGCGGGATTATATCGCTTTGGGCGTCATGGGGCTCATCTTTGTTTTGTCCCTTCTCATCACTTTCCACGATAAGACGCGTTTTTACAACCCGTTTTCATGACCGGCGCCGCGGTGCGGATGTATGGCATAAGGTTAAATGCGATATGATCAATGATGCGGGTCCGTTGCTTTGTCACGGCCCGCCGTTTTTTGTATGATTTAGGGAGGATGACTGATACGGGAGGGAACTTGGATGAGCTCCTCAGATGTGACGACCCGCTGGTTCGAAGTGCTGGACGAATCAGCCTCGATGATTGCTGAAAAAGAATCCACGACCTATTTGGATGGTTTATATTTCACCGCGGAAAACATCGCTTCAATGGAGATTCAATACGGGCCGCGCGAAGAACTCGAGAAGCTTTACGCCCCTCTTTATAAATTAAAGACGACGCCCGAAGAGGTGCGGCGGGCGATGCAGCTTGCGCTTTTAAAAGGCATGAAAGGCGGCGTGCAAGCGCATCACCAGATGACGCCCGACGCCGTCGCCCTGTTTATGGCTTATTTGGTCAATCAATTGCGGCTGCCCGACGGGTATAGCGTTCTTGACCCTGCCGTCGGCACCGCCAACCTGCTGACGGCGCTCCTCAATCAAACGGAGCGCAAGATTGGTGCCGCTTTCGGCGTCGAAGTCGACGAGTTGCTCGTCAAATTGGCGGCGGCCAACGCCGATTTGCAACAGCATGAAATCGAACTGTACCACCAAGACAGCCTGCGCCCGCTCCTCATCGATCCGGTCGATCTCATCGTTGCCGATCTGCCCGTGGGTTATTATCCCGATGACGAAAACGCCAAAAACTTTCAACTCGGAACCCAAGAAGGGCGCCCGTTTGCCCATTTTCTGTTCATCGAAAAGGGCTTGAATCATGCCAAGCCCGGCGGCTACTTGTTGTTTTTGGTGCCGAACAACTTGTTTGAAAGCGATCGCGACAAACGCCTGCACAAGCTCATCAAGGATGAAGCGCATATCTTGGGGTTCCTGCAGCTGCCGCTGTCGATTTTTAAAAACAAAGAAGTGGCGAAAAGCATCATGCTGCTCCAAAAGAAGGGCGAGGGAATCCAACCGCCGAAACAAGCGTTGCTCGCGGAATTGCCGAGCTTTCAGGATCCGAAACGGATGGCGTCCGCCATCGCCCATATCAATCGATGGTTTGAAGAACGGCGCTCGGAAGGCGCCCGACCGGCAGGGAATTGAGGCTCCGATGGGCAGAAACGCTGCGCCTCCGCTTCAAAGCGACGGGCTTCCTCTTGCTGCGGATTCATATCATGCCGCTTGATGTGTGCATAATAAAAACGGACGAAAGTGGGTGAAAGGGTGCGTCACGCTCTCATAACCGCCGGCACAAAAGGGATCGGGCGAGCTGTAACGGATGCTTTTTTGCGCGAAGGCTTCGCCGTCACCGTGAATTATCGCAGCGACGCGGGTGCGGCGGAGCGCTTGAAAACCGATTGGAAAGAGGCGGCCGACCGTCTCCTCGTCGTCCAAGGCGACGTCACGCGGGCGGAAGACATTGAGCGTTTGTTTCGGCTTTCTATGGAGCGCTTCGGCCGCGTGGATTTTTTGATCAACAACGCGGGACCTTTTATCTTTGAACGCAAAAAATTGGTGGATCTCAGCGAGGCGGAATGGCTGGACGTTTTGCACGGCAATTTAACGGCGGTGTTCCGCCTGGCGAAGCGGGTGATTCCGGTCATGCGGCGGCAGCGTTTCGGCCGGATTGTGACGTTCGGATTTCAAAACGCCGACGATGCCCCGGGATGGATCGACCGCGGGGCGTTTGCGGCGGCGAAAGTCGGGCTCGTTTCATTGACGCGCACGATCGCGTTGGAAGAGGCCGAGCACGGCATTACAGCCAATATGATTTTGCCCGGCCTGATATTGCCGGACATGAAGGAAGCGACGGCGGAACAGGCGCGGCGGCTCGCCCGCAAGCGAACGCCGTTTGGCCGTTCCGTGACGGGAGAAGACATCGCCCGGGCCATCTTGTTTTTGTGCTCAGACGCCGCCGAGATGATCACGGGATCGGTGCTCGATCTGACGGGAGCGGTTGATGTCGTCAACCGCTTCCGCCCCCGCTTCGAAGACGATTCCGCCACGAGCTAAACGGCGGTTGAAGTTTGTCTTTCATCAATCTTGAAAATTATTTTTAAAAGGCGTACATTACATTTGTAAGGGGTTTCGCGCTTTTTCCCCAACTTGCGGCAGGGAAAGCGGACAAGCAGACAGTAGAGGTAGAGGAGGGGTAGCCCCATGCGTATTGGGATAGCCAAAGAAATCAAAAACAATGAAAACCGGGTCGCGCTGACGCCCGCGGGTGTCGTTCACTTGGTGGAAGCCGGCCACGAAGTCTTTGTCGAGAAAGATGCCGGCGCCGGTTCAGGATTTACGGATGACCAATATGAGAAGGCCGGAGCGAAGATCGTCGACAAGGCCGAAGATGTTTGGGCCCAAGAGATGGTCATGAAGGTCAAAGAACCGATTCCCGAGGAGTACAAATATTTTCACGAAGGCCTTATTTTGTTTACTTATTTGCATTTGGCTCCGGAACCCGAGCTCACCCGGGCGCTCCTCGACAAAAAAGTGGTCGCGATCGCCTACGAAACGGTACAGCTGGAAAATCGCACGCTTCCGCTTTTGACACCGATGAGTGAAGTGGCCGGCCGTATGGCGCCGCAAATCGGGGCCCAATTCCTGGAGAAGCCGTACGGGGGAAAAGGCGTTTTGCTCGGCGGGATACCGGGCGTCAGACCGGGGAAAGTGACGATCATCGGCGGCGGGACGGTCGGAACGAACGCCGCAAAAATCGCCATCGGACTCGGCGCGGATGTGACGATCATCGACTTGAATCCCGACCGGCTGCGCCAGCTCGACGACATATTCGGCAACGCTGTTCACACGTTGATTTCCAACCCCGTGAACATTGCGGAATCGGTGGCGGAATCCGATCTCGTCATCGGGGCGGTGCTCATTCCGGGGGCGAGAGCGCCGAAGCTCGTCACGGAAGACATGATCCGGTCCATGCGCGACGGTTCGGTCATCGTTGACGTGGCGATCGACCAAGGCGGCATTTTCGAAACGACCGACCGGATTACGACCCATGACGATCCGACGTATGTGAAGCACGGCGTCGTTCATTACGCGGTCGCGAACATGCCGGGCGCGGTGCCGAGAACTTCCACGATCGGGCTCACCAACGTGACGGTGCCTTATGCCGTCCGCATCGCTTCAAAAGGCTATGTGCGCGCCTGCCTGGAAGATCCCGCCTTGCTCCGGGGCGTGAACACGCTGGACGGCTATGTCACCTATAAGGCGGTCGCCGAAGCGCACGGTTTGGAATACAAAGATGCCGAAGACCTTTTGAAACAACATGTTTGACAAGGAAAACGGAGGGCGGGCTGAAGCGGCCCTCCATTTTTTATAGGAAAACCGAGGTTCCGTACGATGCCTTCGCTTGATCATGTTCATCGAGCGCAGAAAACGGAGCGAAAAAATTTCAGATCGGTTCTCGTTTTCATGAGCGAATTTTTGCCGGAACGGGCGGAACATAAGAAAAGGGGCTGGCTCAAAGGTCGCCATTCGGCGGCTTTCGGAGTCAGCCCTTCATTTCTTAATCGTGATGCCAAATGGGGCCGAACGCACCCTTTTTCGTGATTACGGGACAGCCCCATTTATGGTTAAGGAATAATTTCCAATTGTTTCGGGAAACTTGTCAGGCAGACGGGGCCGGCTTCGCCGACGTAAATATCGTCCTCGATGCGGACGCCGCCGATCTCCGGCACATAGATGCCGGGTTCGATCGTGAACACCATTCCCGTTTTGATGACATCGAGATTGTCGCCGCTCATGGACGGAGCTTCGTGGGCGCCGAGGCCAAGGCCGTGGCCGACGCGGTGGGTAAAGTATTCGCCGTAACCGGCATCGGTGATGATTCTTCGCGCGGTGCGGTCCACATCCGCGATGACGGTGCCGGCCGTGGCCGCCCGGATCGCCGCTTCTTCCGCTTTCAGCACCGTTTCGTAGATGGCGATTTGTTCGTCCGAGGCGTGTTTGTAGACGAACGTGCGCGTAATATCCGAACAGTAGCCGTCGGCGATGACGCCGAGATCGAACAGCACGAAGTCGCCTTCGCGGATTTGCCGGTCACCGGGGACCCCGTGCGGCAAGGCGCTGTTCTGGCCGACGAGCACCATGGTGGTGAACGCCATGCCTTCCACCCCGCGCTTTTTTAATTCATATTCGATTTCGGCGACGATCGCTTGCTCCGTTTTCCCTTTTTTTATCGCGTTTTTTCCGATTTGAACCGCATAGTCGGCGAGCTCGGCGGCCTTTTTCAGGCTGGCGAGTTCGGCTTCGTCTTTAATCAGCCGCTGGGCGTTGATCGCGCCTTCCGCGGAGACGAAGCGGACGGATTCCGCAAACCGTTTAATCGCTTCCGACCGTCCGTACGGCAACGTGTCGGTCTCGATGGCCACCGTCACATTTTGGCCAATCCCCCGGTCGGCAAGGGCGCGGCGGATTTTCTCCCACGGATTTTCGTCGTCGTTATATCCGATGACGTCATAAGGCCATCCCGACGCTTTGGCTTGCCGCACTTCCAGCGACGGGCAAAACAAAAAGGGCTCCGCCTCGGGAAAAGCGACGAGCGCCAAGACGCGTTCGTGCGGATGGCACATGAAGCCGGTATAATAAAATACATTCGTCGGATCGGTCACAAACGCGAAGTCGATATCTTCCTCTTTCAACCAGTCGGTGAAGCGTTTTAAGCGCGATGACACATGCCATCCCTCCTCGTAACTTTACCTCTTAAACATATCATATTTTATTTTAAATGGGGGATATATTTCTTTTGAAACGGCCGACCGCTTGCGCAAGGAACAAGACAACGCGTTGAAACCTTTAGATGTTCATGTACGTAAACCGTAGTAAAATGTGAGAATAGAGGTGATGACCGTGGGGTGGTTTTCCCGGCTATTCAAGAGAGACAATGAGCCGGAAATCGAAAAGCGGACGCTGATGAATTTACGCGTCGGCGACATGGTAACGTATGAACTGGCGGATTACCAAGTGGTCGGCAAGATCACCTTTAACGACCGAGGATTTATATGGCATGAATATCAACTGGAAGGCGGGGAGCGAACCCTTTGGCTTTCCGTGGAAATGGACGATGATTTGGAAATATCGGTGTTTGAAAAGATCCATTATGAAATTGAAGAACCGATTCCGAAAAAGCTGGAACTGGACGGCATCACGTTTTACTTGGATGAAAAGGGGACGGCCAACGTCACCGGACAGGGCCGGAACCTCCATCTCACCGGTCAAAAGGTTCGTTATTTCGATTTTTCCAATGAAGACGACGACGTGTATTTGGCCGTGGAAATATGGGGAGGCGATATCGAGGTCTCCAAAGGTTGGACGGCGGATGAATACGAATTTTCGATCATTGCCGGAAGCAAATAAAACCTGGGAACATTCTTTGAGGAGGAATGTTTATGTTTAAGCTTTTCAAAAGGGTCAAGACGATCATGGCCGCCGAATTGAACGCCTTGTTGGACAAAGCCGAAGATCCCGTCAAAATGCTCGACCAATTCATGCGCGACATGGCGGAGGATATCCGTGAAGCGGAAACCGCGGTCGCCAAGCAAATGGCCAATGAAAAGATGCTGCACAAAAAATATACGGAAGCCCAGAAACTCGTCGAAAAGCGCCAGTCCCAAGCGATTAAGGCGTTGGAAGCCGGCGATGAAGACTTGGCCCGCCGCGCTCTAGAAGATAAAAAACTTCATGAATCTCAAGCCGCCACTTTGAAAGAGTCATGGGAGCGGGCCAAAGCGGACGTCGAAGATTTGAAACATAAGTTGCGGGAAATGAAGGCCGAGTATCAAGAGATGGAATTGAAGCGAGACTCCTTGAAAGCCCGGGCCGAATCGGCAAAAACGAAGGTCAAAATCAACCGCAGCCTCTCCTCGATCGGTTCGGATGAGGCGAAGAGCGGTTTCGAGCGCATGGAAGAGAAAGTACTGCGGTTTGAGGCCGAGGCGGAAACGAGCGAAGATTTACGCGCCGCCAATCGCAGCCTGGATGAAGAATTTGAAAAACTGGAAAAAAACAGCGTGGATGAAGAATTGGAGCGCCTAAAGAAGCAGCTTGGAAAAGAATGACCGCCGGGGCGGCGCTGCGATGGGCGTCGTTGGAGCGGGCGGGCGCTTGATCCGGGGGGATGGGCCGCCCGGTTTGAGCGCCCGCGGCTTCATGTGGATATGAAGGGGGGAGACGGGCGTTGAAAGTGAAGCTGATTCTTTTGCTCTTTACCGCTTCATGGGTGCTTGCGGCCTGTTCTTTTTTCGGCCCCTCGATTTTGGAAATCATTGAAGACAAATACGAGATCGCCGATACGGTGAGAAGCAGCGCCGATCCGGAGGAGGTCGCCAAAATTTTTATCGCCGACAAACCGCTTTCTGAAGTGGCGAAAACGTTGGAAAAAGCGAAGCGGCCGGAGCGCGTCTCGAAGGTCGTCAACGATAAACAAGTGCTCGTGTATGACGATTATTTTGTCACCCTCATGCCGAACAAGGATGATCCGAACAAAACCGACATCGAAGTCGCTCCATATGATTTTGTGCGCGATAACTATCAACCTAGTTTTTTTGACGGGCTCTTGTCGTATTATCTGCTTGACCAACTTTTGGATACGCACGATTGGCGGCATCGGCAAGGCTGGCGCTGTCAGATGACGGGCGGCTGTTATCGCGGCTATAACCAGTCCGGCGGGCATTATAAGGGGCCCGGCTCCATTCCGCTCTTCCGTTCGACGCCGTTCCGGGGCGGCGGCCCCGAAGAGGGGAAATAACCCCGTTCGCTTGAAAAAGAAAACCGCCGTCATTCGATGTATAAAAACGATCATCCGCGAGGAGGGACATGTGTGGACGCTCTGTACCTCACTTTGTTGTATTTTCTTGTCTCCGCCGTCATCGTGTTCATCGGCGTCGTGCTGTTTGAACTCGTGACGACCAAGTATAAGGATTGGGACGAAATCGCCGGCGGCAATGCGGCGGTGGCCGTCTCGGTCGCCGGAAAAATCATCGGCATCAGCATCGTGCTTTTGTTTGCCATACTTGAAGGGGAAACCGTGACCGTCACGCTGCTCTGGGGCGGGCTTGGCGTCATTCTTGAAATCCTCGTCTATTTTCTCTTGGAATGGTTGACGCCGAAATTTTCCGTACAGGAAAAATTGAAAGAAGGGAACCTCGCCGTCGGCATCATTTCGTTTGCGGTATCGGTCGGCCTCGGCCTCGTCATCGGGGCATCGATCACCTAAGGAGGAGACCGCGGCGGAGGTTAACCAACGGCTGACGGCTTCCGAAAGTTCATCCGTTTTCGGCAAGGGGAAACCTTTATGGACCAACGGTTAAAGATGAAACAGACCAAATGTTTGTATTGGGCGTCGGGGATCGTCTCCATTTGCGGCATCGCCTTTGAAGTGTTGTTCGGTGCGCTCGGCTCATACATATTGGGGGACGGGGTCACGCAATACACGCTCACCATTTCTTTATTTCTGACCGGCATGGGCATCGGTGCTTTTCTGAGCGAAAAAGTGATGAAGCGGTTGATTCCCGCTTTTATCGCGGTGGAATACGCTGTCGCTTTAATCGGCGGCCTTTCGCCGTTTTTGCTCTTCGGCATCACCGCCTATTTGCCGGAGGGCTCCGATGCGCTCTTTTTGTATGCCGCGGTGACGGCGGTCGGCGCGCTGACGGGCTTGGAATTGCCGATTTTGATCCGCAAGGCCAACGAGATTGGGGAGGCGATCCATCGCAGCACGGCGCGCGTGCTTTTCTCCGATTACGCGGGTGGACTGATCGGCGGGGTGTTGTTCGCCTTTTGGCTGCGTCCCGCTTTCGGACTTGTGAAAACCGGTTTTCTTGTCGCCTGTGTCAATTTGGCCGTGGCGTTTTGGATCTTTTGGACGTTCCGAGCCGAAATGAAAAAAAGAGGCCGTTGGCTGGCGGCGGGGGCGGTTATCGGCGTCATCCTCGTCGCCGGGGTCTTTTTCGGAGATGAGACGGCCTTTAGTTTCGAACAAAAACTTTATCGCGATCCGATCGTTTTTAGCGAGACCTCAAAATATCAACGCATCGTGATCACGAAGGAGCAGGGCGATACGCGCCTGTTTCTCGACGGCAACCTGCAGTTCAGTTCGGCCGACGAATACCGCTATCACGAAGTGCTCGTCCATCCGGCGGTCGCCCTCGCCGCCCATCCCAAAAAGGCGTTGATCCTGGGGGGCGGGGATGGCCTCGCCGCCCGCGAACTCCTCAAATATAAAAGCATCCGTTCGATCACATTGGTCGATCTCGATCCGGCGATGACGAACCTGGCAAAGACGAATCCGCTGCTGACGTCCGTCAATCGCCATTCGTTGAGCAACCCGCGCGTCCGCGTGATCAATCAAGATGCCTTTCAATTTCTGAAAAAGGCGGACCGCATTTATGACGTCATCATCATCGACCTTCCCGATCCGAACAATACCAATCTGAATAAAGTGTACACCGAAGAATTCTATGCGCTGGCCCGAAACCATCTCGCCCGGGACGGCGCCCTCGTCGTTCAGGCGACCAGTCCGACGTTTGCAAGAAAGGTTTACTGGACGATCGACAAGACGGTGAAGGCGACGGGATTATACACGCAAAACCTGCACGTCGACGTGCCGAGTTTCGGCGATTGGGGATTTGTCCTGGCGGCTCGGCATCCATTCAAAATCGATGACATCCGGTTGAAAGACGTGCCGACGAAATATTTGACCACAGGCGTGCTGCACACCCTCGACAGCTTCGGGAAAGACATCGATCACAACATTTATGAGCACGGAAAAAAGGTCGTCTTAAAGCCGAACACCCTGCTTCACCCTGATTTGATTGAAATGTACGAGAAGGCTTGGTTATATTATTAATAACGGAAAATATCTGTAAGGGAGAGGATGCGCGATGAAGGTCACGTACCATGGCCACTCCGTCGTGCTTATTGAAGCGGCGAAGGCGAACCTCATCATCGATCCGTTCATCACCGGCAACGGCCAATGCACCATTCAACCCGACGACTTGCCGAAACTCGATTATATTTTGCTCACGCACGGCCATAACGACCACGTCGGTGACGCTTTTGATCTGGCGCAAAAGCATGATGCGACGATCGTCGCCGTTGCCGAACTGGCGGACTATGCGCAAAGCAAAGGACTGAAAGCCCACGGCATGTCGATCGGCGGCGGTTACAACTTCGATTTCGGCCGCGTTCAATACACGCTCGCTTTTCACGGCTCAAGTTACACCGACGAAAACGGCCAAATCATTTACACCGGCATGCCGGGCGGCCTTCTCTTGAAAATCGACGGCAAAACGATCTACCATGCCGGCGACACCGCTTTATTCTCCGACATGAAACTGCTCGGGGAGCGCTACGACATCGACCTCGCATTCCTGCCGATCGGCGACAACTATACGATGGGACCGGAAGACGCGCTCGTTGCCGCCGAATGGGTGAAGGCGAAAACCGTCGTGCCGATTCACTACAATACGTTCCCGGTCATCGAGCAAGACCCCATCGCTTTTGTCAGCAAGTTGAACGGGCGCGGCAAGGTGCTCGCCTCAGGGGAAAGCATCGAGCTGTAAAAGGGGAAGTCCAGCGGATCGACAGCTCCGATCCGCTTTTTCTTATGGGCGCCCGGGCGAAGACGGGGCCTTTGGCTTCTTTCGTTGGACAACCGATCGCCGTTATTGGCAACGGCGCCTTCATTCATGACCATTCCGAAAGGCGGTGAACGGGTTGCGGACCAAGCATGAACAAATTTTAGACTATATCAAACGCCTTGAGATCGGCGATCGCATCTCGGTCCGTCAAGTGGCGAAGGATCTCGGCGTCAGCGAAGGGACGGCCTACCGCGCGATCAAAGAGGCGGAAAACCAAGGCTATGTGAGCACGATCGAGCGGGTCGGGACGATCCGCATTGAAAAAAAGCACAAGGGAAACATCGAAAAACTGACGTTTGCCGAAGTCGTCAACATCGTCGACGGGCAGGTGCTCGGCGGACGGGACGGGTTGCATAAAACGCTGCACCGCTTTTTCATCGGCGCCATGAGATTGGAAGACATGATGCGTTACGTCGAAGCCGGAGGCCTTTTGATCGTCGGCAACCGCGATAAGGCGCATGAATATGCTTTGAAGGCGGGGGCGGCGGTGCTCATCACCGGCGGTTTTGACGCGAGCGATGAGGTGAAGCGGCTCGCCGATGAACTGCGCCTGCCGGTGATATCGACCTCTTACGACACCTTTACGACCGCCGCCATGATCAACCGCGCCATATATGACCGGCTCATTAAAAAAGAAATTATCCATGTGTCGGACATCTTGATTCCCTTCGAAGACACCTTTTACCTTTATAAGGACGACACCGTCCGGGAATGGCGCCGCCTGAATGAGGAAACCGGGCACAGCCGTTATCCGGTCATCGACCGGGACCGCCGCGTGCACGGCATCGTCACGGCAAAGGATATCATCGGACAGGAAGAAGAGGCGCCGATTGAAAAAGTCATGACGAGAGACCCGATCACCGTCGGCCTGTCGACGTCGGTGGCGGCCGCTGCGCATCGGATGATCTGGGAAGGGATCGAATGCCTGCCGGTCGTCGGGGAAGCGAAAAATCTGCTCGGCATCATCACCCGGCAGGACGTTTTGAAGGCGATGCAAATGATCCAAAAACAGCCGCAAGTCGGGGAGACGATCGACGATTTGATCACTGCCCAGTTGACGGAAGACGGCGATTTGTTTCGATTTACGGTCGCTCCGCAGATGACGAATCATCTCGGCACGTTGTCGCACGGAGCGGCGGCTACGGTCGTTGCGGCGGTGGCCGGGCGGCTGTTGCGAAAACAGAAAAAGGGCGATGTCGTCGTGGAAAACATCACCCTTTATTTCATCAAACCGGTCCAAATCGACAGCGTCATCGACATCCGTCCGAAAATTCTCGATGTGACGAGGCGCTACGGCAAGGTCGACATCGAAATGTACCACAATGACCAAACCGTCGGCAAAGCGTTTATCCTGGCCCAATTCATCGACCGTTATTGACCGATGTTTTGCGCGCTTCTTCAACGACTTTCGGCAAATAATACTTCAGCTCGCGAAAACTGTAAAGGATGACGAACAGGCCATACAGAATGAAGATGCCGCAGATGATTGCGGTGACGGCGGTCGGGCGGATGAACAAGCGGTTGGCGCCGAAGAAAAGCAAGAACGCGCCGAGTCCGACGCTCGCTTTGGCCGTCGTATATTTTTTGCGATACGGTTCGCGGATTTTCATGGCCCGCACCCGGTAGAAACAAAACATGACAAGCGATAAAATGATCAATATGATCAATGACGGCATGTCGGAACCTCCATGTTTTGATATGGCTTCATGGGTTGTTTACTTTTATTGTAACGGTTTTAGCCGGGAAATGCGAACGGCCGGTTTTTGAAAGAGGTGATAGGTATGAAAGATCAAATTTTTGCAGCCATTGAGAGATACGAGACGATCATCATCCACCGCCACGTCCGTCCCGATCCCGACGCCCTCGGATCGCAAGGCGGGCTCGCCTGTCTCATTAAGGACAATTATCCGAATAAACGGGTGTACGTCACCGGCGAAGAAACGGAATCCCTCATGTTTTTGAACCGGATGGACGATGTGCCCGACAGCGCCTATGAGGGGGCGCTCGTCATCGTTTGCGATACCGCGAACCGAGAGCGGGTGAGCGACGGGCGTTACATGAACGGCGATTTTTTGATCAAGATCGACCACCATCCGAACGAAGATCCGTACGGGGATGTCATGTGGGTCAAACCTGAGGCGAGTTCGGTGAGCGAGATGATCGCCGAGCTTTATGACTATAAACCCGACCTCGTGATGTCCCCCGAAGCGGCGCGGCTTCTGTATGCGGGCATCGTCGGCGACACCGGCCGCTTTCTTTTTAACAATACGACTCCGACGACGTTCAAAACGGCCGCGAAACTCGTCGAAAAGCCGTTCGACCGCCAAGCCTTGCACGATAAGCTCTACGAAGTGACCTTGCCGCTCATCCGGTTAAACGGTTACATTTTGGCGCACTTTGAAATGGTCGCGGGCGTCGTGGGCCACATGCGCCTTCCGCTCGATTTGACGTCGTCGTACGGCGTCAGCCCGGAGGAGGCGTCGCAGCTCATCAACAGCTTCTCCAACGTCGCCGGCATTAAGGCTTGGGTCTTTTTCATCGAAGAAAGCGATCAAATCCGCGTCCGGCTGCGCTCCAAAGGCCCGGTCGTCAATGCGATCGCGGCCAAGTTCGGAGGCGGCGGCCATCCGATGGCGGCCGGCGCGACGGTCTACTCTTGGGAGGAAGCGGATCGCGTGCTCGCCGAGCTCGTTCAAGCGGCGACCGGTGAGAACGCTTGACTGAAAATGGGCGCGGATAGCGCCTGCTTTATTGAATCTGCCGTCAGATGATCAAACGCGGGCTTGCGTCCGTCGGGCCGAGATCGGCTTCATTCGGCGCCTGCCCTTAAACAAAGCAGCCGACGCTAAACGTCGGCTTTTACTAAACGTTTTTTAATCCTTTGGGTAGAACCAGTAACCGATCGGTGTTTGATCTTCAATGGCTTCAATATTGCGTTTTTGCAGCTCTCTTTTAATCAAACGGGCGACTTCCTCGGTTTCCGCGTAGGCGGAATAGCCTTGTTCAAGGCGTCGGACTTTGTCGTGAGCAATTTGCCGGCGATTGATAATCATTTCGATCACCTCTCCCAGCTTTCTCACTCACATTATACTAGGAATCGGCCGTAAAATCTTATAATTCGGCAAAACGTCAATAAAATGTTAGAAACCGCGAAGCGCTCTTGAAGCGGACGGCCAAGGCGTTCGCCGTCTAATCGTAATCGGTCTCCACCTTCGTCAGCACCACGCCCACCTCCACGGCCGTGAACACGACCAAGGTTCTGACTTTAAAGTAATAGCGTTTATCCTCGACGACAAACGGGTGGCTTTCGATCGTTCGGAAGATCAACTCGTGGTTTTCGGCGACCGCCGCGATGTTTTTGGTGATCAACACTTGAAGTTGTTCGGCGATCGCTTGTTTTAGCTCAAGCTTGATCATTTGGTCGACCGGCTCTTTTTCCGTGCGAATGTCCACGCGGATTTCCTGCACCCGCAGTTGTTTTTCCAGCGCTTCGTTTTCCTTCTCCCGTTCTTCGATCAGCGTGCGGTAGTCGCGCGCCAAATCCTCGATTTGGTTTTGTTGCCGTTGGATTTTTTCGATTTGCCGCTCCTGCATGAGCCCGTAAATTAAAATGAAAAAACAGAAGCCGATGATGGCGCCGACGGCGATGCCGGCGAAAAAACGCTGCCAATCGGGATGGCGATAGTAAGGAGGGATTCGCATCTTACGGCTCCCGGGTGATCCAGTGGATGATGATCGTGGCGGCATGGGCGCCCAACATCGCCGAAGCGATCAAGAGCACGTGTTTGATGACTTCACCGAGAGCCCCCTCAAGGAACCCCTTTTGCAGTTCCGCCAGCGTATCGACCGAGCCTCCGATCGCCGCGACGACGCCCCAAATTTTGAGTTTGCCTGCGAGATCGTTCATCGCATAAAGCGGCGGTTTGCTGACGAGGAACGCCCCGATGCCGCCGACGAGCGAACCGCCGATGAGCACGCCGAACGCGATGAAAAAATTCATGATCGCCATCGTCGAAAAGGTTTTCAAATCCATCTCGCATCCTCCTCGGATCGGCCGCGGCTGCAGGGAGTCGCGAAGAAACGGAAACAGCCCGCCTCGACTATTAACATGCTATGGGACGTGCACGCCGTATATTCCGGTTTGAAGCATTCGCGCGTTGATTTATAATGGAGATTAACAGGAAGAAGGGCTGTACTGTCGGAGACGCAGGCTGCGGCCGGCGGGTCTCGATCGGATGGCATCGATTCAGCGAGGTGTCGATCATTGGGATTTGTCCATCTGCAC
Organism: Caenibacillus caldisaponilyticus; assembly: GCF_002003465.1. Classification (GTDB taxonomy): domain Bacteria; phylum Bacillota; class Bacilli; order Bacillales; family Sporolactobacillaceae; genus Caenibacillus; species Caenibacillus caldisaponilyticus. Next base: position 74,176 of record NZ_BDDQ01000027.1, on the reverse strand, counting down.
GTACATAGTGAATACAGTCTTCTCGACAGCACGTGCCGCATCGACGCGCTTGTCCGCGCCGCCCGCGATCGGGGGTTCCGTTCGCTCGCGATCACCGATACCGGCGTGATGTACGGCGTCATTCCTTTCTATCAATCGTGCAAAGCGCACGGTCTGCACCCGGTCATCGGCATGGAAGTGCCGCTTGCGGACGACCGGCGTCCAAATGGCGGTTATTCGCTCGATGATGGCCCGTCCATCGTGCTTTTGGCGGAAAATGAAAAAGGCTATCAAAATCTCGTGAAAATCAGCACGGCGGTGCAACACACACGAATGCGCAGGGTGGCACGCGACTTGGTGTTTGATCACGCCGAGGGCCTCATCGCGTTATCCGGGGGGCCTGGCGGCGAAATCGAACGGCGGCTTGCAGCCGGCGACCGGAAAGAGGCCGAACGGCTGGCTCGCCTTTATTATGAAAGATTTTCCGGGCGTTTTTATTTGGAGCTGCAAGATCACGGCAAGGTCTCGGAAAGGGAGCTGCTTCTCGCCGTCGTCGGACTCGGAACGGCGTTGGGCATACCGCTCGTCGCGTCGAACGACGTCCATTACATCGATCAAGCGGACGCCTTGGCTCACGACTGCCTGGCCTGCATCCGCACGGGAGAAACGCTCGAAGAACGTAGCCGGAGGGCGCCCGGCGATCAGCATTATTTAAAGCCGGCCGCTGAGATGGAAGCGTTGTTCGGAGCCTATCCGGAAGCCGTCGAAAATACGGAGAGGATCGCGAATCGCTGCCGTGTCGATTTTTCTTTTGATCGCCCGCGCTTGCCGGCTTATCCGGTTCCCGACGGAATGGACGCCAAAAGCTATTTGCGAGCATTGTGCGCCGAAGGGGTCAAGCGCCGGTACGGGGAAGTGACGGAGGCGGTCAAAGAGCGGTTGGCGCATGAACTGGCCGTCATCGACAAGATGGGCTTTAACGATTATTTTTTGATCGTATGGGACGTCGTCCGCCACGCCAGGGAAAAAGGCATACGGCCGGGACCGGGCCGCGGTTCGGCGGCGGGCTCCTTGGTCGCTTATGCGCTCGGCATCACGGATGTGGATCCCATCGCCCACGGCCTTCTATTCGAACGCTTTTTAAACCCCGAGCGGGTTTCGATGCCGGATATCGACATCGATTTTCCCGATCATCGGCGCGATGAAGTCATCGCTTATGTTTACGAGAAATACGGACATGAGCACGTCGCGCAAATCGGCACGTTCGGAACGCTGGCGGCCCGCGCCGCGCTGCGCGATGTCGGGCGCGTGCTCGGCATGGAGCTTTCGCTCGTCGACCGCATCGCCAAGCTCGTCCCGTCCAAACCGGGCGTGACGCTGGAGGAGGCGTATCGGGAATCCCCCCGCCTTCGCGAAATGATTGCGGGTTCCAAGGAGGCGGCGCGCCTTTACCGGATGGCCCGGCTGATCGAAGGGGTGCCGCGCCATGCCTCGATTCATGCGGCGGGCGTCATCATCAGCGCCGAACCTTTGACCGAGCTCGTTCCGCTCGCCGAAGGGCCGGAAGGCAGCCATGTGACGCAATACCCGATGGAAGTGCTTGAAGATCTTGGCCTGTTGAAAATGGATTTCCTCGGCCTCCGCAATTTGACGATCATCGAAAACATTTTGGACCAGATCGAACGGCAAAAGGGCGTCCGGCCGGCTCTGGAAGACATTCCCCTCGACGATCCTTTGACGTACCAGCTGTTGCGGGAGGGGGACACGACCGGCGTCTTTCAGTTTGAAAGGGATGGTTTGCGCCGCGTGCTCGTCAAACTGTCGCCGACGCGCTTTGATGACATCGTCGCCGTCAACGCCTTGAACCGGCCCGGTCCGATGCAAAACATTCAAACCTTCATCGACGCCAAACACGGAAAAAAGCCGGTTCATTACCCTCATCCGGATTTGGAACCGGTCTTGAAGCCTACTTACGGGATTATCGTCTATCAAGAACAGATCATGCAGATCGCGGCGATAATGGCCGGCTTCACGCTCGGCGAAGCCGACATTTTGCGGCGGGCGGTCAGCAAAAAGAAACGGGAGGTGCTCGAACGGGAGCGCCGTCATTTTGTGGAAGGCTGTTTGAAAAACGGCTACGATCGGGAAGTCGCCGAAAACGTCTACGAGTGGATCGTCCGCTTTGCCGACTACGGCTTTAACCGGTCCCACGCCGTCGCTTATAGCATGATTTCGTATTGGCTTGCCTACCTGAAAGCGCATGAACCGGAAGCCTTCATGACGGCGTTGCTCACGAGCGTCGCCCATCATCAGGAAAAACTCATTGAGTACCGGTATGAAATGGAAAAAAAAGGCATACGACTGCTCCCGCCTTCGATCAATCAAAGCGAGGCGATGTTTAAAAATACCGGGGACGGCATACGTTATGGACTGAGCGCCATTAAGAACGTCGGCCGGCAAGCGGTTGAACACATCATCGAGCGGAGAAAGTCGGGTCCCTATAAAGGGCTTTTTGATTTTTGCCGACGGGTGTCTCCGCGCAAAGTGAACCGGCGGACGGTCGAAGCGCTCATTTTCGCGGGTGCTTTCGATGAATTTGGGGTGGACCGCGCCGTCTTGTTGGCTTCGTTGGACGAAGCGTTGTCAGAAGCGGAGCGTCGGGAAGGAAATGATGATCAAGCCACCCTCTTTGAGGACGGGGGCGGGGAAGAACGGTACGTCGAGGTCCCGCCCCTCACGCTGCGCGAAAAACTGCGGCTTGAAAAAGAGGCGCTCGGCTTTTACCTCACGGCCCATCCGCTCGACGCCTACCGCCATTTGCTCAATCGGCTTCGCCCCGTACCGGTGTTGCGCGCGGCGAAGCTCGCCGACAAGAGCCGGGCGCAGCTCGCCGTCATGGTCGAACAGCTGCGGCAGGTCAGGACGAAGGCGGGCCGGCAAATGGGCATCATGGATTTGAATGATCCGTCGGGCTTCATCCGCGCGGTCGCCTTTCCGGACGTCTTTGAGCGCAACATGGGGTTGTTTGAAAACGGCGCGCTGCTTTGGACGGTCGGGACGATCGAGCGCAATGGGGACGACGTTCAATTCATCATCCGTGAAGCGGAACGGCTGAAGGACGTGCGCCCCGCACCGCGCTTGTTTCTCCGCATCCCGTCGCGGTCCGATCCTTCCGGGCGGCTCGTCCGGTTGAAACGACTGCTTTTGGAACACCGCGGGAAAACGGAAGTTCTGCTTTATATCGCGGATGAAAAGCGGACGATCCGGTTATCGGAAAACTACTTTGTCAATCCGACGAAAACGTGCCTCGATCAATTGTACGGCCTTCTCGGCCGGGAAAACGTCGTCCTGCAATGACAGTTGATGGTCGGGACGCGTTTTCGCGGCCGTCATCGGGCAAAATGAATATTCATTTTATTCCCCGCCGTTGTTTGATATAATAAATTGGTCACGGGGAGTGGACTTCCTTAATTACGAGGAGCGTGGATACCTTGGCAACGACGCGTGAGGAAGCGTTACATATTCATAGAGTCCATCAGGGCAAACTGGAGACGACCCCGAAAGTGCCCGTCAGAAATGCTCATGACTTGAGCCTCGCGTATTCGCCGGGCGTCGCTGAACCTTGCAAGGAGATTTATAATTCGAAGGACGAAGTTTATAGGTACACGATGAAAGGCAACACCGTCGCCGTTGTTTCCAACGGGACGGCCGTGCTCGGCCTCGGCAACATCGGCCCGGAGGCCGCCATGCCCGTCATGGAGGGCAAGGCCGTGCTCTTCAAAAGCTTTGCCGGCGTCGACGCCTTTCCGATTTGCCTGAACACGACGGACATCGATGAAGTCGTGCGCACGGTGAAACTGCTCGAGCCGACGTTCGGCGGGATCAATCTTGAGGACATTGCGGCGCCGAGCTGTTTTATCATCGAGGAAAGGCTGAAGAAAGAAACGAACATTCCGGTTTTCCACGACGATCAACACGGCACGGCGATCGTCACCCTCGCCGGGCTTGTCAACGCGTTGAAAATCGTCGGCAAAGAGATGACGGAGATCAAGGTCGTCGTCAACGGCGCGGGCGCCGCCGGCATCGCCATCATCAAACTCTTGCTGCGCTTCGGCGTCCGGGATATCATCCTGTGCGATTCCCGCGGGGCAATCTATGAAGGCCGCGGTTACGGGATGAATGACGTCAAAAACGAGATCGCCAAACTGACGAACCGCGACCGGCTGCAAGGAAGCCTGGAAGACGTCATCAAAGGCATGGACGTTTTCATCGGCGTTTCCGTCGCCGGCGCCTTGAACAAAGACATGATTCGTTCGATGAACGATGATCCGATCATTTTTGCGATGGCCAATCCCGTGCCCGAGATCATGCCCGAAGAGGCGAAAGAAGCGGGCGCCAAGGTCATCGGCACCGGCCGATCGGATTATCCGAACCAGATCAACAACGTCCTCGCTTTTCCCGGCATTTTCCGCGGCGCGTTGGATGTCAACGCCACCCACATCAACGAGGAAATGAAGGTCGCCGCCGTGTATGCGATCGCCGGTTTGGTGTCGGATGAAGAATTGCGGGACGATTACGTCATCCCCGCACCGTTCGACCCGCGCGTCGCCCCATCGGTGGCCGCGAGCGTCGCCAAAGCGGCGATGGAAACCGGCGTGGCGCGCAAACAAGTCAATCCCGAAGACATTGCCGAAAAAACCCGTAAGCTGGCATACATCGGTAAGGATTGATCGGAGGAAGCATCCATGGACGAGCACGAGCGGGTGACAAAGAAGGTGAAAGCGATTGTTACTTTTTAACAAGAAGAAAAAATATGCGACCGTCCCTTCTCGTTCGATGAAGCAAGACGTTCCGGAAGGCATTATGAAGAAATGCCCAAAATGCAAAAAGATCATGTATACGAAAGAACTCAAAAAGCATTTATATATCTGTCAATCCTGTGGTTATCATTATCAAATGTCGGCCCCGGAACGCCTGGAAAGCTTGTTGGATGAAGGCACGTTTGTCGAATTCGACCGCGATTTGTCCTCGGAAAACCCGCTCGGATTTCCGGGCTATGAAGAGAAGCTGGCAAAAGACCGCGAAAAAACGTCGTTGAACGAAGCGGTCGTCACCGGTAAGGGCAAAATCGAAGGCTTTGAGACGGTCATCGCCGTCATGGACGCCCGCTTCAGAATGGGAAGCATGGGATCGGTCGTCGGAGAAAAAATAGCCCGGGCGATCGAATACGCCGACGCCCACCGCTTGCCGATCATTATCTTTACGGCTTCCGGCGGCGCGCGCATGCAGGAAGGCGCCCTAAGCCTCATGCAAATGGCGAAGACGAGCGCGGTTTTAAAACGGTTCAGCAACAACGGCGGACTGAGCATCATCGTGATGACCCATCCGACGACGGGCGGGGTGACGGCCAGTTTCGCTTCGCTCGGCGATTACATTTTTGCCGAACCGGGCGCGTTGATCGGCTTTGCCGGCCGCCGGATCATTGAGCAGACCATCCGTGAAAAACTCCCCGATGATTTTCAGACGGCCGAGTTTTTATTGGAACACGGCCAGATTGACCGCGTCGTCAGCCGCAACGAATTGAAGGAGACGCTTGTAAAAGTGCTTGCGCTCCATGCGACGGGAGGTGAAGAAGCGTGGTTCAAGGGTTAGAGTTTGAAAAACCGATCATCGAACTGAAGGAAAAAATTAAAGAACTCGAGCGTTTTATGGAAGAAAAGGACATCGATTTGTCCGAAGAGCTCGAGCGGCTCAAACAACGTCTGAAAGAGTTGGAGGCCGAAATATACGGCAACATGAACCCTTGGGAACGCGTTCAAGTCGCCCGTCACTTGGAACGCCCGACGACGCTTGATTATATCCCTTACCTTTTTACCGATTTCATCGAATGCCACGGCGACCGGTTATTTGGCGACGACGCCGCGATCGTCGGCGGGATCGCGAATTTTCACGGCCGGCCGGTCACCATCATTGGCGAACAGCGGGGCCGAGATACGAAGGAAAATCTTCGCCGCAATTTCGGCATGCCCCATCCCGAGGGCTACCGGAAAGCGCTTCGCCTGATGAAACAGGCGGAAAAATTCCGGCGACCGGTCATCACGTTTATCGATACGAAAGGGGCATTTCCCGGCAAGACCGCCGAGGAGCGCGGCATAGGGGAATCGATTGCGCGCAATCTTTTTGAAATGGCGGCCTTGCGCGTGCCGATCATCTGCGTGGTCATCGGTGAAGGCGCATCGGGCGGGGCGCTGGCCATCGGCGTCGGTGACCGGCTCTTGATGCTTGAGAATTCCTGGTATTCCGTCATTGCGCCGGAAAGCGCCGCGGCGTTGCTCTGGCGGGATGCCAGCCTTGCTGAACGGGCGGCGACGACGATGAAAATTACCGCCCCCGACTTAAAAGAGCTGGGCATTGTCGATGAAGTGATCCCCGAAATCACCGGCGGAGCCCATCATGACGTCAAAGCGCAAGCCGAGCGGATCGATGAAGCAATTTCCAGGAATTTGCAGGCACTCAGCGGCCTTACCGCCGACGAGCTCGTCGAACAAAGGCTGGAAAAGTATCGCAAGATCGGAAAATATAAGAGTGTAACCGATTCCATCGCTCAAATATAAAATGTGCTTCCTTTTACGGAGGCACATTTTTATCATAAAAAGTTGGAATCGTTCGGGGCAATGTAACGAATAATATCGGTGCATAGTGATGTTTTTCATACGCTCCGACGGTAAAAAAAACTATTATATTATAGACTCAAGAAGTCCTACATAGAAGGTGAGAAAGCATATGAAAAGAATTGGCGTATTAACGAGCGGCGGGGACGCCCCGGGAATGAACGCGGCGATCCGCGCGGTGGTTCGCAAAGGCATTTATCACGGTCTCGAAGTTTACGGCATTTACCAAGGGTATGCCGGTTTGATCGAAGGTAAAATGGAAAAATTGGAATTGGGTTCTGTCGGCGACATCATTCACCGCGGCGGAACGATGTTGTACAGCGCGCGCTGCGAAGCCTTCAAGACGGAAGAAGGCCGCAAGCAGGCGATTGAACAGCTCAAAAAGCATGAGATTGACGCCTTGGTCGTCATCGGCGGCGACGGCTCTTTCCGCGGCGCATTAAAATTGTGTGAAGAAGGGTTCCCGGCCGTCGGCGTGCCCGGTACGATCGACAACGACATCCCGGGGACCGATTTTACCATCGGGTTTGATACGGCGTTGAATACGATCATCGACGCCATCGACAAAATTCGCGACACGGCCACTTCTCACGAAAGAACATTTATCATCGAAGTGATGGGCCGGGATGCTGGCGACCTCGCGCTCTGGTCCGGGCTTGCTGGCGGCGCCGAATCGATTCTTATCCCGGAATCGCCGCAAGACATCGATCAGATCATCGAACGGATCGAGCAAGGCCGGGCGCGCGGCAAACGCCACAGCATCATCATCGTCGCCGAAGGGGTTTCCACGGCGGGCGACGTCGCTCGGCGGCTGAAAGAAAAGGCGAGCATTGAAACGCGCGTCACCGTTCTCGGCCACATTCAACGGGGCGGGCAGCCGACCGCGTTCGACCGCGTGCTCGCCAGCCGCCTCGGGGCCAAAGCGGTCGACTTGTTGTTGAACGGGGAATCCGGAAAAATGGTCGGGATTCGCAACAACCAAATCGTCGTCAATGACATCCGCGACGTTTTGACAGATCGCCATAACGTGGAGGAATCCCTCGTTCAGCTCGCCCGAGAACTCTCGATTTAACCGAAATCTTGCGGGCGCACTCATTCTTTTAGATTTATACAAAGCAAGCGGCGCGGATCCGGAGCTTTTCTTTCAGGCGCGCCGCCGTTTCCTCATAAACGTTCCCGACACAAAACGGTCAGCTTTTTAATTTATGGCAGCAAGAATGGAACAGGTCATGTATTTTCGGGAGGAATGATCATGAGAAAGACTAAAATCGTTTGTACGATCGGACCGGCGAGTGAAAGCGTCGAAACGCTTGTGGAGCTCATAAAAGCGGGCATGAATGTCGCCCGGTTGAACTTTTCCCACGGCAATCATGAAGAACACGGCCGCCGCATCGCCAACATCCGAAAAGCGGCGGAGATCACGGGGAAAACCGTCGGCCTTTTGCTCGACACGAAAGGGCCAGAAATCCGCACCGGTGACATGGCGACGGAAAAAGTGCTGTTGGAAAGCGGACAGCAACTCATCATCAGCATGGAAGATTGCCTCGGCACCAGCGAAAAGATTTCCGTCACCTATAAAGGGCTGGCGAAAGACGTTCATCCCGGCTCGAAAATCTTGCTCGACGACGGGCTGATTGAACTGGAAGTCGTCGACACAAAAGAACGGGAAATCGTCACGAAGGTGTTGAACAGCGGCGAATTGAAGAGCAAAAAAGGCGTCAACGTCCCGGGCGTCAGCATCAATTTGCCGGGCATCACCGAGAAGGACAAAAACGACATTCTCTTCGGCATTGAGCAAGGCATCGATTTCATCGCCGCTTCCTTCGTCCGAAGGGCTTCCGATGTCCTGGAGATTCGCGAACTGCTTGAAAACAACGGCGCCGAACATATCATGATCATTCCGAAAATCGAAAGCGCGGAAGGCGTCGAGAACATCGACGAAATCCTCAGCGTTTCAGACGGGCTGATGGTGGCGCGCGGCGATCTCGGCGTGGAAATCCCCGCGGAAGAAGTGCCGCTCGTCCAAAAAATGTTGATCAAGAAATGCAACGAAGCCGGAAAACCGGTCATCACCGCAACGCAAATGCTCGATTCGATGCAAAGAAATCCGCGTCCGACACGCGCCGAAGCGAGCGACGTCGCCAACGCCATTTTCGATGGCACGGACGCGATCATGCTTTCCGGTGAAACGGCGGCGGGCGATTATCCGATCGAAGCCGTGAAGACGATGGACCGGATTGCGGCCCGTACCGAGAAAGCCTTGAATTATCGCGATATGTTCGAGGCGAGAAGCCGGGCGAGCGAAACGACGATCACCGACGCGATCGGACAAGCGGTTGCCAACACGGCATTGAACTTGAACGTGTCGACCATCATTACATCGACCGTGAGCGGCCATACGGCGCGCGTCGTCTCCAAATACCGCCCGAAAGCGGACATCGTGGCGGTGACGAACAGCGAACGGTCGCTGCGCCGTTTGACGATCGTCTGGGGCGTGCAGCCGCTTCTCGGAAAACCGGCGAAAACGACCGATGAAATGTTGGAAGCCGCCGTTGATCGCGCGCTAGACAGCGGACTCGTCCGCCGCGGCGATCTCGTCGTCATCACTGCGGGTGTGCCGGTCGGCGAGGTCGGGACGACCAACTTGCTGAAAGTTCATGTGGTGGGGCGCGTGATGGCGAAAGGTCAAGGCATCGGCCGCAAATCGGCGACCGGTCCCGCTTTCGTCGCGACAAGCGCCGAAGAGGCCAATGCCCACATGCCCGACGGCGCCATTTTGGTGACAAAGGTGACCGACCGCGACATGATGCCCGCCATTCAACGAGCCGCCGCGATCATCACGGAAGAAGGCGGCCTCACGTCGCACGCGGCCGTCGTCGGCATCAATCTTGACATTCCCACGATCGTCGGCGTCGAAAAGGCGACAGAAGTTGTGCAAAGCGGCCAAGAAATTACGGTCGACGCGGAACGCGGAAATATTTATAACGGTCATGCCAAAGTGCTATAGTGAGGATCGGGAGGGGTTTCCCCTCCCTTTAAAAATAATTCGAGGACTTTTTTTGTGCGGCCATGGGGCGCATTTTTTACATTCGCCGTTGTTTTGGAGTATGCTTATGCTGGGAGCGAAAGGTGCGGAAGGAGGGAGAGAGATGAAATCGGTCACGACCCTGCGGGCGAGATATGCCGAAACCGATCAAATGGGCATTATCCATCACAGCGTGTACATAACGTGGTTTGAAGTCGGCCGCACCGACTTCATTCGGAAATTGGACAAATCGTACGCCGAAATTGAAAAAGAAGGGCTCTATTTGCCGGTGATCGGCGCTGACGTGTCTTATAAAACGCCGGCCAAATATGAGGACGTCATCGCGATCGAAACGTCGATTGCCGCTTACAACGGCGTGCGCCTCAAGTTCCATTACAAAGCGGTGCGCGAAGCCGACGGGGCGCTGATCGCCGAAGGACATACCGAACATTGCTGGACGAATACCGAGCTGCGGCCGGTCAAGTTGAAAAGCGTTTGGCCGGAGCTGCACGAACGCCTGTTGCAGTGCGTGGAGGAAGCGTAACATGAGAGTCTTTCCCTTTTTGGTTTTATGGGTCGCCGTTGAATTGTTACTGCTCATCGCCTCGGGCCGCTTTCTCGGCGTCTGGCCGACGTTTGCCGCCATCCTCTTGACGGGGGCGGTCGGCTTGCAGTTGGCCAAACATCAAGGCGTCGCCATATTCCGGCGGATCCGTGAGGAACTTCAGAGCGGGCGCATTCCGGGAGATGCCCTGTTGGAAGGCTTTTTGGTGTTCGTCGGGGGCGTTTTCCTCATCCTGCCGGGTTTTCTTTCCGATCTGGCCGGGATTGCCCTTCTCATTCCTCCTTTGCGCCGGAAGGCGGCCCGCCTGATCCGCGACCGTTTCTTGCGACGCCTTTTGAACCGGCCGTTCTTTTTTATGTACAGGCGGTAGCGAAGCGGCTGAATCCCCGTTGGCGCGCTTCAACGATTCTCTTTATCCGCTCCGAATAAAATATAAGCCCACAGCTGGTGAAACACGCGGGCGCGCAGCAAGGAATGAAGGATGACCATGGCGAACGGCCCGGCGATCATGCCGGCGAATCCCCCGAGCCGGAAACCGGCGAAGATCGCCACGAGCGTGGCGAGAGGGCTCAAACCGATGGAAGAAGATAAGAGCTTCGGCTCGATGAATTGTCGTTGGAGGATGGTCGCAAGATAAATGAGACCGAGGCCGGCTGCGAGAAACGCCAAGCCCGACAGCCACGCATAGATCGCCCATGGGATGAAGATGATGCCCGTCCCGATGTAGGGCATGAGATCGGCAGTCGCCGTGATGAGCGCAATGGTGAAGGCGTCGTTGACGCCCAGGAGCGAGAGACCGATGAATACCGTGAGACCGGTCAAAGCGACCATCACCGTTTGGGCGCGCGCGTAGCCGATCACCGCTTCCCGGAATTCGCGATATACCCTTCCGGCCGTGCGGTGAAACGGTTTTCCGGTTTTTGAGGACACATAGGCGGCCAAGGCCGGCCAGTCCTTGCTGATGAAATAGGTCGCGAGCGCGGAAAACGCGAGGGTGGAAAGCATGTTCGGAAAAGAGAGCACCCATTTCGTCAAGGCGCCGACGATTTTAATCCCCATGTCATTCAAGAGGCCGGCGGCCTCGCTGCCGATATCTTTTAAGCGGCCGTAAACCGCATCCTGTTGGGACTTGTCCATCGTTTGAACGATGTCGTTTAAGCGCTCCCATAGGGGGAACAAGTGACGGAAAAAATACGTTTGTCCGCTTTCGATGAGCGCCGTGACGTGGCCTGGAACGACGCGCAAAAGAGACGCGATGCCGTCGATCATTTCCAGGGCCAGCCAGACCATGAGGCCGACGGCGCCCCCGCCCAATCCGACCATCACCGTCAAGACGGCGATGCCGCGCGGCCAATGCCATTTGTCCACAAACCATTGCACGATCGGCTGCATGATCATGGAGAGAAAAAAGGCGATCACAAACGGCCGGGCGTATTGGAAAACAAGGTATGCGCTCAAACCTATAAGTCCGGCGGTTCCCGTCACATAAACGAAGCGAAAACATACGGAAATGCCGTGCGCGACACGATCGATCTCATCTGATTTCACGGCCAATCCCAACCTTTCAGACCGGAAAACTCAAGGCCTATCTTGTCCTTTTTTCCTCCGGCATTCGCTGCCGGGACGGTCATTTTAGAATGATTGTGGAATCGCGGGACGCCGCTTTGAGATTCTTTTTGTTCACAAAAAAGTTTAGGTTGTTTATAATTGTATGTGGATTTCGCCGTTGCATTAACAAATTTTTTGTTGTTACTAATGGCGCAAAATGAGAGAAATTCGAAGGAGGAGTTCATATGCCAGCCACTAGCGGTTTAGAAGGGGTCGTCGCCACCACTTCGGCGATCAGTTCCATCGTGAACAGCGTACTGAGATACAAGGGCTATAACATAGACGATCTCGCCGACCGGTCGACTTTTGAGGAAGTCGTTTATTTATTGTGGTACGATAAACTCCCGAACCGGGACGAGTTCGAAGCGTTTAAGAAAGAGTTGGCGGAAAATGCCGACGTTCCGGCTGAAATATTCGAACAAATGAAAGCCTATCCATTGAAGAACGCCCACCCGATGGCGGTGTTGCGCACGGCGGTTTCCGCGCTTGGGTTGTTCGACGACGAAGCCGATGATATGAGCGACGAGGCCAACAAGCGTAAAGCCATTCGCCTGCAAGCGAAACTGCCGACGATCGTCGCCGGTTTTACCCGCATTCGCGACGGTAAAGACCCCATCGCCCCGCGCAAAGATTTAAGCTTAGCCGCCAATTTCCTCTACATGCTCTTTGGACGAGAGCCGAACGACGTTGAAATTAAAGCGTTTGATAAAGCGCTTATTCTTCACGCCGATCATGAACTGAACGCGTCGACGTTTACCGCCCGCGTTGCGGTCGCGACCTTGTCCGATATTTATTCCGGCGTGACAGCGGCGATCTCCGCGTTGAAAGGGCCGCTGCACGGCGGCGCCAACGAACGCGTCATGAAGATGCTGAAGGAAATCGGTTCGATTGAAAACGTCGAATCGTATCTTGAAAAGGCGTTTGCGAACAAAGAAAAAATCATGGGCTTCGGCCACAGGGTATACAAAACGGGAGATCCTCGCGCCAAACATTTGAAAGAGATGTCGAGACAGCTGACCGAAATGAACGGGGAGAAAAAATGGTACGAGATGTCGGTGAAAATTGAAGAGATCATGAAGAAAGAAAAAGGGCTGTTGCCGAACGTCGATTTTTATTCGGCGACCGTCTACCACAGCCTCGGCATCCCGCACGACATTTTTACCCCGATTTTCGCGGTGAGCCGCGTCTCCGGGTGGCTGGCCCATATCCTTGAACAATATGCGAACAACCGCTTGATCCGTCCGCGCGCCGAATATGTCGGCCCGGAAGCCCGCGAATACGTGCCGATCGAAGACCGTAAGTAAACGCGGGAGTTCCGGACAGCCGGCTGATTGCGGAGGGGGAAATCCCCCCTCCTTTTCGCGCGGCATCCCATTTTCGAGAATCCATACATCTTAGGAGGTTTTACGACGTGGCAAACGGAGAACGCATTACGGTAGAAAACGGAAAACTGAACGTTCCGGATCACCCGATCATTCCCTTTATCGAAGGCGACGGCACCGGCCCCGACATTTGGGCGGCCGCATCCCGCGTGTTGGACGCCGCCGTTGAAAAAGCGTACAACGGCAAGCGGAAGATCGTTTGGAAAGAAGTGCTCGCCGGCGAAAAGGCATATAAACAAACGGGCGAGTGGCTGCCGGCGGAAACGCTGGAGACGATCCGCGAGTACATCATCGCGATTAAAGGCCCGCTGACGACGCCGGTTGGCGGCGGCATCCGGTCGCTGAACGTGGCATTGCGCCAAGAGCTCGATTTGTTTACGTGCTTGCGCCCGGTCCGCTATTTCAAAGGCGTGCCGTCTCCGGTGAAGCATCCGGAAAAAACCGATATGGTCATTTTCCGCGAGAACACGGAAGACATCTACGCCGGCATCGAATACGCGAAAGGCACCGAAGAAGTGAAAAAGCTCATTGACTTCTTGCAAAACGAAATGGGCGTCAAAAAAATCCGTTTCCCGGAAACGTCCGGCATCGGCATTAAACCGATTTCCGAAGAAGGCACGAAACGCCTCGTGCGCGCCGCCATCAACTACGCGATTAAAGAGGGAAGAAAAAGCGTCACCCTCGTCCATAAGGGCAACATCATGAAATTCACCGAGGGTGCCTTTAAAAACTGGGGTTACGAAGTCGCGGAAGAAGAATTCGGCGACAAAGTGTTCACCTGGGCCCAATACGACCGCATCGCCGAAAGCGAAGGGCGTGAAGCGGCCGACAAAGCTCAGGAAGAAGCGATCCAAGCCGGCAAGATCATCATCAAAGACCGCATCGCCGATATTTTCCTGCAACAAATCTTAACTCGTCCGGAAGATTTCGATGTCGTCGCGACGATGAACTTGAACGGCGACTATATCTCCGATGCGCTGGCGGCCCAAGTCGGCGGCATCGGCATCGCGCCGGGCGCGAATATCAATTACGAAACGGGACACGCGGTCTTCGAAGCGACCCACGGCACGGCCCCGAAATACGCCGGCCTGGACAAAGTCAATCCGTCGTCGGTCATTCTTTCCGGCGTGCTCATGCTCGAACACTTGAATTGGCGTGAAGCCGGCGAATTGATCATCAAAGCGATGGAAAAAACGATTGAAAGCAAAGTGGTGACCTATGACTTCGCCCGCCTGATGGAAGGCGCAAAAGAAGTCAAATGTTCCGAGTTCGCCGATGCTTTAATCCAAAACATGTAATCTTCCGCACCCGCAAAGGCCGGCCCGGCGCGCCGCTGGATGGCGATCCGGTGCGGCGATCGGGCCGGGCCCGACGCGGGGATCGGGAAGCCGCACATCCCTCTCGATATGTTGACAAAAGGGAAACGGCTTGGGAATGGTTTAAAATTCGATCAACCAAGATGTCCCACGGCCCCCGCGGGCCGGTTACCATAAGAAAACACGACCGGGATATCACCCGGCCGCGGGACGTCCAACACACTCGCAAAGGGGGAGCCATTATGACGCTCAAACGCAAAAAAGTATCGGTCATCGGCGCCGGTTTTACGGGAGCGACCACCGCTTTTCTCATCGCCCAAAAAGAACTCGCCGACGTCGTCTTGGTCGACATTCCGCAAATGGAAAACCCGACGAAAGGCAAAGCGCTCGACATGCTTGAATCAAGCCCCGTGCTCGGATTTGATGCCAATGTCGTCGGTACTTCCGATTACAAAGAGACGAAAGATTCCGATATCGTCGTCATCACGGCTGGCATTGCCCGCAAGCCCGGCATGAGCCGTGACGATCTCGTTTCGACCAACGCGAACATCATGCGGTCGGTGACCAAAGAAGTCGTCAAATATTCGCCGAACGCCATCATCGTCGTCTTGACGAACCCGGTCGACGCGATGACGTACACCGTTTTCAAGGAATCGGGATTCCCGAAACACCGCGTCATCGGCCAATCCGGCGTGCTCGATACGGCGCGCTTCCGCACGTTCGTCGCCCAAGAGCTCAATGTTTCCGTGGAGGATGTCAGCGGTTTCGTGCTCGGCGGCCACGGCGACGACATGGTGCCGCTCGTCCGTTATTCCTATGCAGGCGGCATTCCGCTTGAAAAATTGATTCCGAAAGATCGGCTCGACGCGATTGTGGAACGGACGAGAAAAGGCGGCGGCGAGATCGTTAACCTGCTCGGAAACGGCAGCGCTTACTATGCGCCGGCGGCTTCGCTCACGGAAATGGTCGAAGCGATCTTAAAAGATAAACGCCGCATTTTGCCGGCGATCGCCTATCTTGAAGGCGAATACGGCTACCATGATCTGTACCTCGGCGTTCCCGTCATCCTCGGCGGCAACGGTTTGGAAAAAGTCATCGAACTTGAACTGACGGAAGAAGAAAAAGCGGCGCTTGACAAATCCGCCGAATCCGTCAGAAAGGTCATGAAATTGCTTTAATCTTTACACCTCCCCGGCCCGCGCGGCCGGGTTTTTTTATGATTTCCGGCCGCATGGATCGCCCGATCGTCGGTTTGCCGTTCATCGCCTCCCTCTCCGCTTTTAGGCTTGATTCATCATCTCATCGCTTGCATCCATTCGCCCCGCTTTTTTCTCGATCGCAAAAACGGTATGATAGAAAAAGAATAAACGGTGGCCATATCCGAAATGCAAGGAGTTGTTTCCATGGACAAGCTCGTGCTGATCGACGGCAACAACATCGCCTACCGCGCGTTTTTCGCCCTCCCGCTCTTGAACACCGAAAAGGGCGTCTACACGAATGCCGTTTACGGCTTTACGAACATGCTGTTCCGCATCATCGAGGAAGAACAGCCGACCCACATGCTCGTCGCTTTTGACGCCGGGAAAACGACGTTTCGCCACGAGACGTATAAAGAATATAAAGGCGGACGGCAAAAGACGCCTCCGGAGCTGTCGGAGCAGCTTCCTTTCATCCGTGAAGTGCTCGACGCGATGGGCATCAAGCGTTACGAAAAAGAATTGTACGAAGCCGACGACATCATCGGGACGCTGGCGAAGCGGGCCCAGGACAGCGGGTTTTTGACCAAGGTCGTCACCGGGGATAAAGACATGCTGCAACTTGTCGACGATCGCATCCACGTCGTGTTGACCCGCAAAGGCATCGCGGACATCGTCGATTACGACGCCGCCGAAGTGTATAAACGATATGAGCTTTCGCCGAAGCAAATCATCGATCTCAAAGGCTTGATGGGCGATCCGTCGGATAATATCCCAGGCGTGCCGGGCGTCGGCGAAAAGACCGCCATCAAGCTGCTCAAGCAATTCGGAACGGTCGAAGGCGTCTATGAAAACCTCGATGCCGTCACCGGCAAAAAGCTGAGGGAAAAGCTGGAAGAAAACAAAGAACTGGCGCTGATGAGCAAGCGGATCGCCACCATCGCCACAGATGCGCCGATTGATGTCGATTTGAACGATCTCGTTTATAAAAAAGCGTTTAACGAACCGCTCATCTCGCTGTTTAAAGAATTGGAATTCCACTCGCTCCTTGATCGAATCGGCGCCGAAGAAACGATTGCGGAAGAAGCGAAGGGAACCGACATCGGTTTTGCGATTCTCGAAAATCCGGATGACGCCGCGGACGTTTTCACGGAAGAGGCCGCGCTCATCGTCGAGACGTCGGAGGAAAATTACCATTTTGCCGATATCCTCGGCTTTGCCGTCGCCAATCCGAATGGGCGCTGGTTCATTCCGGTGGAGGCCGGACTGGCTTCCGAGGCTTTTAAAAAATGGCTGGCGCGTACCGACGTCAAAAAAACGGTGTTCGATGCCAAGCGCGATGCCGTCGTGCTGCATTGGCACGGGCTTGAGCTGGGCGGCGTCGATTTTGATGTAAACATGGCGTCGTATTTGATCGATCCGTCGGAATCCAACCGCGAGCTCGCCGACATCGCCAAGCACAAAGGCATCAAATACGTTTACGGCGAGGAAGCTTTTTATGGCAAAGGCGCCAAGCGCCGCGTTCCGAGCCGGGACGAACTGGCCGACCACCTTGTCCGCAAAGCCCAGGCGCTGCTCGATTTGCGCCCGATATTAAAAAAGGAGCTTGAGGATAACCGGCAGTACGAATTGTTCGCCGAACTGGAGATGCCGCTCTCCGGCGTCCTCGCCGATATGGAAGTGACGGGGGTCACCGTCAGTCCGTCGGCCCTCAAGGAAATGGGCGTCGATTTGGATGAACGGATCGCGGAATTGGAGCGGCAAATTCATGAACTGGCCGGAACGGAGTTCAACATCAATTCGCCGAAACAGCTCGGCGAGATCCTGTTTGACAAGCTGAATCTGCCTCCGGTGAAAAAAACGAAGACGGGATTTTCCACGTCGGCCGATGTGTTGGAAAAGTTGAGAGGAAGCCATGAGATCATCGACAAGATTTTGGACTACAGACAGCTCGGCAAGTTGAAGTCGACGTACATCGAAGGGTTGCTGAAGGTCATTCATCCGAAAACCGGCCGCATTCACACCATGTTCAGACAGGCGCTCACGCAGACCGGGCGGCTGAGTTCGACGGACCCGAACCTGCAGAACATTCCGGTCCGGCTTGAAGAAGGCCGGAAAATCCGCAATGCCTTTATTCCCTCGGAGCCGGATGCCGTGATCTTTTCCGCGGACTATTCGCAAATCGAACTGCGCGTGCTCGCGCACATCGCCGGAGACGACAATCTCATCCAGGCCTTTAAAGATGGGATGGACATTCATACGAAAACGGCCGCGGACGTGTTCGGCGTCCGCCCGGATGAAGTGACGCCGCTCATGAGGCGGCACGCCAAAGCGGTCAACTTCGGCATCGTATACGGCATCAGCGATTACGGCTTGTCGCAAAGCCTCGGGATCACCCGCAAAGAAGCCGGAGAATTTATCAATCGATATTTGGAAAGCTTCCCTGGCGTAAAGGCGTACATGACCGACATCGTCCAAAAGGCCAAGCGCGACGGCTACGTCACGACGCTCCTTAACCGACGCCGCTATCTGCCCGATATTACAAGCCGCAATTTCAACCGGCGCAGCTTTGCGGAACGGACGGCGATGAACACGCCCATACAAGGTTCCGCCGCGGACATCATCAAGCTGGCGATGGTGAACATGGCCAAGCGCTTAAAGGCGGAAGGATTGAAAGCGAAGATGCTGCTTCAAGTCCATGACGAATTGATCTTTGAAGCGCCGAAGGCCGAGATCGAACGGCTCAAACGCATCGTCCCCGAAGTCATGGAAAACGCCGTCGAGCTGAAAGTCCCCCTCGTCGTCGACATCGCCTACGGTCCCACTTGGTACGACGCCAAATAGGGGGACAGTCCCCCGGCGCTTTAAAGCGCTAAAGTTGACGGATTGCGGTTTTTTGCGCTTCACATAGGTCAAAAGTTGTATTTTTGTATAATGCTTTATATTTATTTTTGGGGTCTGACCCCCTTCAAGGGAGGTTCGACGCATGCCCGAACTGCCGGAAGTGGAATCGATACGACACACATTGCGGACGCTCGTCGCCGGAAAGACGATCGCCGACGTCCGCGTCCGTTGGCCCAGGATCATTAAACGGCCGGACGACGCCGAAGCGTTCAGGATGCGCTTGATCGGCGAGACGATCCAAGACATCGGGCGCCGCGGAAAATTCCTTCTTTTCATCCTTGACCGCCACGTGCTCGTCTCGCATTTGCGGATGGAAGGCAAATACCGGCTGGAGTCGCCAACCGATCCGATCGACAAACACACCCATGTGATCTTTTCGCTGACCGACGGGACGGAACTCCGCTATCGAGACGTTCGGAAATTCGGCACCATGCACTTGTTTGATAAAGGCGAAGAACGGGTCCTTCCGCCGCTCGCCGGCCTCGGCCCCGAGCCGTTCGACGAACGGTTTGACGCCGATTATCTGAAGGACGTGTTTTCGAAAACCGAGCGAAATATTAAGGCGGTGTTGCTCGACCAAACGACGGTGGTCGGCCTCGGCAACATTTACGTGGACGAATCGCTGTTTCGCGCGGGCATCCATCCGCTTGAAAAGGCCAAGCATTTAAGCGATGACGACATCCGCCGCCTTGAAAAAAGCATTAAGGACACGTTGGCGGAAGCGGTGGCGCTCGGCGGCAGCTCCGTGCGCAGCTATTTAAACGGCTACGGTGAAATGGGGATGTTCCAGCTCCGCCTTTACGTCTACGGACGCCAAGGCCAACCGTGCAAAGCGTGCGGTGCAATGATCGAAAAAACGAAAGCCGCCGGGCGCGGCACCCACTACTGCCCGAAATGCCAAAGGAGGCGATCCCCATGATGCGCATCGGCTTGACCGGGGGCATCGCGAGCGGGAAAAGCACCGTTTCCCGCATGTTTCAATCGTTCGGCATCCCGGTCGTCGATGCCGACATGGCTGCCCGAAAGGTCGTCGAACCGGGCGCGGAAGCCTATGAGCCGATCATCGCTCGCTTTGGCGCCGACATCCTGCGTGAAGACGGCACGATCGATCGGAAAAAGCTCGGGGCGCTCGTCTTTGCCGATGAAGAAAAACGGCTCGCTTTAAACGCCATCGTCCATCCGGCGGTGCGCAAAGTGATGCTGAGCGAAGTGGAGGAATGCGCCCGCCGCGGCGAAAAGGCGGTCGTCCTCGACATCCCGCTGCTTTTCGAAAGCCGGCTGACCGACTGGGTCGATAAAATCATCGTCGTTTATGTCCCTTACCGCCTTCAACTTGAGCGCTTGATGGCGCGCAACCAGTTCACGAAAAACGAGGCGGAACTCCGCATTCAAGCTCAAATGCCTTTGGAAGAAAAGAAGGAAAGGGCTGATGCGGTCATTGACAACAGCGGGACGGTCGCGGAAACGCGCCGCCAATTGCAAAGGCTGCTGCAAGAGTGGCAGTTGATCTGATCCAGGGGAATGGTGTCCCCTGGATTTTTTAAATCCCGTAGCAGAAGGCGATTGAGAACATTCGATCAATGCGGGATGTTTGGCAGTCATGCGCGGTGGTTTGTGCGTCAGAAAGGGGCATCGTCCTATCAAGCGGCGGCATGCGGGAATCAAGTATACAAAAAATCACAAATGTGATATACTTGTTTCAGGTTATTGTGAAAATAGTATATCACATTAGTGGAGGTCGATGGCAGAATGGCCGTCAACATGGCAATCAACGGATTCGGGCGGATCGGCCGCATGGTGTTTCGCCGGGCGATCGCACATCCCGACTTGAACATCGTCGCGATCAATGCCCGCCACCCGGTCGAAACGCTCGTTCATTTGCTTAAATATGACAGCATCCACGGCCGCTTTGACGGGGAGGTGCGGGTCATTGACGAGCGCCGGTTTGCCGCCAATGATCAAGTCGTGGAGATCGTCAACGACCGAGATCCGCGCAATCTTCCGTGGAAACATCTTGACGTTGATATCGTGATTGAGGCGACGGGGAAATTCAGAACCCGGGAAACCGCCTTTTATCATATCGAAGCGGGCGCGAAGAAGGTGATCATCACCGCCCCGGCGAAGGGCGAAGACGCCACCATTGTGATGGGCGTTAATGAAAACGTCTACAATCCCGAAGCGCACCATATCCTTTCCAACGCCTCCTGCACCACGAATTGCCTCGCCCCCGTGGTTAAGATTTTGGACGACGCATTCGGAATCGGATCGGGCATGGTGACGACCGTTCACGCCTACACGAACGATCAAAACAATATTGACAACCCGCATAAAGATTTGCGCCGCGCCCGAGCTTGCGGCCAATCGATCATTCCGACGACGACCGGCGCCGCCAAAGCAATCGGAAAAGTCCTTCCCCATCTCAAAGGAAAAATGAACGGCATCGCGCTGAGAGTGCCGACGCCGAACGTCTCGCTCGTCGACCTCGTCGTTGACTTGAAAACCCCCGTGACCGAACAAGCCGTCAACAGCGTGTTGAAGGAGGCGGCGGAGACGGATTACCGCGGCATCGTCGCCTACAGCGAAGAACCGCTCGTTTCCGTTGATTATCAAACCGATCCGCATTCAGCCGTCATCGATGGGCTTTCGACCATGGTGATGGGCGATTATAAAGTCAAAGTTTTGGCTTGGTACGACAACGAATGGGGGTATTCTTGCCGCGTCGTCGACCTCGCCGCCCTCGTTGCCAACAAACTGAATCGCCAAAACAGCGCAAAGGTCGGCTGATCCGGTCCCGGCTTGCGCATGGGATTCGTAAGCGCGAGAACGAGCGTGACCCTTGCCGTTGCCATGAAGCAGGCGGATGGAATCAAGAACTGTGTTTATGATCCGGAATTAAGAACTGAACTGTGGTGTTTATGGCCCGGCAATAAGCACGTGTCCGCAGAAAGGATGGGGAAGCTTAATAGAATCCAGACGAGTGGCGTTGGCCGCTTGTCCATTAAACCATGCGGCAGTCCGCTTCGGCGTTTGACGAGCTCCGGACTGTCTCATTTTTTATTGCGGCGTCTGCGTTTGCCGTCATCCAATTCCGTTAAGGAGATGATGGCGCTGGGCTTAAGCGCCGTTGGCTCAGGGTTGCCGTTTGGCTATTTCGTTCGCTTGGGCGGACAGGCCGGCCACCGGCGCCGTGAAGCGGTTTCGCGCCACGAGCTGGCTCGGCGGGCGTCTTTCCATCATCAGCGCATGGTGGGCACGCTTCAATCCATATATTGCATAGCGCGCCTCCGCCGCTCGAAGAACGAGGCTCCTCACCCATGACAGCGGGTTGAAACATGCAATTTTTACCGACGGATCGCGGATGAAAAAAATATTGCAATGTGTTTTTAAAACAAGTATACTAATTTTCGTCAACTGAGTGACGCAAATGGGTGGAACGGGCACTTAAAGGGTTAGGACCTCACAGGACTAACTATCCCCCGTGGTGTCAATACCATCCACATGTCGAAACCGACATGGGCAATCATTTAAAAGGGGGAATTTACAAATGGATACGGTTGGACGTCACGTCATTTCCGAGCTTTGGGAATGCGATGCCAAAAAACTGGACGATGCCGATTACATCGAAAAGGTTTTTGTCGAAGCGGCGCTTGAAGCCGGTGCAGAAGTTCGCGAAGTGGCTTTTCACAAGTTCGCTCCGCAAGGCGTCAGCGGTGTCGTAATCATCTCGGAATCCCATTTGACCATTCACAGCTTTCCCGAACATCGGTACGCGAGCATTGACGTTTATACGTGCGGCACCCGGATCGATCCGAACATCGCCGCGGAGTACATTGCCAAAGCCTTGGATGCGAAAGTGACGGAAAAAGTCGAAGTCCCGCGCGGCGTCGGCCCTGTTCATGTGCCCGAGAGGAAAGTATCGACGATGATATAGATCCGAAAGAGGCGTCAAAGGCGTCTCTTTTAATATTTTTGCCGTTCATCGCGCCCCGCCCCGGGGATGACGTGCGGGCGAAGGCGCGGGATGAGGCGAACGGAATCGTTCCTCTTTCTCATTCACCGAATGACGAAGTTTCCGGCTCGGTTCGCTCGTAAATGTTCCGGCATGCAAACGGTTGGACCGCGCCTTGGCACGACATAATGATGAAACACGGCAGGTGGAAGGTTGTGGGATTGTTCGCCAAACTGGCCGCATTTATGGACGATCGCGTGGAAACGTCGGATCACCACGCTGACGCCAGATTGAGGACACATTACTATAAGGCATCAAAAGATAAGACGATGGCTGCTCTCCAAAAAATTTTTGAAGAGCAAAAGTTTGTCCTCTTGGACCTTTCGTCCGAGCGCGGCGAATTGTCGGCGACGGTCGGCGCCCGGAAAAAAGATCTGCTCGTCGCCACCATCATCCCGGTCGGTCCTTCGCGCACGGCGGTCGATTTCACCTATTCGGTCGAGCGCGGTTGGAATGCCGGTGTCGGACAAAAATTAATCTCCGCTCTTTATCGCCAGCTCGATGAAAAATTGACGCGTGCCGAAGATTGAGCGTTTCAGTAAAATGCCAGGATTTGGGGTTGCTATAAGACACGTAGAACCGAATCGGAATCCGTACCGATGCTCATCTTTCTCCGCTCCGCGTAATTAAAAAAGTGGGACAAGGCGCCCCCAACCATGCGTAGCCCGTCTCCGTGAACGCCTGAACGCCATCCCTCCCGAAACCGCTCCTATCCTGCAAAACTTGTGATCCCGCCCCTTTTTTTATACAATTAAAAAAGAATCTGCGGCGCAAAACGGAGCCGCCATTGCGCCATGCACGGGCCAAATGGCGGGCGCCGTCTTTCATTGCAGAAGGTTTCGCGGACTTGGCCGCATGCTTTCGACAGCGGTCGAACCGCGAATCAAGAATCGATGGTTTCACGGTTAGTGAAGGAAAAGTCTTGACGGATTTCGGAATGTGAGACTCTTCGCCTTTTACCGATGGCGAAGCATGAGCATAGAACGATTTAGGTTGTTGGTTGACCGGCTTTTGATCTTTCGGCACAACAGGATCCCATGAGTGCACAGGCAGGTGAGATTATGCGCTGTCCCAATTGCCAAGGATTCGGCACCCGGGTTTTAGACTCGCGTCCGGTCAATGACGGCCGCTCCATCCGGCGTCGCCGCGAATGCGACTCGTGTCATTACCGCTTCACAACGTTTGAAACCGTCGAAGAAATTCCGCTCATCGTCATCAAAAAAGGCGATAACCGGGAAGCGTTCAATCGGGAAAAGATTTTAAGAGGCTTGATCAAAGCGTGTGAAAAGCGGCCGGTTCCTTTGGAAAAGCTTGAGGAAATTGTCAACAAAGTCGAAAAGGAACTCCACAGCCGCGGGGTTTCCGAAGTCAAGAGCCAGGAAATCGGCGAACTCGTCATGGACGAGCTGGCCAAGGTCGATGAAGTGGCGTATGTCCGTTTCGCTTCTGTCTACCGCCAATTCAAGGACATCAACGTCTTTATCCACGAATTAAAAGACTTGATGAAAAAAGTCCGGCACTGAAGCGAAGGCGGTTTCAACGGCTGGCCTCCCCGCTGCGGCATGTGCGCCGGTCATAATGCGGTAAAGCGGAGCGGTTCACGGCGGCCGGATGGTGAAATCGCGGCGCTGAATAAACGAAGGGTCGCGTGAACGGGTTCCATCCGCTCAAATGGCCGCCGGTTTTTCGAGCGACCGCTGCCTCAAACGCCGGGCGAGCACTCTCTCATTGGGCGTTGCGGCGCCTTTTCCCGGAGATCCGGTCTGCCGCCGCGGAAAAGGGCGCCTCGTGGACGGAAATGCGCCGGTCGGTGCGCGGACAAGGCTTGCGCCACGCCTTGGAAACATCACACGGAAGGCTTGGGGGAATCGTGATGCAAGCGTCATGGAAAGAAGTGCTTCCCGTCGATCCCTATACCGTCACGCTCACCGGCATCATCCAGCCCTATGATTTAAAAGTCATCAATTATTTGTACCAACCGCTCATCGGGCCATTGGCTTGCCAGCTTTACGCGACGTTATGGCACGAAGCCGAGGATGCCGCGGCGAACGGCGACGGCGCATTTACCCATCATCACTTGATGGTGCGCACAAATAGTTCATTGGACGTCATTTTAGAAGAAAGAAAAAAATTGGAAGGCATCGGTCTCCTGCGCGTTTACAAAAAGACGGAAAACGAACGGCCGTCTTTTATTTACGCTTTGGAACCGCCGCTTTCCCCCGCCCGCTTTTTTTCGGACGGCCTCTTGAACATTTATTTATACAACCGCGTCGGCCTTCGCGAATACCGGCGGCTCAAGCAATTGTTTACGATTCACGAACCCGCGGGCGAAGACGTCCGCGAGATTACCGCCGATTTTAATGACGTGTTCACGTCGCTCCATTCTTCGGAACTTT
Organism: Caenibacillus caldisaponilyticus; assembly: GCF_002003465.1. Lineage (GTDB taxonomy): Bacteria > Bacillota > Bacilli > Bacillales > Sporolactobacillaceae > Caenibacillus > Caenibacillus caldisaponilyticus. The sequence continues at coordinate 49,125 of NZ_BDDQ01000027.1, read as the reverse complement.
CCTCCGAGCGGCTCAATGAAGTGCCGCGCGGCGGGAAAGTGGTGGACAAGCGGGAAGGGGAGCCGAAGCTCAGGGCGGCGTTCGACTTTGACCGGCTTTTCCGGCGCCTGTCGGACGTCATCATTTCCAAGGAAGCCTTCACCGAGGACGTCAAAGCGGCCATCGAAAAGCTTGCCTTTGTTTATCACATCGACGCCGAGGAAATGAGCCGGATCATCCAAAGCGCCTTTTTGCACACCGGCGTGATCGACATTCAACAATTGCGCAAAGAAGTTCGCGATTATTATCAACTCGAACACGGCGATGAACTGCCGGCCCTCGCTTTTAGAACGCAGCCCCATCAATACCGGGAATTGAGCGAATCCGAACCGAAGGATGATTTCGAACGTCAGATCCTGTTCTTTGAGACCATCAGTCCGTACGAGTTGCTGGAGGAGCTGGCCGGCGGCGGAAAACCGGCGGCGTCGGACCTCCGGATCGTGGAAGAGATCATGTTCGATCAAAAGCTGCCGCCCGGGGTCGTCAACGTTTTGCTCCATTATGTCATGACGACGAACGATTATAAGCTCGTGAAAAATTATGTGCAAAAGATCGCCGCTCATTGGGCCCGCAAAAAAATCAAGACGGTCCGGGCGGCGATGGAGCTGGCCAAGGAAGAACATAAAAAGTATCAAGAGTGGCACTTGGAAAAGCAACGCGGCGAAAAACGCACCAACCCGCGCCGCGACCGGTTGCCGAAGTGGATGACGCACTCTGGAGAGTTTGCGCCGGAGCGGTCCGAAGAAGATGCTGCGGAACGCGAAAAGCGGCTTGAAAAATTTTTAAACCAATTATAGGCCGCTTCGGTTGTATTTCAAGGGGTTGCTGCCGTCCGGTTGTTTCGCTGTCGATTTGATTAAATCCATGACAGGCGGTGTCTCGATTGGAATCGATTAAATCGGTTCTCCTTCGCTGGAAGGGGACGATGGATGTTGAAAAGAACTATCGTCGGCTTTTTGAAACGGTCGCCGGCGACCCGCATATCCTGCGGTTTCGCGAGGAACATCCGGAGGCGACCGAGGCGGTTCTAGCGAAAGGGCTGCCAAAAGCGGTCGAATACTTGGAAGGAATCAAAGCGTGCGAAAATTGCCCGGGCCTCGACAAGTGCCCGAACCTTCTCGCCGGGCATACGCCGCGCCTCACGGTGGATAAGGGATCGCTCGCCATCGTCTATCAGCCGTGCCCATTGAAAAGGGAAGCCGACCGCCGCAAGCGGCAAGCCGCCTTGATCCACAGCATCTATATCCCAAAAGAAATTCTTAAAGCGACCTTCCGCACGATCGATAAGAGCGAAAGCGGCCGGCACGACGCCCTCGAAGCGGCGGCGCGCTTCGTCCATCAATATTTGGAAGATCCGGCCAAAGCCAAAGGATTGTATTTGTACGGCCCGTTCGGCGTCGGCAAAACGCACATCATGGGCGCGATTTTGAACGCGCTCGCCGAGCACAAGGGCGTGGAATCGATGATGGTTTACACCCCCGATTTTTTCCGCGAGCTCAAAGGCGCGATCGATGACCGCACGCTCGATGAAAAACTGGATTACATTAAAACGGTACCCGTTTTGGTGTTGGATGACATCGGCGCGGAGACGATCACGCCGTGGATACGCGATGACATTCTCGGCAGCATCTTGCAGCGGCGCATGATGGATCGTCTGCCCACGCTGTACACGTCAAATTACGATCTCGAAGAATTGGAGGATCATCTCGCTTATTCGAACAAAAGCGGAACGGAGCGATTGAAAGCGATGCGGCTGATGGAACGCATTCGCCCCTTTACCGTGGCCGTCCCGGTGACCGGAAAAAATCGCCGCATGTCGTGATGCGCATGCGCCGGTCGCCTGGGGCGGCTTTCGTGTCATCTTTTTGAGACGAGCCCCATATAGTGGTTATAGAGTGAACCGAGGAGGGGCTGTCCATTGATCAAGATCACGCTCGAATCGCGCCGTGACGCGGCCGCTTTACATACATTCTTGACCGAACGACTGCCAAAAGAAATTGCGGTCTCCGTGACGGATGAGACGTTCATCGTGGAATTGCCGTCGGGGCTTTCCGGAACGTTCAAAGAGGCTTTAACCGACGCGCTCACGGATTTCATTATCGAGAAGCATGAGAGCCGATGGATGGACGACATTTTGTGCAAAACCTTTTATTACCAAGATGAAGCGGAACGGGCCAGCATCCTTGGGATTGCCCGGGCCATTTTTGACGGCCTAAAGCCCGAGCTGCCCAAAGTCGACAGTCTGTTGCCGCGCCGGGACTTCGTGCGTGCGGTCATCGACGATTTGCTGAGCGGGCCCTCGTCGTTCAGCCTCCAGTCGCTGACCACTTTCCGGTTGAACGACTATTTTGAATGCCTGACAAATTGCTTAGAAATCGCCATTGATGAATACAAGCTTCAACAAGAGTACGCGGCGTTTATCGATAAGCTCCGGCGCATCGTCAAGTCGTACCGGCCGCTCCGGGAAACGATTTATGCGATCGATTGCGAACCGTTTCGTCTTTACGATGAACACTTGCGGCCGATCGACAATCTCCAAACCATCCGTTCGTTTTATCCGCTGCTGAGACAATGGGGCATCGACGCCGAGCCGTCCCTGCTGCTCACGCTCATCGGACTCGCACCGCTCAAAGTGTACGTTTTCACCGAACGTCCGGACGACGAGATGATGCGGACGCTGCAAAACGTTTTTGAGGAGCGCGTGCAATTTTTTGCGCTTGAGCAGGCGAAAAAAATCGATTTGTAACGCCTTCAGAGGGAACGCGCGATCTCTACCGATTCTTTTAGGGTTCCGTTCAAATTTCTAGGTTGTTTTGTTTATTTTCCGAAATTAAGATATAATCATCATGGAAAACCGCTTTGGGGCGGTCGGCGCGATCAAGTCACCCCATGTTGATTTAGGTGCGATCAACGGGGAGCAAGCTTGCGCCCTTGCCGCTCATCTCCGCGCCCAATCGCCGGGTTTCCAAGCGGTTTGTTTGGGTCGTTTGCAAAGCCAGAATCGATCACCAAGCTTCTTTGACGAGAAAAGGCTGGAAGAGTCTATAAGCCGTAAATTATAGGTTAGGAGCGGACGGGGCATGATGAACCTCACGAAAATCAAAATACGGAAGCCGGCTCATGAAGTGTTTGAAGCCTTCGTAGACCCCGCAAAAATCGGAAATTTTTGGTTCTCGTCGAGCTCTGCAAGGTGGGAACAAGGGAAGACGATTACATTGAGATATGACGAATACGCGGCTCAGGTGGATATCAAAGTATTGGACGTAGAGGCCGACAAAAAATCGTTTTCCAGTGGGGAGCGCCCGGGGAAGAACACATCGTGACGATTTCGCTGCAGGCGTTGGATCATGCGGCGACCATTGTTGAAGTTCGCGAAGAAGGGTTTAATGAAGGGGATGAAAATTTAACAAGCAAATTGTTGGACAACAAAGAAGGTTGGGTTTACATGTTGACCTGTTTAAAGGCCTACCTTGAATTTGGCGTCACTCAATTGAGAGCCGGACTGGTGAAATAACCCTTCTCCAAATGAAAAGTTCCTTTCTGAAACGGGGCGGTCGCAGATTAAGCCGACGGAAACGAACTTTGTCGAACAGCGTTCATCAAGCGGCGATCCTCATTGTTCATTAAAACGGCCATACATCTATTGAAAGAACCGGCATGATCCAGCGCCGATCGAAAGGAACGCCGGTGGCCTTCCGCTCCCGCTAAATAAAAGGTCGCGTCATGCATTGCGAAAAGAGGAGGCGTCATCGCCATGGCGGGCGACCGGTTTGCCGCAAAGCCGTTGATACCGCTTGATTTTTCGCAGATGACCCGATATAATACAAGCAATCCTTCTTTCATAGGTTATCGGCGATGACGAGGACATGAGGCGATCCCATCCGCTTGCAGAGAGGGAAGGGGTGCTGCGACTTCCTAGCGGGCGATCGCGCTTACCACCTTCGAGCTTTGTCGGCGAACCCAGCGGTGCGCTCCGGAAGCAGCAAGCCCTGCGCTTCCGCATAAGAGGCGTACGGCCGAAAGTAGCCGGCAACGGGCAGCCCGTTAGCGCCTTCGAGCCGCGATCCGCCGTGGTCGCGGGAAGAAGGGTGGAACCGCGAGCGCACACTCGTCCCTTTTGGGAGGGGTGTTTTTTTATTTTTCAGATGCATTTGTCAATAAATGTGGAATGGAGTGATGGACATGTCCGAAGAGATTCGCATCACCTTGCCGGACGGAGCCGTCAAGGCGTATCCGAAAGGCGTGACGGCGGAAGACGTCGCGCAGTCGATCAGCCCAGGCTTGAAAAAGCGGGCGATCGCGGCCAAGTTCAACGGCCAGCTTGTCGATTTGAAACGCGAACTGCACGAAGACGGCTCGCTGGAGATTTTAAAAGAAGACGCGCCGGAAAGCTTGGAAATCCTCCGGCATACGACGACCCATGTGATGGCCCAGGCGATCAAACGGCTGTATGACGGCGTCAAACTCGGCGTCGGACCGGTCATCGAAGAAGGATTTTACTATGACATCGATATGCCCGAGCCGCTGTCCGCCGAAGATCTCGACCGCGTCGAAAAGGAAATGCAAAAGATTATCGACGAAGATTTGGAAATCAGACGAGAAGTGGTGTCCCGCGAAGAAGCGATCGCCTTATTCGAAGAAATCGGCGACCATTTGAAACTCGAACTCATCGCCGACATCCCCGAAGGCGAGACGATCACGCTCTATCGCCAAGGCGAATTCGTCGATCTCTGCCGCGGGCCGCACTTGCCGTCGACGGGGAAAATCAAGGCGTTTAAACTGCTCAGCGTCGCCGGCGCTTATTGGCGCGGCAACAGCGAAAATCAAATGTTGCAGCGCGTCTACGGCACGGCCTTTTTCAAAAAAGCAGAGCTCGAAAACCATTTGAAAGAATTGGAAGAACGCAAAGAACGCGATCACCGCAAGCTTGGCAAGGAGCTCGAGCTGTTTACCATTTCCCAGGAAATCGGCCAAGGGTTCCCGGTGTGGCTGCCGAAAGGGGCGGCCGTGCGCCGCGTCATCGAACGGTACATCGTCGACAAGGAAATTCAGCACGGCTATCAACACGTTTATACGGCCAATCTCGCCAAGGTCGATTTGTACAAAACGAGCGGACACTGGGATCACTATCGAGATGATATGTATCCGCCGATGAAAGTGGACAATGAAGAATTGGTGCTGCGCCCGATGAACTGCCCGCACCACTTTATGGTTTACAAGCACAAGCTGCACAGCTATCGCGATTTGCCCATCCGCATTGCGGAACTCGGCACCATGTACCGCTATGAAATGTCCGGGGCCCTCGCCGGATTGCAACGCGTTCGCGCCATGACCTTGAACGACGCCCATCTTTTCTGCCGGCCGGATCAAATGAAAGAGGAGTTTATCAACGTCGTCAAATTGATCCTCGAAGTTTATGAAGACTTCGGCATCAAAGATTATTACTTCCGGCTTTCCTATCGGGACCCGAACAATAAGGAAAAATATGTGGACAATGATGAAATGTGGGAAATGGCGCAAAGCAAACTCCGCGAAGCCATGGAATCGATGGGCCTCGATTTTGTGGAAGCCGAAGGCGAAGCCGCATTCTACGGTCCGAAGCTCGACGTACAAGTTCGGACGGCGCTCGGCAAAGATGAAACCCTGTCGACCGCCCAGCTGGATTTCTATTTGCCGGAACGTTTCGACCTGAAATATATCGGCCCGGACGGGGAAGAACACCGGCCGGTGGTCATCCACCGCGGCGTCGTGTCGACGATGGAACGATTTGTCGCCTTCCTCATCGAGCAATACAAAGGCGCCTTCCCGACGTGGTTGGCCCCGGTCCAAGTCAGAGTCATCCCCGTCGCGGAAAGCCATCTGGATTATGCGAAGCGCATCGCGGACGACTTGAAAAAGCGGATGATTCGCGTCGAAGTCGACGAGCGCGACGAAAAGCTCGGCTATAAAATCCGCGAGGCGCAAACGCAGAAAATCCCGTACATGCTCGTCGTCGGCGATAAAGAAATCGAAGCGAACGCGGTCAACGTCCGCAAATACGGCGAAAAGGATTCGGCAACCGTCGCCTTCGCCGATTTCATCGCAACGATCGAACAAGACATTCGCGAGAAAAAATAACGGAAGCGAACAGCTCCGCTTCCAAGGGCAGCCCGCTTGCCCTGCCGGCATGAACGCGGCCAATCGACAGGCCGCGCTCATGCTTTTGTTGTAAAAACAAGGCATTTGCACGCTCGGACAAAGAGCCATCCCAAAATCCATCGCCATTAAAAATACGTCAACAGGACTTGCACATAAAGTGTCCGGATGCTATACTTTTGTAGGTAACGAAATAAAAAACGAACCAAGCAGAAGCGCCCGGCTTCTCACCTGTACGACGCGCGAGCGGAGCAAACGTTGCGAGGCATAAAAACGGCCCCCGATTTTGACTTGGCGGCCGAATCCGCCCGTCGCTGTTGCCAGGTCCTTTGCGAATAGATGGATTCGTGTGGTCGCATGGGAAAAGTGTGGGCGTTGCTCACACTTTTTTGCGTTCGTTGAAGCCGGACCGTTAAAGCCTTTCGCGAGCGGTGGGGCGAAGCCGGCCGAAAGCCGGAAAATTAAGTGGAGGTGGCTCAATATTAGCAAAGAAATGATTATCAATGACGCGATCCGGGCGCGACAAGTGCGCCTGATCGGTCAAAACGGTGACCAGCTCGGGATTAAATCCAAACAGGAAGCGCTGGAAATCGCGAGAAACGCCAACCTTGACCTTGTGTTGGTGGCTCCGAACGCGAAGCCGCCTGTCTGCCGGATCATGGATTACGGCAAGTACCGGTACGAACAGCAGAAGAAAGAAAAAGAAGCCCGTAAAAAACAAAAGGTGATCAATGTCAAAGAGATTCGCCTGAGCCCGAGCATCGAGGAACATGATTTCAACACGAAGCTGCGCAACGCCAAGAAATTTCTGGCCAAAGGCGATAAGGTGAAGGCGTCTGTCCGTTTTCGCGGACGTGCGATCACCCATTCCGAGCTCGGCCAGCAAGTTCTCGAACGCCTTGCCAAGGAGTGCGAGGAAGTCGGCGTGGTCGAAGCGAAGCCGAAGATGGAAGGGCGCAGCATGTTCCTGATCCTCGCGCCGAAGAACGAGACAAGCAACCGATAGGAGGAATCATTCATGCCAAAAATGAAAACTCATAAAGGCGCCGCGAAGCGTTTCAAAGTGACCGGCAAAGGAAAATTGAAACGCCATCACGCCTACACGAGCCATATGTTCCGCCACAAAACGCAAAAACAAAAGCGGAAGCTGCGCAAATCCGCCATCGTGTCCTCTGCCGACACCAAACGAATCAAAAAGCTGCTCAACCAATAACGTCTAGACACGAAACGATTGGGAGGTTTTACCTATGCCAAGAGTAAAAGGTGGTTACGTCACACGCCGCCGTCGCAAAAAAATCCTTAAACTTGCCAAGGGTTATTACGGCTCTAAACATAAATTATTTAAAGTCGCTCAACAACAAGTCTTCAAATCGCTGCAATACGCTTATCGCGATCGTCGTCAACGCAAGCGCGATTTCCGCAAACTGTGGATCGCCCGCATCAACGCCGCGGCGCGCATGAACGGCCTTTCCTACAGCCGGTTGATGTACGGCTTGAAACAAGCAGGAATCGACATCAACCGCAAGATGCTCGCCGACCTCGCCGTACATGACGAAAAAGCGTTCGCGACGCTCGCCGATAAAGCGAAGCAAGCGATTAAAGGCTAAAAGCGAAGCCGGACCATTCCGCTTGTGAGTGGTCCGGTTTTTTGTCATGGTTTTTGCATGGCGCGCCGTGCGCGGCGGATCCCCTTTCCGTTCCCTGGTCTCTTCAGGAAAACGGGGAACTTTTTGGCCCGACAGCGCGCATCCAGCGTTTCCGCCTCGGCTGCTTCAAACGGGATCGGAAGGCCTTTTTATTCATCGAACAGCGCGGCGACGGGTTCGCTCCAGATGATTTCCGCCTCGGGATACCGTTCGTATAAACGACGCTCTATCTCGTACCAATCGCTTTTCGTCCAGCCCGTGACGCTTGTCAAAGGCGCTTCCAACTTCAGGCGGATCGTCCGGACGGCAAACTTTTTTTCCGGTCCGTCTCCGGCGAGGCCGACGGCGACGTCACCGGTGAAAGGGTCGCCCCGGTATTCGATGCGCACCTGCCCGTTTTCTTCACGGAGGCGAAAGTCCGTACCGCTTTCTTCCACAGGCCGGCGGGCATAACGGAAAAGGGCGTAGCCGACGCAGCCGAGCGCGATGAAAATGAAAAAGATTAAAATGCCGTTCATGACCATCACCTGTTTCATATACGAAAAAAACCGCAGAGCGTTTCAACAAACCAAAGGGGGGATTCTCTCATGTCGGCCTGGTTGCATGATCTTTATGACCTGCAAAAGAAGCTGAACGATCGCATCGTTGCGCGCCACGGACTTGAAGGGGAAGATTTGCTCGAAAAACATACGCTGGCGTTTATGGTGGAACTCGGGGAGCTGGCGAATGAGACGCGCTGTTTTAAATTTTGGAGCGTCAAACCGCCTTCGGAGCAAGCTGTCATTTTGGAAGAATACGTCGACGGATTGCATTTTATTTTGTCGTTGGGCTTGGATCTGGGCTATCCGACGCCCGATAAGCCGGACGTTTCCGTGCAAAAGCAATCGGCCGAGCGGTTGACGGATAGCTTTCTCGACGTCTACGGCGCGTGCGGGCGTTTTCGCGACCAACCGTCGGAGGAGCGGTTCCGCGAATTGTTTATCGCCTTTTGGCGCCTGGGCGCGGAACTCGGCTTTGATGAGGAAGCGATCCGCAAAGCATACTTCAAAAAGAACGCGGTCAATCACGAGCGCCAAGACCAAAATTATTGACGGCCGGGCTCGAAAGGTTCCGCGCTCTGAAACGTTGCAAAGAGGGTCCTGTTGATTTGTGAATTAAATTCATATTCAGTATAATATTTTTCGAGACGCGAAATATTATTATCTGGCAAGTGACCGAATGGGTATGATGGCGATCAGGCGGTAAAGCCGGCGCTGCCCCGAACGCCTCCGGCTTCCGCCGTGCGGGAAGGCAACGCCCAACATTTTGCCAGAGGGAGGAAAAGACATGGGCCAACTGGATCCGAAGTTGCAAATGTTGAAAGATTTGACCGATGCCAAAGGCATACCGGGCAATGAACGCGAAGTGCGCGAGGTCATGCGCCGATACATAGAGCCGTATTCGGATGACATCACGCAAGACCATCTCGGCAGTTTGGTGGCGAAAAAAGTCGGCAAGGCTGACGGTCCGAAGATTATGGTCGCCGGCCATCTCGATGAAATTGGCTTCATGGTCACCCAGATCGATGAAAAAGGCTTTTTGAAATTTCAATGCGTCGGCGGTTGGTGGGAACAAGTCATGCTCGCCCAACGCGTGACCGTCGTAACGAAAAACGGCGAAATTCCCGGCGTCATCGGTTCCAAGCCCCCGCACATTTTGCCGGCTGAGGAACGGAAAAAACCGGTGGACAAAAAGGATATGTTCATCGACATCGGCGCAACGAGCCGCGAAGAAGCGCTGGCTTTCGGCGTCCGCCCGGGGGATATGGCCGTTCCGGTTTGCGATTTTACCGTCATGAAAAATCCGAAGTTCTTGATGGCGAAAGCGTGGGATAACCGGATCGGCTGTGCGATCGCGATCGACGTTTTGCGGGAATTGCAAGGCATCGACCACCCGAACGTCGTCTACGGCGTCGGCACCGTTCAGGAAGAAGTCGGCCTGCGCGGGGCGAAAACCGCGGCGCATTTCATTCAACCGGACATCGCGATCGCCGTCGACACGGGCATTCCCGGGGATACGCCGGGCATTTCCGAGAAAGACGCGCACTCCAAACTCGGCAAAGGGCCGCAAGTCATTGTGTATGACGCCAGGATGGTCGTGCATAAAGGGCTGCTTGATTTTGTGACGAGCGTTGCGGAAGCGTACGACATCCCGCTCCAATATGAAGCGATTCCGGGCGGCGGCACCGATGCCGGCAGCATCCATCTCACCGGCCACGGCGTCCCGTCGCTGGCGATCACGATCGCGACCCGTTACATCCATTCGTCGGCCTCGATCATTCATCGCGACGACTATGAACATGCCGTCAAATTGCTCGTTGAAGTCATCAAACGGCTCGACGGCGAAAAAGTTAAAGAAATTACGTTCGGCTGATGGGCTAGAGCGATCCCGTCGCGGATCGACTGACGGGAAGCATTGTTTTTGCCAGCGAAAGGCCACTCCCTTCCTTAAAGGGGTGGCCTTATCCTATGGATTCCGAGGCGCGCAGGCCGCCGGTTGACGGCGGACCATCTCACCGGTTCATCCGTTTTGATGAGGTCGTCGGGGACGTCGCGCTTCGGCTGCGCCTTGGCTTAAAGGCCCTTGGCGAGATTATCGACCATCATCGCCCGCTCTTTTTCATCGGATTGTTTCCAAATGATTTCGAAGAGCACGCCGAGGCCAGGGAGCATTTTTTCCGCTCCGTCTTGAATGGCGTCGACGATCGTTGCCCGCAATTGCTCTTTATCGTTGTCGGCGATGTTATGCTTGATCGCACGGCGTATATCGATGTCCATCGCATTATCCTCCTGTCTAAAGCGCGCGGCGTTCGCGATCAACCGCGCGCCGTTCTGACGTTGACGCTTTCTAAAGGTAGTATAGGGCGGTATAATGAAATTTATGTAAAACACGATCAGGCAAAAGTGAGGTTTGAACCTTTGAGGCAAATCGAGTCGCCGCAAAACCGACACTTTAAGGAATGGAAGAAACTTTTGCGCCGCAAGGGCCGGGAAAAAGCCGGGCTTTATCTCGTCGAGGGCGAGCATCTCGTCGCCGAGGCGCTGAAAGAAAAAGGCGTCGTCAAGGCGCTTATTTTCGATGCCTCCCGCACGCCTCCCGAACTTCCTGGCGCGGAAGACATCGCCGCGTTTTCTTTATCCGCGCCGCTTTTCAAAGAACTCTGTGCGACGGAGGCGCCGCAAGGGGTGCTCGCGGTTTGTGCCGTCACCGATGACAAGCTGCCCGAAGACGCGCGCCGTTTTCTTCTCATCGACGCCGTGCGCGATCCCGGCAATTTGGGAACGTTGATCCGAACGGCCGATGCGGCCGGCCTCGACGCCGTCATATTGGGACCGGGCACGGTCGATCCGTACAACGACAAGGTTCTCCGCAGCGCGCAAGGGTCGCATTTTCACCTCCCCGTCCGGTCGGCGCCTTTATCCGAAATCATCCCCGCATTGCAAGCGCGCGGCATCCCCGTCTACGGGACGTCGCTGGCCGGCGCCGACTTGGGCGGCTGGGGGCCAGTGGAGGCCTTTGCGCTGCTCGTCGGCAACGAAGCGGACGGCGTCGATCCCGTTCTCCTTGCCATGACCGACGCAAACGTGCGGATCCCGATGTACGGGCGCGCGGAATCATTGAACGTCGCCGTTGCCGCCGGCATTTTAATGTACCACTTTCGCGGCTTGTCCTCGCGGTGAGCGTCGCTGGTCGCCGGGGAAGCTCATGGCCGCCGCCCCGATCAACCGGCCGGATCCGGCGGATCGCTGGTTTATTGCTGCCCCGGCGGATAAGGCAATGGTTGAGGGCCGATGATTGGCATGTCAGGCCTCTCGTTATTCATGAAGGCATGCGGGAGATTTTCTGTCTTTTTTCGAACGGTTGCGGCGCGGCCGATTTTTCATTATACTATCAGTATCATTTAAACGATCGACACACGCGATGAAGGAGAGTAGTACCCGCATGTTCGCCATCACAGGGAGGATGCGCCGCAGACTGGAAGCGCGTCTATGGTTGACGGCGGGGAATTCGCTCCGGAGTGGTCATCCGAACGCCGAACCGGCCTTAAGATGCACCGGCGCCGCCCGTTATCCGGTCAGAGTGAACGGCTTCCGGCCGTTAACAAGGGTGGTACCGCGGGAACCCCGTCCCTTATTGGGATGGGGTTTTAGTTTTTATACATCGCTTTTAGAAGGAGGACGAATGACGTTGAGGGATACGCTTGAAGCACTGAAAAACGAAGCGCTCGAAGCCGTCGCCGCTTGCGGCGACATAAAGGATTTGCAGGCTTTGCGCGTCAAATATCTCGGCAAAAAGGGACCGATCACCGAAGTGTTGCGCGGCATGGGCAAGCTTCCCAAAGAAGAACGGCCGATCATCGGCCAGCTCGCCAACGATGTGCGCGCCGCGATCCAAGCGGCCATCGAGGAAAAACAAAAGGCCCTTGAAGAACGGGAAATTCAGGAGAAGCTGGCCTCGGAAACGATTGACGTCACGCTTCCCGGCCGGACGCAGCCGAAGGGCAACCGCCATCCGCTCACCGCGGTCATTGAAGAAATCGAAGATCTTTTCATCGGCCTGGGCTTCTCCGTCGCGGAAGGCCCCGAAGTGGAAAAAGACTATTACAATTTCGAGGCGTTGAACATCCCGAAGGACCATCCGGCCCGCGACATGCAGGATTCCTTTTACATCACCGAAGACATCTTGCTCCGGACGCATACGTCGCCGGTGCAGGCGCGGACGATGGAAGCCCATCAAGGCAAGGGGCCGGTGAAAATCATCTGTCCCGGCAAGGTCTATCGCAGGGATACGGACGACGCTACCCATTCGCACCAATTCATGCAAATCGAAGGGCTGTACGTCGACCGCAACGTGCGCTTGAGCGATCTGAAAGGGATTCTCACCATCTTTGCGAAGAAAATGTTCGGCGAGGACCGGAAAATCCGCTTGCGCCCGAGTTTCTTCCCGTTTACCGAACCGTCGGTGGAAATGGATATTTCCTGCTTCCATTGCGGGGGCGACGGCTGCCGCGTCTGCAAACAGACCGGTTGGATCGAAATCCTCGGCGCCGGCATGGTTCATCCCAACGTCCTCGCCATGTCGGGATTCGATCCCGAGGTGTACACCGGTTTCGCCTTCGGCATGGGCCCGGAACGGATCGCCATGCTGAAATACGGCATCGACGACATTCGCCATTTCTATACCAACGATCAACGCTTTTTACAGCAATTTAAACGGGCATAAGGGAGGGGACAGCTGCGATGAACATTTCGTATAAATGGTTGAACGAATACGTCGATCTCACCGGCGTGACGCCGGAGGAACTGGCCGAAAAGATCACGAAAGCGGGCATTGAAGTCGATCAAGTCTTCCGTCCCGGCGAAGGGATCAAAGGGATCGTCGTCGGCTATGTCGCGTCGTGCCGGCCTCATCCGAATGCCGATCATTTAAATCTTTGCCAAGTCGATCTCGGCGATGAGACCGTTCAGATCGTCTGCGGGGCTTCCAATGTGGCGGCCGGGCAGAAGGTCGTCGTCGCGAAAGTCGGCGCCGTCCTGCCCGGCGGCGTGAAGATCAAAAGGGCGAAGCTGCGCGGCGAGGTATCCGAGGGGATGATTTGCTCGTTGCAGGAGCTCGGCGTTGACCCCCGCTTTGTGCCGAAAGAAGTCGCCGACGGCATCTATATACTCGATGAGGACGCGGTGGTCGGAGACGATGCCTTGCCGTACTTAAACTTGGATGACGCCGTGCTGGGACTCGACATTTTGCCGAACAGCGCCCATTGCATGAATATGATCGGCGCGGCGTATGAAGTCGCCGCGATTTTGGATCGCGACGTGCGCCTTCCCGAGCCGCGCGTCGAGGAAAGCGACCGGCCGGCGTCCGAAAAAGTGTCGGTCGCGGTGGAAGCGCCGGACGGCGCGCCGTTTTACGGAGCGCGCATCATCGAAGGCGTGAAGGTGGCGCCGTCGCCGAAGTGGCTGCAAAACAAATTGATCGCCGCCGGGGTCCGTCCGATCAACAACATCGTCGACGTGACCAACTATGTGTTGATGGAATACGGTCAACCGCTCCATGCTTTCGATTACGATCAATTCGGGTCCGACCGCGTCGTCGTTCGCCGCGCCCGGGAAGGGGAGACGATCACGACGCTTGACGGCGTTGAACGGACATTGTCTCCTGAAGATTTGGTGATCACCAACGGCGAGCGGCCCGTCGCCATCGCCGGCGTGATGGGCGGCGCCGATTCGGAAGTCACCGAAACGACGACGACGATTCTTTTGGAAGCGGCGCTTTTTGACGCCCGTTCCGTCCGGCGGACGTCGGCGCGTCTCGGATTGCGAACGGAAGCGAGCCAGCGCTATGAAAAAGGCATCGACCCGAATCGCGTCCTGCTCGCCGCCGACCGCGCCGCGGCGCTCATCGCGGATCTCGCCGGGGGCACCGTCCGCAAAGGCGTCGTCCGCGCCGGGGCGTATCGCGCGGAACCGAAAATCATTGAAATGCCGTGGACGAAGATCAACGCCGTTCTCGGCACCGCCTTGAGCCAGAACGACGTTTTAGCGGTCTTCCGCCGCTTGCGTTTCGACGCCCGCATCGAGGGCGAAACGCTCGTCGTCGCCGTCCCGTCGCGCCGGCCGGACGTCTCGATACCGGAGGATTTGATCGAAGAAGTCGGGCGCCTTTATGGATATGATCACGTTCCGGCGACCTTGCCGGATCGCGCCTCACAAGGGATGCTGACCGCTTACCAGAAAAAGCGGCGGGCCGTCATGCGCTACATGGAAGGTTCGGGCTTCTATCAAGCGGTGAATTATTCCTTGACGACCGAGAAAAAGGCGCGTTCGATCTCTTATGTCGAAGAGGCGGGCCACACGCCGGTCCGTTTGGCGATGCCGATGAGCGAGGACCGTTCGGTGCTTCGCCTCGGACTGCTTCCCGAACTTCTCGAGACGGTCCGCTATCATCTCAATCGGCGCATCAACGACATCGCGCTCTATGAAATCGGCAAAGTGTTTTTGACGGAGGAAGCGGCTTTGACGGATTTGCCGAAAGAGAGGGAACGACTTGCCGGCGCGTTGACGGGGCGCTTGCGTCCGACCGATTGGCATCACGATGCCCGTCCGGTCGATTTCTATGCGGCCAAGGGCGTTTTGGAAGGCCTGTTTGACCAACTCGGTTTGACCGAGCGGATCGAATACCGGGCGGCATCCGAACGGACGGGGATGCATCCGGGGCGGACGGCCGATATCTTATTGGACGGTAAAGTCATCGGCTTCGTCGGTCAAGTGCATCCGACGTTGCAAAAAACGCTTGACTTGACCGAAACGGTCGTTTTCGAAGTCGACGTCGAGGCGCTGCTTAAGGCCGACGTCCCGCCGGTTCGTTATCAAGCCTTGCCGCGCTATCCGGCGATTGCGCGCGACATCGCGCTCGTCGTGGATGAGGCGGTGACGGCGGGCCAACTCGCCGCGGTCATCCGGGCGAGCGGCGGGCCGCTTTTAAAAGACATCCGTTTGTTTGACGTATACCAAGGCGAACATTTGCCCGCCGGCAAAAAGTCGCTCGCCTTCTCGCTCACCTATCTCGATCCGGAACGCACGCTCACCGACGAGGAAGTCGCGGCGGTCCATGAACGCATCCTCGCCGAGTTGAAGGAAAAACTGGGCGCCGTGCTCAGAGGATAGCCGAAAGCATGCTGAAAGATTCGCCGTAAAAATGAAAAACCGCTTTTGATTTTTGGGACTCGCTCCGGATTTCCACAGCTCGAACATGTCCTAAGCCCTCGCTCGCTACATCGGGCGGGGGTTTTCTGTTTTCTAGAAGACACTTTTTTTATTTATTGTAATTTATTTTTTATTTAATTTTATTTTTTGTTGAAAATAATATATTATAAATATATAATTTTAATATAATACTAAAATTGGTAGAAAGGAGGGAATATAATGATGAAATTTGGAAAGAAAGTTTACTTATTTGTGCTAGCGATTGCCGTTTTATTGTCCATCGGTACCATCACCGCGTTCGCCAACAACTATAGCGACACCAACTTCAGTTTCACTTTTGCACCTCAATCTTCTGCCCCTGTTTATACCCAAGCCCGCGCGAAAACAGATCATTCATCGTCATACATGAAATTAAAATCGTTGTCGCGTTCCGATGGGGCATATTATGCATCCGTCGTAAGGAAAGATCATACCAATTTTTCAAAAACCTGGACATACCGATTTGATCGCACAGATTTGAACGTTGGACGGTATTTACTAAATTATGCCTATGAGGATGACGGGGAAACATTTGTACGGATTAAAGCTACAAGGGCTGTAAGCCCGAATATCGGATTTACGGCTTCGGGTGTTTGGAGTCCGGATTCAATTTGAGCGACATTCCCGGCGAAACGCCGCCTTGAGGGTGGTTCGCTGGAAATCAGAAGAATTCGGAGGAACGATCGGTGCTAAAAAAAATACTTCCCGTTATTTTCGTCACGTTGTTGGCCCTCCTTCTCGTGGGCATAAAATGGTATCCTGAACTGTCGAGATTTTGGATGAAGCATGCCGATAAAGGGCATGACGGCCGAGGGACCGTTCAAGCCGGCCGCACATCATACGACCAAAAGCATAGCCGGCATCGCGATCCGCTATTAAGTGAAGATTTTCCGTTTGAAAACAAACAACAAGAGGCTTTTGCCAAAAAATATCCGAAGCAATTTCATATTGTTAAAAAAATGTATTATTCGTGGGACTATGTGGACAATGCCCAGGGCGAGTTCGAATGGGGAGATTCCAAAAAGAATATGGAGCGCATCCGATTCTATGTCGATTTTGAGAATAAAAGGAATTTCTCGGAGGATGAAAAAATCAAGGATGGGAAAGTGATAGAAACGCAAAGAGTTTTATTAAAAGATGGCGTCGCCGTACGGCAATTGACCCAAAAGCATCTTTTTACGAAAGAAACGATAAAGAATAATCCAAGAGCAAGCGCCGCCAGTCTTGAAACCCATTATCTAGGTTTGTACAACAGATTTGTGACGAGCAGCGAATGGTATGCGCTCATATATAACAATTACCCGGATTGGACGTATAAAACGGGAGAAAAATTTGGTTTGCCGGTATACCAAATAGAAGGGGAGATTACGCCCGAGATATCCGAAGAATTAACCGGACGGTTTACGATGACTGTTGCCAAGGAAACGGGCGTTTTACTCGACTTGAAATGCTACGGGAAAGGGCGGAAAGTCATTTTTTTTGTGACCGTTAAAGATATTCAAATCAATCGAGGCATAAAAAACCCACAAGCCGTTTTTCGTCTTGATGTTTCGGGAGATAAGGAAGTGTCGCGCAAAGTGTTTAACTTGAGCGGCGTCGGTTCCCAAGCGGAAGGCGAGAAGTCGGGATGGGATCGGTAAAGATGCTGGATTTTAAATACGTGACGCCCAAAATGATGGCCGTCGGCTTGGCTTATTTTATATTCATTAACGGATTGAGCATTGTCAATGCGTCCAAAGGGATGAGCAATTCGCTATTCGATTATGTCATTAACATGCGGGGAGGCGGAAGCGCGGATATTTTAACGCTGGTCCTCGGCGTGTTACCTCTTTTTTCGCTAATCATTCCCCTGCTGATGGACCAAACAGAACGAAGCGCGGTCGTCTTGCGGGTGAGGCGCAAGCGCAGGTTATATATGAGCCATGTTTTCTTTGCCGCGATGGTGAGCGCTTTGTTGACGGCGACGATGGCTTTGACGGGCCTTTTCGCTTCGTGGATCGAAACGGGTCACGTGCATAATTTGTGGGGAAGCGAAAAAGGAACGATCTATTTTCTTCTCGACGATAAAAACGTGTTCCCGCTCTACATCCCTCATGTGACCAGCGTAAAAGTGTGGGCTTATATATTGAGTTCCCGCTTTTTAGCGCTCCTATTTATCGCCGTTTTTGTCATTTTTTTAAAAGCATCGATCAAAAAAAACGTCTACGTATTTTTTACATCCTTAATTCTGCTCGGTACCGACGGGCTTTTTTCGGAACGCTGGAGCTTATTTTTAGGGAAAGCCCAAATAAAATTGGAAACGTGGTTGGCGCCGACAGAGCAAATGTTCAATCTCACTTATTTTTTGTTGGGAATTGCCGTCATGTTTTTTATTGGCGCCAAAATATATGATCGAAAAGAATTTTACCAATAACGGATAAGGTGAATCGCATGTGGCATATGGAAATCCACCGGATTCGTCACCGCCCGCTTTTTTGGTTCTTGGTTTTGGCGGATGTTGCGCTCGGCCTATTGCCGGTGCTTCAAATGTGGCCCCATGGGTTAACGGCTGACGATTACATATTTTATCCGAGAAGCGTTTATGTGAGCTGGATGTATTTTGGAGCGGATAACATCTATCAAATTTATACAACGATCTTTCCTTTGCTGGCCAGCCTCGCCTATTCCGATGCCTACGCGGAGGATTTTAATACGGGGCTCATTAAAGGCATTCTCACAAAAGTCGAAAAAAAGAAATACTTATTGACGCGTTTCTTTGTCAATTTTGCCATCGGAGGGTGCGTCGCCACTCTTCCGCTTTTTATAAATTTTTTGGGCCAGATGGCGGCGTATCCTTTGATCGACAATAACTATTATTTTGGGATGGTTTTAGTTACGAAAAACAGTTTTTGGCCGGATTTGTTTTACCATCACGCGATGCTTTATGTCGTCGTCCGCCTGATCTTGTTATTTTTATTCGGAGGCATGCTTGCATCATTAAGTTTAGCCCTCTCCACCGTCGTCAAAAATCGCTATATCGTACTGGTTTTTCCGTTTTTAGTCACGATGGCTCTGGATGTCCTCGTTTTGAATGTAAACGGGGCTTATTCCATCACGAACATATTTTTTTGGAATCAAGCGGCCAACCTCGGGCTTCCGCTCTATTTAGTTATTGGAATATTAGGCAGCTTCGCCTGGTTTTATGGTATGGGTGAGAAAAATGAAACCATTTGATGTGATCAGGACGGCTGCTCTAAGGGGGGTTCTGCTGAAAAAAGTTTTGAGGATTGCCGCGGCCTACGGCTTGCTGTCCGTGATTGGTTTAGTTCTTTTGGCCGATTACGGCCGAGGAACAGCGAAGCCAGGCATCTTTGATTTGGTCGCGGATCTTTCGGGCGTTCATGGAGCTACCAATCAAAATATGTTTATCATCTTTGGCATCCCTATTATGGTGACCGTTCTCACGCTGATCTACGATGAGCATGAAAAATCGCTCTATGTGTTGAAGTGCCGGACACGTTTTTGCACTTGGCATGCGCATGTGTGTGTAGCCATCGGCATATCCTTCCTGTTGGCGTGTTTTGTGGTCACCGTCTCCTTCATGGCGGGATTATGCCTGGTCGGTCCGGAAAATACTTGGGCCCGTGCCGATGGGACGATCGTTCAAGCGCTTCGCGACCGGCAGCTCTTTCAATCCATCAGCGATCACCTGGCGGCTTACAAGATTATATGGGTCATTTTTATATCCAAGTTTTTAGGATTTCTCATGATCGCCTTTTCTACTTTGTTTTTGAAGCAATTTATTAAGAGTGGAGCGGTGATCTGCATCCTGTTGCTCGCTATAGCCGGCATTGATTACGTCGAATGGCTCCCCTTCCCGGTTTTCGATCGGGCCGCCAGCCTCAGCCTGATCGACTGGATACGGCCATTGGTGACGCTCTATCATGGCGTCTACCTCTTGGTCGTAACGCTGATGTTATATGCGATCACCGGCATGATTTATGAGAGAAAGGACTTTTTGTCATGAGCCGGCTGTTTTTTCGCGATGTCATCTACAGCGTTTCTTACGGGAAAATCAAATATCTCGCATTTTTTGCCATTGCCGCCTGTTTAACCATTATGAAATCCGTTGAAATCAAACCGTTTAGTGCAAACAGCATCGACGTCATGTTTTTAATGTTGCAAGATAACGGCACCATCCGCAGGGCGGCAGATTATCAAGTTCCATTTTATTGGGAGTTTATTCAGTTTTTTCCCTTGATTCTCATCGGCGATTTTTTACACCAAGACGAGAGCAGCAATCGAACATACCTTTTATTGCGGTGTCGATCGAAAATTCGCTATATGATCGCGAAAATCGGTTGGATGACGTGGCAGAGCGGATGGCTCTTTATTTTGCTCTTTTTCTTGATTTATGTCTTATCCAGCCTCATTTTAGGGGATTTTTCGCTCGGCTCATCTTCATATTTTCAACAACAAATCATGCCCATGATGGAGGCGAAAGCGTCGCCCGCATCGTTATTCGTCCACATGTTCATCGGTTTTGTCGTCACGACAATGGTCTTATCCGCGTTGCAATTGTTGTGCATTCAATTTATTTCACCCATCGCAACGTTGTTCATCATGATTTGTCTTTGCAGCCTTTCCACGTTTTCGAGCAGCAAATGGCTGCCGGCTATCCATTCCATGATCTTGAAACGAAATTTTTTTGACACGGCGCATCACTTGACGCTCGGCTTCTCCGTCGCATATAGCTTGCTCGTCTATGTTTTGGCCTGTGTTTTCGCGATTTATGCCTTCGTAAAGAAGGATATTTTATAGGGGGGAAAAAGATGGCGGCGTCCGCTTTTTTGCAAGCGGTACACTTATCCAAGGTCATCAAAAGCCAAATCATATTGAAAGATATCAATTTGTCTCTTAATAAAGGATATATATATGGATTTCGCGGCAAAAACGGATCGGGCAAGACGATGCTGTTTCGCGCGTTGTGCGGGCTTATCCGTCCGACCGAAGGCAAAGTGATAATCGACGGTGCCGAATTGGGCAAAGAAATGTCTTTCCCGCCAAGCGTTGGGGTATTAATCGAGCATCCGGGTTTTTTGAACGGCTACACCGGTTTCGGAAATCTGAAATTGCTCGCCAAATTGAATGATGTCATCGATGACGATAGAATTCGTGAGGCCATTCGCTTGGTCGGATTGGATCCGAATGATAAGAGAAAGTATCGAAAATATTCCTTGGGGATGAAGCAGCGCCTTGGCATCGCCCAAGCCATTATGGAAGAGCCTGATTTGATCATCCTGGATGAACCGACGAACGCGTTGGATTCAGACGGCGTTGAGGAACTAAAAAACTTATTGTTGACGTTAAAAGCCAAAAACAAATGCATTTTAATCGCGAGCCACGATAAAGAAGAGCTGGATTATTTGTCGGATGAATTGTTTGTCATGGAAAACGGCAAAATCATCGATCATTATTCATGCAAGGTGACGGATGATGAATAAGAAACGCGGGGTGGTCATCATGGTTGCCCTGCTCATTGCGGTCGCGTGGGGGGTTCGAGTGTATCAAGTCAATGACGGGGTGGCCAAAAAATATGATATTCAGACTTACCGTATCGGAGAATCGATTCCGCTTGAACACGCGCAATTGACGATCACTCGATTCACCTACGGAAACGTCGAAAATAAAGACGGATTTCAAACGGTTCCGGCAACGCTCGAAATGACCGTCAAAAATACGTCGGATCAAACCATATCGGTCGCGCGGCTGATCGAGGCAAAACTCGCTTATGATATGGATTATATCCAAACCATGGAAGGCAGCTATGATGCACAAAAAATACGACAGCTGCCGCCGCATGCGCGTGTGGACATCACCCTCGTTTTTGACGTGGCGCCGAAGTTTAAAGGAAAAAAAGCCAAACTGTATCTTGACCAAACGTTATACAAAAGCCGAGTGATCCGAGCGTCCCATCAAGGCAAACGGTACGGGATGGCGGTTGATTTATAAAAATCGGCCGGGCGGCTTCATTGCGCCCGGCCTCGTCGTTTTGTCAGGAAGCAGCACGATTTTTCGAAGTTTTCCATAGGTGGTTGCGCGCGGGAGGTTATCGGCTTTTTTCCGCCAGCTTTCGGGCCTTCTCCGTGTTCGCGAAGTGGAGCTTGGCGACGCGGCTTAAAAACGTCTCGCCTCTTTGTCGGATGAGCCGAGCGGCGGCTTCATCGACGCCCGGGCCGGCCCCCTTTGGGAGCGTCATGCCGCATCGTTCCGATAAACGGTCGATTTCTTGGAGAAACCGGTACCGGGCGATGATCGATGCGCACGCCACGGCGGGATGAAGCGATTCGGCGTTCGTTTGAAAATAGATGGGCGCGTCGGCTTTTTCCAGACGATCGGCGATAGCCTTAAAATATTGGGCAGGGGGGGTGAACTGATCGACGAGAAAGCCGTGCACCGTCCGGTCACCGATCTTGCGGCGGACATTGACCAACGCTTGATTGTGCAGGACGGCTTTCAGCTTCGTCTGATTGTAGCCGCGGCGAATCATACGATTGTACTTTTCGTTGTCCAAGACGAGCAGGCTGTAAGGGACGATGCGGCCGATCTCTTCCGCTAACGCGCGGATGCGCTCGTCGGTGAGCCTTTTGGAATCGCGGACGCCGAGCGCGTCAAGCCGCTCAACATGTTCGGGACCTGAGTAGGCGGCACAGACGACGACCGGACCGAAATAATCGCCCGTACCGACTTCGTCGGAACCGATGATCGCCAGCCGCGCAACGGTTTTGGGCGGCATGTAATCGTGGCGGTTGATCGCGGCGATTGGCGCGCTCGCCTCGTCCAGGGATGGCCCGTCGGTCGGGGAAGGGCGGTCTTCCCGTCCGCGCTTGCCGTTCTCCTCGTTCGCATCGGTCCGCTCGCCGTGGCCTTCTTGATCCGCGAACGGGGTTTCTGCGGCTTCGGCGAACGCCCGCCACATTTTCACTTCCTCTTCGGCCCGCTTGCCTTGAAAGAGCACTTTGCCCGTCCGGTAAGCGGTGATCGCGCAGCCGTCGGCTTGAGCCCGGAAAACGCTGCCGGGCGGCGCGGCAGCGCTCAAACGATCGCCGTAAAAATCTCGCATTTTATGAATTAAGTCTTCCGAAAGTTTGAGCACGGCATATCCCGTCATACCTTTTCCTCCTCTTTTTCCCATTATAGCCGATATCATGCTCCGCCACACGGTTCGGGCGCCCGCCGCCGGAAACTTGTTCCGAGAACTTTTTACATTTTTCAACACATCGCGTTTTTGCTATGATAAAAGAGATATCGCAGGGCAATCCCGCCCAGCTTTGTTGCAAGACTTGCAAGGTCGCCGCACCGGCGGCCTGTTCGTTGAACGCTTGAAAAAAACAAAGGATGAGAGACTCGCATGTTGGATCTGATATTATTATTGTTGCTATTGAGCGGTTTATTCATCGGCGCCCGCCGCGGCCTGATTCTGCAAATCTTTCATCTGACGGGCTTTATCGTCGCTTTTATCGTGGCCTCTAAGAATTATGCCCACTTGGCGGACAATATCAAGCTGTGGATTCCGTACCCCAGTTCCGCGGACGCCAATTCGTTTTTCTCCGTGTTCAGCCATTTAAATTTGGAAACCACTTATTACCGGGCGATCGCTTTTATCATTCTCTTTATCGCGGTGAAGATCGTCTGGCAAATCATCGGTTCCATGCTCGATTTTCTCGCCGACTTGCCGATACTGAGGACGTTAAACCGCTGGTTGGGGGCGCTTTTCGGTTTTGCGGAAATCTATTTGATCCTCTTCTTGTTGTTGTACGTCGGGGCGATCACCCCTTATATGGGGATTGACAAGGCCGTGGATCATTCCTACATCGCCCACGTCATGATCGAAAACACGCCGGTTCTTTCGGAAAAAATCCGCACGCTTTGGCTCGATTTTTCCGGCAACAAATGGCCGCGCGTCTGAAGGGTACCTCCTTCAGATCGGCGCGTTTTTGTCTTATGTGCCGCCCGGCGGCCCGTTCGATCAAACCGATAATACGGGGGATTCGCTGTGAACAAAAAAGATGTGGTTCAAGCCTTGGAGAAAATTGCCGTTTATCTTGAGATAAAAGGGGAAAACCCTTTTAAAATTTCCGCTTACCGGAAGGCGGCGCAAGCACTCGAAAACGATGACCGCAGCTTGGCGCAAATCGATGATCCATCCGAGCTCAAGGGCATCGGAAAAGGGACGGCTCAAGTGATCAAGGAATTGATGGAAACGGGCGAATCCGGGCTGCTCAAATCACTTGCGGAAGAAATTCCGGAAAGCTTGCTTGCATTGCTAAAAGTGCCGGGGCTCGGCGCCAAAAAAATCGGCAAGCTTTATCAGCAGCTCGGCATCGTCGATCTCGACGGCCTGAAACGGGCGTGTCTGGAAGGCCGCGTCCGCGGATTGGAAGGCTTCGGGCCGAAAACGGAAGAGAAGCTGTTAAAAGCCGTGGAAAATTTGAGCGTACGGCCAGAGCGCTTGCCGATCGCCTACATGCTGCCGCTCGCTGAGACGATCGAGATCGCTTTGTCGGAGATCCAAGCGATTGAACGCTTCTCCCGCGCAGGCAGTTTGCGGCGCTTGAACGAAACGCTCAAGGATTTGGATTACGTCATCGCGACGGCGGAGCCTGAAGCGGTCGCAGCCGCGATCAAGGAGAGGCTCGCCGTTCGGTCGATCACGGGTGCCGGCAGCACGAAAATGTCCATTGTCCTGGATGACGAATACGGCGTCGCCGTCGATTTTCGCTTCGTGAGCCCGGAGGCGTACGCGACCGCCCTCCATCATTTTACAGGGTCAAAGGAACACAACGTGGAAATGAGACGGCTGGCCAAAAGCCGCGGGGAAAAGATCAGCGAATACGGCGTCGAGCGGGAAGACGGCGCCCTTTTGACGTTCTCCAGTGAAGCCGACTTTTTCCGCCATTTCGGACTCGCCTATATCCCGCCCGAAATCCGCGAAGGCGGGGAAGAAGTGGAACGGGCGAAAGCGGCCGAAGCGTTTCGGCTGATCGAGGTGGGCGACATTAAAGCCGATTTGCACATGCACACGACGTGGAGCGACGGCGCCTACACCATTGAAGAGATGGCGGAAGCGGCGATCCGAAAGGGCTACGAGTACATCGTCATCACCGATCATTCCCAATCCCTACGGGTTGCGGGCGGATTGACGGCGAAGCGTCTGCGCGAGCAGCGCGAGGCCATCGATCGGCTGAACGAAAAATATCATGGAACATTGAAAATTTTTGCCGGCGTGGAAATGGACATCTTGCCGGACGGACGTTTGGACTATGAAGACGACGTCCTGGCCGAGCTCGATTTCGTCATCGCCGCCATCCACAGCGCTTTTTCCCAAGATGTCCAAACGATTATGAAGCGCCTTTATCGGGCGATGGAGAACCCTTATGTGCGGCTCATCGCCCACCCGACCGGCCGCATCATTGGCGGACGGCCCGGTTACCCTGTAGATATGGACGGCTTGATCGAAAAAGCTCGGGAAACGGGGACCGCCTTAGAACTGAACGCCAACCCGAACCGTTTGGACTTGGCGGCCGAATGGTTGAAGAAATGCGGGGAGCGGGGCGTGAAAATCGCCATCAACACCGACGCCCATTCCCTTGCCATGCTCGACGACATGCCGACCGGTGTGGCGATGGCCCGAAAAGGCTGGGTGCAACCGGACGGCGTCCTCAATGCCATGTCTCTGTCAGAGTTTGAGGCTTTTCTTAAACGTCCGAAGAAAGGCGTTATCGACACATTGTGATCGGACATAAGGGGCCGGCCGCGGCATCCGAGCGGCCGGCGGCTCAAAAATTCCTGACACGCCACATCCCGCGGGGAGGAATGCGGATTGTTTGAACGCGCGATGTCATTGTTGGAATTTGATAAAATCAAGCAGCAGCTTGCCGACCACGCGGCGACGTCCCTCGGCCGGGAGCAGGCTCTCCGGCTCGAACCGAAAAAGACGCTCCGCGAAGTCCAAGCTCAAATCGACGAAACGGATGAAGGCGCTGCCGTTTTGCGCGTCCGCGGCCACCTGCCCTTCGGCGGCATTTCGGACATCCGGGCGCCGCTGCAGCGGGCGAGGATCGGCGGGACGCTCTCGGCAAAGGAGCTCGTCGCCATTGCCGGCTTTATCAGGGGCAGCCGGATCCTGAAAGCTTTTCTTCTCGACACCGCCGAAGAACGCGGCCTCCACATCCCGCATTTGACAGCCGCCGCGCGGGCGCTTGAACCGAAAGCGGAACTTGAAAAAGCCATTGCAGCGGCGATCGACGACCAAGGGATCGTGCTCGACGAGGCCAGCGAAGCGCTCAGATCCATCCGCGCCCAAATCCGCAGCTTGGATGCGCGGATTAAAGACAAGTTGGAGAGCATCATCCGCTCAAGCAGCACGCAAAAAATGCTGAGCGAAGCGCTCGTCACGATTCGCGGCGACCGCTATGTCGTCCCGGTCAAGCAGGAATACCGCCATGCCTTTAACGGCATCGTCCACGATCAATCCGCTTCCGGTGCGACGCTGTTTATCGAACCGCAGGCCGTCGTGGAACTGAGCAACCAGCTCGCCCAAGCGCGCGCCAATGAAAAACACGAAATCGAACGGATATTGGCGGAGCTGTCCGGCCGTGTCGGAGAGGTCGCCGCTGAGATCGCCCAGGACGTCGAGCGGCTCGCCCGCATAGACTTCATTTTTGCCAAGGCGAAATACGCCCGTACGCTGAAAGCCGCAAAACCCGCGTTGCGGGACGACGGCTTTTTCAATCTGAAGAAAGCGCGCCATCCTTTGATACCGGCGGAAAAAGTCGTGCCGATCGACATCGGGCTCGGCAATGAGACGCGAGCCATCATCATTACCGGGCCGAATACCGGTGGCAAAACCGTCACGCTCAAAACGGTCGGGCTGCTGACCCTCATGGCCCAATCCGGGCTGCATATTCCGGCCGATGAAGGGTCCGTCATCAACGTGTATGAGCGCGTCTTTGCCGACATCGGCGACGAGCAATCGATCGAACAAAGCTTGAGCACGTTTTCCTCACACATGACCAACATCGTTTCGATCTTGAAGAACATCAACGCGCGCAGCCTAGCGCTGTTCGATGAACTCGGCGCCGGCACGGACCCGCAGGAAGGGGCGGCCTTGTCCATCGCCATTTTGGACGATTGCATCCGCCGCGGCGCCCATGTGATCGCCACGACCCATTATAGCGAGCTGAAAGCGTACGCATACGAACGACCGGAAGTGGAAAACGCCAGCGTCGAGTTCGACGTGGCCACCCTCGCGCCGACCTACCGGTTGCTGATGGGCATTCCCGGTCGGAGCAACGCGTTTGAAATCTCCCAACGCCTTGGGCTTCCGGAAGCCATCATCCGTGAAGCGAAAGCGCTGATCGGCAGAGATTCGGCAAAGATCGATCAGATGATCGCTTCCCTTGAGAAAAGCCGGAAGGAAGCGGAAAGGCATGAGCGCGAAGCGGCCGCCTACCGCGAGGAGATGGAGCGGTTAAAACAAGCGCTTGCCCGGGAAAAAGAACGGTTCGAACGGGAAAAGGAAAAACGGCTGCAAGAGGCCGTGCGCGCAACCCGGCTGAAATTGGAAAAAGCTGAACGCGAGGCGCAGGCGATCATCGCCGAATTGCGGAGCCGTAAGGAAGAAGCGGCCGAATCGGTCAAGGAACACGAATTGATTGACGCCAAAGCGAGAATGGAACAGGCGATGCAGGCGCTCGCGGGCGAAACCGCGAAGAAACCTAAGCCGTATAAAAAAGAAGCGGTCGCGGAATTTGCGCCGGGGCAGGAAGTCAAAGTCGTCCGCTTCGGGCAAAACGGCCATGTCATCGAGAAGATCAACGATCGGGAGTATCTCGTCCAAATCGGCATCATGAAAATGAATATCGACGCCGCCGACTTAAAACCGGTGAGAAGCGAACGGGATGAGAAACCGGTCGTCAGCGTCCGTTCGGCTTCCACGGCGCCGACCAAGACGGAACTCGATCTCAGGGGCGAACGATTGGAAGACGCGATGATCCGGGTCGAAAAATTCATTGACGAGGCGTTGTTGGCCGGTTATTCCCGGGTATCCATCATCCACGGCAAAGGCACCGGTGCGCTTCGCAAAGGCGTCCATGAAAAACTGAAACACCATCCGCACGTAAAAAGCATCCGGCTCGGCGCTTTCGGAGAAGGGGACAGCGGCGTCACGATCGTCGAATTAAAGTAAGCCTTCGGGGAAGGCGAAACGAAAGCCGCCGGACTCCGGAGCGGCGCGGCCGCAGCCGGCGGTGCCGCGCCGTTGGCAAATGGATGCGGGGACGCCGGTTTAACAAGCGGATGGCGAAGGCCGGCCGCCCTGCCGTCGGTGCGGGCTGCGGCCCGGCTTCCTTCGCCGCCGGCATGTATGCCCAATTCCGCCCGTCCGACCGCTATTTTTTTACGGTTATGGGGTGACGCGCGTTGGCAGTTTTCGGAGAAAACAACTATGTCCAAACCGTCGCTATTTACAGCGTCGTTGTATTGTCGACCGTCGTTTTTCTTGCGGTGTTTGAGCTGCTCACGAAATACCGAAACTGGCAAGAAATTAAGAACGGCAACTTGGCCGTTGCGCTCGCGACCGGGGGGAAGATTTTGGGCATCGCCAATATCTTTCGTTTTGCGACCGAAAGCGGCGAACCGATCTTTGCCACCATTGTACAGGGCGTTTTCGGCTTCATTTTGCTGCTCGTCGGCTACTTCATTTTTGAATTTCTGACGCCGACGTTTAAAGTGGACGAGGAAATCGAAAAGGGGAACGCCGCCGTCGGTTTTATTTCCATGGCGATTTCCATCGGTTTGTCCTATGTCATCGGCGTGAGTTTAAATGTTTAAAACAACGGGCCCATGGCGTCGGGTCCGTCTGGCCTTGCGGGGAGTGATGGAACGTGGAAACCCTGGCAAAAATATTGTTGGTTTGCTGCGCGATTTTCGCGGTGGCCGGCGTCATCTATTTGATCGCCCAGTAATCACAGCGGAGCAATTTTCCGAACTGAAAAAAAAGACTACCTATTTGTAAAGGTTTACATTATAATAGGAATTGCAAATGCGTGAGGCGGAACGGTGCGGGGCACAAGGAGGATTCGCCATGGAAACGGGAGCGAAAAGATGGCTTTCGCTTTACCCCGAAGAAATAGCGCCCGTCAACGAGTATCCGAACCGCCCGTTATACGACTACTTGTTGGAAGCCGCGGAAAAATTCCCGAATAAGATCGCCATTCATTTTTTGGGTAAAGAGTTGACCTATGACCAACTCCTGGATGAAACGATCCGCCTGGCCGGACAGCTCGCGCGCCTCGGATTGAAAAAAGGGGATCGGGTGGCGATTATGTTGCCGAACAGCCCGCAGTCCGTCATCTCCTACTATGCGGTTTTGATGGCGGGCGGCATCGCGGTGCAGACCAATCCCCTGTACACCGAGCGGGAACTCGAGCACCAGTTGCGGGATTCCGGGGCGAAAATGATCGTTTGTCTCGACCAGCTTTATCCGCGCGTCAGCCGCGTGAAGGCGAACACGGAGCTGGAAACGATCATCGTGACGGGCGTGCAGGATTATTTGCCGTTTCCGAAGAACCTTTTGTTCCCCATCGTTTCCAAAACAAAGATACCGAAAAAGAGAGAATTCAAAGGACTTGATCGCGTCTATCTTTTCACCGACCTCATCCGCACGGGAACGACGGACTTCGCTCCGGTTCCGGTCGATCCGGAGGAAGATTTGGCCTTGTTGCAATATACCGGCGGGACGACCGGGGTGGCCAAAGGGGTGATGCTCACCCACCGCAATCTCATCGCCAACACGGAGCAAGCGAGAAAATGGATGTACCGCAACCGCTATGGGCAGGAAGCGATTCTCGGGGTTTTGCCGTTCTTCCACGTGTACGGGATGACGGTCGTCATGAATCTCGGCATTATGCACGTCGCGAAATTGATCATCCTGCCGCGTTTCAATGTCGAAGAAACGCTGAAAACGATCGAAAAGCAGCGCCCCACACTATTCCCGGGCGCGCCGACGATGTACATCGCCTTGATCAATCATCCGGACATCCATAAGTACGATCTGTCGTCCATCGAAACGTGCATCAGCGGATCGGCGCCGCTTCCGGTTGAGGTTCAACAGACTTTCGAGCGTTTGACCGGAGGAAAGCTCGTGGAAGGGTACGGGTTGTCGGAGTCGTCCCCCGTCACCCATTGCAACTTGATCTGGGGCGAGCGCGTGCCCGGCAGCATCGGCATTCCTTTCCCCGACACCGACGCGAAAATCGTGTCGCCGGAAACCGGCGAGGAGCTCCCGGTGAACGAAATCGGCGAACTGGCCGTCAAGGGCCCGCAGGTGATGAAGGGGTATTGGCGGCGGCCGGAAGAGACGGCCTCGGTATTAAAAGACGGTTGGCTGTTGACCGGCGACATGGCGTACATGGATGAACGCGGTTATTTTTACATTGTAGACCGAAAAAAAGACGTCATTATTGCAAGCGGTTACAATGTTTATCCGCGCGAAGTCGAGGAAGTGCTGTTCGAACATCCCGATGTCTTGGAAGCGGCGGTCATCGGCGTGCCGGACGCCTATCGCGGCGAGACTGTCAAGGCGTACGTCGTTCCGAAACCCGGCCGGACGCTCGACGAAAAAGCGCTGGACGCCCACTGCCGAAAATATTTGGCGGCTTATAAGGTGCCGAAGCTTTACGAGTTCAGAGACGAGCTTCCGAAGACGATCGTCGGAAAAGTGTTGAAGCGCGTTCTCATCGAAGAGGAGATGAAAAAACAATCCTCTTGATGAGAGCCGCTTCTCGGCTCTTTTTCAGGGGACGGTTTGGCGCCGATGGAGAGATCGGCTTGCCGTTCTTTTTGGATCGCCAATCCCCGGTGCGGGCGGGCTGTTTCAACGGGTTTCTTCTGCGTTTTTGCTACCGCAGTTTCGCGGAGCCCCTGTTGACCAAAAAGGAGGGCGAATTTTATAATAAAGTTATGAATGAATGATCATTCACTATTTTGAGAGAAAAAGGAGATCGACGACTGAACATGCTGATGAAAGAGCGCCCGAAGTATCGAAGAATCATCGACGCCGCCGTCGACGTGATCGCCGAACACGGCTTTCACCGGGCCCAGGTGTCGAAGATCGCAAAGAAAGCGGGCGTCGCCGATGGCACCATTTATCTTTATTTTAAAAATAAAGAAGACATCCTCATCTCCCTTTTCAGGGAAAAAATGGGGCAATTCATCGAGAAGATTCAGGATGAAATCCGTGACAAACCGACGATTTTTGAAAAATTGGAAACGATGGTCAACGTCCATTTCAGCCAGCTCGCCCTCGACAAAAACATGGCGATTGTCACGCAGCTTGAACTGCGGCAGACGAACAAAAATCTTCGCCTTAAGATCAATGAAAGCTTAAAAGGCTACTTGGCCGTCATCGATCAAATCGTCGAACAGGGCAAACGGGACGGCGTCTTCCGCGCTTCGATCGATACGCGATTGGCGCGGCAGATGATCTTTGGCACACTGGACGAGACGGTGACGAACTGGGTGATGAACGATCACAAATATGACCTCGTCGCCCTCGCCAAGCCGGTCACGGAATTGTTGATCAATGGGCTTTCGGCTCATGCGTAGCGAACGAGCCGGCAAGCCGCTGCCCGGTGGGTGAGGTTCGCCCGCCGCGCCGTTGTTTTGCCGATCTGGATCACTCCTCTTAAGTGTGGAGGATTGCGACAAACGCGTTCAATGAGGAGTGGCGGGACAATACCCGCATCATTCCTTATTTGATAAAATTTGTAAGCGTTTTTATCGGGAGGTGGTGGCGTTGTCCGCCGTGCAATTATCGATCAAAGATCGAATCGCGATTTTGACGTTGAATCGTCCGCCGGCGAACGCCTTGTCGTCCGAAGTCCTCGAGGCGTTGTCCGCTCGCTTGGATGAAGTGGAAGGCGACGAGCGCGTCAAAGCCGTCGTCATCCATGGGGACGGCCGGTTTTTCTCGGCGGGAGCCGACATTAAGGAATTCGCCGAATCCGGCGATTCGGCCGATTTTTCCGCTCTGGCGAAAAAGGGGCAGGCGCTCTTCAACCGCATCGAATCCATGAAAAAGCCGGTCATCGCCGCGATTCACGGAGCGGCCCTTGGCGGCGGATTGGAATTGGCAATGGCTTGCCACATCCGCATTGTTGAAGAAGGGGCAAAGCTCGGATTGCCCGAATTGCAATTGGGATTGATTCCCGGATTTGCCGGCACCCAGAGATTGCCGAGAATCGTCGGCGTGGCGCGGGCGGCCGAGATGATGTTGACGAGCGAGCCGATTTCGGCGCAGGAGGCTTATCAATTCGGCCTGGCCAACCGCGTGGCCGCCGAAGGCCGCGCTTTAGAAGAAGCGTTGAATTTGGCGGCAAAGATCGTCGAAAAAAGCGCCGTTTCCGTTCGTGCGCTGTTCGAGTGTTTGGCCTACGCCCGCAGCAGCGCTTACGAAGCGGGAATGGCCAAAGAAGCGGAAAATTTCGGCAAGGTTTTTCGCTCCCGGGATGCCGAGGAAGGCATTCGCGCCTTCATCGAAAAGCGCAAGCCGAACTTTTTGGATCATTAGGTTTTCCGCCGGCGGCGGAGCCGGCAGCCGATGGGATGCTTAGGGACGAGGGTTTAACAATTTAAAAGGAGGGCGCAATATGAACATTTATGTCTTGATGAAGCGGACGTTTGATACCGAAGAAAAAATCGTGATCGAAAACGGCTGCATCTCGGATGACGGCGTCAATTTCATCATCAATCCTTACGACGAATTCGCCATTGAAGAAGCGATCCGGCTGCGCGATGCCCACGGCGGCGAAGTGACGGTCGTTACCGTCGGCGCCGAAGACGCGGAGAAAGAATTGCGGACCGCGCTGGCGATGGGCTGCGACCGCGCAGTGTTGATCAACAATGAAGACGTTGAGGACGGGGACCAATGGTCAACGGCGGAAATTTTGGCCGCTTACTTTAAAGACAAAGAGTTCGACGTCATTTTGGGCGGCAATGTGTCCAACGACAACGGCACGGGTCAGATCGGCCCGCGCCTCGCCGAAAAGCTCGGCATTCCCCACGTGTCCACGATCGTGAAGATCGAGATCGACGGCGACAAGGCGACGCTTGAGCGCGACGCCGAAGGCGACATCGAAATCATCGAAGCGTCCTTGCCCCTGTTGGTCACGGCGCAACAAGGGTTGAACGAGCCGCGCTACCCGTCCTTGCCGGGAATTATGAAGGCGAAGAAAAAACCCCTTGAAGTGCTTGAACTCGACGATCTGGATCTCGATGAGGACGACGTCAGCGGTCGGACCGAGACGGTCGAAGTCTTCCTGCCGCCGGAAAAAGGCGCCGGCCGTATTTTGGAAGGCGATCCCGACACCCAGGCGCGCGAACTCGTCCGCTTGTTGAGAAACGAAGCGAAAGTGATCTGAGGAGGAGAATGAAACATGGCAAGGAAAACCTTGGTGTTGGCAGAAACGCGGGACGGACAATTGCGGCACGTGTCTTTTGAGGCGATCGCCGCCGGCCGTCAAATCGCCGACGGGGGAGAAGTCGTCGCGGTGCTTTGCGGCGACGATGTCGCGGGCTTCGCGGACGCTCTCGGTCACTACGGTGCCGATCGCGTCGTGGTCGTCGAAAACGAAGCGTTGAAATATTACACGCCCGACGGATACAAACAGGCCTGGCAACGCGTCATTGAAACGGAAGCACCGGAAGCCATCGTCATGGGGCACACCGCCGTCGGCAAAGACCTTTCGGCGGGCCTCGCCGCCCGGCTGGACAGCGCGCTCGTCTCCGACGTGACGGCCATCGAGACGGGGAACGGCGATCCCTTGTTCATCCGCCCGATTTATTCGGGCAAAGCGTTCGAGAAAAAACGCGTAAAAGAGGGCTTGATTTTCATCACGATCCGTCCAAACAACATACCGGCGTTGGAAAAAGATGAAACGAGGCCGACAACCGTCGACCGGCTCGACGTGCCGATCAGCGGATTGCGCACGGTCGTCAAACAGGTCGTGAAAAAATCGACCGGCGGCGTCGACTTGACCGAGGCCAAAGTCATCGTCTCCGGCGGCCGCGGGGTGAAGAGCGCCGACGGCTTCAAACCGCTGAAGGAACTGGCCGATGTGCTCGGCGGCGCGGTCGGTGCGTCGCGCGGCGCCTGCGATGCCGGCTACTGCGATTATTCGTTGCAAATCGGCCAGACCGGTAAAGTCGTCACCCCAGACCTCTACATCGCTTGCGGCATTTCAGGAGCGATTCAGCATCTCGCCGGCATGTCCAATTCCAAGGTCATCGTCGCGATCAACAAGGATCCCGATGCCAATATTTTCAATGTGGCCGATTACGGCATCGTCGGCGATTTGTTTGAAATCGTCCCGCTGTTGACGAAATATTTTAAGGAAGTGTTGCAGGAAGCGTAAACGTTCTCCTTACAAGGGATGAGAAAGGGCGCCTCCGCGGTTTGCAGGCTGCGGCGCGCCTTATGGGGAACCAGAGTATTGGGCTCGCGGAAAAAGACTGTCAAAGCTGCGCGGGAAAGTCCTTGCATTTTGCGGGACGCCCCGCGTTTTTTCGCCTTCTTCCGCTTGTTGACCCGCACGAAGCACGGGGTGTACGGCCAAGCTTTATTCTTTGGCACGATATGGTTTGAGGTGTTATACTGCAAGGGAAGCTAACCTGCTTCGTAAAACACCAGCAAGGAGGCAGAGCCATGGCGATTGAACAAGTGACGGACAAAGATTTCAGCGAAAAAACGTCGACTGGTTTGGTGCTGGTCGATTTTTGGGCGCCTTGGTGCGGCCCGTGCCGTATGGTTGCGCCGGTTCTTGAAGAAATCGACGCGGAGATGGGCGATAAGGTCAAAATCGTCAAGCTGAACGTGGACGAAAATCAAGCGACCGCCGGGAAATACGGCGTCATGAGCATCCCGACGCTCATCCTCTTCAAAGACGGCGAACCCGTCGGCACCTCGATCGGCTACAAGCCGAAGGAAGCCTTGGTCGAATTTTTGAATGAACATCTCTAAAAATGACCTGGAGCCGCATGGCTTCAGGTTTATTTCTTTTACATAAAGGAACCCCGGCCGAGCGCGGGGTCCCGCCGCATTCCGCGAATCCCCGATGCCCTCGTTCATCGGCGGAAAGTCGATCGCTTCCGTTTTCCCCGCCTGAAGTCGGAAGGATACAACAGACACTCCGGCTTGTGTTACACTATATAGCGACGAACAGATCAGTTGAAAAAATATCTTTCTCCGGAAAGAGGAAGATTAACATGGAATCATTGATTAAAGAAAAATTGGCGACGCTGCCGGATCAGCCGGGCTGTTACCTCATGAAAAACGATCGGGGACAAATCATATACGTCGGCAAAGCGAAGAACTTAAAAAACCGCGTCCGCTCCTACTTTTCCGGCAGTCATGATGCGAAAACGCAAAGGTTGGTCAACGACATCGCCGATTTTGAATATATCGTGACATCATCGGAAATCGAAGCGCTCATATTGGAGATGAATTTGATCAAAGAGCATGACCCGAAATACAACGTCATGCTGAAGGATGACAAAAGTTATCCGTACATCAAATTGACGAATGAGCGCCATCCGCGCCTCATCATCACGCGCAAGGTGAAGAAAAACTCCGGGCGTTATTTCGGTCCGTATCCGAACGTCACCGCCGCGCAGGAAACGAAAAAACTGCTCGACCGGCTCTATCCGTTGCGGAAATGCCGGACGCTTCCGGATCGGGTCTGCCTTTATTATCACATCGGGCAATGCCTTGCCCCTTGCATCCATGACATCTCGGCAGAAACGTACAAAGAAATGGTCGACGGCATCGTCAAGTTTTTGAACGGGGGCCATAAAGAGATCAAAAAGGATTTGGAACGCCAGATGATGGAAGCGGCCGAAGCGCTCAACTTTGAACGGGCCAAAGAATTGCGCGATCAAATCCGCCATATTGAGACGGTCATGGAAAAGCAAAAAGTGATGTTCAACGACGCGGTGGACCGGGATGTGTTCAATTATGCTTACGACAAGGGCTGGATGTGCGTTCAAGTGTTCTTTTTGCGCCAGGGCAAGCTCATTGAGCGCGACGTTTCGTTCTTTCCTTTTTACCGGGAGCCGGAAGAAGATTTTCTCACCTTTATCGGGCAGTTTTACATGCAGCCGAACCATTTAAAACCGAAAGAAATCTTGATCCCGAAACAGATCGACAAGGATTTGGCGGCGAAGCTGCTCGATATTGAGGTCGTCCAACCGGTGCGCGGCCGCAAAAAAGAGCTCATCGACATGGCCGGCAAAAACGCCCGCTTGGCGCTGAAGGAAAAGTTCGCTTTGATCGAACGCGACGAGGCGCGCACCATCAAGGCAGTGGAAAACCTCGGGAAAAAGCTGAACATTCCGACGCCGCGCGTCATTGAAGCCTTTGACAACTCCAACATCCAGGGCGTCCACCCGGTCTCGGCGCTCGTCGTCTTTGAGGACGGCCGCCCGAACAAAAAGGCTTATCGAAAATATCGCATCAAAACCGTCGAAGGCGCCGATGACGTGGCGACGATGCGCGAGGTCGTCCGCCGGCGCTACAGCCGGCTGTTAAAAGAAGATCAGCCCCTCCCGGATCTCATTTTGATCGACGGAGGTAAAGGGCAGCTGCGCGCTGCCGTCGACGTTTTGGAAAACGAGCTGGGGTTGACCATTCCGGTGGCCGGGCTCGTCAAAGACGACAAACACCGGACATCGCAGCTCGTCATCGGCGATCCGCCCGAGGCCGTTCCGCTCGCCCGCAACAGCCAGGAGTTTTATTTGCTGCAGCGGATTCAGGATGAAGTCCACCGGTTTGCGGTCACATTCCATCGGCAAATCCGGGACAAGGCCCTGTCCAAATCCGTCCTGGACGACATCGAGGGCATCGGTCCGAAGCGCAAGAAGATGCTGCTGCGCGCGTTCGGATCGGTGAAAAAGGTGGCGGAAGCGCCGGTCGAGGCCTTGGTCGCCGCCGGCTTGCCGCGGACGGTCGCCGAAAACGTGCATGAACGGCTCAATGGCGGCGAACCGGGGGAAGCGTAAACGATTGAGCGGAATCCCTTTGTGCCGCCGTTTCTGCCCGTCCGGCCGGCCGCTTTTCCGGTTGCGGGGCTTGTCAGCGCGTGCGGCTTTTGCTATAATACCACGTAATTTCATAACCTTGTGATAGAGGCGCGAAGACCATCAGTAAACGCCGCGAGAAGGACGGGATTCAACGACCGGCGTTGAAAGGGGGATTCGCCGAAGTTTGCGCGCCGCCCGTTCGGCCGCAAGCTGGATCCGTTCCTGAACAAGGCCGGGTCTGTCACACGTCGTTTGCCCTCTTGTCGGCCTGACGGAATGGCCGCCGGGGACGGGCGTGTGGAGAGCTATCCATCATCGAAGCGAAAGGGAAACGGCGATGTGGCATAGCTCGCCGTTTTTTCTTTTTCGCCCGTGAACCGGATCGGACGGATCGGCACCGGGCGCGGCCGTTCGCATGGCCGATGGAGGCTTTCCCGAAAAAAAAAAAAAGAGACGGAGTGGAGGACATTGGGCATTCGAGTGATGAAATTCGGGGGGACATCGGTCGGCTCCCTCGAGCGGATGAAACGCGTCGCCCGCCGCATTGCCGACCGCTTTGACGCGGGAGATCAAGTTGTTGTCGTCGTCTCGGCGATGGGAAAGACGACCGACGAACTCGTGAGGCTCGCCGAGCAAACGGCGAAGCGCCCGAACAAGCGGGAACTTGATCTGTTGCTTTCCACCGGCGAACAACAGGCGATCGCCCTGTTGACCATGACGTTGAACGACCTCGGCTATGCCGCGGTATCGCTCACGGGATGGCAGGCGGGGATTCGAACCGACAGCGTCTTCGGCAACGCCCGCATTCAATCGATTCATACGGAGCGCCTTCATGAACATCTTCGTCGCGGCGAAATCGTTGTGGTCGCCGGATTCCAAGGCATCAGTGATCGCGATGACATCACGACGCTGGGGCGGGGCGGCTCGGATACGACGGCCGTTGCGCTGGCGGCGGCATTGAACGCCGAACTCTGTGAAATTTATACAGACGTCGACGGCGTGTTTACGACCGATCCCCGCGTCGTCCCGGCGGCGCGCAAAATCGATGAAATCAGCTATGACGAAATGTTGGAAATGGCCTATCTCGGGGCGGGCGTGCTGCATCCGCGCGCCGTGGAAAACGCCAAGAAATACGGCGTTCCGCTCGTCGTCCGCTCGAGCTTCAACGATTCACCGGGAACCGTCATCAAGGAGGAAACCGTTTTGGAAAAGAACAACAGTGTCACGGGTTTGGCTTTTGAGCGGGATGTGGCCCGCATCAGCGTCATCGGTCTGCCCAATCGGTTGTCGAAGCTGACCGAAGTGTTTGAAGTGCTGGCGCAAGCCCGCATTAACGTGGATATTATTGTTCAAAATGTTTTAAGCGAAGCGGAGACGACCGTGTCGTTCACTTTGGCCGGCAAGGATCTCGATGAGGCCGCTGCCGTGCTCCGTTCGCAGCAGAAAAAGTTGGACTTTCGCTTGCTGGATATTGAAACCGGATTGGCGAAAGTGTCGATCATCGGTTCGGGCATGGCTTCCAATCCAGGGGTGGCCGCCGCGATGTTCAAAGCGCTGACGGACCGCAGTATCTTGATCAAAATGGTGAGCACGTCCGAGATCAAGGTGTCGACCGTGATTCCGCTCGACCGGATGGAGGAAGCGCTGACCGCGCTGCATGCGACGTTTAGGCTGGAGGATCCGGCTTACACCGCTCTAAAGCGCTGAGAATGATTCATCTTTAATAAGCGCGCTGCGAAGCAACCTTCTTTGGCCAGCGAAGAAAGCGATAAACATAATAAACGGGGGGTTGTCACCCCCCGAAATTAATAAGCCACGGTTTCGATCGGTTCACGCACGTCCCATTTGACGATGAACTCGATTTTTTTTTGCCGGCCGTGTTTCACTTCCGTATAAGCTTCCGCGCTGTAGCCTTTGATGCGTTGAATTTGTTCCGCGAGAAAACCGGCTTCCAAAGTAAAGACGGCGTCGGGATCGTCATGGAGCCGGGCGGTGATGAGATCGGAGCTCAATTCAAACTTAAGCTTGCCGCGCGATTCATCGACAAGAATCAACGTTCCCCACGCGGCTTTTTCAAAAAATAAAACGACATCCTCAATCGCGTCGAACGGGTAAAGGCGGGCGAGCTTTCTCCCCGACCAATAAAGGATGGCGCCGGCGTCATCGCCCAAAAGTTCGGGCAACAAAACCGATTTCATCAATTCAAAGCCAAAGGCAGGCACTTCCTGCCCGCTGTATATCTCTATTTTGGGCAGTTCTTTCTTCATCGCAGGACCCACTCCCTTTCACAAGTATTATTATATCGATATTCATTCCCTTCCACTACTGAAAGATAAAGGAATGGATGCGCCTTCATTTTCTTGACGGGGTATGGCGATGGGAGTAAAATGGATTTGGTCACAAAATGCACACATTTTTGGCGGCTTGAACGGTGCGGATCGACAATTTTCGAATTGAAAAGCCCTTGATGGGCCTATCAGATGAGGCGGCGTCCAAGACGGCCAAGGCTTCCTTTGCCGTCTTTTTTATTCAAGCGCCCGCCCTGCCGATCGTGCGCCGCAACCCATCCAACCGGACTATCACACGTCGTCAAAGGGGGAATTTGTACATGGCCAAGAGGGATTTTGTCAATCGAAGGCTCCATTCGTTTCTGGGCTTGTTTCCGGTCGGCATCTTTCTGATCATTCACTTCACCGTCAACTATTTTGCGACCAGAGGCGCGGAATCGTTTAACCATGCGGCCGACTTTATGGAAAGCTTGCCCTTTTTGCCTTTCTTGGAAATCGTTTTTATTTACTTGCCGCTCCTTTTCCACGCCGTTTACGGAATTTACATCGCTTTTCAAGCAAAGACGAACGTCAACCGCTACGGCTATTTGCGGAACTGGTTGTTTTTCTTGCAGCGTTGGACGGGACTGTTTCTCGTCGTTTTTATCGCGTGGCATGTGTGGCAAACGCGCATTCAAATGCTGAGGGGTCAAGCGCTCAATTATGACATGATGGCCCACATTTTGTCCAATCCCTTCATGCTCGGCTTTTATCTCGTCGGTGTTGTGTGCGCGGTTTTCCATTTTTCAAACGGTCTGTGGTCGTTCCTCGTTCACTGGGGAATCATCGTGTCGCCCCGCGCCCAACGCGTGACGACTTATTTTACCGCGATCGTCTTCATACTGCTCGCGATCGTCGGCATCCGGGCCGTATTGGCGTTTGTTAGTCCTGAATACGCGATGATGTAAGGAGTGTGGCACATATGAGCAAAGAAAAAATCATTGTCGTCGGTGGCGGTTTGGCCGGCTTGATGGCGACGATTAAAGCGGCTGAGGCTGGCGTGCACGTCGACCTTTTTTCCGTCGTGCCGGTTAAGCGTTCTCATTCCGTCTGCGCCCAAGGCGGCATCAACGGCGCCGTCAATACGAAAGGCGAAGGTGACTCTCCTTGGCAACACTTTGATGACACCATTTACGGCGGCGACTTCTTGGCGAACCAGCCCCCGGTCAAAGCGATGTGCGAGGCTGCTCCGAGCATCATCCACTTGATGGATCGCATGGGCGTCATGTTCAACCGCACGCCGGAAGGATTGCTCGATTTCCGTCGTTTCGGCGGGACGAAGCATCATCGCACCGCGTATGCCGGCGCGACGACCGGACAACAATTGCTTTATGCGCTCGATGAACAAGTGCGCCGTTGGGAAGTGAACGGCCTCGTCACGAAATATGAATATTGGGAATTCTTGTCGGCCGTGATCGACGATGAACAAGTCTGCCGCGGCATTGTGGCGCAAAACCTGCATTCGATGGAAATCCGGGCTTTCCCGGCCGATGCGGTCATTCTCGCCACCGGAGGTTGCGGCATCATCTTTGGAAAATCGACGAACTCGATGATCAACACGGGATCGGCGGCTTCCGCCGTTTACCAACAAGGCGTCTATTATGCAAACGGCGAATTCATCCAAATCCATCCGACGGCCATCCCCGGCGACGACAAGCTTCGTCTCATGAGCGAATCGGCGCGCGGCGAAGGCGGACGGATTTGGACATATAAAGACGGCAAACCTTGGTATTTCCTTGAAGAGAAATATCCGGCTTACGGCAACCTCGTCCCGCGCGACATCGCGACTCGGGAAATTTTCCACGTTTGCGTGGATCTGAAGCTGGGCATCAATGGCGAAAACATGGTTTATCTCGATTTGACGCACAAAGATCCGCACGAACTTGACGTCAAACTCGGCGGCATCCTTGAAATTTACGAAAAATTCGTCGGCGAAGATCCGCGGAAAGTCCCGATGCGCATCTTCCCTGCTGTGCATTACTCGATGGGCGGCATTTGGGTCGACTACAACCAAATGACGAACATTAAAGGGTTGTTTGCCTGCGGTGAAGCCGATTATCAATACCACGGGGCCAACCGTCTCGGCGCCAACTCGCTCTTGTCGTCCATTTTCGGCGGCATGGTCGCGGGCCCGAGCGCGGTCGAATACATTCGCGGTCTCGATAAGCATGCGGAAGATTTGTCCTCGCGATTGTTCGAACAATACAAAAACAAGGAACAAGAAAAATTCGATAATATTTTGGCGATGGACGGCACGGAAAACGCCTACGTCCTCCACAAAGAGCTCGGCGAATGGATGACCGATAACGTCACCGTCGTCCGCTACAACGATCGCTTGCTGAAAACAGATGAAAAAATTCAAGAGCTCATGGAGCGCTGGAAAAACATCAACATCAACGACACGTCCAAATGGTCGAACAGCGGCGCATCGTTCACCCGTCAACTGTGGAACATGCTGCAGCTCGCCCGCGTCATTACGCTCGGCGCCTACTACCGCAACGAAAGCCGCGGCGCCCACTACAAACCGGAATTTCCGGAACGCAACGACGAAGAGTGGCTTAAGACGACGAAGGCGAAATTCAATCCTGAAAAGAACGGGCCGGACTTTGAGTATGAAGATGTCGACATTTCGTACATCAAGCCGCGGAAAAGAGATTACTCAAAATAATAGGGGGGAAATCCAATGGCAGAACAAAAAACTGTGCGCTTGATCATTACGAGGCAAGACGGACCGAACGCCACCCCTTATGAAGAAGAATTTGAAATTCCCTATCGCCCGAACATGAACGTCATTTCGGCGTTGATGGAAATCCGTCGCAACCCCGTTAATGCGAAAGGAGAAAAAACGTCGCCCCCGCAATGGGAAATGAACTGTTTGGAAGAAGTTTGCGGCGCGTGTTCGATGGTGATTAACGGAAAACCGCGGCAAGCGTGCACCGCTTTGATCGACAAGCTGGAACAGCCAATCCGCCTTGAACCGATGCGCACCTTCCCGGTCATCCGCGATTTGGCGGTCGACCGCAGCCGCATGTTCGAAGCGCTCAAACGCGTCAAAGCGTGGATTCCGATCGACGGCACCTACGATCTCGGCCCGGGACCGCGCATGCCGGAATCGAAACGGCAATGGGCTTATGAACTCTCGAAGTGCATGACGTGCGGCGTTTGCTTGGAAGCTTGCCCGAACGTCAACAGCAAATCCGATTTCATCGGCCCGGCGCCGCTCTCCCAAGTGCGCCTGTTCAACGCTCATCCGACCGGCGCCATGAACAAAAAAGAACGGCTTGAGGCGATCATGGGCGACGGCGGCATCGAAGGCTGCGGCAACTCGCAAAACTGCGTGCAATCCTGCCCGAAAGGCATTCCGCTCACGACGTCGATCGCCGCGCTCAACCGCGAAGTGGCGTTGCAATCGTTCCGCAACTTCTTCGGCAGCGACTACGATTAATAGGGAAAAGAGGTTTCGCCAAGCGGAACCTCTTTTTTTATGCGCAAAAAAACATGCATGATGGGCTTATTCCATTTATCCCGCATTCGCTTGAAATGCCGCATGGACAGCGGTGTAGCTTGGTAAGCCGCGATGGAGGCGATGCGCAATGGGGGTGAGCAGAATAAAAAATGGGTCCTTGTTTTGGCGATCATAGAAGTCATCGCCCTCCCATACTTTTTAAGCCATTTTGTCCGTTTCATGCCGACATCCGTTGGAGCGGGTTCCTCGTTTGGGTTTTGTTGTTCGGATCCGGTTTATTTTTTGGCGGATACGATCTTTTTCTTAAGGATACCGTTGTCCTTTTGGCGGCGTTCATCATATGGCTCATCTGTTCCTCCTTCATATAACCGGCGTTTTCATTAAAAGCCTCTAATTCTGTTTGGTTGCCCAACATGCGAGGAGCTTGGGCGGCATCTGCAGGATTTCGGCAATGCGCAAGCCCCGTTGTTCGCTCCCGCCGGAAGGTTTTCTCAGTGCCCGCTGCACCGTTGCGGAATCGCTCTGCCTTCGTTCCTTAACTTTTGCGGCGGCGGACGACGGCGGCCCAGCCTTCCTTTTCCGCGGCGGGTTCATTGCGAAAAAGGCGCATCATTTCGGGATTTTCGCTTGTCACCAGTTCGCCTTCGAGCACATATGATGATGTTGACTAAATACCTTCCTCACAGCTCTATTGCTTGAGCAAGGAGGGGGAATTGTTGAAGGATAATTACCATCGTTCCAAGCCATTATTAACAAAAAGGGAACGCGAAGTTTTTGAACTGCTCCTGCAAGATAAAACGACAAGAGAGATAGCCAAAGAATTGTTCATCAGCGAAAAGACGGTCCGAAACCATATTTCCAACACCATGCAGAAACTGGGCGTTAAGGGGCGATCCCAGGCGGTAGTCGAGTTGCTGAGGCTCGGTGAACTCGAGCTATAGAGGTATACCGGCTTTCCAACATGAGAAAGCCGGCTTTATGTTTTTTGGACAAACAGGCGATCCCCATATTTTCCATTCCGCGGGCGTTGTATGGCGCCCGCTTGTTTTGTCGGCGCCGAAAATGGAAGGGGCAGGCGGCTTGCGGGGGAAAGCCAACCGAACCGTCCGCTTGATAAAAAAAGGGCGATTTCCAAGGTGCGGGATTTGGCCTTCGGGATTTCATCCGGCAAGATTCCGTCTGGCCGGCAACAGATTTTCCGCCGCCTCACCCGGAAATGTGGTATGATGTGTACGGATCGAGTCATCCGCTGTTCGCCATGGTATGCGGACATCGGCTCTGCCACGTTTTTCGGGAGGCAACGCCATGAACGAATCAAAGACCGCACTAAAAGAAACCTATGCCGCGATCGAAAAAGAGTTGCGGGTCGTCGCATCGGTGATCAAAGAAACCGGTCGACAATTGCTTAAAGATGTCGGCATCACGCCGCCGCAGTTCGTTGCTCTGCAATGGATCGCCGAA
Organism: Caenibacillus caldisaponilyticus; assembly: GCF_002003465.1. Lineage (GTDB taxonomy): Bacteria > Bacillota > Bacilli > Bacillales > Sporolactobacillaceae > Caenibacillus > Caenibacillus caldisaponilyticus. The sequence continues at coordinate 5,150 of NZ_BDDQ01000027.1, read as the reverse complement.
GAAGAGGGGATCACGATCGGCGAATTGTCCGCGCGGGTATACATGCCCTTCAGCACAACGACCGACATGATCGATCGCCTTGAGGAAAAGGGATTGGTCAAAAGGGTAAAGGACGAACGGGATAAACGGCTGGTCCGCATCCATCTGCAAGCGAAAGGTTCGGAGCTGATCCGGGCTGTCATCCGGAAGCGGCAAGATTTTTTGGCGGAAAAGCTTGAAGGCTTGTCCGCGGAGGACCTTCGCGCGTTTCAAGCGGGTCTCGATCATCTTTATCAAGAGATAAAAAAAGATTTGTAGAGTGGGGCGATCGTTTGAATCAACCGATCGGTGTCATCGATTCCGGCGTCGGCGGACTGACGGTTGCGCGCGAAATCATCCGCCAGCTTCCGAAAGAGCGCATTATCTATTTAGGGGATACGGCGCATTGTCCCTACGGCCCGAGGCCGCCGGAAGAGGTGCGGGAATTCACGTGGCGCATGACGCGCCGCTTGTTGGAACATGACATCAAAATGCTTGTCATTGCCTGCAACACCGCGACGGCGATCGCGTTTGACGAGATCAAACGCGCGCTTCCGATCCCGGTCGTTGGCGTCGTCCAACCGGGCGCCCGCACGGCTCTGAAAGTGACGAAAAACCTGCATGTCGGCGTGATCGGGACGAACGGGACAATCAACAGCGGGGCGTACGTCCGGGCGCTCAAGGCGATCAATCCGCATGTTCGCGTTTCCGCGTTGGCTTGCCCGTTGTTGGCTCCGCTCGTTGAGTCGGGCATATGGGAAGGCGACAAGGCAAGGCGTGTCGTCGCCGAATCCTTGGCGCCCCTCAAAGGCCAATCGATCGATACGTTGATCTTGGGCTGTACCCACTATCCGCTGCTCAAACCGGTCATCCAAGAAGTGATGGGAGACGGCATCCAACTCATCGATTCCGGTGAGGAAACGGCGCGGGAAATCAGCGCCATTTTGTCGGACAGAGGCATGTTGTCCCAAGACGAAGCGCCTGAACATCAATTTTTCACAACCGGATCGGAGCAGGTGCTGCGCTTGATTATTGCGCAATGGCTTCATGTCCGCCGACCGCTTGTCAATATGATTACAATCTGATTTTCTTTCGCGAAAAGCGCCCGAAAGCCGTTGCACACGGCCTTTCGGGCGCTTTGTTTTTTTAGGGGTTTCCCAGGCAATATTCGTTCTGCGCGAAATCTTATCCCCTTTGGCTCGGCATCGGTCCCCGAGGTCTAAAATGAGATAGAGCTCGTATACATATTAGTACAAACCAGTTAGGAGGGATAGCCTTGCGCAGGCGAATGCTCGTCCCGTCATTGGCGATCGCGGTGCTTCTCATCTTGCCCTTAGCGGGGTGTGGAATCGGGAAGGATACGGGCTCTAAGGTGACGCCGAAGCCGGATAAAATAGAAATCGAAAAGGATAAAGGGAAAAGCACTTCCGACAAGGCGGCCAAATCCGGCGAAGCGGCCGACACCGTCACGCGAACGTTGTATCTTTTTGACGAGAACGGCCACGTCACGCCCCAATCTTTGAATCTTCCGAACGCCAAGACGCCGGCGGAGGAAGTATTGAAATATTTGGTTAAAGACGGGCCGGCATCCACGAGTTTACCCGACGGTTTTCAAGCGGTTCTGCCCGCCGGGACGACGTTTAAACTGAATCTTCAAGACGACGGCACTTTGGTCGCCGATTTCTCGAAACAATTCTTGAATTATCGCGCCCAGGACGAAGAAAAAATGTTGCAAGCGGTCACCTGGACATTGACCCAATTTGATAACATCAAGCGCGTCAAGTTCAAAGTGGGGGGGAAGGAATTGGCTGAGATGCCGGAGGCGAAAACGCCGATACCGAAGGAAGGCTTGAGCCGGGCGGACGGCATTAACACCGACCTCGGCAACGTGGTCGACATCACCGGCAGCCGCTCGGTCGTCGTTTATTATTTGGCGGAAAATGCTGACGGCGAAGCCTATTACGTGCCCGTGTCCAAACGGGTGAAAAGCGGGGATGACCCGCTCACCGCCGCGGTGGATGCGCTCATTAACACCGATCCGAGCGACCCGACGCTCGCCAGCCCCTTTGATGCCGATGTCGAGCTTGTCAGCCGCCCGGTTGTCAAAAACGGCGTCGCCACGCTCGATTTTAACGAGCAGCTTTATACAGACGCAAAGAAAAAGATCGTCAGCGATGAAGCGGTCAATTGCCTCGCGTTGACCTTGACGGGCCTGACCGACGTTAAAAAGGTCGCGATCGAAGTCAAGGGGAATGCGCGCATGACGTTGGAATCGGGCAAACCTTTAACTGAACCCGTCTCCCGGCCCGTCGTCAATAAGACCGGCATTTAATTGAAGGCACCGGACGCTCGAAGGTTTTGAACGAAACGCGCATTACCCACGCGTCCATGAATATGAACGATCGAACGGAAGAGGCATGCGGGATAGCGTGAATGCGTTCGCGCGAGGCACGGAAACTGCGCTCCCTTCATGAGCTCGCTTCATCCGAATGTTCCGCGCGTTGCGATGAGTGGGACGGGCGACCGGGGAGCCGAACGGCCGTTCTTTCCGATCCCGACCAGCGGGAAGGCGCCTGGGACCGCCATAAATGAGAAGCAATGTCCTCTCCCGCCAATTCGGTCGTTCCCGGTTTTTAGGAATCGCTGTGTAAAGTATGTTATATTATTAAGAGGTGGCGTGCGGCTGCCTCTTTTATATTGAAATCCGCTAGGTGTCGGCACCGCGGTGCGGCAAACGGGACGTCCACATGTCGGGTGTTCCAGGCGTCCGACCGCAAGGCACGTAGAAGCGCCGGCATGCAACGACAACACTTTTGGGAGGATTGGGCATGAGACCCGATGGACGCCAAAACAACGAGTTGAGAGCTGTACATATTGAACCACATTTTACGATACATGCGGAAGGCTCGGTTTTAATGACCATTGGTCAGACGAAGGTGATTTGCAACGCGACGATAGAAGACCGGGTACCGCCTTTTATGAGAGGACAAGGCAAAGGGTGGATCACGGCGGAATACGCCATGTTGCCGCGCGCGACGCCCACCCGCAACATCAGGGAGTCGAGCAAAGGAAAAGTATCGGGAAGAACGATGGAAATCCAGCGTCTCATCGGTCGTGCCCTCCGATCGGTTGTGGATTTGGAAGCCATCGGCGAGCGAACGGTGTGGCTGGATTGCGACGTCATCCAAGCGGACGGCGGCACGCGGACGGCTTCGATCACCGGAGCCTTCGTCGCGATGGTCCTCGCCTTCCAAAAAGCGATGGAAGAAGGCGTGATCGAAACGATGCCCGTGAAATCGTACCTCGCCGCCATCTCCGTCGGTCTGCATCCCGATTACGGAGCGATTTTGGATTTGTGCTATGAAGAGGACTCGACGGCCGACGTCGACATGAACATCGTCATGACCGGTTCGGGGCAATACGTGGAACTGCAAGGCACGGGAGAAGAAGCGACCTTTACCGAGGAGCAATTGCATGAGTTGCTGGCTTTGGCGAAAAAAGGCATCAACGAATTGATCGATTATCAGAAACAAGTGATCGGAACGGTAAAGCTCTCGGGAGAAGAGGGAGAGCCAGAAGAGCGGGGGTGAGCGCGTGAAGAAGGTGATCATCGCGTCAAAGAACGCCGGTAAAGTCGCTGAATTTGAAAAATTGTTCGCGGGGCTGGATGTGACGGTCCGGTCACTCCTCGATTTTCCCGACGCGCCGGATGTGGAAGAAACCGGAGAGACGTTTCAAGAAAATGCCCGTTTGAAGGCGGAGGCGATTGCTTCGGCGTACGGAATGCTCGCCATCGCTGATGATTCCGGCCTCGCCGTCGATGCCCTCGACGGTCGCCCGGGCGTTTTCTCCGCGCGTTACGCCGGCCTTGAAAAAGACGACCGGAAAAACATCGAGAAGTTGCTGAAAGAATTGGAGGGCGTTCCGTTTGAACGGCGAACGGCGCGTTTTTGCTGCGTTCTCGCCGTCAGCGGACCGGGCCGGCCGACCCGCTTCGTGGAAGGCGAATGCCGGGGCTACATTGCGGAAGCGCCGTCCGGCACGGGTGGATTCGGATACGATCCGGTTTTTTACGTCCCGGAAAAAGGGATAACCTTTGCCGAGATGCCCGCGCAAGTAAAAAATCAAATCAGCCATCGCGCCAAAGCGATGGAAAAGCTGTTGGCCGTTTGGCCGGAGATCGCGAGGGATGGCGAGTGAAATTCCTGATTGTCAGCGACAGCCACGGATTGACCGATGAACTGAAGGACGTCGTCCGCCGCCATCGCGATGAAGCGGACGTCTGTTTTCATTGCGGCGATTCCGAACTTGCCGCCGACGCCCCGGAAATGGCCGCGTTCATTGGGGTGAAAGGAAATTGCGATGCCTTCGACGCGGGGTACCCGAACGAACGGATTCACGACTTGGGCGGCGCAAAGCTTTTGATCACTCACGGCCATTTGTACCGAGTCGACGGCGGATTGATGAATCTTTACTATAAAGCCGAAGAATCCGGATGCGGCATCGTTTGCTTCGGGCATACGCACGTCGCCGGTTCGGCCCGGCAAGGGGATGTGGTTTTCATCAATCCGGGCAGCCTGCGGCTGCCGAGGGGAAGGCGCACGCGCTCCTATGCCCTGGCCGAATGGCGGGAGCCCGAGCGCCGACTGACGGTGCGCTTTTACACGGATGCCGGGGATCCGATCCTCGATTTATCCGCCGAGTATCGGCTGTAACCCCCACGGCGCGTTTCGCCTCGTGGGGGACGCCGATTCATCGAACGGTGTCAAGCGTCAGTGAAAATGTCATACTAACGCGTCAGTGAATATGTCACTGATATATTTACTTTGACCTCAGTTCATTCAAGCCGGTTTCAGTTCCTTTGAATTCGTGGGCCTATATTTGCGCCAAGGATGATCAGGTCCTGGCTTGTACGATTTCTTTTCTGAGCTCTCCTTTTTCTTTTCAGGAGTTTTTGCCGCTTTGTTCCGGGTTGCTTCCATCAAGGGGTAGGGCTTACCTTTGTACCAGACAAACAGTCTGCCATCCAGCGTTTTTCGGACTTCCACCGGCGTTTTGGCCGGAATGGTTGGACTGGAATTTGGGACGTCGAGGATGTACGTTTTTCCTCGGTAGGAGATGGTTTCTCCAGG
>NZ_BDDQ01000026.1 GCF_002003465.1 Caenibacillus caldisaponilyticus | reverse complement strand
TCGGGCATCGATGACCAAGACCAGTTTTTGTTTGTAAAGAAAAACGGAAGGACAAAACATAATATCCATAACACCATCAGTGGCAACAACGAGTTTTTGGTCGGTCTGGATATCGACAATTCCAACCCGACCGTGCAAAAAGAACAAATCCACTGGATGGATTGGTTGCTCGACACCTATAAATTTGACGGGTTCCGCATCGACGCCGCCAGCCATTACGACAAGCAAGTGCTGCTTGATGAAGCGGATGTCATGAAAGCGCATTTCGGAAACAATTTAAACAATCACTTAAGCTACATCGAATCGTATTCCAGCGCGGCGGAAAAATTCGAAAACGAAAACGGCAACCCGCATTTGACCATGGATTGGGCGCTGTATTATACGTTGCAAAACACGTTGGGCAAGGGGACGCCATCCCAAAAGTTGTCCACGCTTGCCACCAATTCGGTCGTGAACCGGAGCGGCTCGGGTTCCGCGCACGCGACGCCGAACTGGTCGTTTGTCAACAACCACGATCAAGAGAAAAACCGCGTCAACACCATCATGTTGGATTTGTACGGCATTAAAACGGGGGAAAAGTATACCACTACCCCGCCGAAATCATTTGCCGATTTATATGATAAGGAGACGGAAAAAAAGGCCTTGGCGATTTATGAAGACGATATGAAGCGGGTCGATAAAAAGTACGCGCCGAACAATGTCGTCAGCCAGTACGCCTTTTTGTTGACCAATAAAGATACGGTGCCGACCATCTATTACGGCGATTTGTACCAGACCGACGCCTCATACATGTCGAAGCCGACCCTTTACTATGAACCGATCACGAAGCTTTTAAAAATGCGGAAAGCCTACGCTTACGGCGGCCAGAAAATCACGGGCTATACTTCCAACACCTCCCCGAAAACCGCCGGACAAGATCTCATCGCAAGCGTGAGGTACGGGAAAGACCGCTATACGGGGGTCGCGGCGGTCATCGGCACCAATCCGAAAACCGACACGACGATCAAAGTCGATATGGGCACCAAGCACGCCAACCAAGTCTTTAAAGACGCCACGGGGTTCCATAGTGAAAAATTGGTGGCCGACAATAAAGGCGTGTTGACGATCCGGGTCAAGGGCACCGCAAATGCTTTGGTGAAAGGGTATTTGGGCGTTTGGGTGCCGACGAAGGATAAGGCGCCGGGCCTTTCGTGGAATTCGGCGAAGACGGATTATCAAGGGAAAACGGTCAAACTCAGCGTGAAATTGACCAACTCTGCCTCTAAGATTAAAACCGTGACGTTCACGTCGTCGAACCCGAGCATCGCCAGCGTGGATAAATATGGAAATGTCAAGGGCAATAAGAAAACCGGCAAAGTGAACATTTATGCGACGGTCACCACAGCAGACAACTTTGTCCTTTACTCGAGCAAACCAATCGATGTCAAGGCGAATCAAGTGACGCTCAAAGCCAGCCGTGCCACGGTCAAAAGAGGCCACAGTACTAAGATCCAGATCAAATCATCGACCGACAAGATTAAATCAGCCGCTTACAAGTCATCGAACACCCGGGTCGCCACGGTTTCCAAGTCCGGCGTGGTGACGGGTAAACGGCCGGGCAAGGCCACGATCACCATTTACTACAAGACGCAAGGCGGTTATACCGTCAAAAAGTATTTTGCCGTAACTGTCCGATGATAAGAAGCAGAAGGGGACAGGGATGGCGCCTGATGAAGGCCGCCACCCCCGTCCCTTTTTATTTGCATATCCGAATGAAAGCGGTGGTCCCATACGGCCGAACCCGTCTGAGTGACATTTAGCATCGTCTCGTTTAACGGTCGGCATGCTTTTTGAAAAACGCCAAGGACGTATCAATGATTTTTTGCCGGTCGTTGTCGAGCGTCGCGACGTGGTAGCTGTCCGGCAAACGCACGAGTTCCTTATCCGCCGAGGCGATATGGTCGTAAATGAACGGCGCATTGTCGGGGGGAACGACGTGATCTTCGTCCGAACAAAATAAAATGGCGGGACAGGTGATTTTGTGGAGATCCGTCTTCACCCGTTCCATGAGCTGGACGAGTTGCCGGATAGAGGCCGCCGGCGTCTTTTCATAAGCGAGTTCTTTCACGCCCGGTTTTTTTATGTCCGAACCGATGGCATCCAGGAATCGCGGCAAATCGCCGACGCCGGCCAGCGCACCGGCCAGCGCCGGCATGTTAATGGCGGCATTGATGGGCGCGATGCCACAGATTTCCGGATGGTGTTCGGCCATATATAGCGTCAACGTGCCGCCCATCGACAAGCCGGTGACGAAAATCGTCCCGCATCGGTTTTTCAGCCATTCATAACCCGCTTCGACCGAATCGATCCAATCTTGGCAAGTTGTCTTCTCCATGTCTTCGTAATGCGTGCCGTGGCCCTTAAGCCTTGGCCCGCAGACCGTGTAACCCGCTTCGTGATAGGCTTCCCCCAACGGGCGCATGCTCTGCGGCGATCCCGTAAATCCGTGCAAGACCAAAATTCCGATGTCGTTTCCTTCAAAGAAAAACGGCTCCGCACCCTTTACCACCGGATAGGTTTCGGTCATCGCCCCCACCTCCATATTTTTTTGAAATCATTATTTATATCTATTTCGGTGCGCGGCTTGCCTTTTCCTTCTTAAAGGGCAAAGGCGCGGGCGACGCGCATCTTGCTTAAAGCTTTTCGGCGGGCGCAAACGGCGCATGCCGGGCGGGAAAAGTCTTGGTTTCTTTTCCCCGGAAAGGGCCGGGGCCCGCAATTTTCTTTGGAGCGGAGTCTGAAGGTTTCCGGCCCTTTGACGCGTTTGCATTGCCGGGAAGCGGCGCACGGTTGCTCATTTGTTCAATTCTTTGTAAGCCACGACTTTTAGGGCTTTTATTTCCTCCGGGGAAAATTTGCTTTCGAATTCGGTTTTGATTTTTTCTTTTTCCTCAGCGGTCAAACCGCCGGATGCCATCGAAGCCAATTCTTTCAAATCGCCGATCGACAATCGTTGTGTGATCCGTTGGATCGCCTCTTTTTTCGTCGTAAAAGGAAGATTGGCGTCATTGGGGTTGCCTGAGGCGAGAAATGCCTTGACATCCGGATCGTTTTTAATTTGTTGAATATCTGTATCGGTTAATTGATTGGCGACTTGGTCGATCATTTTATCCGCGACGACGTTTAGGGCCTTCTTGTAAGCAAAGTAACTTCCGGCACCTATCACCACAATTAAAATCAACAAAACGATGCCCAGTTTTTTCACCGGTTTGTCCCCTTTCAAACGTTCTTACCTATTCATAACACAACGCCTAAACTCTGTAAACGCTTCGCCGGAGGTGCCCTTCTCCGATTTCGTCAATATCTATCTAAAAAGGGGCAAATGATCTTGAAGAGACGGCTTCATTGTTGCGCGGCGACAACCAACGTTGGAAAAAACAGAAATGAAAGCGAGGTGCTTTTCGCCCTAACCATATTTTTGCTTTTTCCCGCCCATTCCGAAAAAATGATACAATGGCCCTGTCCGATGTCATGGCTTATCAATAAATGCAAGCCATCCACCGTCGTCTTCCGGAAAAAACTCAAGCTGGAAATATATTTAAAGAATGTCTTGTTGCTGCTGCCACAGGATGATTGGCGACCGGGGCGGCAGAAAATCAAAGGGGTGACAACCGATGAAAAAAGCGTTGATGTCGTGGAGCGGCGGCAAAGATTCGGCGCTGGCGCTTGAACAAGTGCGACGCGAGGGGCGGTATGATGTCGTCGCCTTATTGACGACCGTGACGGAAGGCAGCCGGCGCATCAGCATGCACGGCGTCCGCCAGGCGTTGCTGGAAAAACAAGCCGAGCGGATCGGGTTGCCGCTCGCCATCGTCGCCATTCCGCAAGCCGCCGATAACGAAAGTTACGAAGCGCGCATGGCGGAAGTGCTGGAGCGTTATAAAGCCCAAGGCGTGGACACGGTCATTTTTGGCGATCTCTTTCTGGCGGATGTTCGAGCCTATCGCGAAAAACAATTGGCTCGAGCCGGCATGGTCGCCGTCTTTCCCCTGTGGGGACGGCCTACAACGGAAATCGTGCGCGATTTGTCCGCCCGCGGTTATCGGGCCATCACGACTTGTGTGGATGGCGACGTGCTCGATAAAAGGTTCGTCGGCCGCACGTTGGATGCCGATTTTTTCAACGCTTTGCCCGATGGCGTCGACCCGTGCGGGGAAAACGGCGAATTTCATTCCTTTGTTTATGACGGCCCGCTGTTCTCGGCGCCGGTGTCCTTTGAAATCGGCGAGATTGTCCGCCGCGATCACCGCTTTTATTTTTGTGATCTGATCGAAAAGGAGGACAAATAGCTCCGCGCTTCCGGGCAGGACTCCGGATATAAAAGATGGGCGAGATGTTCCAGGCCGGTGACGAGGCGAGGGGATGGGCGGCAGTACCAGCCTTCGTCCAAAACGTGCAGCCGGTCTGGCGCCGTGAAAGGCGCTTCCCGCCAGCCGGGACGCTTCAAAACCTTGCTGATCGGAACTTTTTCTTTCGGTATGCCGGTCCAGACGAGCAGCACATAATCGGGCCGGCGTTCCCGGACGGCCTTCCAGTCGCTTTGCACGCTTGGCGCGGGCTCTTCCTCAAAAATATGCTCAGCCCGGACGATGCGGGTCACGTCGGTCAACCAATTCTCGCGGCCCGGTGAGAAGACGGGTCGCGGCCACCATTCCCAATAAAGCCGCGGCGGATCAGGTGGGTCGGGACAGCGTTCGGCGACGGCTTCCACGCGTGTTTTCATGTCTTCGACGAGCCGGCGCGCGTTGCCATAACAATCACAGGCTTCGCCGACCCGTAAAATATCTTCATAGATATCCACGAGACGCTTCGGATTCAGCACGATATACGGAATGCCGAGCTGATCCAGTTTTTCGACGTTGTTTTCCATCCCCGGCACGCTTAAGGAAGCAATGATGAGATTCGGCTTCAGCTCCGCTAATTTTTCCATGTTAATCTGTAAATCGGGGCCTAAGTCCGGCAGGGAGCGAACTTCATTCGGCCAGTCGGAGTAATGGTCCACGCCGACCAATTGCTCCGTGAGGCCGAGGCATGCGCAAATTTCTGTATTGCTCGGGCAGAGCGAAGCGATGCGCATCGCAAATCTTCTCCTCTCCGTAAAAAACCGGTATTCAGATGATTTCAATCTTCCGTATGCCGCCTCTTCACTCATTCGCCTCTTGTTCCGTCCTTATCTCTTCAACCCGCATGATTCTCCGTGAGTATAAGTCCGTGTCCGCCGAAGTTGTCGGCCGGAAATCGGTGCCGTTTGTTGGACCGCGGCTCCGCGAAGACGCGAAACCGTTGAACGGGAAGGAAAAACCGTCGCTGATCGAAGATGAGGCATCCGTTGCGGACGGCGACCGCCGAAGGAGTTTCGGCACGGTGAGCCGGGCGTCCGCTTCGAGTCCAACGCCACACAAAAGCCGTCCGCAAAGGGGGTGTAAAGAGCCCCCTCTTCTTCATTCAGATTTCTTTCGCCATGGCGCGGCCGGCTTGCCGCCCTGAGAAAAGGCAGCCGCCGAGAAAGGTTCCTTCCAAGGAGCGGTAGCCGTGGACGCCGCCCCCGCCAAATCCTGAAACCTCCCCCGCCGCATAAAGGCCGGGAACCGGATTTCCGGAAGCGTCGAGAACCCGCCCGGATAAATCCGTTTGCAGTCCGCCCAGCGTTTTGCGGGTGAGGATGTTCAGGCGCACCGCAATGAGCGGACCGTTTTTCGGATCGAGAATTTTATGCGGTTTCGCGACGCGGGACAACTTGTCACCGAGATACCGGCGGGCGTCGCGGATGGCCATGATCTGAACGTCCTTCGTAAATTTGTTGTCCAATTCCCTGTCCCGCGCCTTGATGTGCCGCGCCACGGCGGCGGGATCGAGCAAATCCGCCCCAGCGATTTTGTTCATGCCGGCGACAAGGTCCTCCAGGTTGTCGGCAACGACGAAATCTTCGCCTTTCTCCATAAACGCCTTGACGGGATCGGTCGGTCCGGAAAAGACGCGCTGCCGCAAGACTTGGCGCAAACTTTTTTCGGTCAAATCGGGATTTTGCTCGGATCCGGATAGGGCAAATTCTTTTTTAATGATTTTCTCCGTCAATATAAACCAGGAATAGTCATAGCCGGTTTTCATGATGGCCTCAAGGGTTCCCAACGTGTCAAAGCCCGGGAGATACGGCGCCGGCAACCGCCGTCCCTCGGCATCCAACCAGATCGACGACGGGCCGGGCAGGATGCGGATGCCGTGTTTCGGCCAAATCGGATTCCAGTTTTTAATGCCTTCCGTATAGTGCCACATGCGGTCTTTGTTGACGATGCGGCCGCCGGCTTTCTCGGCAATGGCTAACATGCGGCCGTCCACATGGGCCGGCACGCCGGAAATCATGGTTTTCGGCGGTTGGCCGAGCCTCGCCGGCCAATTCTTTCGGATTAATTCAAAATTGGCGCCAATGCCGCCGCTGGCGACCAGAACGGCTTGGGCATAACATTCAAACGTTCCGATGGCCTCACGGGAACTGGCCTCACCGCGCGCGGCCGGACTCGGTGCGAGCACCGCTCCCCTTGCGCCGATGACGGCGCCATTTTTCGTAATGAGCTCGTCGACGCGATGGCGGGGCCGATAGTCGACGAGCCCTTTCTTCATCGCCTCGCGGACTCTCGCCGCAAACGGCTTGACGATGCCGGGACCGGTCCCCCAAACAATGTGAAAGCGCGGAACGGAGTTGCCATGGCCTTCAGCGAGATACCCGCCGCGCTCGGCCCAGCCGACAATGGGAAAAAAACGAACGCCAAGCTTATGCAACCATTCCCGTTTTTCGCCCGCGGCGAAGGCGACATACGCCTCCGCCCATTTTATGGCCCAGTAATCTTCGTCTTTTTCCCGGTCAAAACCGGCCGTGCCCAACCAATCTTGCCAAGCGAGTTCCGGTGAATCTTTGATGCCCAGCCTTCGTTGCTCGGGCGAATCGACGAGAAACAATCCGCCGAACGACCACCACGCCTGCCCTCCGAAAGACGCTTCCGGCTCTTGATCAAGCAACAAGACTTTCTTTCCCGCATCGGCCAGCTCGGCGGTGGCCACCAAACCGGCAAGCCCCGCACCGACAACCATGGCGTCATATCTGTCCATAGCCCTTCTCCCCCTGGTATTTGTCCACCGATTTTTTCGGCCATGTTGTTGAATGTGTTTCTATTTTCCATTTTATCAAACCATTCATAAAAAAGAGAGGATGCCGATTTAAATCGGCATCCTCAGCAGATTAAACCTCGACCTCGCTCATGTACGCATGGGTGTTGCCTTCGCTGTCTTTAAAGAAGGCCATCCACGTTTCCGTTTGTCCGACTTTGGCGATCCGATGCGGGGCGCCAATAAAGGACACCCCTTTTTCTTTCATCAATTGGTAGGTCGCTTGAATGTCTTCCACTTGAAAATAGATCACCGACCCGGCGTGGGCAAATGCCTCCGTTTCGGGCAAGCTGAGCAGCAAGCGCACGCCGCCGACATCAAAAAACGCCATGGTCTCCGTTTGAAATAAGAGCGGCAGGCCTAAACGCTCTTTATAAAACGAAATGGCGCGGTTCAAATCTTTAACGGGTACGCCGATCTGCCCGATTTTTTCAATCGAGCGGCCGTTCATTACCATACCTCCTATCATGCGGATGTGTCCTTTTCATCATACGGGAAGGACGGTCATCATTTCTTTTCCAAAATCACCTTTTTTCGAAATTGCATGGGCGAGAGGCCGACGTGTTGTTTGAACAGCTTGCTGAATGAAGCGGGATGATTCAAGCCGATTTCAAACGCGATGTCGATCAAGCGGCAGTCGGGCTGGCTCAATCGTTGTTTGGCCTTGGCGATGCGGAGTTCCGTGATGTGCTCGTGTGGGGTCTTTCCATAGATCTCGGCGTAGCATCTTAAAAGGTGATTCGGCGATAGACCGGCGGCTTGGGCGATGTCCCGCAGCATGATCGGCCGCGCATAAAAAGCCTGGATATATTCATGGGCGAGGCTGATCCGCCGGTAGATTTCTTCACGCGTTGAATAGCGAACGGCCTTTAATGATTGCACGTCTTTCAGGACGTCGTGATGGACGTTTAAAAGCGCGCGCATGATCTTGTAAAATTGCTCCTCTTTCCAAAGGGCATCCTGGGTCGAATAACCGTTTTTCAATTGTTGAAGCAGTCGGGAAAGCGTCGGGTTGAGGTGATAGGTTTTTTCAAAGAAGCCGACGGTTCTTGAATGGTGAAACGGATCGGCGAGTAGCTTGTCCGGCGCGGCTTGCAAACTGCTGTGCACGTCCTCGGCAAATCCGTCTCTGAAAAAGATGCAAAACGATTCGACCTCGTGCTCTTCATCGATGGTAATCGCATAGGGCCCTTCATTGAGCAAAAGGTATCGCGCCTCTTCCACTGCGAAATAGCCGCGATGGGTTTTGTAATATGCCCTTCCGTTGGTAAAGGTTTTGATGGAAAGCTGCCCTGTGCCTTCCCAATAAAATTGATCGCTTTTGGCGTGCAACACAAAGTTCGATGAGGATGGATCGCTCATGGCATTCGCTCCAAGCGTAATAGAAATTTAGACAGGCACAACCAATCGGCCGCCCTTTCGCCCATCCTAAACGGGATGAAAAACTGCGGCCAACCGGTTTCGTGTAGCCGGATCGCGTGAACATTTTTTAAATTCTGTGAGACAGAACTATACAATAAAACCTCAAACGCGTCAATATAAGAAAATCCTTTCGAATGTTAAGGAGACGGTCTTCATAGATAGCCGGCGGGCATGACCCATGAATTTCCTGGGCAATATTGACTCGGGTAAGCATGGCTAAAAATACGGAGAGCCCATCGTTGAAACCCGTTGATATGACCTATGAAGCGGCTTCAATCGGGGCGAATGCAGGAGCCACACCGTTGATGGGCGATAACGGATGGACGGCGTTTCGATCTATGAGGCGCAGCGGATGTTTGACCTGCAGAAGACCGTTTATCGCCTTTCTTTGCAGGTGTCTTTATTATACGGGGGCTATCGCCACGAAGATAAAATGTGCCCTTTCTTCTCTGTAAAGGCATTGTATTTCTCGTAGTCTGTTGTTTTCGTTCCTATGAGTAAACGGCGGTTCAGACAGAGGGAACTTTTCCGCGCAGGTCCGGCCCATGATGCGCTCAAAATGTCTGAATATATAGATTTGTTGAATCCCTTTCGGTTTTCGTTGAATTGATCGTGGTTTCCGTTGAATTCACCGTGAGTTTCATCGAATTTTTTCGCGTTCTCGTTGAATTCGGGACGGCTTTCATTGAATCCCTCCGGCTGGTCAGCGGCAGCCGTCATTTTCTGTAGATATGAGGCAAAAGCAACAGCATAATTATGGAAAATTTCACAGTTGGGGTGTTTTGTCCTTCACAATTCGACACGGTTCAACAGCCTATACTCAAGGTAAAGGAACGTTCCTGAAATACGAAAAACGGCGTTGCATAACATCAAGACGCGCAAGGAAAACTCAAAAGGTAAGGAACGTGCCTTAAATCCAGCGGCAAGGAGGGTTTATGATGCTACATCCTCTGCACATCACATCCGAAATCGGTGAGCTTCGCACCGTTCTTTTGCATCGGCCCGGTAAAGAAGTGGAGAATTTGACCCCGGAGTATCTGGAACGGCTTCTCTTCGATGATATTCCCTATTTGCCGGCGGTTCAAAAGGAACATGATTATTTCGCCCAGACGCTCCGCAACCGCGGCATCGAAGTGGTGTATCTGGAAACCCTCATGGCAGAGGCTTTGCGTGACAACGAGATTCGTGAACGGTTTGTCGAAGACATCCTGAATGAAAGCAAAGCCAACGTCACCAGTTCGTTTTACTACTTAAAAGAATACTTGTTGTCCCTGCCCAACGACCAGCTGGTCGAGAAGGTCATGGCAGGCATCCGGAAAAGCGAAATCAAGGAAGAAAAGAAAACCCATCTCTACGAAATGATGGAGGACCACTATCCGTTCTATCTCGACCCGATGCCCAACTTGTATTTCACCCGCGATCCGGCCGCCGTGATCGGAAACGGAATTTCCATCAACCGCATGCACTTCGGGGCGCGCAGGCGCGAGTCGCTGTTCATGGAGTACATTATCAAATATCATCCGCGTTTCGCCAAGCACGACATTCCTGTCTGGTTTAATCGCGATTTCCGCTTCCCGATGGAAGGCGGCGACCAATTGGTGCTCAGCAAACACGTCTTGGCCGTGGGGGTCAGCCAACGATCGACCGCTCAAGCCATCGAGCAGCTTGCCTTAAATTTGTTTGCCGGTCAAAACGACATTCAAAAAGTGGTGGCGGTGGAAATCCCCAAATCCCGTGCCTTCATGCATCTTGATACTGTTTTCACGATGGTGGACCGCAACAAATTCACTGTCCACCCGGCGATTTTGGGTCCGCGCGGCGAAATGCGCATCTATATCCTGGAACCGGGTAAGGAAAAAGGAACCGTCAAGATCTCCGAACGGGACAACCTGATCGATACCCTGAAAGAAGTGCTCGGTTTGGAGGACGTCGTCCTGATTCCTTGCGGCGGCAACGATTCCATCGCGGCGGCGCGCGAGCAATGGAACGACGGTTCGAACACCTTGGCGATCGCCCCCGGTGTGGTGGTGACTTACGACCGCAACTATGTCTCCAACCAATTGCTTCGCGAGCATGGCGTCGAAGTGATTGAAGTATCCAGTTCCGAATTGTCCCGCGGCCGCGGGGGTCCGCGCTGCATGACCATGCCGTTGATTCGCGACGACCTCTGAGGATCGATTGAACAGAGTAAATAAATCGAGGAGTGATGGAAATGGCGATCAACCTGAAAGGAAGGCATTTTCTGAAGCTCGAAGATTTCACCCCGCAAGAACTGTGGTATTTGCTGAACCTCTCCAAACAATTGAAAGCGCAAAAATATGCCGGGGTGTTGCCGAAACTCCTTGACGGCAAGAACATCGCGTTGCTGTTTGAAAAACCGTCCACGCGTACGCGCTGTGCCTTTGTCGTCGCCAGCGTCGATTTGGGCGCCCACCCCGAGTACCTTGGCAAAGATGACATCCAGCTCGGCAAAAAAGAATCGATTGCCGACACGGCCAAGGTGTTGGGCCGGATGTTTGACGGCATCGAATTTCGCGGATTTAAGCACGAAACGGTCGAGGAACTGGCGAAACATGCCGGCGTTCCCGTCTGGAACGGTTTAACCGACAAATATCATCCGACCCAAATTCTCGCCGACTTCCTCACCATTTTGGAACATTTTGGCCGCCTTCGCGGCATCAAAATGGCTTATGTCGGTGACGGCCGGAACAACATGGGCAACACGCTGATGATCGGGAGCGCCAAAATGGGCATGGACTTCCGGATCGTCGGCCCGAAACAGCTCTGGCCGGAAGAGGAATTGGTGAAAAGCGCCAAGCAGATTGCCGAAGAAACCGGCGCCGTCATCACCCTGACGGAAGACATTGAAGAAGGCGTTAAAGACGCGGACGTGATCTATACCGACGTCTGGGTGTCCATGGGCGAAGAAGCGCTTTTTGCCGAACGCATCCGCCTTCTGAAACCATACCAAGTCAACATGGAAATGATTCGCAAGACGGGCAATCCGGACGTCATTTTCCTGCACTGCTTGCCGTCGTTCCATGATTTAGAAACCGAAATCGGCCGCAAGATTTACGAAGAATACGGATTAAAAGAAATGGAAGTGACGGACGAAGTCTTCCAAAGCAAACATTCGTTGGTATTCGATCAAGCGGAAAACAGGCTGCACACCATTAAAGCCGTCATGGCGGCCACCATCTAACGGCTTTGCCGGCGGGGGTTCTCCCGCAACGGGGAACGCCCGCCTCCCCTGGCCAATGGTTTGTCAAAACCAGAAGGAGTGGGATTTTTATGAAAAACGATAATAAACTGGGGCTGTTTTCGCTGATTGCCCTTGTCGTGGGGTCCATGATCGGCGGAGGGGCCTTTAACCTGCCGAGCGACATGGCGGCCGGCGCCAACAGCGGCGCCGTCATCATCGGTTGGATCATCACCGGCATCGGGATGATCGCTTTGGCCCTGGCCTATCAAAACTTGACGTTGCGAAAACCTGAACTGGAAGGCGGCATTTACAGCTATGCCAGAGCCGGTTTTGGAGAATATCTCGGGTTTAACTCGGCTTGGGGTTACTGGCTCTCCGCCTGGCTGGGGAACGTCGCCTATGCGACCCTGTTGTTCAGTGCGCTTGGTTATTTCTTCCCAGTTTTTGGACAAGGCAATAACTTGGCCTCTGTCATCGGTGCTTCCATCCTTCTGTGGATCGTTCATACCCTGATTTTAAGAGGGGTCAAGGAAGCGGCTTTAGTGAACACCATCACGACGATCGCCAAATTGGTTCCCCTCTTCCTATTCATCATTGTAATGATATTCGCATTCAATACCCATGTGTTTCTGACGGACTTTTGGGGAAAAGGCGGATTTAGCTGGGGTCAAGTCGTCGGTCAAGTCAAAAGCACCATGCTCGTCACCCTGTGGGTTTTCATCGGGGTGGAAGGCGCGGTCGTTTTGTCCGGGCGGGCAAAAGAATACCGAGATGTCGGCAGAGCGACCGTGTTGGGGCTGTTGAGCGTCTTGATCATCTACATCTTGGTCTCTGTATTAGCGCTCGGCGCCATAAGCCAACCGCATTTGGCGAAGCTGAATACCCCCTCGATGGCTTACGTGTTGGAATCGATCGTCGGAAAATGGGGCGCGTCCGTGATCAACCTGGGTCTAGTGATCTCGCTTCTCGGCGCCTGGTTGGGCTGGACGATGCTCTCTGCGGAAGTCCCCTATGTGGCCGCCAAAGACGGCGTGTTGCCGAAATGGCTGACCAAGGAGAACCAAAATCATAGTCCGAGCGCTTCGCTGTGGTTGACCAACGGCTTAGTTCAAGCTTGCCTTTTGTTGGTGCTCTTTTCCGAATCGACCTATGAATTTCTGTACTCCATGGCCAGCGTAGCCATTCTGTTGCCCTATCTGCTCTCCGCCTTGTACCAACTGAAGTTGGCCTACACCGGCGAAAGCTACGGTTCCGATGAACGCCGCGGCAAGGATCTGTTGGTCGGCATCGTGGCGACCTTATACGCGATCTGGCTGATTTACGGCGCGGGGTTATCGTATTTGCTTGTGGTGTCCATTCTGTATGCGGCGGGCATCGTGTTCTACATGCAAGCGCGCAAGGAGCAAGAGGCGAAGGCGTTCAAAGGCTATGAACTGGTGCTTGCGATTGTCATTCTAGCCATGGCCATCGTCTCCATCATTCTTTTGACGAACGGGACCATTTCAATTTAACGGCGTGACGGGAGGAAAACGGAATGAAAAAAGTCGTTATTGCACTTGGAGGAAACGCCATACAGAAAGCCAATCAACCGGCGACGGCCGAAGCCCAACAAATGGTCTGTCGGCAAACGGCGGAACAGTTGCTTGAGTTTTTCAAAGCGGGATATGAAGTCGTGGTCACCCATGGCAATGGCCCGCAAGTCGGCAATATCTTTTTACAACAAGAGAAAGCCGCCTCGGAAAAAACGCCGGCGATGCCGCTCGACACATGCGGCGCCATGAGCCAAGGGATGATCGGATATTGGCTGCAACAGGCGATTGACAAAGCATTGCTCGACGCCGGCATTTCGAAGCGGGCGGCGAAAATCATTACGCAAACGGTGGTAGACCCCAAAGACCCCGCGTTTGAAAATCCGACCAAGCCGATCGGGCCTTTTTATACGGAAGAGGAAGCGCGGGAAATCATGAAAGAAAAAGGATATATTTTTAAAGAGGATTCCGGTCGCGGCTGGAGAAGAGTCGTTCCTTCGCCACGCCCCGTCGATATTATCGAAAAAGACATCATCGACGACATGGTGAATGCCGGTCATATCGTGATTTGCGCGGGCGGTGGCGGCATTCCGGTCATTCGTCGGGAAGACGGATCGTTTGAAGGGATTGAAGCCGTCATCGACAAGGATTTGGGAGCCTCCAAATTGGCCGCGGAAATCGATGCGGATATCCTGCTCATCCTGACGGCGGTCGAAAAGGTATCCATCAATTTCAGAAAACCGAATCAATCGGATCTGGATGAGGTCACGACCGATCAACTGAAGCAGTACATCCAAGAAGGCCACTTCGCACCGGGAAGCATGCTGCCGAAAGTGGAAGCCGCCATCGAGTTTGCCGAATCGAAACCCGGCCGGATCTCCATCATCACGTCTCTTGAAAAAGGTTTTGAAGCCGTGCAAGGAAAAGCGGGCACGCGAATCTCTGCCCGCAGTTAAGAGAAAAACAATCCTTCATAGGATAAAAAACGCGGGATCGGTGACGGTGATGATCTTTGATTCCATCACCAGTTTGCCGGAAGCTTTGTATTCCTGGAGGGTATGACTGACGGTTTCCCGGCTGGTTCCGGCCATTTCAGCCAGGTCGGTCGTGGTCAGCGGACAAGGGATGCGGATGGTGCCGGCCCCCGTTTTCTCGCCGAGGTCCTGGATGAGAAGGCTGATCAAGTGCCGCACCCGATCCGTGGCGTGCATTTTGATCAGATTTTGGAGCCGTATTTCATGTTCATGCATCTTGTCGCCCATGATGCGGATCAAATTGATCAAGGCATCGTTGTCGCTGCGGATCAGCTGTTCAAATTTGACCGTCGGGACGTAGAGCAGTTCGACGTCGGTGACGGCTTCTCCGGAAAAACGGTAATCCTTGTCGTTGAACAGACCGATGTAAGGGAACATGCAGTACGGTTTAAGATACAAGAAGAGATGGTTGGAATAGTCTTCGTTCATGCTGACCAGCTTGATATAACCGTTCAGCAAGAAATAGATCCGATCCCGCGGATCCCCCTCCATAAAAAGGATTTGGCCCTTGCGATACTTCCGGAAAAAAGCGTATTTCATGATCTCTTGCAGGCGCGCTTCAGAGAGCCCGCGGAAAACCGGGAACCGATAAAGGCCATGTTCCTCCAATATAGGTGTCGCCGTGCGCATCGCCTATCCCCCCTCGAATGGTTCTACTTTATTTATGAATGAAATCATAGCGCTTTCATATGACATCGATCACATGAGTCTGCCCCGCCCCCGGCTCGATCGTTGAAAAACTTTCATCGATTTGCCGGCTTTATGATATTTTTTTGACAACCGGCATCGGGATGGCCGCTCGACGGATTCGGTTTTGTTGGAGGCCAACGGACCCCCTACATCCTCAATTCAAATGCGATAAAACCTTTACTGAAATAAGGATCTCTGGTTTCGAGGCGGCGGTAGATCAAGAGAAATGGGTTGGGAAGGCGTTCGCGGCGATTCCCCAAGAGCCGCGATTGATGCAGCGAAATAATAAAACCGCTTGAAAGGAATCCCCTTTTTCTTTCAACCAAAAGGAGTTTTGGGGGCAATTGCTGCGGATGTGCCAGGGCATGGGATATCGTCCATAGAAAAGCATTCATCCAGATTTCTGCCATCATAAATCAAGCCCTTTGAAGCGCTCCATGATGCTCCAAAGGGCTTGAACCCGCTTTTTTCCAAAATATTTGATGCGTTCGTGGAAATGGGCCGTGAATGATTCAGCCAAAAATGGTTTGGTAGAGCAAAAATAAATTTAAGGCAATGATTAGAACGGCGATCAACCAAGCGATAATGGTCGTTATTTTCCGGTTAACGAGCGATTTCATGATTTTTTTATTGCTTGTGAAAACGATTAATGGAACTAAGGCGAAAGCAATGCCGAATGATAAGATGACCTGGCTCATCACCAATGCTTTCGTCGGGTTAATCCCCAACAAAATGATGGTTAACGGCGGAATCATCGTAATGCATCGCCGCAGGTAGATCGGGATTCTCCTCCGAATGAACCCCTGCATGATGATATCCCCCGACATCGTACCGACCGTTGAACTCGATAAACCGGCCGACAGCAAACCGACCCCAAATAAGATGGCGGCAAAAGAACCGAGCAAATGGTCAAATTGATAAAAAGCGACGTCAAGGTCCTCGACTTTAATGCCGGCTTTGTTAAATAAAGCCGCCGCCACGATCAGCATGCTCGCGTTGATTCCGCCGGCGATCACCATCGCAATGACGACATCAACGACTTCAAAATGAAATATCTTTTTCCGTTCCGTTTCCGTTTTTCCGATGATCCGCTTCTGCGTGAGGCCCGAATGCAGGTAAATCGCATGGGGCATCACGGTCGCCCCAAGCATCCCGGCCGATAACAGCACGCTGTCAATGCCGTCGAATTTAGGCGTCAACAGCCCGGACAACATCGGTCCCGCGTCAGGCTGCGCAAAAAACACCTGAACGCCGAAGGCAATGACGACCACAAAAATCATTCCGGTAATGATCGCTTCTAAAGGCCGGATCCCGCGCCTTTGTATTTCCAAAATCACAAATGACCCGGCCGCCGCGATCAAAGCCGCCGTCACCATGGGGATTTTAAAGATTAAATACAATCCGAGAGACGCGCCGATAAATTCGGCCAGATCGGTCGCCATCACGACCAGTTCGGCTTGAATCCATAAAAAGAAGGAGGCGGCTTTCGAAAAATGGTCCCGGCAAACCTCAGGCAGGTTTTTCCCTGTGGCAATGCCTAGCTTCGCGGACATCGTTTGAATGAGAACCGCCATTAAATTTGAAGCCAAAATCACCCATAACAGGGTATAGCCGTACTGGGATCCCGCGGAGATATTTGTGGCGTAGTTTCCGGGATCAATGTAGGCCACCGCCGCAATAAAGGCAGGCCCCAGAAATGGCAGGATCTTTTTGAAGCCCCGCGTCTCCCCTTTTAATGAAGCCGCCGCGATTTTTTGCAGGGAACGGTTTCGGTTCCCCGCCGGTTGAGCCGCCTGTTCGATATTCATAAGGCTATCCTCCGTTTGCCATGATATTTTCAAGCTCTTTTTGCCGATGGACATAATTTTTCCCTAATGCAACTTTATTGCTCTGAACTAATTATATGTATCCGCAAATAAATATGTCAATAAATTTTTTCATGGGCAAAAAAGTAGTGGCTATCGTTAATCGTTCATTGGCAAAAGACTGAAAAATGGATGCGACGGAACATCACGCTCTTGAAAGCCATTTCAGCGCATGACGGCTCGGTCTTTTTCAAGCGCGCCTTCGATCAAGCGTTGCGGGAAAAACGAAAGTGTAAGCCTTGGTCATCCTAAGGCGGCGCCAAATTGTTGTTGTCGTTCCGGCCGGGCGGCCATCTCTTAACGGCAAATAAAAAAGATGCCTCCTCGAATCAGAGACATCGGTTCTTACGGTGAGACATTCAATGCACAGGGCCGTTCATCCGAAAAGCCTTTTGTTCTTTCGGATGTCCACCCAATGATCCGTTTTTTCCAGTTCGCCGGCGAGCTGAAGGAGCAAATCCTCGCGCCCTTTGGCGGCCATAAATTGGACCCCGACAGGAAGCCCGCTTTCCGTGAGATGAAGCGGCACCGACATCGCCGGCTGGCCGGTGAGATTGGCGAGCTGCGTGAACGGCGTACGCATCAGGTTTTTTTCAACGAGTCGATCAACGATGCCCAAACGCTGGAGCCATCCCGCTAAATGCAGCACCCTCGCCACATGCAAGCTGAATTGTTCCGCGCGGCTCAAACCGAGTTCGCCGATTTTGGCTTGCTTATAGGCCGTCGTCGGCGTGAGATAAAAATCATAGGTTTCATGAAACGTTTCCATTTGATGGGCCGCTTTGTCCCATTCGCGCAGTCCGAGCACGAAGTCTTTCGCGGACACGGCTTTTCCGAGCTGTCCCAAAAACCACGTCGTCGGCTCGACATCGTCGTGTCGCGCTTTGCGGCCAAGCGCTTCTTCCAGTTCATCGAGGGTTGCGCCGACTTCGCCGAAGTAGAGAGACATGTAGGCGGCTGCGATCTTTCGCCCGTCGACCGGCGCTTCTTTTTCTTCAACCGCGTGGCCCATGGATTCCAAAAGCTTTGCGGTTTTTAAAACGGCTTCGCGGCATTCCGGTTCGACCTCCGTTCCGAGAGGAGATTGAAGGGAAAAAGCAATGCGGAACCTTTTTTTGGGCGGCGTTTGCGACAGTTCGAGATAGCTGCCTTCGTAGGCCGGGGCATGGTAGGCCGCCGTTTTTTCATACGTTTTCAGGACATCCAGCATTGCCGCGCTGTCGCGGACGCTCCGGGTCAGCACGTGCTCGACGGCGGCGCCTTGCCACTGCCTGCCCACCCTCGGTCCGACCGGCGTCCGCCCGCGCGTCGGTTTCAAGCCGAAGAGCCCGCAATACGCGGCCGGAATGCGGATGGAACCGCCTCCGTCATTCGCTCCGGCAATCGGAACCATGCCGGAAGCGACGGCCGCCGCCGAGCCGCCGCTCGATCCGCCCGGCGTATAATCGGGATTCCATGGGTTGCGCGTCGGCCCGTAGTGTGCGGGCTCGGTCACGGCAACGAGCCCGAATTCGGGGGTGTTGGTGATGCCGAGAAAGACGGCGCCCGCTTCTCTGAGCTTTTTGACGTAATGGGAGTCTTCTTTCGCCCGGTAGCCGGCTAGTGCTTTCGATCCGAAGGTCGTCGGCTCCCCTTTAATTTCTTGCGTAATGTTCTTTAATAACATCGGTACGCCGGCAAACGGCCCGTCGGGAAGCGTTTCGGCTTGTGCCCGGGCTTGGTCGTACATTTTATGGATCACGGCATTGAATTGCGGATTGAGGGCTTCGATCCGCTCGATGGCCGCTTCGACGAGTTCGATCGGCCGGACTTCCTTCTTTTTGACCAGTTCGGCCAGCCCCAATCCATCATAATCGGCATAATTGAAACCGCGCATCTGCGTCCCCCCAAAGGCGTGTTTTTAGGAATAATTCGCCATGAGCGGCGCGGCATCCTTGTTTTTTAGAAGAAATGGTGGATCTTGAACGGTTATATATTTTTTGGAAATTTTTGAATCCGGCTGGCCAATAGCCGCGTACAATTCATTGGAAATCAACAAAGTTTTGCTGGCCAAAGAGGGAGAAAACGTGATGGATGTGATGGTCCTTTTAATATGTATCTTGGTGTCCGTTCTTTCTTCGTTAATCAAGTGGCATCGAAAATCTTGGCCAACCTTTTGCTTCTTTTTTTATTTATCGCAACGTTTGTCCACCAAAAGAGGTCCGGTCATAAAGTCTATGCCGGCATGGCGCTCGTTGTTTTTATTTTGTGGACGATGATGTTTATCTACTATTTGACGACCCTCTTTTAAAAAGCTATATCGCCGTTTGGCCGGGCTTCTTTCGTTTTTACCAGTTAGGCGTAAGCTAAACCGTGCCTTTCCGCCGTCTTTAAATAAGTTTTATAGGCATTTTCCATAAGAGGCGCCGGTTTCCTTGTTTCCACGCGCGAGCCGGCGATCAAGGCGGCGGCAACCAACAAGGCGAACTCCGGCTCTGCCCTCGCCATCCGTCCGGCCCGTTTCTGATTCCGAAAAAAGTCAGAGAAATTCATTTTTTTCCTTTTTTATCCGAAATATTCTATAATAAACTATCTAAGACACTCGAAAAAGATCAAAGTCCTCAATCGATTTTTAGCGATCAAAACGATTGGAGAAAAGGGATGAAGCATGGAATGGATTCCGTTTTTCCTCATCTGTCTCGGGGTCATCTCGGGCATGTTTCTCTTTCGGAAAAAGACGATTCCGGACACCGGAGTGCCTTTTGAAAAATCCGGCAAAATATCGGTCATCATTCCCGCGAGAAATGAAGAAAAGAATCTTCCCGCTTTATTGGAATCTTTAAGAAAGCAGACGCTCATGCCCGATGAAATCATCGTCGTCGACGATCATTCCGTGGATCGCACGGTAGAAGTGGCCGCGCGCTATTCCGCGAAGGTTTTTTCGCTATCCGATCTTCCCGAAGGCTGGACCGGGAAAACGTGGGCCGTGTGGAACGGTTATTTGCGGTCGGCGGGAGACATCCTGGTTTTTCTCGATGCCGATGTGCGTTTAAAACCGGAGGCTTTGCGGCTGTTGATCGGGGAGCGAAACAGGCGGGGAGGCGTCATCTCGGTCGTCCCCTACCATGTGACGGAAAAATTTTACGAACGGTTGGCCATGATCCCGAATATTTTGGGCGTGTTTGCCTTCACTTCGCCCTTTGAAGAGAAGAATGTAAACAAAGGGCTGTACGGGTCTTGTATTGTCGCAACACGAGCGGATTATGAAAAAATCGGCGGACATGAAAGCATTAAGTCGCAAATGTTGGACGACCTCAATTTGGGAGCGCGATTCCAAAAGGCCGGCATTGCCGTGACGAACTATATCGGCAAAGGCCTCGTCGCCTTCCGGATGTATCCCAATGGCTGGAAAAGTGAGTTGGAGGGTTTTGCCAAAGGCGCGGTTTTAAGCCCGTCGCAGTTGAGTCCCGGGACATTGGCGTTGATCGTTTTATGGTTCATCGGCATGATCTTGTCCCAATCCTGGTTTTTTATAATCCACACATCGTTTTTTTACCCTTTGTTCATCGGCTTTTTGTTGTATGTCGTTCATATACTTTATTTAAATCAATTTATCGGCTGTTTCGGCCTCATCAATCCGTTGTTGCCTTTTTTATCCGTGCTGTTTTTCTTGATGATTCTCCTCGTATAATAAGTTTCAAATCCATGGTTGATGTCAATTTCCAGTTCATTTTTGCACATTGACAAGTGAATATAGGTTTTGTATTCCGGGCTCGCCCGGAATACAAATTTCGGACTTGGACGCTTCGCGATGTTCCCGGATAATGGTCTTAGGATCGTTTGGGTCAATGCTTACTCTCCTTGTAGCGATGACTACTTATAAAGTCTGCATCCCCAGGTTCTTGCTTGAACGTCTAACCCGTAGGCCGTTCCTCCGGATCCCCGTGCTGGAAATGAGCAGTTCCAGGCAGCCCACGGACCGGATGAGTTCTCATACGCGAGGCTGATCGATCGGCAAGCAT
>NZ_BDDQ01000025.1 GCF_002003465.1 Caenibacillus caldisaponilyticus | reverse complement strand
TCTGCAAATCGGAAACAGTGAATCGGAGTCCAGCTGGAGCGAGTTCTTCGGATGGCTGAAAGACCGGGGACTCCGGGGAGTGGACTTGATCATCTCGGATCAACACGGCGGGCTGGTGCAAGCGATTGAAAAGCATTTCCAAGGCGCGACGTGGCAGCGATGCCAGACACATTTTATTCGCAATATCCTCGATGCCGCACCAAAGTATATGCAGGATGCCTTGCTTGAGGAGATTCGCGGGATTCTTCACGCCCCCAATAAGCAGGCGGCCCGGCTGTTATTGGAACAAGTGCTGGCCAAATGGGAGGAGAAAGCCCCAAAAGCCATGCAAATCCTCGAAGAGGGATTCGAAGACGCCACGGCTGTCTTGGACGATCCGGAGCGTTATCGGCGGCGTCTGCGCACGACCAACGGGGTGGAACGGCTGAACGAAGAAATCCGTCGCAGAGAACGGGTGATCCGCATTTTTCCGAACCGGGAATCCGTGTATCGCCTCGTAAGCGCCGTGTTGATCGAAATGGACGAAAAATGGATATCGGGACGCAAATACCTGGATATGTCCGACTATTGGCAGTGGCGAAAAACGAAAAGTCAAGAAGTTCAAACGATGAACGAGAAAGTTTCCACGATCAAGAAAGTGGGATAATGACTTTGTCGTGTCAAGGGGAACGTGGAATACCGCAGCGAAGCGAGGATATGCCGCGAAAGCGCCTTGACACGCCTGTTCATTGACAACATGATTGTTTGTCCGGCAAGTCTCCCTGCCGGTCGCCTTGCCGGACTTACCTGCCATCCATCAAGTCATCAGGTCCATGTTTCTATCAAAGGGAAATTTACACAATAAAATGGACTTGACCGGTCACAGATATTACAGAGTTAAATTGGTTTGATTAAAGGCTCTATTTATTACCTATATTTAATGGAAAAATCATCGCCTATACGATCGATTCAAGATCTAGATATACTCTTGTTTCAAAGATGTTTGAAAAAGAATTTGAAGGCTTAAAAGACTAAAATAAAAAGCTTGAGTCCGACTCGATACCGAACTCAAGCCCAGAAAGGCGCTTAATAAAATGGCCTGTCTAACTTTATGGGATCACTTCACTCCCCCGCATGCCATGCGTTCCTGCAATACTACGGAGGCGGTCAAAAAGCGTTTGGCATCACGTCCTCGTTGCCATCGACTTGAAAACGCAAAAATGCAAAAATGCACGCATTCGGGGGTAGTGCACTTTTATTTCAATCTGCGAAGTAGTCATTGATTTCATCACATTTGTGGCGGGCATTTCGTCCGACAAGATGAATATGCAACGCCGATTAAACCAAGAGGAAAATTACCTAATAGAATTACTAGGGGGAATCTCAAAATTCGCAAACGTGGTTATAACGTTCAGCGCTAAATCAAACATTGATATCTTACAAGACAAATTAATGCCGTATGGTGTTCCGAAATTTGTTATTTAATATTTCTATATCCTTATCTTCAGATATATTGGAGGTTTTAGGCTCCGAATGAGCGACATATTTGGATATAGATTGCGTAATATATTGATCGCTGTTTGTCCCCTCAACCGTAAATAAACAAAGTTGGACCAATCTTAAACCGACATAAAGGGCAATTGGATTGGATGATTTATTCATTAATTCCAACGTTAGAACCCCTGCATAGCCGGGTTGTACAATCGAAGTGAGATTTATTCCCAATCGATTCCATGACGACCGGGTAATTAAAAGCCCAAATAAATCTTTCGGTAATTTGACATACTCAAACGTTGATGCCAAAACGAGCTGATTTGGATAAAGCAAAAACCGCTCGCCAAAATTTCGATAGGTATGGTCAAAAAAGGTTTCAATCGGGCGTTCGTCATTTAAATCGATCACCGGTTCCCTCGTCCTTAAATCCACTTTGAATTTAGGGCCCAATCTTAAATCGATCGTCGTCAATCCTAACTGAGTATCGGGATCTAATATCGGAGTAACAATCAACTTATCATCACTGGATTTAAGAAAATATTCCTTTATCTTATCAGAGGTTAAAATCCCCACTATTCTTGCCACCTCTTATGCACTTGTGAAGCATAAAGAGCATATCTTATCAAGCTATTTAAGTTCTCGAGAAAATTATAATCGGCTTTTTCACCTTTAATGTTATTTAACACTTTTTCCATATCAGCACGATATTGCAATCTGGCAAACCATCCGGCATTTAGTATGGCCGGAACACTTGCCGCCTTACCTTCATACTCATTTGGAGGCACGGCTAATTTGATTCGCTCCTCCGCAAGACGTAAAGCCTCCTCCACTTGCTTAGGTGTCATCACATTATTTTTTAAAAAGCTTTTTACTCGAGATTTAATAGGTGTTAACGTTGATTTCCAAAGTTCTTCTATAACATCGTAGAATTCCTTATTTTCTACCAAATAAAGAGTATCATCTAAATCTAAACGTGTTTCAGAATCCCGATAATATGATGCTGATTTATTTATCTGATCATTATATTCTGTAATTTCATTTTTTAGTCTGTTATTTAAAACTCGGAATAATCCGAGTTCCTTTAACAACTTCACTTGAAAATTGTTCCGTAAATGATTAGGAGGATGGGTTAAACTATAAATATTCATAAGCAAATTGTTATGAAATTGTTGCCGTCCGCTCGAAAAAATATTGAATTCCATAGTTGAGTAGACATATGCAGGACCCAGTAAACAAACCGCAAAGCAATCGGCTATCGCTTCCCTAATCCAAGATCCTAAAACCTTTTGTAAAATGACAATCCGTATGGCATCATTATCGACATCGCTGCTTGTGCGCAAAATCGGCTTGAATTTCTTCAAAATAAACCTGTCTTTGATAACCTTGGTAAATATATCGCCCCAGAAATCATTTCTCCGATCAAAATAATGACCGATTTCGTGTGCATAAATACAAGATAAAAACAGATTATGACGATGTGTATGCGGGAATGTTAATTTAATAAGAAGCGTTTCATTATTGGACTTCAAACCGATGTTTTTTTCTAAATAATCCTTTAATGGTAACCATACTTCACTAAACGAGAAATTAATTTCATGACTTGGGACTGCTAGTATTTCAAAGTTACTTGTATCTAATTCATGAATCAAATCCTTAAAAAAGCTCATAATTTCCAGCGGATAAGATTTGATGTTGGATTCGGAGATTGCCCAAGCAAAATGCTGTAAATACCCACTGGACCATATAATTTCGGCAGCCTTTGTTTTTGCGGAAATGTTGTAGTGAGGATCCTCATCCAATTTCGCTTTATCTTTAATAAAAATATCCCTTATATTCAAGACGATGGGTATTAATTCTTTGGTAATAAATTGCTTCAGCACCGGTGAGGGGTATACTTTTAAAGAAAGCCTTTTCAATTCCTCTTCAAAATCATATAAGTCATTGATCAAACCATTTAAATAGGACAATTCGGAGGTTAACATCTTAAAGCCTCCATCTGGAAAATCTTTCAGCACTGCTCCATTGATATTCTATGTCCATCAAGGAATGTATCCATTTATTTAATTTGTTCCATTCTTGGTCAGAAATAGAACCACATTGATTTAGTGTGTCAAGCAAGTTTTTAAAATCTTCGGCTTGCTGCTTTACTCCTTCCAATGTGAATGATTCGGCAAGCGTCCTTACGAACAAACTAAATGCTTCCGGACCGGACATGCCTGCCATATAACGCTTATTTTCTCCTTCGCAAAACGAGATCACGACGGACAAGAAATCCACGGTATATTTCATTGTTGCGGCTTCCAGTTCATCCAATCCTTCATGGTTTTTCATTTTTTGAAGCGCTTCTAACAGTATGTGAGTGTTAAACCCGAGCGGCTGATTAATTTGATAATCCTCCCTCATGTTGAGTATTGACATTACCATAGCATTCCCCTTCTTTATAATTTGTTTCGAAAACCATTATACAATTTCTTCATCAACAAAAACTAAGGAACAAGCATTTATAACTTCGACAACTTTATAAAAAATCCTTTGCCATTTATCGTTTTTTGCGAATTGTGTTTGACTGGTATATTTAATATTACATAAGCCCAACAGACTGATACTTGTTACCTCGTATGAAATTAACCGTGAAAAAACATTGATCGTCTTTCATTTTCCCCGTTCATAATACGCCTTCATCACTGCCTCCGGGACCATGCTGCCGCCGGTGGCCCAGATGATGTGGCAGGCGCGATCCATTTTTTCAACAAGATGATGTTGTTCCAGGTAATGCTGGCCGGCGGGCTGGCACACCAGTTGAACGGGACCGTAACAACCGGCGAGCGCCGAGGGCTCCAGATAAACGTTTTCCGCATCGGCAAGATCGCGCAGGAAAGCAAACAGACGGTCATCGCTCACCGTATAACATCCGCTGATCAAGTGGCCGACGGCCTTGCCGACGAATCCGGAGGGGCGGCCGACCGCGAGCCCGTCGGCGGCCGTTTGATTATCCAGCCCGAAATCGAACACGGACACCCGGTCATGAAGGCCGGTCATCAGCCCGATGAGAAAGCACGGC
The DNA here is from genome assembly GCF_002003465.1 of Caenibacillus caldisaponilyticus. GTDB lineage: Bacteria > Bacillota > Bacilli > Bacillales > Sporolactobacillaceae > Caenibacillus > Caenibacillus caldisaponilyticus. The sequence continues at coordinate 23,177 of NZ_BDDQ01000025.1, read as the reverse complement.
GAATGGGTCGGTTCGGCAAAGAAACAATGGACGTGCTCGCCGAACACTTGCTTCAGACCGAACGTCACGCCGCCCGGACCGCCGCCGACGCCGCACGGCAAATAAACAAACAACGGATGATCGGCATCCACGGCGATGCCCAATCCGCGGAGCTGCTCCTGCAAGCGGAGCGCGGCGACCGCGTAGCCGTAAAAAAGATCCCGGGAATGTTCATCGTCGATAAAATAACAGGCCGGATCGGCGGCCGCCTGCTTCCGTCCTTCTTCAACCGCTTGGCTGTAATCGGACGGATGTTCGATGACGGTGACCCCTTTGCTCCGCAACAACTCTTTTTTCCATTGTTTGGCATCTTGCGACATGTGCACCGTCACCCGAAACCCGAGCGCCGCCCCCATGATGCCGATGCTTAATCCCAAATTTCCCGTCGAGCCGACGACAATGCGAAATTGCGAAAAAAAGCGCCTGAACCGGTCGCTGTTGAAAACGGCGTACGAATCCGAGGGAGACAACAACCCGTGTTGAAGGGCGAGGGTTTCCGCATGTTTCAATACTTCATAGATGCCGCCCCGGGCTTTGATCGACCCCGAAATCGGCAGGTGGCTGTCGCATTTTAATAAAAGTTTGCCGCGCAGGCGCAAATGATAGACTTCGGCCATTCGCTCCCGCATGTTCGGGATATCGATGAGCGGCGATTCGATGAGGCCGCCTGCCTCGGCGGTTTCCGGAAAAACCGCTTGGATATAGGGGGCAAAGCGCCGCAAGCGATCCGCCGCCGCCAGCATGCCGTCCCAAGTCACGCCCTCGGCCTCCGTTTTTTCGCCATATCGCGGATTTTCCCAAAAAACTTCTTCACACTTGACCACTTTCTCTAAAAGCGGGTATTCCCGCTTCCACTGTTCCAACGTCTTTCCATGAACCGTTTGCGGTGCCACCCCATTCCCTCCCGCTTGCTTTTTCTTTTGATTTTATAATAACCGAACCGCTCTTCAGTCGACATCCCCATTTCTTTTCATCTTAAACTCCCAGCCTCCGAAGCCGATTCATTTCTTTTTTAGGCACCGTAAATCGTCATGTTGTTATTACCAATGAAAAATGAAAATTCCTGGTCACTCATTTTTTCACCGCACGGTTTGCAAACAGCAGCTTCAAATGAAAATCACACGGCGATCGATAAGCGCGTGGCCGCTTCAAAGCAGAATATGAAGGTTTAACGCCAAGGAGTTGTCACAATGATTTAGGACAAAATAACTATATTTAAAAAATACATATCATTTTAAAAATGTTGTATAATACGGGAAACAAAATAAAGGGGAGTGATGCCAGTGACCACAACGAGCCAAACGCTGAAGGAATTGTCCGAATCCGTGACCGAGCAAGTCATCGAATGGCGCCGGTTTTTGCACGCGCATCCCGAGTTGTCTTTTCATGAAGAAAACACCTCGCAATTCGTCTATGACACTTTAAAATCGTTTGGAAATATCGAGCTGTCGCGGCCGACCCGAACGAGCGTCGTCGGTCGCATCATCGGGAAACAGCCCGGAAAGACACTGGCCATCCGGGCGGACATGGACGCCCTGCCCATTGAGGAAAAAAACACGTTTCCATTTGCCTCGAAAAATCCGGGCGTCATGCACGCGTGCGGACACGACGGGCATACGGCCATGCTGCTCGGGGCGGCGAAAGTGTTGTCCGGACTTAAGGACGAGCTGAACGGCGAAGTCCGCTTATTGTTCCAGCACGCCGAAGAACTCGCCCCCGGCGGCGCCGAAGAAATGGTGCAAGCCGGCGTCATGGACGGCGTCGACGCCGTCATCGGCGCCCACCTTTGGTCACCGCTGGAAACCGGGAAAATCGGCATCGTTTACGGACCGATGATGGCCGCACCCGACACCTTTTACATCACCATCAAAGGCAAAGGCGGCCACGCGGCGATGCCACATCAAACCGTCGACAGCATCGCGATCGCCGCGCAAGTCATCACCAACTTGCAGCACGTCGTAAGCCGCCAGACCAATCCGCTCGACCCGCTCGTCGTTTCCGTCACTAAAATTCAAGGCGGAACGACGCATAACGTCATTCCCGGCTCCGTGGAACTCGTCGGGACGGTGCGCAGTTTCGACGCCGGCCTCCGCAAAAACGTCCCGAAGCTCATGGAGCGCGTGATCCAAGGCATAACCGCTGCTCATGGCGCCGACTACGATTTTAAATACGAAGAAGGCTACCGGCCGGTGATCAACGATCGCGGTGTAACGGCAATGATGGAAGAAGCCGTCCGCGACGTCTTCGGCGAAGAGGCGATCGCCCGTTTGCAGCCGAACATGGGCGGTGAAGACTTCTCGGCGTTCCAGCAAAAAGCCCCCGGCAACTTCTTTTATGTCGGCTGCGGCAATCCCGTTAAAGGCATAGTATACCCGCACCACCACGAACGCTTCACCATCGATGAAGACGCTTTGGAAAACGGCGTGAAACTGTTTGTGCATGCCGCGTTCAAGTTTTTAAACGGTCACTGAATGTTTCGCTTGCATCAAGATCGATCATCCATTGCAGGTCATGTCGCGTTTCATTTCATCAATCATAAGGAGGCTGCACCATGAGCACATTCAAATGGTTGACCGTGCTCCCGTTTATCGGCTTGTTGGTCGGCGTTTATTTTGCCAACCGCGTCACGCCCTTTGTGTTCGGCTTGCCTTTTCTCATGTTTTGGTGCATCCTGTGGGTCGTTCTGACCTCCATCATTATGGCGATCATCTATAAAACCGATCCGGCCAATAAAGAAGGGGATGGATCATGAACGCCGCGCTGGTCATCATCTTCCTCTTTCTCCTGCTCTCGCTTTTTCTCGGCATTCAAGCCAAACGGGGCAAGGACATGAACCTTGAACAATGGGCGGTAGCGGGACGCGGCTTCGGAACCATTTTTGTCTTCATTTTAATGGCCGGCGAAATCTACACGACGTTTACCTTTCTCGGCGGGAGCGGTTGGGCCTACGGCAAAGGCGGGGCCACCTTTTACATCTTGGCTTACGGCTGCCTGGCCTACGTCATGTCGTACTTCATGCTGCCGAAAATTTGGCGTTACGCCAAAGAACAGCGGCTCGTCTCGCAATCGGACTTTTTCGTAAGCAAATATCAAAGCCCCGCCCTCGGCGTGCTCGTCTCGCTCGTCGGCGTCGTCGCCATGGTGCCTTACTTCATCCTTCAACTGAAAGGGCTCGGCATTATTGTCTCGGAGGCCTCCTATGGCTCGATCTCACCGACGGCCGCGATCTGGATCAGCGTCATCGCCGTGACCGCTTATGTCATCATCTCGGGCATCCACGGCTCGGCGTGGACGGCCGTGCTCAAGGACACGATGATTTTGCTGATCGTGATTTTCCTCGGCATTTATTTGCCGATCCATTATTACGGCGGATTTCAACCGATGTTTGAAGCGATCGAAAAAGCCAAGCCCGGTTTTCTGGCGCTTGCGGACGCCGGCATGAGCCCGACGTGGTTCGCCTCGACGGTGCTGCTGACGGCATTGGGGTTTTATATGTGGCCGCATACGTTCGGATCGATTTATTCCGCCGAAACGGAAAAAGTGTTTCGCAAAAACGCGATCTTTTTGCCGCTTTATCAGCTGATCTTGGTCTTTGTGTTCTTCGTCGGCTTCGCCGCAATCTTACAGGTGCCGGGGCTGACCGGTTCGGACGGTGATCTCGCCCTCTTGCGGTTATCGATCAAAACCTTTGACCCGTGGTTTGTCGGCATCATCGGCGCCGCCGGCGTGCTCACCGCCTTGGTACCAGGCTCGATGATTTTGATGAGCGCGGCAACGCTCTTGGCAAACAACGTCTTTAAAGTGTTCCAACCGAACGCCTCCGAAGAGCGGATCACCAAAACCGCGAAATATCTCGTTCCCGTCGTCGCCCTGATCGCTCTGTATTTTACCTTTCAAGGCGGCGCGACGATCGTCGCCTTGCTGCTCATGGGTTACAATTTGGTCACGCAGCTTTTTCCGGCGCTCGTATTCAGTTTAATGAAGAAAAATTTCGTAACCAAAGCGGGCGCGTTCGCCGGCATCGTCGCCGGCGTCGCGACGGTCGCCGCCATCACCATCAGCGAAACCTCCGTCGGCCGTCTCTTTCCGTTCTTGCCGCAAGCGATTCAGGACATCAACGTCGGCATCATCGCGCTGATCGTCAACGCGGTCGTCCTCACTGCCGTGAGCGCCGCAACCCGCGGCTTGTCCGCCGCGCCTCAGGCTTCCGAAAAAGCGATGTAAAAACTTAAACCGCCCCGCGGCAGTGCTGCCGCGGGGCGATTTCCTGAAAAAACGTGATCCCTTTGCCGGGGACCGCTCCTCTCAAAACAAAAACATCCAACCTTTTTAAACGAAATGGAAACCGAAAATGAGGGTAAGTGCATTCACTATGAGCAAGAACGCCTCGCCTTATAAAAACAAAACCTCGGGGAAAACGGGATATGCAATAAGACGGGGTAGAATCTGAATGTGGACGTCATCTTTTTTGGAGCCGTAATCCAAGAGCAACTAAAGATAAGCAATCGCCTGCCTGCCGAATGGGTTCCATCCAGCAATAAACTGGGTGCGGGGCACTTTGCGGTTGTTGACCGACGCCAGCGGGTCATTGAAATAAACATGGTCTGTGTCAAACCCGGCCACCAGCACGGCGGGTTCGTGATAGGTCATGCGAATTTTCCCGGCCGGCGTCTGCCACGTTTCCCATTCGCTCTCCGGCACGGCGCGGAACCAGCTTGTGACAATCACCCACACCGGTTTGCTTTTTTTAATCTGTGTTCAACGGCAGCAAATCCCTTCCCGGTTAAATCGACGGCCCGTCCACCCAAATAGCGCTTGGCAAGGTCAAAGATCGGCCCGTGATACACCCCGTATCCGGGTTTTTTCAAATCGTACATGTCACCGACAAACCCGGTATTGGGGTTGCCGAAATAGGTTTTACCGTCCTTCACTTTATACGGCGTCGGATCTTTTTGATTTGTTTCGCCAGCGTCATTTTGCTCACATGGATGCCGGCGTGATTGAGCATCATGGCGAGGCGGGTCACTTCACAGCCCCTTGGCAGCTGCGGATATTGCGCGATCAAAGGCGCATCGATGATAAATCTTTGATTAGTTAAAGGAGCATGGGATGCAGCGTTTTTTGAGGGTCTGTTGGCTGCGGTGAATTGTGAAGACGGCTTTTGTACCTGTTTATCGGTCGCGGCAGCAGATTTCTTTGCTGAGGGATCATTTTCAGAGTGGCCGGTTTGCGAAGCTGTTTGCCCGGGAAAATCCTGAGAATTCCACGATTGTCGCTCATCAACACCCTTTAAGTCACGCTGTCAACTGAATCGCTTGACAAACAGGCGTTCGTCCGAGGACGAGATTGGTCTACCAAATAAAATAACCGCCGGCAATCGCCGGCGGCCCAAACCCACTTACTGCGCGTTCATTTGTTTTTCAATCATGTTGTGGACGTTTTGGAATTCTTCGTCGGTGACGATGACCCAGCTGACGCCGTCCATATATTTCGGCGTGCCTTTCGTTTCATAATCGATGATATGATTTTGGCAATCGCGGTAATCGGTCGCAAGGCGCTTCATATCATCAAACGTCAAATTGGTCGTGACGTTTTTGCCCAACACATTCAAAATCGACGTCATTTTCGTGATCGACGTGAAGCTTTTCCCTTTCTGAAGAACGGCTTGGATCACCTGGCGCTGGCGAATGTTGCGGCCAAAATCGCCGCGCGGATCTTTGTGGCGCATGCGGACATAACCTAACGCTTTTTTGCCGTCCAAAAAGATGTCGCCTTTTTTATAAACATAACCTTTCTTATAGTAACCTTCATCAGCCCATGTGATGTCGTTATGGACCGTCACGCCTCCGACCGCATCGACGAGGTCGGCCAGACCTTGCATATTGACCTTAACATAATAAGGAATGTTAATGTTGAAATATTTTTCCACCGTTTGTACAGCGAGCGGTTCATCACCATACGCGTAGGCAGCGTTGATTTTGCTGTATCCCGTATGGCCGGGAATTTGCACGCGCGTGTCACGGGGAATACTCGTCATGAGCATCGAATTCGTCTTCGGGTTCAGCGTCGCGATGATCATCGTATCCGAACGGCCCTTGTCATGCGGTCGCTCATCCACTCCAAGCAGCAAAATATTAATCGGCGGCGCCGTGCTTCTATTTTTTTGAAGCGGCAAGTTTTTGTTTTTATCCTTGCCATTGATTGGCTTGTATATCTTGTCCGCCGTTTTCTCCAATGAGTGGTAAATGAAATATGCATAGCCCCCGCCCGCAAGGATCAGAATCCCAAGGATGACACCGATGGTCAATAAAATCTTCCTGGATTTTTTTGATTTTCTTTTATGTTTCATAGGTTCCTCCAAGATCGACACGAGTTTTATATTTCTTCGGTATAAAAATATTTTATATCAATTTATGCTTATTTTTAAGATAATAAATAACAACAGGTTAACCATATTCGATGAGTATTTTATCGAAATAAGCATCTATGTTATCATTCATCTATATTATTAAAATTATAAATAATTATAATTTTGTTGATTCTAGACTTAAAAACCAGGTTTGTAAACAAAACACCGATGTACAACAATGAAGTAAGTCTACAAACAGATATCCTATTTTAAATGAAATCAATTCATTTTTACAAAATGAAGGGAAACTAATATTATTCTCTTTCATCTAAATCTCTATGACTCAACTTATTACTTTTTATTCTTAATTTCCCTACAATAAGTAATAATAATTTCATATTTAAATTAGATTTAAATAAAACCAGTAGCATTACATAGATAATTATTCCGGAGAAAACTTGGATAACCGTAGTTTTAACTCCGTTATGTAAGACCAATCCAATGAAATGAATCGAACTATACATAATAATTCCACTTACTATATATTTCCATGCAGAAGATAACAATTTTATAACCCTAATATCGTGCCGTATGAACCATAGCTGGACAAATGTTACAACAAGTTCCGCAATTAAAGTTGCAATTGCCGTACCCACCGATTGATAATATCTAATTAGAAACAAATTTAGAAAAAAATTAACAATTGCACCAGCTAATACGGACGTTGTAAACTCCCGCACTTTTCCAATAGGCATTAAATATTGCTGACCAATGACATTGCTCCAAGCAATAAACACAATGATAGGACTGATCACACAGATTAATAGTCCTGTTTTTTCGAATCCAGGCCCGAAAAACCACGGTGTAAATCCTTTCGCTATACCCGCAATCCCGAACATCATCGGGATTGATAGATAGGAAGCAAACTCAAAAGATTGATAAATATATTCTTTAACCTTTCTCATATCTCCTCTTGCAAACGTGTGAGAAACCCGAGGCAACATGACAATCCCCATAGCTGTAACAATTGAGAGAGCAATTTTGACTATTTTATCGGCATTATCAAAAAAGCCCACCTCTTCTGTCTTTGAAAAGTATCCTAACATTGTTTTATTTAGAACAACATATATTTGGATAGCCATTTGTGGGAAAAATAAAGAAATTGATGGGATAAAATGTTTTGTCACATCCCGCCATTTCAATTTAACCTTTTGAACAGTTTTTGGTAAATAAAACCAAAGTGTCAGTTGCCCAAGTAACTGGGATACTGACAAAATAAAAACATATTTCCATAAATCAATGGGTGTTTTCACAAAAACGTAAATACATATAACACCAATAATGCGAACTATTAAATTTCTTACAACGGTTTTTTTAAAATCCTCCAATCCCATAAACAACCATGAAATATCTAATGCCGCTGCCAAAATCAAAATCGATTGGATTAAAAAAATACCCTTATATTGATCAGTTATTTGTAAAAAACATAAGAAAATAACATATGTTAAAGAGGTTGTAATGATTTTTAATATAAAAATCCCCCAAAATGTTCGACTTAGTTTTGTTCTATCATCTCTAACGTATGCTATGGCTCTGTTACCGTAAAGGGCAATTCCTAACGTACCAAATAAAATAAAGTATTGGGTTATAGAATTAGTATATGCATTAATACCAACGCCATTACTCCCCAATACTCTTGAAATATAAGGTACAGTTATTAGAGGTATCAAAAGATTTATAATTTGATAAACGGCATTATAAAAATAGTTTTTAGCAATACTCATAGGTGTTTCCTTTTCACTCACTCAAATTCTTTTTTAACAACTGCTAAAGCAGCCCCTATTACCTGATGCATATCATAATATTTATACATTCCTAGTCTACCGCCAAAAATTACGTTTGGCAATTGATCAGCCAATTGGCGATACCTCTTAAACATCTCATTGTTCTTCTCATCATTAATTGGGTAATAGGGTTCATCCCCTTTTTTCCATTTTTTTGGATACTCTTTTGTAATAATTGTTTTTGGTTGAGTCCCAAATTCAAAGTGCTTATGTTCGATGATACGTGTAAATGGTGTTTCGGCATCAGTGTAATTAACTACTGCATTCCCCTGATAATTTTCCTGATCCAAAATTATTGTCTCAAATTCCAAACTTCTATACTCCAATGTACCAAATTGATAATCAAAAAACTGATCAATCATACCTGTATATACAATACGGGGAAATTCCTTCAAATACTCTTCTTTATGTTCAAAGAAATCTTTTTCAAGTTCAACATCAATTAAATCGCTGGACAACATCTTTTCAACAATTTGTGTATACCCACCTATAGGTATACCTTGATATTTATCATTGAAGTAATTATTATCATACGTAAAGCGAACCGGGAGACGTTTGATAATAAAAGCAGGTAATTCCGTTGCTTTGCGTCCCCACTGCTTTTCCGTATATCCTTTAATTAATTTTTCATAAATATCCGTCCCGACCAATGAAATCGCTTGTTCTTCCAAATTTCTTGGTTTATCTATTCCCGCAGCCGCTTTCTGTTCTTCAATTTTCGCTTTGGCCTCCTCTGGTGTTACAACGCCCCATAACTTGTTAAATGTATTCATATTAAAAGGTAAATTATAGATTTCACCTTTATAATTCGCTATTGGACTATTTATAAAGTGGTTAAATTCAGCAAACCGATTAACATATTCCCAAATTTCTTTATTATTTGTATGAAAAATATGCGCGCCATACCTATGAACATTAATGCCTTCTATATTTTCTGTATAAATGTTTCCGGCAATATGATTTCTTTTTTCAATGACTTTTACTTTTTTTCCTCTTTTAGAAGCTTCATATGCAAATACACTTCCAAAAAGTCCTGAACCAACAACTAGATAATCATATTCCATTATTTATCCTCCAATAAAAAACTTTTTGCTTTTTGAATAGCTGTCTTAATAAAATATCCATTTCTAATTTTTCTAGCTATTTCCAGGGCATTATTTCTCATCAATTCATATTCTTTATTAGAAACTTTTTCTATTTCCTCATCTAATTTTCCTAAATCACTCAATAATAACCCCAAATTATTATTTTTTATAAATTCTGCTAAAGCAGCATCCTTCCAAATTATCACTGGTAATCCTGAACTCAAGTATAAGGATGTTTTATGGGGATTATTATATCTTAAATATTCCCCAAACAATCCAACACACGAATTTATTGCTTCCCCATCCCAGACCAATCCGTAAGTACCTTCTAAAAATAAAGGTAATTCATCCGGAGGAAATGATCCCATATATTTTATATTATTTGAATGATAGACTTGAGGATTGGGACCAAATAATAACAACTCATTCTTTAAATTCCTCAATTTACTAATAAATCTAGCCTTATTTAAATTTCCTGCAAAAATAATTTGATTTTTATTATTATTAACACGTTTAATTGGGTTTGGGTTATAATAGTCAAATATTTCCAAATCTATAATTTTTCTTTCCACTCCACTTTGCTTTAAAAAAGTTGTCATTTTTGCATTATGAGAAATTATAACATCAAATTTATTTAAATTTCTAATTTCCTCATTAACACTTTTAGGATTGGTGGAATATCTAATAGATTCTAAATCATGTATAATAACAACAGTAAATAATCTTTTTAGTTTAATCATCTTGATTAAGAAATTAGTAAAATACTTTTTCCAAGGTAACGGATATTGAATAATTATTATATCTTTATTATTTAATTTGGATAATTTTCTTTTGATATTATGTTTTAAAAAAATAAGTTTTTCCAGACGTCCCACTTCACGATCAAAAAATATTTTAGGAATTCCCATTTCACTCAAAAAAAGACTTATATCGTTTCTTGCTTTTGAGCCGGCGTGATAATCTCGAGATCCGATTATTTCAATTGCATATATATTATTTTTACTCATTAGAAATGCTCCCTTAACATTTAACTAAAATAACTATGAGTTCAAGAAATCATTCAAGCATTTTAAAATAGAGTGTAGCTAATTCTGTTGCTACATCCACAATATCATATCCTGAATCTTTTACTTGTTTAAATCCATTTATTCTTTGGCTCAAATCGTTATTTGTAATACTTTTTAATATCTCATTTGCCCAAAACTCAGGCTCTTTATTAAGCGATATAAATTTTATAAACTGCGAACATTTAATTTCTTTATCAATTGTGTCTGATACAAACGATATTAACCCAGAAGTTTGAGCCTCAATTAATGATAATGGTAACCCCTCAAATAAAGATGGAAATAAAAAAACATCCATGGCTTGTAAAAGTTCATTTACATTATTTCTTAATCCCAAAAAATATACACTATCATTAAGACCTAATTTATTTGATAATTCTATTATCTCTCCTTTTCTGCTCCCTTCGCCTATTAAAATTAAAACAGAATCTTTATTCCTATTATGTATTTCTTTAAATACTTTTATAATAAAAGGGTGATTTTTTTGTGTTTCAAATCGCCCTACATGTCCCACGACAAATTTATTTTCAATACCTAATTCCTCTCTAATACTCTTCCGCATGGTTGGTGAAAATTTATATGAATCTAGAAAGATTCCGTTTTTTATAATTTTAACCTTATTTTTTTTGATTAAATCTGACTTATAAAACCATTCAGCTGCTTTATTTGAACATGCAAAATAATCAGTCGCATATTTTGCGATAATATATCTACCTAAATTGTGTATATGTTTTGCTACGAAATTATTCGCAATTGTTTCGCTATAGGAATTATGGGAATGCATTATTATTCTTGGTATATTAAATCTCTTTGCTAAAAGAACTGGAACAAATTTAATTAAAGTGTCATAATGGAAATGGATAACATCATAATTTTTTGCAACACCTTTTAATAAATAAAACCAATCAAGTAAATATTTTAATGGGTTTTTTTTAATGGGAGTTACATAATAAACATTCCATCCTCTTTCTTTCATTTCATCCTTATAGTCATTTATGCCAGTATCATTTACAAAATCTATTTGTAAATTTTTAATAGTCCCCATTGCTGTATAAACATTCATCAGAAATTTTGTTATTCCCCCACCACGGATCATTCCTCCGACAACGAGTATTTTTTTCAAATCTTATTCCCCCCTTACTCTAATCTAATTCCTATAGTGGTACAATTGTTTGTTAAAGCAGTAAGACAAACCACTTACAAACGATTCTCGCGTTATTTACAATAAATTAATTAAAGATTAATTGTTGGATTTAAACCGAAGCGTTTTTGGTAGATCTGCAAAAATTATTTCGTCATGATATCCTCTAGAGGAAGACTACTCATTAATTCTTAGGAACAGCCATCAAGGTTTTATATATCGAGTATAAAGCTATTAATAAATGGACAACAAAATAAAAAATCAAATATAAATCCAAACTTTTTGTAATAACTGCGATTAGAAGTAATGGATTAGATAATCCAGCCATCCCTGCAACATTTAATCCAATTTTATAAAAAATATTATAATTATTCTTGTTAGTTGCAATAGAACTATATTCTGTAAATAGGTTTTGCGCTTTATGTTCAATAAGCCTTGGTAATATTGTAAACAATGAAGTCAAACAACCAAGCAAAATATATATCCAATCATTATATAATACAATAGACTTATTGCCTGATAAGAATACAGAAAGACCAATTCCAGTATATAAAAAAGATGTGAATATGTAACCGCTAATACCATCTAAAAATTCACCGAATTTACTTGTCTGTTCATTAAATCTTGCAATATTACCATCAACACAATCAAAAATTATCCAAAAGTTAATTAATATGGCACCCGTTAATTGCAATTTAAAAGTACCTACAGCCATTATTATTGCACCGATAAACCCAATAAACGCAGAAATTATTGTAGCAAAATTCGGGCTTATTTTTAACTTTAGAAAAACCCATGTGAAATAATAGGACAGAGGTCGAACAAAATAATAAACCCAAAGATCTAATCTATCTATATCTTTTTTATAGCTTGGTAAACTACTTTTAATATTTCGTATAGTAATTTTTTTATCCAACCTGTAAACTCCTCCGAAAACTATTTCTATTCGAAATATATTTTTTTATAATTCTTAATCGTATCTTCTATATTAAATTTTTCACATACGATTTCCTTCGACTTTTTACCCATCTTAATAATTAATGCTTTACTTTTAATTAAATTAGATATGTGCAAGCATGCTTCATTTAAATCATTGAAAACAAAACCATTAAGACTTGGACTAACTAAATCAACATTCCCTATAGAATTACTAACAATTATTGGCTTTTCCAAATACATTGCTTCTATAACTGATATAGGTAACCCTTCCCATAAAGATGTCTGAATATATATATCAATTTCCATTAATTTTTTTATTACTTCTTTTCTATCCAGCCAACCTGTGCAATAAACATTATTACTACTTAATTTATGTACTAAACTCCCATCTCCAATCCAAATAAAATCTAATCCAGGAAATTTTTTAGCAATATCATTAAATAATCCAGGGTTTTTTTGATATTCAACTCTTCCAACAGTCCCAATCTTAATTTTACTATTCCCAACATTTTTAACTTTAATATTTGATATCTCCCTTTGAAATCTATTTATATTAATACCGTTATTTATGTAAATTGTATTTTTTGTAAATCTTTGAATCTCGTTTTTTTCAGATTTGGAGACACCTATAACTAGTTCACATAAATTTGACATTATTTTCTCCACAAAAAATAATATCAACCTTACAACTTTAGGTATATCTTTTCTTAAATATGCTAAACCATGAGGATTATAATATACTTTTCCTTTATATCCACAAATTTTTGTAGCGATTCTTCCTACAAACCCAGCTTTAGAAGAATGCAGATGAATTACATCAGGTTTAATTTTTTTTATTATCTTTACTAATTTTAATATTGAATATATGCTTTTGTTGATACCCATATTTAAATAAATAAAATGAATGTTTGGGTCAAAGTCATTGATAAATTTTTTTGGAGTCTCCTTTCTATTTGAGTAAACAACAGTAACATCATGATCTTTTGCTAAGTCATTACATAAATCTATAAGAAAGCTATAAACCCCGCCACCAAATGACTCAGTAACTTGTAAAATTTTCATAAAACCTCACCAATTAATTAATAAAATTGTCATAGACGTTAATACCTACTTAATTTCTTTTTAAAATATTGACGGACAACTACGAAAAAGAAAAACATTATAAGATAAATACTTTCATACCAATAAAAGATGAATAGTGAGCTAATCAAATAGAAAATAAAGAAAAAATATGCAGAATCCTTGATAGCATCAATTATTTGACATTCATTTTTATTAAGACCAATTAATTTTGCCTTCTTGCTTATCATTCTAAAATCTTTCAATAGATTGTATACATAAACAAAGATCAAAATAACACAAATAGAGCCGAATTGAGCGAATAAACCAAATAGAACGCTTAATACTGGATAATAATTTTGAGGTAAAAATACATATTGATACTCTGCGTTATAAGTTGTCCAAATCGGGACATTCTTAAATAGATAATAATTTTGGAAATTCCACCCTATACCAATAATAAAATGTTTTAGCCACGTAATTATTAAGCCTATTGTTCCACCTATACGATTCATTAATGAGTCACTTTCGGCTTTATTAAAAAGATATTTATCCAATATTTCCATCATGAAAGAATTATTGATTAAAATAAAATAGACCACAAAACCAAGTATTAGCAAAACTGATGCTGATGTTATTTTTCTTTTTATTGGCAAGCCCATCCAAAAAAACATAATAATTAATATGATTGACATAATTCCTGTTGTTGTTTTCGCAAAAAATAAAATTACTGTTATAAACAATAACACGGTATAGAAAAAAACACCTTTATATTTTGATTTTATAGAGAAAATATTTACTTTATTTTTTATTGATGCCAATATGAAAGGAACAAAGATAACTAATAGCTGAATAGCTAAATAATCCGATTCAGGGTTTAATCCATTTATTCTATGAGAAGTTTGAACATAACTTCCCGCTATATACCAATCTCTATCATATCTATTTTCAAAGTGTCTTCCAATAAACTCCACTATTCCAGAAAATAAGTTAGGAAACAACAAATATAGAAACTGTAGATAAGTTATCATCAAAAGAATAATTAAAGCTATACCATTACCTCTTATGAATCTTAGTATACTCTTTTCGTTATTTACAGTGATCTTCACAGTAATATAATGCAAAAAAATACATGCCATAAAAATAATTAATTTTATAAATTCTTTAATAGGATCTCGATTAAAGATATTGTTTCCGATTTCAGCATGGCTCAACATCATTGCAATTATCTGACAACATAATACAATAAATATGCAAATAGCAACCCTAATACTAAACCATTGTTTAATATTTATTTTAACTCCTATTATTAATGCAAACAAAATGATAAACATATAAACATATATTGGAATTTCAGATAGATAAGAAATTGATGACACAGAAATACCAATAACATGTTTAATAAATAAACTAATTGGTAGAAGTATGTATGCCATTACAATACCCTCATGCAATATAATAATTTTTTATTTTAAAATCCAATTTAATCATTCCTTCAATACTACAGTATTTAATTATAAATTATAAATCAAATAAAATTACTAGAAAGCACCTTTTTTCGTAATAACACTTAAAACCGTTTTAAGTAAAATGATAATATCTAACCGAAGCGATTGATTATACACATAGAATAATTCAATATCTACTCTTTCTGGATACCCTACATTACTTCTCCCATTTACCTGCCAATAACCGGTAATGCCAGGTTTAACGGATAAAAAATGGGATACCTTTGCCCCATATTCTATTAATTCCTCTTCAACGACTGGTCTAGGACCAACCAAACTCATCTCACCTTTTAGAACATTAATAAATTGTGGGATTTCGTCAAGACTGGTTTTACGTAAAAAACGCCCTAATCTTGTTATCCGTGGATCCTCGTGAGGCTCTAATTTATAATTATTATTTAAATATTTTTTATAAAGATTTTTATCGGAAATTAGCTTTTCTTCCGCATTTACTACCATCGAACGAAACTTATATATATAAAATTTTTTTCCATTCTTACCAATACGAATCTGTTTAAAAAGAAGTGGACCTTTAGATTCTCCAAAAAGATAAAAAAAGCCAATTATCAAATACAGTGGGCTAGTTAAAATAAGAAGTACAAGTGCACCAATAATATCCAATGTACGTTTTGTAAAAGCGAAAAGCAAAGAAGAGTCCACTTTACTTTTAAATTGTACAGAATCATAATTATGGCTATATACTGGTCCTCGTGTATTATTGACCTTTTCTACAACTTTTTCCAATTTCTTCCCCCCTAATCCCATAAATTTTATATAGTAACTGATAAAGACGTGTAATAAAAATATTTCAGGGCATCTAACCCACCCTCACGCCACACCTTCGACGACAAGCGTCTAAGGTGGCCGGACCGTCATCGTCCCCACCCACAGCGTGGCCGAGTGCCTCCATTGTTAACGGTAAGGAGACATCACCGATCGTTTTCAAATTGTTAAAAGCCAATCAATTGAACTCGCTTTATAAGATCACCTTGCTAGCCATCAGATTAAGACGTAATCAAGTCCTCTCTGACAATTTCTTTTAAATATTTAAGAACAGAGGGGCCAATAGATTCATTTTGCAGCGCAAAATCTATGGTCGTCAGCACAAAACCCAATTTTTCGCCGACGTCATATCGTTTGCCCTCGAAATTATAGGCATAGACGTCTTGGATTTCACTGAGCATCTTAATGGCGTCGGTCAATTGGATTTCACCGCCTGCGCCGATGACGCCCTTTTCAAGGAACGAGAAAATTTCCGGCGTTAACACATAGCGACCCATGATTGCGAGATTTGACGGGGGGTTTTCTTTCGGTTTCTCAACAAGGTCGGACACTTTGTACAACCGACCGCCGGTTTCGGACGCCGCGACGATACCGTAACGAGACGTTTCTTCAAAGGGAACTTCTTGGACGCCCAAGACGGAGGCTCCGGTTACCTCATACTGATCGATGAGCTGCTTTATGCAGGGGGGATTGGATTGGACAATGTCATCACCCAGCAGTACCGCAAACGGCTCGTCACCGATAAATTTTCGGGCACACCAGACGGCATGACCCAGGCCCTTCGGATCTTTCTGTCTTATGTAATGAATGTCGACTTGTGACGGCTGCTGGACTTTTTCCAAAAGGTCGTATTTTTTCTTTTTAATGAGGTTATCCTCCAGTTCAAAGGCGTTGTCAAAATGGTCTTCGATGGCTCGCTTGCCTTTACCGGTCACGATGATAATATCCTCGATCCCCGCTGCGAGCGCTTCCTCGACAATGTATTGGATCGTCGGTTTGTCGACGATCGGCAACATCTCTTTCGGCATCGCCTTGGTCGCCGGCAAAAACCGAGTGCCGAGACCTGCGGCCGGTATAATCGCTTTTCTCACTTTTTTCAATGGTCAATGCCCCCTTATAAAACACAATGCACTCATCAGTATCATCTTAGAACAAGCCTAAAAACTTTTTCTCCCGGATTCGGGTCGGCTGGTCGCGATTGACGGTTTGACCGTTGATCAAAAGTTCGGCGTTTTCCTCGAAAAGATAACGGGTGCCGGAGCCGAACGCATGTTGAATCTCCTTATAAGCTTCGCGCAGATGAAAAGCCCGCGTCGTCGTGTTGTGCGCATCCGACGCAACAAAGTGAGCCAAGCCGTGCTCGATGAGATCGAAAGCGAGCTTACGGATCTTTTTACCGAACCGTCCTGTAAGGCTCGCGGCGGTAACTTGAGAGAGCGCGCCGTTATTGATCAAGTGATAGAGCACATCGGGGTGATCAAAAATCTCGTTGTTCCGCTCCGGATGGACGATGACCGGGACGACGCCGGCGAGCTGCAGGTCGTAAAAAAGTTGCGCGGCGTAGCGCGGCACATGGTTCGTCGGAAATTCAACGAAGAGATACACGCCGCTGTCGTTCATTGTCAGCACATCGCCCTTCTCTAGTCCTTCCAGCATGTCACCGTGGAGCCGATTTTCCTGGCCAGGCAGGACGGTCACAGGCACCCCTTTTCTCTCAAACAACTCGTTTAAAAGGGTCACTTGCATCTCAATTGACGCTTTATTATTTTCATAAACGCCATTTTTGTGGTGCGGTGTCGCGACGATGTGCGTAATCCCCTCGGAATAAGCGGCGCGCGCCATATCAAGGGCTTCTTGCTCCGTTTTCGCCCCATCATCGACACCCGGCAAGATGTGGCAATGCAAATCGATCATAATGGAAACCCTCTCCCGAATATAAGAAAACGTTTCTCTCTGTCTCTGTTAAACCAGCAATCTTACAAGACATTCCTGCTTCGTTCAGTTTTGACCACTCAATTGTCATAGGATAAAAGTCCCGCTTTGAAATGGTAATTATTGCGGCGATATGCCGTTTTCGCGAAAAACAATTCGAATCTGTCATTCCCCCGCTGAGCCGCGGGGGAATAACCTTTAAATCTAGCGAATCGCCGCCTGTTTTAAATTTATCAAAAAACATCACCTATTATTGGGTCATCTATCCGATATGGGCAATTTTATCCATACGAATCATCAAGGGCCGAACGAAAGACAGGAAAATATCAGTGACCGTAGTAGTAATAATAATGGCCTTCGCGCATCGGCTTGCGGTTCAAAACGACGCCGAGCAAGCGCGCGTTCGCCTTCTGCAACAAGTCGCGCGCTTCGATCGCCGCCTCCCTCTCCGTTTGTCCGCTCGCAACGACGAGAACGGTGCCGTCGCAAAAGCTCGAGAGGATTTGCGCGTCCGTCACAGCGAGTACAGGCGGGCTGTCGAAAAGAATGACGTCGAAACGGTCATAAACGTCATTCAAAAACTCGCGCATCGCCTTGGAGCCGAGCAGCTCTGCCGGATTCGGGGGGATCGGCCCGCTCGTAATGATGTAAAGGTGATCGACTTCGCTCTTGCGCACGACTTCCGGCAATCTAGCTTGCTTCGTCAACAAGTTGGTCAAACCGAACGTATTGTTCAATCGGAAAGTATAGTGGACAGTCGGCTTGCGCATGTCCGCATCGATCAGAAGCACGCGTTTTCCTTGCTGAGCCATGACAACGGCGAGGTTCGCGGTCGTCATCGACTTGCCTTCAGAAGGGCCGGAAGACGTGACGACAAGGGTTTTCAGTTCCCTGTCAGCCAGGGAAAACTCGATGTTCGTCCGGATCGTCCGGTACTGTTCAGAGATCGGCGATTTCGGATCCAAGTGCGTAATCAAGCTGCGCTGTTTGGCGCTGTTTAAATCTTTCCGCGCTTTACGCTTCAACGCCTTCACCTCCCATCCGGCGGGCGGCTCGGGCTTTCGAGGCGGCGCGCAAATCGTTCGCGCTCGCTTCCATTACGGCGCCCAACACGGGCAATTCGAGAAATTGTTCGATGTCTTCTTCGGTTTTGATCGTGTTATCCAAATATTCCAAGAGGAAAGCGAGCCCGACGGACACCATCAAGCCGACGACGAACGCAATCGCCATGTTCAGCGTCGGTTTTGGCGCGACGGGGTGACCGTCCTCCGCCAACCTCGCCTTCGATAAAATGCTGACGTTATCAATGCTCATGATGGTCGGAATTTTGTCGGCGAACACTTCAGCAATGGTGTTGGCAATTTTGAGCGCCTTCGCCGGGTTTTCATCCCGGACGGAAACCGAGAACACTTGCGAGTTTTGCTTGCTTTCCACAGATAATTGCCCCTGTAGCTCATCCGGCGTGACATTGAGATGAAGCTTATCAATAACGTCTTTTAAAATCGTCGGGCTTTTGATAATATCGCTGTACGTATTGACCAATTGGACATTGGCTTGAACGACGCCGGTGTTAAACTGCGCCTGGTCTTTAAGCGATTGGTTGACCAAGATTTCCGTATCCGCTTCGTATTTTGGCGTCAATAGAAAATAGGTAATGATAGCACTGGCAGCAATTGCAAGCAGCGTGATCACAGTGATCATGGCCAGCCGTTTTTTCAGGATTCGAAAAATGTCTTGCAAACTGATCGTCTCTTCCATGTCGAGCCTCCGCTAGCGGAAATATTTAGATGATAAAAAACCAATCGTATTATAGCACATTTTTCGAGCGTTGTTGCCAAATATTCGGGAGACTCGAAAAAAAAGTATCCTTTTCGTCAAAGTCTCTTAAAAGGTTGGAAAAAGTGCCGATATATTTAATAGGCGTCACGTGGACGCCCTCGGGACTCAATTATTGGCCGGAAGCGGTTCAATGTAATAAATGAATTCCGTCGTCCCCCTTAAGAACGATTTTTTCATCAAGTAAACCCGGTACGTGCCGTCCTCGAGGGAATCCATGCGGCTCAACTCCAGTTTATGCTTTTTACAAAACTTCTCGACCGCCTGTTGCAAGGTGGGAGCGACCACCTCATCGACAGGGGAATCGTATGCCCGGGCGTTCGTCTTTTTCCCATCGTATTCCAAGAAAAATTCATAATGCCCCATGTCCCGTACCTCTTTTCCTGTTGCCCACTCATTAAAAAAGTGTTTTTATCCTGGACTATTGGGCCTAGTGATATAACGAACGCTACGGCCAGTTTTTTTGCTTCTACATTTTATGCCTCAAATCGTTACACAATCATTACACAATATTGGAATTTCCGGCAAGCGTCGTCGCAATTCGCCATTTCTACTTTCTTTATTTACCATAAAGTCGAAGTTGGCTAGGCCTTTCTTCACTATGAAAAATTTTTCACAATGCACACAACATCTTTTTAAGAATCCATCTTTCGGTCAACGATGGACCTCTTTTCGTGGCCAATCATTCTAACTCACTGTCTGCGGATCCGTTCTTTAGACTCGTACACTTCATCAATCCTTGCGCCTTTTGACCCTTCTGATCATATTTTCACAACATATGAAATAATGGACAAACAATATTCCTACTCATGCTCCAATCTTTTTGACCTGTCCTTGACGCCCCCCTTCCACGTCGCTCAGACCTTTGTTCTTTATTTGAGATTATTTCTGTTTATTATAATGAATACCAACTTTTTTGTCTGCACCTTTTGGACTAATTTTTCACGTCCGGCATTCAGAAAGACTCTTTTTTGGCCACCTAATACGAACGTCCCATTTTTTCTAAATATTCGTAGTTTGCTTCCTTCGATTGCGGTATAATGGAACAAAAACAATTTATTGGAAATGGCGGTAAACAAAGTGGCCTGACCGCCTCTGATGCGTAATTGTCGCCGGAAAGTGTGAATGGTACATGCGCATCGCCACCACATAAACGACAGGAAAGACTAGCAAGACGTTGGGAGGGAATATGGATGCTCGGCAAATCTTCCCAAACAAGCCGTCATTCGAAAGTTGAGCCACCGGCGGATCGAGGGAGCGCTCCGGAAACGATCCTCTTCATTCATGGGCTCGGCTATGATCGCCATATATGGGACGGCGTCATTGAACGATTAGGGGAAAACTATTATCCCGTCAGCTACGATCTGCCCGGGCACGGCGAGCGCGGGGATCGGGACGTCACGCTGACCTGGGATCTTTTGTGCCAAGATTTATTGGCCGTCATTGAAAGCACGGGCTCCCGATGCTGCCATCTCGTCGGCCATGAATTCGGCGCGGTCCTCGCGATGAAAGCCGCCTTCCGTTTTCCGGAACGCGTGCGCTCGTTAACGCTCATCTCCGCTCAACTTTACTTCCCAAAAGACCTTTTTCTTTTTGATTTTAGTGGCCGTCTCGAATTGATAGAAGCCGATCGGGAAACGTTTATCGAGGACATGATTCCTAGGCAAATCTATACGCCAGATGAAAAGAACCGGGCCATTATTGAGGGCGGTTTGCGCCGCGTGGCTTCAAAAGCATACCGCTCGGGGATTGAACTCGTCTTCAAAGAAGAGACCGCTATGATCAAAGCGCTGCCCCACCTTAAAATGCCTGTGCTTTTTGTCGGCGGCGACCGTTCCCCGGTTCTGCCGCCGCATTTGATCGCCTTGTTTGCCGCGGCCGTGCCGAAAAGCGGGTTGCAGATCATCCCGAATGCCGCGAGCGCGGTTTTTTTGGACCAACCTGAGCTCTTTACTGCCGCGCTTACCGAGTTTTACCGGACGCATGACTCTTTCCAATACTCGAAAACCCGGGAATTTTTGATGGAAAAAGTCCGCACCGCCTTGGAAGAGGTCTATTGGGCGACCATCGCGACTCCCAGTTTGGAAGTGCGGGTCATCGGCGATTTTTCCGTTCGCTGGAATAAACGGCCGGTCGTCGGGAATTGGGATCGGCGGTTGGCGAAGGAATTGTTGGCTTTTCTAACCTTAACGCCGACGGTTTCGCGCGAGCATCTGATCGACGTCTTTTTCCCGGACGCTTCTTTAAAAAACGCGAAAAACTATTTGCGGGTAATGATCAGCCATTTAAAAACGATCTTCGAAGACCATGATCCCGCGCTCAGGGGCGTGCTCCAGGTGACGCGCAGCACGGTCCATCTTAATTGCGAAGTCCAATGCGATCTGAAGGATTTCCTGAGCAACCTGAAACAAGGATTTGGCGAAGAACGGCCGCTTTTGGAGCGAAAGGCCAACTTGATCAACCTATTATTCATTTACAAGCGGGGATTGATGGACGGATTTCGCGCCCCTTGGGTTTTCGATCTCTTAAAAAAAATTGAAGATACATTGGCCAATACGCTCGTCGATCTCGTTCGGGAGTTGGAAGCCGCAGGCCTGTACGACGAGGCGATCCAGTTGCTCAAAATCGCCCAGCCCGTCGAAGTGTACGACGGCTATTGCGATGAAAAAATTGCCGAACTCCGCGAGAAAAAACAGGACCGGCAACGGGATGCGTTTACGCCAAATCTTTGAACCACCGGTTTGACCGATCGCGCCGATTCGAGCGACGAAATTCAAATAACCCGTGGAAACGGCAGGTTGTTGGATTTCCTTATCATCATGAATCGATCCACCGGCGCCGGAGACAATTCCTTTTTACGTTGCTCGTGGTTGCCCGGTCACTGCCCATCCCAAGGGATCAGCCGGCAAACCGTGGCAACAGGCCGGGCTTTTTGCTGTCGGGCACGACTTATATTTGAACACTGACTTTACTTTTCTCTATATAGAGAATCAGGAGGGGGGCGCTGGTCTCCTCTTTTCAATCCTCGTCGATTAATATGTTGACGCAAACTCACCCTTCGAGGATTTTCGCGGCACGAATAGCGGAGGGAAAAGACCGGTCGGTGTTCTGTCGCATCGCGTCACAGCGAGGGAGAGGGAACGCTTTATCAACAATTTGCGGCACGTGAACGTCTACAAATTGCGGTTTTGCGCGCGGTTGGTTGAAATGATGACAAAAAATGCATAAAATCCAGTTGAGTCCGTAAAATTGTGTAAAAAGGAAATGTAAAAAGAGCCACGTTGCTTTCCCTTTGATAGAATGAAAGTGAACCAAAAACCAAACAAAAAGGAGGAAAGCAACATGGCTCAATACAATATTACAATAAGCGATGAAATCCTGCACGGGTTCCTGTCGCAAGATCAAGGACTGGCCAAACTGTTGGAACAGGTCTTGAATCAAATCCTTGAAGCCCAGTTAACGGATCAACTTGGCGCCGGCCGTTATGAGCGCACAGAGGGGCGAAAAGGCTATCGAAACGGGTCTTATCCCCGGCAATTGACGACTCGGGTGGGACGGTTGACCTTGCGCGTGCCGCGGACAAGGGATGGGGAATTTT